>JBCCLB010000009.1:0-138731 GCA_039027095.1 Myxococcota bacterium
CACACTGTGACGTGAGTGAACACACGGTGACGTGAGTGAACACACGGTGACGCGACCCCGCATCATCGCGTCAGGGTGACCTTGGCAGGAAAGCTGCCCGGCGACGGGTATCGGCGACCCCGCGTCGCCGACACGGCGCAACGCACCGCCTCGGACGCGTCGCCGTCATCCACCGCCGCCCCCGCGGCCATCACCGCGCCGTCTGCATCGACGTAGAGGGTCACGCTCAACGAGCCCGCGCCATGTTCACGCTTGCAGCCCTCCAAAGCCCCCGCGAGGGCCGCCCCGGCCGTCCCTAGGTCATCCTCGCCCCACGGGACGGGCGCCCGCCCCTCGGCGTCCCGGCCGTACGTGGCGCGGGCGATCCCCTCTTCGCCCCCCTCCGGCGCCGGCCACGACGCCTCACGGAGCAATTCAGAAATGCACCGCGTCACCCCATCGTGGCCGAGGGCATCACGAGAGGGAAACACCACCGTGGCGCGTCCCTCGGCCCCCACGCGGACCGTCAACTCGATGTCGCCATGAACCACCGGGAACGCCAGGGTCGCATTGGCCCGCTCGAAACAGACCGCGGCATCCCGACGTACCTTCGTCGTCACCTCGTCGACCGCAGCGCGGTCGAGGGCGCCCACTTCGGCCCGCACCTGGGGTCCCCCCCCTCCCCTCCGCGGGCCCGCCGCCCTCGGTCCTCCGATGTCGGAACCTCGCCCGAGGCCGCCATCATCATCACCGTCGATGCCCGCGGCGTCTTCCGCCTCGGGGGTCGCGCCCCCGCAAGCGGCGACGAAGAACACCGCCACCCCGAGGCCAATCCCGCGTCGTAGCTTCGTGCGTCCCACCCGCGCCTCCGCTTAGCGCAGCCGCGCCCGCGCGATCACCGTGCGCTGAATTTCGCTCGTACCCTCGTAAATCCGGGTCACCCGCACGTCGCGAAGGTGTCGCTCGACGTCGTACTCCTTCACGTAGCCGTAACCCCCGTGGATCTGGAGGGCACGGTCACAGATCGCCCACGCCTTCTCACTGGCGAAGACCTTGGCGATGGCGGCCTCGCGACTGAAGTTCTTCACCTTGCGATCCTTCATCTCCGCGGCCCGGAGCGCCAAGGTGCGTGCCGCTTCGAGTTCGGTCGCGCTGTCGGCGATCATCCACTGAATCGCCTGGTGGTCTGCGATCGGCCGCCCGAACTGGGGGCGATCCTTGGCGTAGGCGATGGCAGCATCCAACGCCGCGGACGCGATGCCAACGGCCTGCGACGCAATGCCGATCCGGCCTCCGTCGAGCGCCATCATCGCGATACGGAATCCCGCGCCTCGTTCTCCGAGCATCGCGTCGGCGGGGACGAGACAATCGTCGAGGCTCAGGGCGACGGTCTCGCTCGCGCGCAACCCGAGCTTGTCTTCCTTCTTCCCGATCTTGAGACCGGGATTGTCCTGCGCGACGAGAAAGCAACTGATCCCCCGGTGGCCCTGGCGCGCGTCGGGGGTGTCGGTGCGGGCCCAGACCACGAGCACCCCCGCCTTGCTCCCGCTGGTGATCCACTGCTTCTGTCCGTTGAGGACCCAACCGTCCGCGGTGCGCGTCGCCTGCGTCGTCATCGCCGCCGGATCGCTTCCGGCTCCCGGTTCGCTGAGGGCGAACGCCCCGGCGAGAAAGGATCCCCCGGTCAACTTCGGAACGTAGGCCTCGCGCTGCGCGGCGGAGCCGAATTCGGTGATGACTTCCCCCACCATGTTCGTCACCGCCATCGTGACCGCGGTCGAGGCGCACCCGCGAGCGATCTCCGTCATCGCCAGGCTGTACGCGACCGCCCCCGCCTCGGCGCCTCCGAGGTCGGAGGGGATGTTGACCCCCATGAGCCCCAGCGCCCCCAGCTCTTCGATGATCGCGGTCGGAAAGGCCGCCTCGTGGTCGAGCTGAGCCGCCACGGGGGCGAGGCGTTGCACGCTGAAGTCGCGGGCGGTCTTCTGGATGAGGGCTTGCGTCTCGGTCGGCGAAAACTGCATGAATCGTCCTCGAATCCTTAGCCTCTCGCGAAGCGGGCGTCCGCCGCAAGCCCAGCCGCCCGTACAATAGACGGGAACTTGCGTGCATCCCCCACCACATGGCTAGGTTACGGATGATGCCGGCTCGCGCCCAACCTGCGAATCGTCCCGCGAGTACCCGGGATGCAGGGCGGGCGGCGCTTCTGCTCTCCCTCGGGATGCTGCTGGCGTGTGAGGCCGACGCAGACGGCGAGATCGAAGACGACGTGGAGGCCGTTCCGACCGCCGAGACCCCGGCCGAAGAAATCGCCGCCGGCGGCGCGGCCACCGCCCTCCCATCGCCACCCGTCCCGCCGCCTCCTCCTCACCCCCTCGAACCATGGCCAGGCCTTCGTGCGCCCGCCTCGGCCGGCGACCGGGTCTACAGCAAAGTACGCTTTCTTTGGATCCGTCCCCAACCGCGGCCGAGTCGGGTGTGGCTCGGCTACCTTTCTCTGGGCGACGGGGTCCCGGTGAAAGGGGGCGATGCCGAGACGGCGTACGCGGGACCGGGTCACGGGCGCGGATGCCAGGCGTGGTACGCGATCGAGCCGACCGGGTACGTATGCGCCGGGGACGACGCCACGCTCGACCCCGAAGATCCGGACGTCGTAGCGCTCAGATCCCACGCCGCCGACCGAAGCGACCCTTGGCCCTATGCCTACGGCGAGTCGCTCGAAGTCCCCGTGTACCACCAGCTTCCGGCGCCCCGGAAGCAAGCCTTCCGCGAACCCGCGTTGGCCCGTCATCTCGACGCCGTCGCCGACGCGCGCCAGGTGCCCGCGGCAGATCGCCCGGAGCGTTTTGCTGGCGTCGACCTCTCGCCCGGTCGCGAGCCCGTGCCCGAACTCCTGCTTCTTCCGCCTGGAGGCCGCACGGTTCAGACCCGGGTCGCCAACGGCTCCACGCTCGCCTTCGTGCGTCGCTTCCAGCACGAAGACCGCGCCTTTTTGATGACGTGGGACCGCGGATTCGTCCCCGCCGACAAGGTGCGGCCCTACCCGCGCTCCTCCTTTTCCGGGGTGGCCCTGGGCGGCGTTCGCGGCGGCAACGGTGTCGCGCTCCCGCTGGGATGGGTGAGGCGCGACGAACCCGCGCGCGCGTACCGTCGCGACCCCGACGGACGGCTCACGGCGTCGGGTCGGTCCTGGCCGCGACTCGCGCACATTCCTCTCACCGGATCCGAGGTATCCCAAGACGAGCGCCGCTACCTGGAGACGAGCGACGGCGCGTGGGTGCCGGCGACCGCGGTCGTCGTCGCCGCGCGCACCGACGATGTCCCGCTCCAGATCCGACGCGCCACCGAGGGCCACCGAACCTGGCTCGACATTTCCATCGAAGACGGGACCCTCGTCGCCTACGAAAACCTGACCCCGGTTTACGCCACCCTCATCTCTCCCGGGCGCGGAGGACTGCCTCAACCGGGCATTCCCACGCTCGACACCGCGTCGACCCCGACGGGGGTTTTCAGCGTTCTCGCCAAGCTCGTCACGGCGACGATGGTCAGCGGCTCGAATTCCTCGCTCGTCCACGCCGAAGTCCAGTTCACTCAGAACATCAGCGGTCCCTACGCCCTGCACGGGGCGTACTGGCACGACCGCTGGGGACACAAGAAGAGCGGTGGGTGTGTGAATCTCGCGCCGCGGGACGCGCTTCGGGTGTTCGAGTGGACCTACCCCCGTCTCCCCGAGGGCTGGCACGCCATGCGGAGCATTACGCCCCACGCGGACTGGGCCTCCCCTACCCTCGTGTACCTGCACCGCTGAGCGAGGATCAGGCGTGCTCGCACACGGTCGCGACGAGACGTGTGACCGCGTCGGCAAACACGTCGGGCGGCAGCAGCAGCGACACGACAAATGTGCCTTCCTCGGCGATGTCGTAGAAGTAGCCCGGTTGGACCGAGATGCGCGCGCGTCGCACCAACACTTCGAGCCAGTCGTCGTCGTCGCGCACCCGGGGAAACGACAGCAAGGCGTACCAGCCGCCGTCACTGGGCCAAACCGAGACGGGCGTGCCCCGGCAACACGACGCGAGGTACGTGCGGTTTTGCGCGAGGCGCGCCCGCAGCGCGGCCTGCACCACCTCGACGTCGTCCAGCAACGAGGGCGTCACGAGCTGCGCCGCCGTGCTGACGCTCAGATAGCAGTCGGAGATGAGCGTGAGTCGCTCGCGCGC
Source organism: Myxococcota bacterium (assembly GCA_039027095.1). Lineage (GTDB taxonomy): Bacteria > Myxococcota_A > Polyangia > Polyangiales > Polyangiaceae > JAPYTK01. The sequence continues at coordinate 4,197 of JBCCLB010000009.1, forward strand.
TTCCCGTCGCGTCGTCGGCGTGCCCCCGGCCACGACGCACCATCCGAGCTTGAGCTGAGGCAGCAACGCGACCTTCGACAGGCCGCTCAATACGAACCGCAGGACGCCACCGTTCTCACCGGCCGCGAAGCTCTCGGCCTCGGTGTGGCGGTAGTCGAAGAACACCTCGTCTGCGATGAGCGCGACCCCGTGCGCCCGACCCAAGGCGTCGAGCCGGACCCGCTCCTCCGCCGCCACCAGCGCCCCGGTGGGGTTGCCGGGATGCACCACAATGATCGCACGCGCCTGCGGGGTCCGTTCCAACAACGCCTCCAAGCGCGGCACGTCGATACGCCACCCGTCGGCCCGCACGAGCGCGTAGGGCTGGACCGACACCCCGTCGAGGGTCGCGAGGTACGGCACCAGCGGATAACTCGGCTCCGGGAACAGTACGACATCGCCCGGATCGCAGAGCAATTTGAAGAGCCATCCGTAGGCCTCGCTGCTGCTGGCGGAGACGATGACGTCGTCGGGGTCCACAGCCGCGCCCCGTCTTCGGTAGTAGCGGACGATGGCCGCGCGCACCGCCTGCGCTCCTCGAGGCTCGGGGGCGTAGTACCGACCCTCAGGGGCTCCGAGGCGCGCCACCGCCTCCGGGCGGTCGAACCCCCACTGGGTTGGGTTTGCGCTCGCGAGGTCGAGGACCGGCGGCCCTTCCGAGCAAAGGCGCGCGAGGCGGTTCGGGACCCGAGAAAAGCCGCTCCGCCGCGAAAACAATGCGCCCCTCAGGGTCGACAGCGGACCCGGTTGATCGCCGCCCCCGCGCCTTCGGCGATCGTCACGAACCCCGCGCCTTCTTGCCGCGGCAGCGGTGCGATCGCTTCGCCCTGCATCTCCACCGGCCGCGGCAGCACGCATCCGGGCTGCGACAAGGCGTCGACCATGGTCCCCCCCGCCGGGCGGGGGTGGAAGAACACCCCCGTGTAGGTCCGGACGAGGACACCGTCACGGCGATGGGCTTCCGCCGCGGTGACGAGCGCGAGCCCCGCCGTCGGGAGGTCGAATTCGGCGACGGGGCGCAACGTGCCCGGGGAGCCGCCTGCACGTTCGGGCAAGGGCGCTCCGTAGACCCGGGCGCCCCCGATCGCGTTCTTGACGATGATGAGCACCCGCGAGGCGCTCGGATTCACCACGAGGGCCTCGGCATCGTGGGGCCCGTCTTCGTAGCGGAAGTCGAAACGTTCGGCCTCGAGGACGTCGGTCACACCGGGGCCCAGCCGCTCGGGCTCGCCGGTCCGGTACACGCTGACGGATGCGCGCGACTCCGGATTGTCTCCGATGTCGCCGAAGTAGAGACACGCCTCACCGCCCCGCGCGCCGCACGGCGCTCCCGTCGCGTCTTCCCAGTCGACCGCCTGGACCCCTTCGAGGAAGAACGTTCCGAGATCCCGACCCTCGGCGTCGATGGCGAAAAAGCGAGCCTCGTCCCCGGAGTCGTTGTGCAGGTAATAGACGCCGTCGTCGTATCGTTGGCTCACCACGAGCCCAGAGGTCTCTGTCACCTCGGGGTGCGCGACGCGACCCACCTCCTCCGGCACGCCGCACTCGAGGGCGCACAGGTCCACGAGGCGTTCGTCGGGCGACTGAGCTCCGGCGCTGCCCGTCGTCCCGGAGGGCTGTCCGGTGGCGCCGCCACCGCTGCTCCCGGAAAACGACGACCCTTCGGTTTCGATCAGAACGCGGTTGTCGCACCCGAGCGTCGTGTCGAGCAGCCCGAGCCCCGCCAGCGCCGCGACGGCCACCGATGCGCGCAGCCGCCCGCCCCGGGTCGAGAGGGCCGCGGCGCGCAACTTTCGGAGCCACGCCCGATGACCGTATCCACGCCTCACTCGGCTCCCATATCAGGTCTGTGCGTCGGAGGCGTCGTCGAACCTCCAAGGTCCACGTCGGGTCGGTCGTCGCATCGCTTCCGTGAGGTGCTCGAGATAGTGCGCACGGGGCCAGTGCACCGCGCCGAAGCGCTCCAGATGGGCGGTATGGACCTGAGCGTCGATGAGCTCGATGCCCCAGTGTCGGAGCTGCGCCACCAGCCGCACGAATCCGATTTTCGACGCATCGGGTTGGCGCGCGAACATCGATTCGCCGAAGTAGGCGCCACCGAGCGAGACGCCGTACAGCCCGCCCACCAGCTCGTCCTCGCGCGACCATGCCTCGACCGAGTGGGCGAATCCGAGTTGATGCAATCGCACGTAGGCTTCGACCATGTCGTCGGTGATCCACGTCCCGCGCTGCCCCGCCCGGGGAACCTCCGCACAGGCGGAAATGACGCCGCGAAAGTCGGTGTCGAGGGTGAAGCGGTAGGGCCGCCGCCGCATCGCCTTGCGAAGGCTGCGGCCGACGTGAAGCTTCGACGCCGAGAGCACGAACCGCGGGTCGGGACTGTGCCACAGCAACGGAAACCCCTCGGTCGGCCAGGGAAAGATCCCCGTGGCGTACGCGAGCAGAAGCCGCTCGGGACGAAGGTCCCCGCCGACGGCCAAGAGGCCATCCGGATCTGCGAGCTGAGGCGGAGGAAATCCAAGCCGCTCGTCGAGCTGAAACACCGGCACGCTGACGCTACCGTTGGTGGGTCGGAGACGACGGGGCAAGCTCGTGTTGCCAGCCCCCGACCCGTCGCTGCGCGCCGGCCCCATGAGCCCGGGCCATCGCGGGGCCCGCGACTTGTCCCGTCCGGAGAGCACCGTCACCCTCCGGTCATGGATGAGGCCGCTCGGCGAACATGGCTGGCCCTGGCCATCAACTGCATCGTCGGGACGACCGGAGCCTGCGACCCCGAGCCTCGAACCGAGCCCCCGAGCGCCCCGACGACGGCGACACGGGACGAGGCCCGGCGCACGACGGCGACGTCGTCGACCGAAGGTCCCCGTCTCGCCGACGACGTCGTCGCCCTCGCCAAGGAGATCGTTCAGAAGTGCGCGACCGCCGTCCGTGGCGGCAACCCGGCGCGATGTCCGGGCTACCTCCGCTGGACCCAGGGCGAGATGTTCGCGGACGGAAAGAACGACCTGACCCTGGTCCACCTCGCCGAGGACCCCGACGGAGAGGTGCGTCGCCTCGCGGCCGAGACGCTCGAAGCCCACGGGGTTCGGTATCGAACCGACCCGGCTCTGGCGCGACGATTGGTGGCGGCGCTGAAGAAGGAAAAGGAGGCACCCGTCGCCGCTCCGTTGGCATCCGCGGTGGCGGATATCGCGCTCGAACCGCTGGCCCTGACCGATGAGGTGCTCGCCCTCGTCGACGGTCATCCCCTCGCCGAGGTCGGTCACCGCCTCGTGAGGGACGTCTTGTTCCGAAATCGGACGTCCGAGGCCGTCTACGCCTTCGTCCTTCGCGCCGCCGAGGAGCACCGCGACCCCGAGGTGCGGCGTCACGCGCTGCGAGGGTTCTGGACGGGAACCCCACGGGGCCGCGACGCCGAGGTCTGCGCCCTCTGGCGCCGCATCGGCACCACCGACGAAGATGCGGAGGTCGCGGCGAAAGCCATCGAGCTCGCGTTCCAAAAGGTGTCAGGGCGTTGCGAGGCGGAATATGGGGTCCTTTTGACCCGAGTGGCGTCCCTGGCGCGAAAGGGTGAGGTGCGATCCGTCTCCATCGCCTTCGGGCTCCAGTACCTCCACCGCCAGCCCGACCTCGACGCCGGGCCGGCGCGGCGGGCCCTCCAGGCCGCGAAGGCGCTCGTGGCCAACCCCGACAACGACGGCCTCGCCCGAAGCTGGGCCCTCCGTTTCCTCGGCGAGACCGAGCCGGACGCCGCGACCCTGGCCGCGCGTCATCTCTCCGACGACGACGCACGCGTGAAACGGACCGCGCGGGAAATTCGAGACGGCAAGATCAAACCGGCGAAGAACTGAACCCTCGCCGACGCCGCCACGAAAGGAGAAACAACGCCGCCGCGGCGCCGAACCCGACGGGGGTGCGGCGCCCCTTCCCCCCTTGATGGGGGCTCGAGTCTTGGGGGCTCGAGCCGGCCGCCCCGATGGCGGCGGCGACGTGACATCCGCCCACGGGCTGTACCCCGCCGAGGGCCGCCCAGGTATCGACCCCGATCGGAAGACGCCGGCGCCCGAGGGACTGTCCGCGGTACGAAACGTCTACGTCGACGACCCCGCCCCCCGAGCCGACCGGGGCGGAGATGGCGAACCGGTAGAGGCCCCCGCGAACCCGGGTGACCGGGCGTGTCACGAATCCGCCGTCGACACGCACCGTGAGGTCTTCGGCCGGGATCCCCATCGCGACCTCGAGGTTCGCATGGCGCAAGGCCACCGTGCCCTCCACAGACCAGTCAGGGTCGGGTCGGAGGTAAGGAGACGACAAGACGTAGTAGCTGGCGATCGCATCCACCGGTCCCGCCCCGCGACGGTCGTTCCACACCTGCAGCGTCGCCAACAGGTCGAGCTTCCCCGGCCCCATCTGAAAGTCGTAAGGCACCAGCCCCACCGGCCGCTGAGCGCCCGCTTGCAACAGGTCGCGGATGTCGAGTTGGGTGAGGGTGGGGTCGGCTTGCAACAACAACGCCGCGGCTCCGGCGACAAATGGAGCCGACATGGACGTGCCGCTGGTCAGGGCATGACGTTCGCTGAGCAAGGTGCACGGCTGACCATCGGGGCACGCCGACGAGGAAAAGATGCTCAATGGCTGCGCGCGGGGGTCGGCACCGGCCGACATGGCCGCAGCGACGAAGCCGCCCGGGGCGAGCAGCTCGGGTTTGGTGAGGCCGTCGGGGGTAGGGCCCGTGGCACTGAAAAAACACGTGCTGTCGTCGGTGGCAGGCTGTCCGCCGAACGACTCGATTTGAAGCTCGGTCCCCGCGGGTTGGATGGGAAACCACGACGTTCGATTCAGGGTGCAACCGACCGCGATGAGGTCGGGGGCGGAGGCGGGTACGGCGATGGTGCCCGCCTTTTTCGCGCGCTCGAAGACGAGCCCGAGGCCCGCCGGCCCCTGCCCCGCGCCGCCGGTGGGGGTCACCCAGAGTTGGGCGTGGCCGCGCCCCCGTAACGTCACGGCGAAGGTGTCCTGAGCATCCCACTCGCCGGAGAAAAACACGATGGCTCCGTTGGTGGCCGCGGTCAGGTCGCTGTTGTTGTCGGTTCGGTTGTTGATCACCGCCGCCTGAAACGGGTCCCCCTCCCGGGTCCCCGCTTCCTCGCCCGGACCCACGGCGTCGATGAGGGTCTGCCCCCCGGGCCCTTCCAGGCCCACGGCGACGTCGTCGTCGGGGCGAAACGTGACCCACACAAAGCCCGCGCCGTTGACCATTCCGTCGGCGCCCGCCGTCCGCATCGTCACGCGCGTGGTGGCGTTGGGGGACACGTTGGTCTCGGTGTGAATGCCGAACGGCCCCTCACCCTCGATCCCGTAGATGGCCCCGCTGTTGCCCGCCGCAACCACGATCGCTCGGCCGGGATGATCGGGACCCACCATCGCGGACAACCCCGTCTCGAGCACGCTGGTCCCGTCGTGGGGACCGAAGTCCGAACCGAGACTCAGGTTGACGACCGCGGGCAGGCCCATGGCATCCGCCCGCTCGAAGACGAAGCTCGCCGCCCGCAGAATGTCGGCATCGTCGAATCCGCCGCCGGGGCTCGGCGAGGCCACGATGACCGTCGCTCGGGGGGCGACCCCGACGTAGACCGGGGTCCCCTCACTCGGCCCCCCGTTGCCCGCCGCGATGCTCGCGACGTGGGTGCCATGCCCATCGACGTCGAAAGGGACGAAGGGCGACTCGGAGGCACGAAGGCCATCGATGTCGGCCCCGCTCAGGATGATGCACGGACTCTGGTCCGGGTCGGTGCAGCCGTACTGCTGCTCGAGTTCGGCCTGCATTCCGAGGGGGGCACCCTGCTGAAGGATCCATGCGACGCGGCTCTTTCCTTCGGCATCGAAAAAGTCGGCGTGTCGACCGTCGATGCCGGTGTCGATGATGCCGACCACCACCCCCTCCCCATCGAGCCCGGTCGCGTCACGGAAGGCCGGTGCCTGCGTCCACCGGCCCGCCCGATCGAGCCAGGTGCGACGGGGCGGCGCGACGAGGGGGGTCCGTCCGGGATGCGCCGCCACGAACGAGGCCATCTCGGAAGGAAACATGCGTCGGGTCCCGACTCCTGGCGCCACCTCCAACAGACCGAGGTCGGCGGCGCGCTCCCCGGGCTGCAGACGAACCGTCACGGAGAGGCGTGGGTCGGCGCCCGGCACGGTCGGCGCCGCGCGGGGAAGACCGCGCCGACGCACGTGCTCGAGCATGGCCGTCATCCCGGAAGCTCGCGCCGGCGCGACCGGCCCCCGGTCGACGCGCGTCGTCGGCGAGGCCACCCTCGCCCCGGCGGCGCCAGGCGCCGGGGCAGCAGGGAGCGAGGAGGTCGAGATCCAAGAGGCAGGGATGTCTGCCGGGGCGGAGCCCGGCGCGCCGACCACCCCCCCCATGCCGAGAAACAGGCCCGCGAGGGCGGGGCGTGGCCATCGTCGTCCGAACGCGCGCCTCACCGACGAAAGTTTAGCAGGCTCCGACGACCCGTCGACACGAGCCATCCCGGTGGCTACGGACACGCACCATGAGCGCGAGCCCGACGTCGGTCCGGCGGCGCGCCCCGGACGCCGCGTCGGCGGGGGCGGCGGCGCCGTCGCAGGCGCATGGTGGTGCGTTACCGGCGCTCACCGGAGCCGTGCTGAGCGCGGTCCTCATGCTCGGGGGCTGCAAGCCGGATGCTCCCATCGCAGACCGAGGCGACACCGCTTCGACTTCGGCCGTCCAAAGCGACTGCCAGCTCCGTTGCGAGGGGGCGATTGAGACGTGCTACCGCGACGTCTGCTGGGCGCGGTGGGGCCAACGTGAAGCCGACGCGCCTAACGAAGACGAACGCCGTCAGGTGGTGGAGGACATGGTGTCGTGTCGCGAGGCTTGTGCCTTTCACCGAGAGGACTGCATCGCCCAATGCAAAACGCAGGGCGGGGCAACCCCCGCTTCGGCGGCCCCGTGATGGCAACAGTTGTCGGTTTGGCGACGCTCGATGTACTTTGGTGACGGCATGTCCGTCGCGGCCCTGGTCCCCGGCTCGCTGTTCGCGGAGCGCTACGAGATCGTGCAGTGCATCGATTTCGGCGGGATGGGTGCGATCTACGAGGTCATTCACCTCCAAACCCGACGTCGTCGCGCCCTCAAGCTGATGCTCCCCGACGTCGTCGAAAACGAGGACCTCCGCCGGCGCTTCAAGCTCGAGGCCACCGTCGCCGCCGAGGTCGAGAGCGAGCACATCGTCGAGACGTTCGATGCTGGCGTCGACGCCGCCACCGGGGCGCCCTTTCTCGTGATGGAGCTGCTCCGCGGGGCCACGCTCAAGGCGCTGCTGCAACGCCTCGACCGTCTTCACCCCCCGAGTGCCCTCGACATGCTCACCCAGGTCGCGATGGGGCTGGACAAGACCCACGCGGCCGGGATCGTCCATCGTGACCTCAAACCCGACAACCTCTTCCTCGTTCAGCGCGACGACGGGCAAATCAGGGTCAAGATCCTCGACTTCGGTATCGCCAAAGTCGTCGCTGGCGTCACCCATCCGTCGAAGACGAAGGTCATGGGAACGCCTCTCTACATGGCGCCCGAACAGCTTTCGGGCGACGGACGGATCGGCCCCCCCGCCGACCTCTACGCGTTGGCCCACCTCGCCTTCACCATGTTGACGGGCACCCCGTACTGGCAACCGGAGGCGGACAGCAGCGAGAGCATCTTCAACTTCCTGCTCACCGTCATGGAGGGAACGCCCGAAGCGCCGAGCGCGCGCGCCCGTAGCCTCGGGGTGGACCTCGTACCGGGCTTCGACCCTTGGTTTTCGTCGGGGACCGCCCGCGACCCCGACGCCCGCCCCGCCACGGCCACGGCCCAAATCGCCGCGCTTCGAGATCTCTACGGCCCGATGTCGTTCAAGCCGGGGCAGACGTTGGTCGATGCGTTCGAAGATGCCGTAGGCGAGCGCGATAGCCGACGCGGCCGCACGGCGGCTTCGACCGCGGTTCGGGACGCCGTGCGCGGGGCAGAGGCCCGCCCGCCGGACCCCCTCTCCACAGACGCCCTCGCTGGCGCAGGGCGTGAAGTCGGCTACCACACGACGACCGTCGACCCTGAACCGGGAACAGGAACCGGGTCGGGAGCTGCCGTCAGTGTCTCCGACGCGGGCACCTCTGGCTCCAGCCGCCCCGGTACGGGCCCCTATGATGCCGGCGCCACCCACGTCGGCATCAGCATTCCGAAGGAGCCCGCGCGTACGAAGCAGGCCCTGTGGGTCGGTCTCGGGGCGCTGCTGGTCGTCGGCGGAGCCGCCGCGGTGGGCGCCTTTTCCGACGAACCTGGGTCCACCGGCGGGCCCGGTGTGACCCCCGCGACCGAGGTCGACGCGGAGGCGAGCGGACCCGAAGCGTCGGCGAACCCGCCCGTCGACGCGCCGTCCTCGCCCGCCGAGCCGGCATCGAGCACCTCATCGCCAGCGCCCGTTGCGTCGGCAGCAGGAGATGCGAACGCCACGCTTGCGCCGCCGACGACGCCTCCAGTGCCCGCGGCGACACCACCCGTCGCAACCCAAGGCAAAGTGGTCCCGCGTAGAACGGCGCCGCGTGGAACGGCACCGCGCGGCACGGCACCGCGTGGATCGTCAACGGGCGGTTCAGCCCAGCCGCCGATGCCTGCGTCGCCCGAGCCCCCGGTGCCGACGCCACCGGCCCCGGAACCCGCGGTCGACCCCCTCAAGATCAGATGAAGCCGCGGCGCAGCGGTAGGCGGCCGACTCGTTGGGATATTTTAGGGATACGCCACATTCGGTCGAACCCGAAAACCTCAACGATTTCAACGGCGCGCCCAGTACGATTCGAACGTACGACCCCAAGCTTCGTAGGCTTGTGCTCTATCCAGCTGAGCTATGGGCGCTTCGCATCAGGTTCTAGTGGTGCGTTGCCGGAGCCGTCAAGATTGGAGACGACTGCTTCGGGATCAGACCCAAAAAAAACAGGCGGTTGTCGCCCGCCGACACCGCCTGTCACAGTCTCCCGCGAGGGAGACGTCATGGTTAAGGAAAGCATGACCGAGGGGTCGGTCGTTAAAGCAAGAAAGACACGCCCCCTCGCGCCCTATTTCGAAGCTACCGGGAATGATGAGGGCGTGGGGCGGGTCTAGAAGGTGAAGGCGAAGCGAAGTGAAGAGAAGTAAGGACCGGCATTCCGCCCCGGTCGACTTCCGGTGAAGCAGTCATCGTGCCATCTTCTGGGCCAGCTTCGGAAAGCCGGAATGTCGCGTCATTACCGAGATGTGATCGCGACTTCGAAGCGACGATGAGAAACCGGCGCCCCTGGCGCCGGACATCCGTGTCTTACCCTGCCGGTTGGTGCGCAATCATTTCAAGGCTGACATTCAAGGTGGGTCGAACGTCGCGCCCCGGGGAGGCCCGAAGAGTCCCTGATAGGGGGCCTCGTCGTGACATCGGGCACACATGTCGAGGCGGTCGTCGGCGGCCACCCGCAACGCTCGGTCGAGCACCACGTACGCCCAAGCATCCGCACCGGTGTCGTTCTTCATCATCGCGAAATAAAAAGAAATGTCATCAGGGCGCGTGGGATCGGCGTGAGGTTGCACGATGAGGGTTCCGGGCGGCATCCGCGTCGCACGGGTCAGTCCTAGGTAGGTGGTGCGTTGCTCTGGTGTGACGAGGGTACTGCGCTCCAACGAACCATCGCCGTGTTCCGAGGGGGCCCGACCGACCGCGGTCGCCAGCTTGGCCAGGCGGTCTGCATGTGCCCATCGCGTCCGCTCCGACGGGACGGTGGCCCGCGGGCGCCGTGCGGGAGGCGGCACCACGTCATCGGAACCGGCCACCACCGGGCCCTCGACCGTCGGCCCCCACCCGTCGTCCGCCATCAGCGTCGCCCCCGCCGGGGGCGGTGTCTTCGCACAGCCGGCGACGGAAGCCAGGGCGCCCACCGCGAGCAGCGGGATGACCGAACCCGCGAAGCTCTCTCCCCTCCGCTGAGCGCCCGACGTCATGGGCGCGTAGCTTAGCCTCCCGCCCCTACGCGGAGCACCAAAACGGGCATTTTGCCTTCTCGGCCGAAGCGGTAGTCTCCCGTCCCGCGAGGGGCAGGGGGCGCATATAAACTCACACGAGCCACGCCTTCCCCCGCGTCGAACACCGCCATGTCATCGCCTCCGCTCCCCAACGCGACGGCGTGGATGCGCATGGCGCTCGAGGAAGCCGATGCGGCCGCCGAGGCGGGAGACGTGCCGGTCGGCGCCGTCCTGGTGGGTCCCGACGGACAGGTCGTCGCGCGTGGGCGTAACCGACGCGAGCAGTGGTGCGACCCCTCAGCGCATGCCGAGATCGACGCGCTCCGCCGGGCCGCCAAGAACGCGGGTCATTGGCGCCTGTCGACGCTGACGATGGTGGTGACGCTGGAGCCCTGCGTCATGTGTGCGGGCGCCCTCGTCCAAGCGCGCGTTCGGCACCTCGTGTACGGCTGCCGAGACCCCAAGGCGGGCGCCATCGACTCCCTGTTCGTGATCGGTCGCGACCCACGCCTCAACCATCGGTTCGGCATCACCTCCGGAGTCCTCGCCGCACCGTGCGCCGAACGACTGCGGACGTTCTTTCGTCGTCGACGCCCTTAACGTGCCTCACCGGGCAAGTTCCCGGCTCAGGCGTCAGGTTCGGCGGCTCTGCCGGGGCTCGCGAGCCGGTCCAGCTCGTCGATGGCAGACAATAAGTCCTGGCGCAGTTCGACCATCTGGGTTCGAATACGCGTCAGCTCGCGGCGCGCGGGATCGTCTGGATCCGACGGCTCGACGCCACCGGCGCGGAGTTTTTTCCTCGCCCCCGCGATGGTGTAGCGGTGCCCGTAGAGGAGGTCCTTGACCCTCAGAAGGGTGTCGACATCCTGACGAGAATACACGCGCTGACCCCGACGGGACTTTTCGGGTTGGATCGCTTTGAATTCGGATTCCCAGTACCGGAGCACGTGAGGTTCGACCCCCACAATGCCGGCAACCTCCCCGATCCTGAAGAAGAGCTTGTCCGGGAGCTGTCCTGCCGGCACCGGTCAGTCTCGCGAGCCGAAGGGGGGACCAAACCGGGAAGAAACCCCCGCCCCGTTGGCTCCCGTGTCCGTGCTTCCGACGACGCCCGCCGTGCCGCCTGTGCTGAGCCCAGCGGAGGAGGACTGCGCGGACGAGGACTGCGCGGAGGAAGACTGCGTACCGCCGCGACGGTCCGATGCCTCGGTCCCTCCGGCACCGAGGCCCGACGATGCCACCTCGCGGTCGTCCGGGTCCGCCCCGGGTTCGGTATCTCGCTCCGAACCCACGACTTCTCGACCGTCAGAAAGCTGTGGATCGGACGCATCCAGCTCGTCGTTGAGCGCCTGTTTGAGCAACTGGCTGGGTTTGAAGGTGAGCACCCGCCGGGCACTGATCATGATCGGGTCGCCGGTTTGTGGGTTGCGACCTTGCCGCTCCCGCTTGTCCCGGAGCACGAAGTTTCCAAACCCGGAGATCTTGATGTGCTCCCCCCGGCCCAGCGTCTCTTTCATGAGCTCGAAGATCAGGTCGACGAGGTCGGCGGCCTCCTTCTTCGAAAAGCCCCCCAACTGCGTGTAGACCGACTGGACCAACTCGTACTTCGTCGTACGCTTTTCCTTCGCACCCTTGGCCATACGCAATTCTCTCCGGCGACGGCGCGGAGAATGCCAGCTCGCTGCCCGCAGCTCAAGCGGCGAGGTCAGGGGCGACCCCGGCGCCATCCCGTCGCTCGCTCGTCTTTACCCGGGTGCCGGAGACGACAGGCGCTTCGACCGCGTCGCGTTGGCGGCGCCGCCCGATGGCCTCAGCGACGACGAGCGTCGCAATGTAGCTGTAGCCTGCGGCGAACAACACGGCGAATGGAGCCGCGAAGTAATGGCCTCGGAGCAACGCCACGACCGCACACGCAGCCGTGAGCACGGCGAAAAAGATCTCGGGCCAGGGAAGCTCGATCTGGGCCTGGTAGCGCCAGCGGTTGGAGCCTCGCTTGGGCGTACGCACGAACTCCCCGGCCGAACGGCGTAGGCCATCCAGAACGGCGCGCGACAGATGCGGCGCGATGCCGGCCCCCAGAGCCACCAACGCCGGCAGTAGCCGCAGCGCCCCCGTACGGCGTCGGCCCTGGGCCGATTCGGCGAGCATGTAGAAGGCCGCCAAAGAGCTGATGGGGGCCAAACACAGCGGCGCGTCGAACAGGAGGGCCGTACGAAGGTCATGAGTGACGTCGACGAGGAGGAGGACCGGCATCAGCAAAAGACACAAGAGGATCATCAACGGGTAGGCGAAGTGGGGCGTCAGATGAAAGAACGCCTCGACGCGTTGGGCGCGGGACAGCGGCGCGCGCCACAGGCGAGCGCACAGTTTTCGCGCCGTCTGAACCGTGCCCTTGGCCCATCGGTACTGCTGGGCGCGAAGGGCGGAGATGTCTTCGGGCAACTCCGCCGGGGAGATGACGTCGGGCCGGTAGATGAACTTCCAGCCGGCGAGCTGCGCCCGGTACGACAAGTCGAGATCTTCCGTGAGGGTGTCGTGCTGCCACCCTCCGGCCGCGACGATCGCATCCCGGCGCCACATCCCTCCCGTTCCGGAGAAGTTGAAGAAGAGGCCCGCGCCGTAGCGGGCTCGATTTTCGACGATGTGGTGGCCGTCGAGCATCAGCGCCTGAATGCGGGTCAGCAGCGAGGCCTCGCGGTTCAGATGCGCCCAGCGCGTTTGCACCATGCCCACCTCCGGGTCGTCGAAGTGCCCGACGCACGAGCGAAGAAAGTCGGCGTTCGGGACGAAGTCGGCGTCGAAGATGGCGATGAGGTCGCCCTTGGCCATCGGCAACCCGTGCGCGAGCGCCCCGGCCTTGTATCCCGTGCGGTCGGTACGGTGGATGTAAACGGCGTCGTAGCCTCCCGCGACCAGCTTCGCGACCTCGCGTTTGGCGATCCCACGCGTCTCGTCGGTGGAGTCGTCGAGGACCTGGATCTCGAGCCGATGGCGCGGGTAATCCATCGCGGCGACGCACTGCAGCAGGCGCTCTACGACCGTGGATTCGTTGAAGATGGGGAGCTGGACGGTGACGCGGGGGAGGTCGTCTCCCCGTTTCGGCGCGCCCGCCCGCGCAGCGACGTCGCGGATCCTCTCGCGGTGCCGTCGGCACATGACCACGAGGTGGAGCCGGTGAAAGCCATAGCTGCTCAGAGCCGCCAGGACCGCGAAGTACACGACGATCAGACCTATGTCCGCCATACGCCTACATCGGTAGCACTGACGCACCGCGACAATGTCACGGACTTGTATTTCCTTGTACCGACCCTTCGTCCTCCGGTTCGCCGTCACGGTGTGCGACCTGCGAGTGTGCGACCTGCGACCGCGCTGAGTTGTTCGAGCGAGGGTCGACCGCTCGAGGGCCCCAGCCTAAGCGTCGTCGCCGTGGTGCCTCAGTCGGCGTCGTCGGCGCGTCCCACCGGCTCCGCTCCGGATGGTGACCCCGTCGTCGCGGGGGGCACGCCTGCCCCCCCCCGCCGAAGCGCGTTCTTGACGTACCCCAACTGGCTCTTGGCCACTTCGAGGGCGAGGCCGATGGGGTCTCCCTGCCGGGCGGAGGTCCGACCGAAGAGTTCCCCTCGTTCGTACAGCACCCGTGTTTCTCCTCGCTTCAATTTTCCGCTCGACGTTTTGGGGAGAACACCGATCTCGAGCGCGACGACGTCATCGATGGACAGTCCGGTGGCGGTCCGCACCGTGCGGCGCACCCCCTCCTTCAGCTCTTCCCGTTCCGGGCCGGCGGGGGCACCGGTCTCGAACGCGATGATCACCCGCTCGCGGTCGCCCATGGGTTTGGTCGTACCGAAGGCGATCACGTTGCCTTTTCGGACCCCTCGGACCCGACTCGCTTCCCACTCCAGGTCTTGAGGGTAGTAGTTGCGGCCGTTGACGATGATCAGCTCTTTCTCGCGCCCGCAGACGTAGATGTCTCCGTCGACGAGGTACCCGAGGTCGCCGGTTTTGAGCCACCCGCCGGCAAACGCGGCGGCGGTCGTCTCCGGGTCGTCGAAGTAGCCGGTCGTCACGCTGGGGCCCTGCACGCGGATCTCACCCACCGTCCGGTCGGGGAGCGGATGACGGCTCTCCTCGTCCTCGAGGGAGAAGACGCGCACGCGATGTCCTTCGAAGGCCTGCCCGCAGCTCACGACCGAAAGCGCTCGGGCATCGTTCGCATCCGCCACCGTCTCCGCTCGCCCCTCGGCCGCCAAGACGGCCCCATCGATCGGATCGACCCGCAGACCCCGCTTGTCGAAGGAGATGGCGAGCGTCGCCTCGGCCATGCCGTAACAGGGCAACAGCGCCTTGCGCTGAAACCCACACACCGCGAACTTTTCCGCGAAGGCCTCGAGATTCGCCGCCCGGATGGGCTCCGCACCGCAGCCGGCCACCCGCCAGCTCGACAGGTCGAGGGGCTCGAGATCGCGGTCCCGTACCCGTTTGGTGCAGAGTGCATAGGCGAAGTTGGGTCCGAACGAGACGGTGGCACGGAGGCGCGAGATTGTCTGGAGCCAGCGCAGGGGCCGCTTGAGAAACAACAACGGAGGCAGAAAGCTGACCGTGTTGCGGTGATAGAGCGGGCCGAGCACGAAGCCGATGAGTCCCATGTCGTGATAGAGCGGCAGCCAAGACACCCCGCTGTCGACCCCATCCTGGACCCCGAGGCCCTTCTTCATGAAGGCTTCGACGTTGTGGGCAATGTTGCCGTGGCTCACCTCGACCCCCTTCGGGGCGGACGTCGAACCACTCGTGAACTGCAAAAAGCAGGTGTCGTCGAGACCAACCGAAACCGGGCGCAGGCGTTCGTTGGACTTGCGGAGCCCCTCGATGCTGACCACCTTTTCGAGGTCGGGAGCACCCGCTTGCACCGTGCCGAGAAGACGACGGACGTCGGGGTCGGTCACCAGGACCTTCGCCCCGCTTTGGCGCACGACGTGCAGCGTGTTGGTGAGGTAGCCCCCCAGCTTACGCAATCCGGCCGGCGGGTAGATCGGTACCGGAATGACGCCGGCGCGAAGCGCGCCGAGAAACGTGAACACGAAGTCTTGGTTGTCGGGAATGACCAAGGCGACGCGGTCCCCCTTCTTGAGCCCCAACGTCTGGAGCGCCCCGGCGTAACGCGCCGTGGCGCGCTCGAGGCCGCTGTAGGTAAAGAAGGGCTCCGAGGCAGTGCCCTCGGAAATGAAGCGATAGCCCGTACGGGTGCTCACCGCCGCGTCTTCCAGAGCCTGCACGACGGTGCGCTGCGTCACGACAGCTCCCCATCTCGGTCGAGGCGGACTTCGATCGCGCGAACGACGTCGCCCAACGTCGCGACCTGGCGAAGCTCGGTCTCGGCGATCGTCAGCCCAAACTCGTCTTCGATGTCGGCCACCATTTCCATGATGCCGAGCGAGTCGATGCCGAGGTCGGCGACGAGTTCCGTCTTTTCGGTGATCTCGGTGCCGGTCTCCGCGTGTCCCTCGACCACTTTCGTCACCGCCGCGAGGACGGCTTCCCGTGTCCAGGCCATGGCGCACACCTAGTACAGGCGGACGGGAAAATCATGATTTGTCCGGGTCTCGCGCGGCCGCGACGAGGTTCGCGACCGCGTCGAGCCCTTCCGCCGCCCGCAGCCCGTACCACATGAGGTCCATGCCCACGCACCGGCGAACGTGAACGCCGGCCGGGAGAAGGGCGACGAAGTCGGCGGCGTCGGCCTCGGAAAAGGCGAACGGCTCGTCCGGGAGCAGAACCAGGCGCGGGGCCCGAGCGCGGACCTCGTCGCGGGTCACGCGCGGGTAGCGGTCGTCCCGCTCGGGCTTCGGCACCGGCTCCCGCCGGCCCAAGTCCGCCGCGAGCGGGTAACGACGGCGCCGATCCGAGAAGACGTTTCGACCGCCGCACAGCTCGACGACGTCGGAGATGAACGTCGCCCCGTGGACGGTCATCAGCGGGTCCCGCCAGATGGGAACGAAGGTCGGGACGGGTTCGAGCGTGACCTCCGCGTGGCGACGATGCGCCGCCCACCCTCGCGCGATCGGGGCGCGGTCATCGACGTCGAAGACGCCGGCGAGCGCTTCCACGTGGTGCAGTCCCGCCGCGACCGTCTGAGGGAAGGCGAGCCACACCGTGAGGCCCGCCGCTTCCAGCCGCTCGACGTCGACCCGACGATTCTCTTCCTGGTTGGCGAGCACCAGATCGGGGCCGAGGGCGACGATGCGGGCCACGTCGGCGCTCTTGGTTCCTCCGACGGTCTCGATGGCGTCGACCGCGGGAGCCGGCGCGACGCAGTACTCCGTTCGAGCGACGAGCCGGTCGCCTACCCCCAGGGCGAAGAGATTGTAGGTATCGCTCGGCACCAGCGACACGACCCGCCGGGGCGAAGACGCAAGCGAGCGCGTGAACCCACGGGCATCGACGAAGCCGAAGGACACCTGGTTAGCCTCGCCACACCACAAAAAGCCATCCGGCTGCGCCGAGCGCCGTCAGGACCAAGCCTCCCCGCGCCGCCCGCCAGTCCAAGCGGCCCCCGGCACCGGCAACGCGTCGGGAACCCACCGCGAATCCAGCCGCCGCGAGCGCGAACGAGGCGACGAGGGCGACCGACCATGCCGGATGTCGCCGCGAGGGGCGATGGGTCAGCTCGGCGAGCCGGGCCGCCAAGACCTCCTCGTCGGGCGCGGCCTGCCGCGGCTGCAGGGCCGAGAGGCGCGCGATCTCACGCTCCGCGCGTTGGCGCTGGGCGCGATGGGGCGCGACCACCCACCGCGTCGTCGAGGAGGCCTGTCGGATCGAGCGCCATGCGAGAAGCGCCAATTCGGGGCGACGACTCGCCTCTGCGGCCTCCGCGAGCGCGAGCAAGCGGTCGTAGGCGACGGAGACATGAGGCGCCCCCGGGGCGTACCAGCCGGCCGCGCGTCGGGCGTGGACGATCGCATCGAGCGGCTCCCGGGCCGCGAGGGCGGCGTTGCTGCGCGCAAGTTCTCGCTCTCCCTCGACGATCACACGAGCGGTCGCCAACCCGAGCACCGTCAACCCCACCGAAAGGGCGACCAGAGCGCGCGCGGTCGCCGTAGGGCGCGCCGTCGTCGCCACGGTCAGACGAAGTCCCGGCGTTGAAAGACGACCGCGGCCACGGTGAGGAGCGCGACCGTCCACCCCAAACTCTGAAGGCCCGCCTGACCGAGGTAACGGGGCAGGTTCGCCTCCAACGCCTCCCCCGTGAGCAGCGGACGCGCGGGAACGTACACCTGGAGGTTGGGCCACAGGGCGCCGACGTATTCGCCCGCGGTGCTGATGGCAGGGCCGAAGACCCGAGGGGGAAGTTGCGTGAGGCTGTCGGCATTGCGACCCACCACAATCGTCCCCACGGTGAGCAAAGACGAGACGAACGGGGTCGAAAAACTCGAGAAGAGGGTGGCGAGCGACGCGACGATCATGACCTCGAGCACGGTGAGCGTCGCCGATGACATCACCAACGAGCGCTCCAAGGGGGCGACGGCGCTGAGCCAGAGTCCGGCTCCCAACATGGCCATCGCCCACGGGATGGGGGCGAAGGTCCGGCGGGTTTGCGAGCCCACCGAGGCCCCCGCCAGCGCGATGAGCAGGGCGGCCGCGACCCCCACCACGACGGCGACGGAACGTCCCCCGAGGACGGCACTCATCATCAACACGAGGCCGGTCTCCGCCATCGCGAAGACGAGCACCACCGTCATCGTCCCCACGAACTTACCCACCAGATACTCGGCCCGGCGAATGGGCCGGGCGAGCAGCGGGAGGATGGTCTTCATCTCGAGCTCCCGGTAGAGCGAGGTCGCCCCGATGAGGATGGCGACCGCGATGGAGAACACGCTGATGGTGGCCGCACCGAGATCGGCGACGACCCGCGGCGCATCACGCAGCGTAAACGAGCCGACGACGAGCGAGTAGAACGCCACCGCGAAGGCGACCCCGGCGAGCCCCAACAACACGCGCGCTCGCACCGCCTCGCGATAGGCATTGAACGCAACGGTGGCGATCCGGTGGAGCATCGAGCCGCGACCGTAGAGAACTTCCCTCGATTTCGCCAACGATCGCCGACCCGGCCGGCGTCGGGGTCATGGATCGACGATGTGCACGTCGAGGAACCACGGTCCGGCATTGCCCGCGAATCCGTCGACCACGACGTAGTACGTGTTGGGCGCGAGCTCGAGATCGAGAAAGCTGCGTTCGGGGGAAAAGCCCGCCGCGCAGCCGTTGGGAACCTGAGTGCCAGGACAAGGCGATGGCCCCTCTTTCACCGCGAGCAGGGTGGTGTAGCCACTTCCCTGCATGTCGAGCACCACCCGCTTCGTGTCCGTGAGCGTGAGGCTAAGGACCTGGTCGGGGGCACCGCCTGCGGGTTGGCCTCCCTGGTCGCACCCGTGGTCGAAGTCCGGTTGCGCATTGGTGGTGTTGCCCTGAAAAAAGCCGCCGGTGGGAGGGATGGTCTGCACCTCGCCGCACGTGTTCGCGAAGGGGACGAGGGTCGCGGGGACCGCCGGTCGTACGAGCGCGGTGATCGCCATCGGTTGCCCTTGCACGCTCTCGGCGACGACGCGGTACGACCCCGCCGCGAGATTGCGAACGCGACCCCGGACGCGATTGCCCGTGCCACTGGCACACAAGAGCTCATCCGAGCCGCCTCCGCAGGCGGGCTGTGACAACACCACCGATGCCGTGTCGTTGGCGGACACGTCGCCGAGGAGCAGCACGTCGGAAGCCTGCGCGAGCGTCAGGTCGTACGCGACGTCGGCGGCACCGACCACGCAGTCGCTCGGGACGTCGTCCTGGCGGGGCGACAGCACGACATCGACCGCCATGTTGATGGCGAGAGGAGGTGCGGTGGTGCAATTCTCGTCCGCCGGCGCCACGGTGGGCGGTGAGAGCTGCAGGTTGAGGACGACGTCGGTCGGCGCCGTCGCCCCCACCGCCACGAAGTAGGTGCCGGGCGCGAGGTCGCGCCGAAAGACGCGCGCGGGTCCGCCCGCATTGCAGGCGATCTCGTCGGACGGCAGCGCGCAATCCTGGTTGCGGAGCGACACCACGGGGCGGCCGTCGCCGTCGACGCTGCTTCCGAAGAGCTCGACGTCCTGGTTTTGGGTGAGCGTGAACGCGTAGAGAAGGTCGCCCGTTTCGAGCGCGCAGGCGCTGCCGACGTCCGAAACGGCATCGACCACACTCGCGACGACGGGGGTCCCCGGGGTGAGAGGAAGTGCGGTCGCGCAGGTCTCGTTGGGCGGAGGGGTCGACGCGGGAAGCACTTCGTAGCGGACGGCGACGGGCGCCGTCCCCCCTTCGGTGAAGACGTAGAGGGGTACGACCCCGGCAACACTCGGGTCCCCGACCGAACGCAGTCGCACCTTCGCCACGCGGCCCCCATCCGGATGGTCGAAGCCGCCGCTGCATGCGAGCTCGGTCCCCGCTTGGCCACACTGATCGAGCAACGCGGCCGCAACGTCGACGTCGTCGGTGCGAACGGTGACCTGGACGTCGCGCACGGGGCCGGCCGGGAGCGCAAGGGCCGCCACGACGTCGCGGCTCAGCGCGGGGTCGGCGACGCCACAACTCGCCCCGTAGTGGGGGGCCGCGGCCACCGTGGACATGGGGTACGTCCCTGGCGCCGTGATGTCGAGCGGGTCGAGGCACGTGTCGTGTTGCGGATTGGTGCACGTGACTTCGTCGAACGTGAGGTCACAGTCGTCGTCGAGCCCGTTGCCGCAGATCTCGGGCTGGAGCGACGAGACGAGCGGGTCCAAATCGTTGCAGTCGCCGCCGCCACAATTCTCGTCCGGGTCACCGTCCCCGTCGACGTCGCGCGGCGCCTCGAGACACGACTCCGTCCCCTCGTCGCAGGTATTGATGGTGCACGAGCTTCCGTCGCTGCAGGTAATGGGTTCCCCGAGAATGCAGCCCAGGCGGTTGTCGCAAACCTCCAGCCCGTCGCAGTAGATGCCGTTTTGGCAAAGGCTATCGTCAGGGAGGAACCGGCAGCGCAGAAGCTCCCCGTCGCATGCGTCGAACGTACAGGCGAACCCGTCGTCGCATTGGTCGTCCTGCGTGCACGGGCCCCCCAGCGTGGGGTCGGGCCCGCCGCCGCCTCCGCCCGCGAACTGGTCTTCGCCGCCACCACCGCCCCCGCCGACAGCGGCCGTTCCGGTGCCGACCAAAAAAGGGTTGGGCGGGTCTTCTCCGGCCCCACACCCCCCCGCGCTCACCGCGGCCGCCACACCGACCAGGACCGCGGCCAGCCCCAGCCGAGATAGCCCCAGCCGAGATAGCCCCAGCCGAGATAGCCCCAGCCGAGATAGCCCCAGTGCGAGCCGGGGCGTGAGCGGGGTCCGGGTCGGCGTGGCCACGGAGGGGGTCTAGCTCAGCGCTGGCAATTTTCCATGACGACCACCCCCGCGCGCGGGTCCGTCATCCCGGGATCGCCGACCGCACAATCGGAAGCGCCGTTGCGGATACTGGGGCACAAGAAACTGACCCAGACCGCCCCGGGTTGGACCGCTTGCTCGCCCCGAATGAAGAACTCACAGGGCACGTCGCCCGGGGTGCCGTAGACGCCCGAAGTCAGCGGCGACAGAAACTGGATTGATCCCAGCGAAGGATTCTCGCGGGTCGCATCCGGAGAGAGGTTCGGAATGTCGAAGGCCAGGCTGTCGGAGACGTTGTCGTCGATGCTTCCCGCCGCCCGAAAGCCGTCTCCCTCGGCGCGCACGAGGCAATTGAGTTCGGGAAAGGGTAGGTTCTCGCGGGCCTGCCCGTCGGTGAACAGGGTCAGCTTTTCAGTTGTCGTGACGGAGCCGTACGCACCGTCATGACGCTGGGCCGCGCAGCTCCCCGTGGATTGCACGAACGGGACGGCGTAGGCCCCGGTCGCCGCGGGTCCCACCCCTTCGCTACACCCCGTCCCCGCGGTGAGAAGGCACCCCACCGCGATGACGCTGACGAAAACACCGGAATTTTTTGAGCTGAGCATGGGTACCTCGAATCGGCCGTGCATCAGGAGCGTAGTTGCGTTTTGCAGTCTCGGAAAGGACCTGACCCTTCGGTCGCTTACGCCAGGGCGCGCTCGAGGTCGGCGCGGAGGTCGTCGAGTGCTTCCAGGCCGACGCTGAGGCGCACGAGACCGTCGCTGATGCCGAGCTCACGACGGCGCTCCGGGGGGACGGACGCGTGGGTCATGATGGCGGGATGTTCCGCGAGTGACTCGACCCCGCCGAGGCTCTCGGCGAGCGTAAAGACCTGAAGCCGCTCGAGCATGCGCACCGCCGCCTCGCGGCCGCCTCGGAGCACGACGGTGACCATCCCTCCCGGACCTTTCATCTGACGGGCAGCGAGGGCGTGACCCGGGTGACTCTCGAGGCCGGGGTACACGACCGAGGCGACCGCCTCGTGCCGCTGAAGCATGTCCGCCAGGGCGTGGGCGCTCGCCACGTGGGCACGCATCCGCACCGCGAGCGTCTTGAGCCCGCGCAGCACGAGGTAACAGTCGAAGGGACTCGGCACGCCTCCCATGGCGTTCTGGAGAAAGCCGACCCGTTCGGCCATCGCGTCGTCCGCGGTGACGACCGCCCCCCCGACGACATCCGAATGACCGTTGAGGTACTTGGTCGTCGAGTGGACGACCGCCGTCGCGCCGAGGTCGAGGGGGCGCTGCAAGGCGGGCGTGGCGAAGGTGTTGTCGACGACGAGGGGAATGCTCCGGGCCCGCGCCTGCTCGGCCACGGCGGCGATGTCGAACATCTTGAGCAGGGGATTGGTGGGCGTTTCGAGCCACACCATTTTGGTCTCCGGCCGCAGCGCAGGCGCCAGGGCCGCGGGGTCGCTGAGATCGACGGCGGTGAACGTGAGTCCCATCTTCCGCATGACCTTGTCGAAGAGGCGAAACGTCCCCCCGTACAGGTCGTCGCCGGTGACGACGTGGTCGCCGGGCCCCAGCGTGTGCATCACCGCCGCCGTCGCCGCCAACCCACTCGAGAACGCAAAGCCGTGGCGCCCCCCCTCGAGCGCGGCCAGACACTGCTCGAGAGCCTTCCGGGTCGGATTGCCGCTGCGGGAGTACTCGTACCCGAGGTGTTGACCCGGGCTCGGTTGGGCGAAGGTGCTCGCGAGGACGATGGGCGCCATGACCGCTCCGTGCACCGGGTCGGGGGCCTGCCCGGCGTGAATCGCGAGGGTGTCGAGGGCGAGTTTGGTCATGTCGATGTCGTCACGGGCCATGGCGCGCAGTATGGCGGGGCCGACGCTCGGTCGAAACCCTCTCGCGTCGGAGCCCGCTCATGCATGCCCGAGGAGTTCCGCCATCTCGGATGCCGAGGCGCGTTCGGACGCCCGGAAGGCGAGCCCCGCGCGCAACGCTCGGCCAAATCCCGCGGGGGTTCCCGGCGGCACCGCCGGGTCGAGGCCACGCTCGGCGCACTGGACGAGGGCCGCCGGTCCCGAAGACACAGGGGATGCGCCATGAAGTGCGTAGAGCATGGTGGCGGCCAACGCATAGACGTCCGCCGCCGGCTCGGGAGCGCCCTCCCCCCGAGCCCGCTCGGGCGCGACGAAGGGCAGGGTTCCGCGCGGAGGCGCGCCGATGTACCCCAGGCCGCGGACGCTCGCCCAGCCGAAGTCGATGAACGTCACGCCCTCCTCGGGCGTCGGCGCGACGAAAAGATGGTCGGGGCAGAGATCGGCATGGACGAACCGGAGGGGCCCCCGTGCGTCGGACAGTCCATGCAGGGCCGCGAGCTCGGCAAACGCCCTCGCCGCGATGCCGAGCGCCACCGCCGCGGGCAA
Source organism: Myxococcota bacterium (assembly GCA_039027095.1). Classification (GTDB taxonomy): domain Bacteria; phylum Myxococcota_A; class Polyangia; order Polyangiales; family Polyangiaceae; genus JAPYTK01. Next base: position 27,106 of record JBCCLB010000009.1, read on the forward strand.
CCCTCGGCCCGACTGCGTGACGAGCCGACGTAGTGAGCGGCCCGGCGCGACCGATTCGAGGAGGTAGGCACCGGCGGCGTCCTGGCCGCCCCCGATGCGGCGGGGGATGCCCGACACGACACCGAGCGTGCGGAGAACCTCGTCGTGTCGCGCGAGCGCCGCCTCGGCGTCGGTCGCGCCGCTCGCGCGACGCAGGACGGCTTCGCGCCCCCTCCGGTCGCGAACACACCAGGTGACGAACGAAGCGCCGCCTCCGAGGCGCGCCAGCACCGTCCACCCATCCGGCGCGATCGCATTCGATTCGAAGGACTTTCGTTCCGTCACCCGAGCACGGTAGCCTAGCGCCGCGGGCCACGATGAAGGAAGAAACGCTCGACCTCGACCGCTTTGCCGAAGTGCTCGCGCACGTCGCCCACGTCGGCCATGAAGGGTCCGTCCTCGACGGCTACGGCATCGAGCCGGAGACGTGGCGCCGAAGTCGGCAGGTCTGGTTGCGACGCTTGGCGGCGGTACGACCCCCGACGCACGAGTCGCACCAGTTCAGCACGCATTACGCGCGGAGCCTGCTCGCGCTGCAGGAGGGCGGCGACGCTTCTGCGCGCCCGTCGGCCCGGCCCGTCGACGACGAAGAGGCGCCGATCACCGTCATGGCCCAGTCCCTCGAGCCCGCGACCATGTTCCGACCCGCGGCCGGGAGGCCGGCCCCCGGGGTCCACGACGCATTGGAGACGACCGCGGTCTCGCCGTCCCCCGACCGACGAACGGTGGACGCCCCCGCCTTCGTCATGAGGCCCTTGATGGACGCGACGTTCGCGCCGAACGCGGCGGGCCCGGGTCCGGCTCGGCCGCCGCGCCCTGACGCGTCCGCATCTTCGACGCCGTCCTCGCCTCTGCCTCCCACGGGAGCGCCCTCCGCGCCCGTGGACTTGGTGGGAGCCGACTGCATGAACCCCGAAGGCTACGCCAAGCTCGCTTATGCGACCCACCTCGCCCCCTCGGTCATGCGCGCTCAGGTCCACCGCGCGGCGGGCATCGCCGACGAGGCCCAACGGGCCGAAATCGACCGCGCGATGACGGCCTACTTCGCGGAAAACGAAGCGGCGTACCGCGTCTACCTCGAATGGATCGCCCATCTTCGCGCCAGCCGCGGTTGATCTGCACCCGGTTGCGTGACCGAACCCGGAAAAGCTGCCAACGTGCGGGCGTAGTCCGGTGAGGACCGACGGCGACGGAGACGACGTGAGCACCTCTGAAGACGGCGCAGATCGAAAGACGGGGGACGGCGACGAGGCGGAGCTCACTTCCCCCTCGGACTCCGAGCTCGGGGCCGGCGAGGTCGTGGGCGAGTACGTCATCGAGCGTCGTCTCGGTCGCGGTAGCTTCGGGGACGTTTACGCGGCCGAACACCCAGTCATCGGCAAACGCGCCGCCGTCAAGGTGCTCCACGCACGGTTTTCCCGCGAGCCCCAGGTCGTGTCTCGCTTCATCTCCGAAGCCCGCGCCGTCAATCGGATCCGCCACCGCCCCATCATCGACATTTTCTCGTTCGGCCAGCTCGACAACGGGCAGCAGTACTTCATCATGGAGCTGCTGGATGGCGAGACGCTCGGGGACCTCCTCCAGCGCCGAGGCTCTCTCGACGTCGACGAGGTATGTCGCATCCTACGGGGCGTAGCCGATGCGCTCGACGCCGCTCACCTCGAACAGATCACGCACCGGGACCTCAAACCCGACAACATCTTTCTCGCCCGCGAGCGGGACGGCACCATCGTGCCGAAGCTGCTCGACTTCGGCATCGCAAAGCTCATCGACGACGAGACGGTCCAACACAAGACGTCGACCGGCATGGCGTTGGGAACGCCGCTCTACATGTCGCCCGAGCAGTGCCGCAATCGCGCCGTCGACCACCGGGCCGACATTTATTCGCTCGGCGTCGTCGCCTTTCAAATGCTCACGGGGACCATTCCCTTCACGGGAGAGTCGGTCGTCGACGTGCTCTTTCATCACATCGGCACGGCGCCCCCCGACCTGTCGGAGGTGTCCACCCTCCCCGTGACGATGGACCCTCCCGTCCGCGAAATGCTCGCCAAGCGGCCTACCCACCGACCGCCGTCCGCCGGAGACGCGCTCGACCGACTCGCGCTGGCCGCGAGCACCTCGGGCTTCAACGTTCCGTGGCCACCTCCGCGGGCCGTCGCCACGACGAGAGACGGGTACGCCGCGCCCACCGCTCCCGGCGGCGAGCCGACGAAGCCAAGCGACGATGACCCGGACGCCGTGTCGGACACGGAAGCACCGCCGCCGTCCGACCGCCTCGACTCGGATCCGGGCCGCACGTTACCCGAGCCGGGGCCAGCCCCCGACGGCCGCGAGGAACGCACGATACCCTCCCAGGCCGACCCGGTACTCCCTGCGCCCGGCCCCCGTCCGGACGAGACCCTCTCCACGACGACGCCGCTCAGCGTGGCGTCACCGATGAAACAGCTCGGCCTCGCCGCCCTGGCGCTCATCGGGCTTACCGCCGGCTATTTCGCGCTGCGTGCGCCCGAAGAAGAAGCCACGTCGACATCGGGGGCCGAACGCGCAACGGCCTCCGACCCGAGCGCGGTCGCTTCGACGCGAACGCCAACCGAAGCGGAGCCGACGCCGAGCGCGGAGGCCTCGGCCGAAGCTTCGGTCGCACCGCAGGAGGACGCCTCCCCGCCGCCCGTCCGCGTCACCGTGAAGGCGACGCCAGCAGGCGTGGCGGTTTGGCGCGGCGGCGCGCGTCTGGAGGCGACGTCGCCAGGGGTGATCGAACTGCCCCGCGGGGACGACCCTATTCAACTGACGTTCAAGCACGCCGGCTATTTCGACCAAGCCCTCGAGCTCACCCCGAACGAAAACCAGACGGTTTCGTTCACCATGCAACGCCGGCCGCGGGCGGGATTGGGCCGGCCCCCCTCGCCGCCCCCGGTGGCACCGCCGCCTCCGCCGCCCCCACCCGCGCCGTTCGACCCGCGACTCGAAGACCGTTGAGACGGCGTACCCGACGCCCGCCTCCTCGATGAAGCACGGGCAAAGCCAAGGCTTCGTCGTCGTCGGTCACTGGGCTTCGTAAGCGCCGAGATCGATGGCTTGCCCCTGCACCCTCATGTTTCCGTCGAGGTCGAGTGGGGTCGTGTTGAGCGTCCCGTTGCCGGCGTCGATCGCGGGGGAACCCGTTTGAAGACGGTAGTCTCCCCCGACCTGCGGCATCCCGATCACGAGCAGTGGGGCCTGAAACATCGGGTCGACATCGAGGTTCTGGCCCCCGTCGGCGACCAACGCCGACATCCACATCGCACTTCCACCCGACCCCTCGACGATGCTCGCCCGTACTGAGAGCGCGGTCGGGCCGTCCACGACGACGTTGGCCTCCAAACCGGGGGGAGCCACCGCAAGTCGGTTCCCCCATACGATGGCGTTGCGGAGGGCAACCGGGGTCGTGTTCGAGACGAAGAGCCCTCCGGCGACCATCGCCGAGTTGTCCGCCACGGTTACGTTGGTCAATACGGCAGACGATACCGTGCGAATGGCGATGCCGCCGCCGGTACCGTTGGCGACGTTCCCCGTCACCAGAACGTTTTCCATGAGGATGGCGCCGTTGACGGCGCGCGCGTAGAGGCCGCCGCCATCTTCACCGCTCTCGTTGCCGACGATTTCCAGGTTGAAGAGGTCGAACCCTCCATCGTTCGTATAGATGCCGCCGCCCCCTCGAGGCGGCGTCGCGGGCGTAAAGGTCGTGGTGCGGTTGCCGACGACCCGTCCCCCGTCCCACGTACCGGACGCGGTCAGAAAGTACGCGCCGCCCCCCTGAAACTCCGCCTCGTTGTTCTCGACGGTCACGTCGTTCAGCTCGAACTGCTGGTTTTCGATGCTGATCCCCCCCCCGTTGTCGGCGCGGTTGTCGATGAATGCCGTGTTTTCGACGGTCAGGATGTTCGCGCCGACCATGCCGCTGCCCGCGACGTGCAAGCCCCCTCCGAAACCATCCCCAGAGTTTCCTCGAAGGATCGCGTTCGCGATGGTCAGCGAGCCCGGACCTCCGATGACCCCCGCGCCGTCGAATACGTCGAGCGTCCCGGATGAGCGACCCGCGGTGATCACCACGCCATCGAGGCGCACGTTCGTGGCCCCACGAACGTCCACCACGTGGACGGCATTGTTGCCTCGGGTATCGGCCGCCGACAGCGTGATGCCGGTGGTCGCTTCGGTGACGTCGTCTTCGTCGACGTCACCGCTCAGGACCGTGACATGCGCGCTCGGATCGCGATCCGCTCGGTTGGCCTCCTGGCCCGAGAACCCTCCGTAGAGGGCGAGGCCATCCCTGGGCACCACGAACGCATCGGTGGGCATCGTGCCCGGTCGGTACACGCCCTCCGCGATCCAGAGCTCGTCGGTCGCGGCGCAAAGCTCAGCGTGGCGCAGGGCGCGTTGGAGGTCGGCGAAGGCGTCGAGCCAGCTGCTCCCATCGCCCGCCCCGGTCGCGTCTCCGTCGACGAACGCGACCGCTTCGACGCAAGGGGCGAACAGCTCGTAGGCTCCCTGGTCGACGCGGCCGTAGCCGACGCGAGGTCCTCCGTCGAGGTCGAGCGCGTCTTCGACCAAGGCATCCGCGCCGGCATCGATGACCGGCGAGATTGCGGACGGACGGAGGTCAAATGCATCCGTGGGCGCCACGGCGGGGTCGACATTGGTGTCGACGAGCAGCGGATCCACGTCGGTGTTGTTGCCCCCATCGCTGCCCGCGGTGGCGACCCACATGACGCTCCCTCCGGCGCCTTGCACCAAGCTCGACGCGAATGAGATTCCGGTGCCGAAGAGGTTCGCCGCAAGGGTTCCGTCCTCCCCGCCGCCAGCATTGCGAAACACGATGCTGTTTTCGATGGCGACGGTCCCATTCCCCACCACGTAAAGGCCGCCGCCCACCCCCGCGTGGTTGCCGATGATGGTGAGGTTGGTGCCGGTGAAACCGATCCCGGCCCCGGCTGCGTAGACGCCACCTCCCTGACTTGCCGCGAGATTACCTCCGAAGGCGCTGCTGCGCACCACGTGACTGCCGCCCTGGACCCACAGGCCGCCCCCAACCGCGCTGGCGACGTTCCCGCGCGCGTCGATCCGCTCGAGGGTGGAAGACGCGCCGTCGAGCCAGATCCCGGCGCCGTCTACGGCGGAATTGCCCCTGAGCGTCGCCCCCCGAACCGTAAGGCTCCCTCCCTCGACGGCGATGGCGCCGCCGTTGAGGTCGGCTCGGTTGTTGGCGAAGGTCACCGCCTCGAGGGTGGGCGTCCCCGTCCCGTAAAGGCCGCCGCCGTTCCCGGTCGCAACGTTACCCTGGACGACGAGATGGCGAAGGGTGGGCGCCCCGTCACCGCATTGAATCCCCCCGCCGTCCGCCTGCGCGCCTTCGGCGCTCCCCGCCGTGATCGTGAACCCGTCGAGCACCGCCGTCGCGTCGGTGCTCGCGGCGGTGACGACGTGAAAGCTGTTGGTCCCGACGATTTGGGTGACGATGCCGTCGACCACCGTATCGTCGCCGTTGACGTCCCCGCTGAGGATCGTCGGGTTCGCGACGACATCTCGCGCGTCACGGGACGCTTCGCTGCCCGCAAACCCGCCGTACAGAGCCAGATTGCTTCGCAGCGCAAACGCGGCGTCCGCCGTCTCTCCCGGACGGTAGGACCCGGCCGCCACCCACACCTCGGTGATGCTCGGGCAATCGGCCGTCGCGGCCAGGGCCGCCGACAAATCGGTGAAGGCATCGTCCCAGCTCCCGCCGTCGGCGCGGCCGGTGGCATCCCCATCCACGAACGCGACAGTCTGGTCGCAGGGGTCGACCATCCCCCCCCGCCGCCGCTGCCACCGCTGCCTCCTTCACCGGCACCCCCTCCCCCGCCTTCCCCCACGTCGTCGGCGATGAAGAAGTCATCGAAGCCTCCGATGATCTCGCACCCGGCGAGCGCAGCGCTGCCGACCACCGTCAAGGCCAACATCCACCCCGAGCCTCGACGCGGTCGGTGGTGGTCCTGGAGGTCTTCCCTCTTCATGCTCAAAAGGTCCCCTGCAATCCCAACCACGCCGGTCCGACCCGGGCTTGGATCGCGCCGGGGTCCTCGGTCGTCGCCAACGGAAAGGTGAGCACCAGTCCCGCGATGAGCACCGCCGCGCCCGCGCCGGCGATGCCGAAGGACACGTTCGACGCGGTGGCGAGCGTCTGCGCCTCGTCGAGGTCATCCGCAGCCTCGGGGGGACAGGCATTGTTGGGACAGTCGAGCGACCCGCCGCGCGAAAGGGCGAGGCCACCCGTAACGCCCCCTGCGATGACGGCCGCTCCGGTGACCGCTGCCCCGACCCACACCAAGGGATGAATCGATGACGACGTCGCCTCGGCTTCGCCGGAGGGGCCAGAAGGCGAGGGCCCAGAAGACGGGGGAACAGGGGACGAAGGCGCCGAGCGCGCCGCGTCGGGTGGCGCGGGCGGCACCGGTGTCGCGTCGCGCAGCGGGGGAATGACGACCTCGATTTGCGCGGGACCGGGTGGCGCTTCGACGGTGGTGGACCACGGCTGCTTGCCCTCGGCCGCGGCGCGAAGGCGCACCGCGCCCGGGTCGACCGGAAGCGGCGTGCCCAGGGTGGCGGCGGCGAGGGTTTGGTCGCCGAGGCGCACCATCAACCCGGGGGTCGTGCCCTCGTGGCGGATCACGAGCCGCGTCAGCACCTCTTTCAGCGCCGCCGCACGCTCGGTCGCATAGCCGGCGCGACCGGTCTGCCCCTGCCGTCGGGCGCTGGCCGCCGCCTCGGTGTACGCCGACCATGCGCTGGCCGTTCGCCCCACCTCCTCGTAACAGCCGGCGAGATTGAGCAGCGTGCCCACCTTCGGCTCCACCCGGTAACTCTGAGCAAACTTCGGGCATGCCTCCGCGGCTTTGCCGGCTTTCATCAGGGCTCGTCCGTCCTGGAACAGCGCCTCGGCGATCGCTGAGTCCGCCGCCGACTGCGCGAGCGCAGAGGCTGGGGTCAGGATGGCCAGCGCGGCGACGAGCATCCCGGCCGCGGCCCTCGACCGTTCGCGGTCTCCACCGGTTTCCCTCGGGACGAACGCGCAGCGCCCTCGACTCGTGCGTACCATGCGCATGTTACCCTCAAGACTACCGGGCTTCGGCGTCGCGAGCCAAGGCGTCCGGCCGGGGCGACGACGCCCGAGTTGGCGGCGTGAGCGCCGCTCCTACTCGCGGGGCGGACACTTTCGGGCCGATGGCGACCACATCTTCGGCCCAGTCCCCTCCCCGAGTCGCATGAAACCCGGGACAGTCGATACGAAACTTGAGCTCTTTTGGCGAAACCGCTAGGGGCACGAATAATTTGGCATAGATTTTGGTATCAAAGACACCCTACGCACAACCGAACACCGCCATCCTACTCCCGCAGCGCCTCTACGAACCCCCAGAAAGGCCGCATCCTCTGACTGCAGGCGGGGGCAGCCCGTACGCCGATAACCACCCATCCCACACGCATGTACACCGCGAGCTTCCTGCGCCTCACTCCCGCGACCGTGCCTCATCCCGCAGAGGCTGTCGCCCTCCCAACCGATGGTGGGACTACCTCGAGCGTCGATTCGGGGCGGACTTCATCGCGTACAACCGAAACCTTCTTGGTGACGCATGGCATCAATCTCGGCATTGCCGCGACGGCGCATAAGGAGACATGCAGCGCTCAGTCGCTCTCCCGCCTCCGATAGCAGTCCACCTCGGCGGCCGACGCTTTGCCCGGGGTCAGCCGGCGCGCCAGCTCGCGAGAGAGGTGCTCACCCGAGGGACCGTCGTCTCCGCCCGACTTAGGCCCGAAGAGGCCGACCCGACCCCCCGAAGGGATCGCCGGTCCTCTCTGGCCAGCAAATTAGACCGACAGGCATCGCCTGTCGGCCCGGTTGAACGGCGATTGCCGAGTCATTTCGTCGGGGTGAGTGACGGGAATTGAACCCGCGACAACCGGAGCCACAATCCAGTGCTCTACCACTGAGCTACACCCACCGTGCAGTTCACTCGGAACCACGGCGGCGTTCTCGCACAGCCCGGCTCAAACCGCCACTTGAAAGGGTGGCGCTTCACCGCCCCGTAGGACCCGTTGCGAAGGCAACTCGTTTTGCCGGAAAACGACGGGGTGGTAGCGTTCGGCGGGGATCCGGAGGAAAGCAAGTGCGCGGAACGATAGTCGGAGTCTTCGCGGTGGTGGTGCTCATCGTGAGCGTTCTCTCCTTCGGCTTGATGCGTTTCGTCATCGGCGACGTCTCGAACCGCGGCCAAGCGCAGCGTGGTCTCCAGACCGCGGCGCTGACGCTGGAGCGCGACGCCCTCCGCATCGAGCGCTGGCTCGGGCAGCAGGGGGCATCAGACGCCGCCCTCGAACCCTTCGCGTTGAGCGCCGCCTCAGCGCGAAGCGACGCCGCCACCACCGCTGCCAACACCGTTGAAGAGCGGACGCGGAGCGAGCCGACGTTCAGCCGCATCAAGCCCGCGCTCATCGTCCTCTACGGTCCCGACGGGGTGGTGATGGGCCGCAACGGCTCGGCCCTGATGCGGGGCGAAAAGCTCGCCGAGCGCCACCCCGAGATCCTCGACGCGGTGAAGCAGGGCACCACCGGTTCCGCCGTTTGGCTCGACAAGGCCCACAACGAACAACTTCTCGTGTCTTTCGCGCCCGTCCGGAAGGGAAAAGACGTCGTGGGTGGCGTGCTCATCGGCACGGCCCTCAGCGACGAGCGATTGCAGCGGATTCTCGGCGCCGATGCTGACGTCGGACTGCTCGCGGCCGCCGTCGACGGCGACGCGATGAGCCTCGTCGCCAAGTCGTCGGAGGTCACGGAGGCGATGGAGCGGGTCGTGGCCGGAGCGCCCCCGACGTTGGACCCCGACCAGATGGTGACGTTGCCCCCCCCGGAGCCCGGACACGAGGCCGTCGGCGTAGGCCTCGCCGGCTACGGCGGGAAGGTTCTCATGCTCATCGGCGTGTCCGAGATTCAGACCGTCGGCGGCTTCGGCAGCCTTCTCGGGCCCGTTTTGGGGGTTTTGGCCCTAGGGCTCCTGCTCGTCGTGGTCGGGGCCTTTCTCATCGACAACTACATCTCGCAGCCCATCAGCGACCTCGAGGACGGGCTCCTCGCCGTCATCAACGGCCAAACGGATCTCCGTTTCGAACTCGAGCACAAGGTACTGGGCGGCCTCGGCTTTCGGATCAATTCGCTGTTGAACCAGCTCCTCGGGGTGGCCGAGGACGATACCGACGAAACGGGGCGTCCCTCGGTGGCTCCGTCGTCGTCACGGTTCACCGAGGCGCTGAGCGTCGACGAACGCATGGCGTCGCTATCGTTGGAGGACGTCGCCGACGGCAGGATGCTCCGCGACGAGCCGGCGGAGTCGTACTACGGCCGCCTGTTCGATGAGTACCTCGCAGCCAAACGCGCCCTCGGGGACCCAGTCGACGCCATCCGGCTTTCCCCCTTCGTCGACCGCATCAAGAGTCTCGAGGCGGACATGAGCGGAAAGCATGGCAAGCCCTTCCGCTACCGGGTCGAAGCGAGCGGGGGCGAGGTGGTGCTGGTCGCGGTTCCGCTGGCATGACGGGGCGATGGACCGCGGCCCTGGTGGGCGTCGTCGTCGCCGCCGGGTGGTCGACGGGCTGCTCTCCCCGCGGCGAAGCGACCCCGGCCGCCACGAGTGCGACCGGCGCGGCGCCGCCCCCGACCGCAACCGCCTCCGTCGCCGCGACGGCCTCGGACGTTCCATCCGGCGACGCCGAGCCCGACGACGACTTTCGGGAAGCGATGCGGCGTCTCGACTACCGACGCGCCTACGACCGGTTGCAGGCCCTGGACGAGGCCACCGGAGCCCGCCCCGAGATTCGGCTCGCCCGGGGGCGGGCGGCTCTCGGGGCCGGCGAGGCCGGAGAGGCCGTCGCATCGCTGATGGGCCTCGAGGCCCAGCTACCGTTGGTGGCGGACCTCATCCGTCGCCTCCGCGCCGAGGCGGCGCTCATCGCCGGTCCTCACCTGGAAGCGGCACGCTACTTCGAAGCGTCCCCGAAGACGGCCGACCTCTTGCGGGCGGCCACCGCCTACCGTCGCCACGAGGATTCGAAGCGCGCCCGGGCGCTGCTCGATCGAGCGATCCGACAGGCGGAACGCACGCGGCAAGGCCGTGACCTCGCGGCGGCGCACCGCGCCCGCGCGTCGCTCGCGGAGGCGATGGGCGACGCGGCGATCGCGCTCGGCGACCATCGCTGGCTCGCCGTCGAACGCAACGACCGTGAGGCCATGGCCGCCTACCTTCGTCTGGGAGGCACCCTTCCCGCGGCGATGCGGGCGGGAATCCTTCAGCGCTCGACGACCAAAGCGAATCTCGACGCGACCCTCGACGCGCTCGACCGTTTGGGAACGGCCGACCGTGAGGTCGCGTTTCATCGCGCCCGCGCGCTGTACCGGGCCCGCGACTACGACCGGGCCGCGCCCGCCTTCGACGCATTTCTCGCTCGCGCCCATCCCCTGGCCGCCGAAGCCGCCTACTACGCGGCGCGCACGGCGGCGCGGCGAGGCGAGACCAAGGCCGCGCTCGACCGGTACCGCGCGCTTGCCAAGGCGCATCCCAAAACGACGTGGTCCGAGCGGGCGACGTTTCGCTACGCCGAGCTCATGGCGCTCGCCGGCCGCCACGAGGCCGCCGTCAAGGGCTTCAGCCGCTACCTCTCACGCCACGAAAAAGCCAAAGCGGCGCCGGACGCACGGTTTCAGCGCGCGGTCGCGCTGCTCTCCGCCGGAAAACACGAGCGCGCCCGGGACGCCTTCCGCGGATATGCGGCCCGGGCGGACGGGTGGCGTGATGTGAGTCACGCGCAACATCTCGAAGCATTGGCGTCGCTGCGCGCGGGCGACCGCGTTGCGGCGCAGGCGCGCTGGCACGAAATCATACGGGCGCACCCCCTCACCTACCCCGCGCTCGCAGCGCGGGCGCGCCTCGGTGACGCCGGCTTGGATGTGCCTCCGCCCCTCACTGCCCCCGCGCCGTCCGGGGGCGCATCGCCGCCGCTTCCCCCGGCGATCGCGCTCCTTCACCGGCTCGGCATGGATGCAGAAGCGGAGCGCATTCTCGAAGCCGCCGAGGCCGACGTGGTCGCGGCCTACCCGGGAAGAGAGAGCGAAGTGCTCTGTGCCCTCTACGGGCAACTCGCGGGGGCTCGGAGGCGCGCCCAGATCGCCAATCGGGCGGTGAGCCTGGAGTTGCTGATGCGCGCCCCCAAGCCCACCGAACGCTGGGCGTGGCATTGCATTTACCCCCGCCCCTTTGCCACCGTGGTCCCCCCGGCCGAGCGCACCCACGCCGTTCCCCAGGATCTCGTCTACGCCATCATGCGCCAGGAGAGCTTTTTCCGCACCACCGTCACATCGCCGGTCGGGGCTCGGGGGCTGATGCAGCTCATGCCCTATACGGCGGCGCGGGCCGCCTCCGAGGCGGGCCTGCCCTTCGACCCCGAGCAGGTGACGCGGCCCGACGTCAACGTCACGCTCGGGGCGTTCTACCTGGGCAAACTTAACCGGACCTTTTCGGGTCATCTTCCGGCCACCGCGGCGGCCTACAACGCAGGTCCCTTCGCGGTGCGACGATGGTTGTCCGGGGGTGAGACCGAAACCGACCTCTTCGTGGCGCGCATCCCCTACCGGGAGACCCGAAACTACGTGCAGCGCGTGCTCACCAACCTCGCGCGGTATCGCTTTCTCGCCGTCGGCGTCGAGGGGGTGCCCGCGCTCCCCCTTCGGATCCCGGCCGCCGAGACCATCGGCGCCGACGCGTACTGACGGCGTCGGCGGCTCGCGACGATCGCCATGTCGGAGACGGCGCACACCGCGGTGATGATGCTCGCGAGTATCGTCGTACCCTGGGCCCTCCAGGTCCTCGACCGCCGCCGTCTGCCGCCCGCCGCGCGCCGCCGAGGCTGGAACGTCGCGAGCTGGGGCGCCGCCCTCTATGCCTTTGGCCCCATATCGATGCTCGGATGGGTCTTCGTGACCCGCCCCTGGCCGCGGCGCCTGCTCGTGTCGGTACCTGCATTCTGGCTCGCGGCGGGGATCCTCATCGGGCTCGACCTCGTACTCGCTTCCGCCCCTACGCCCCCAGAGGAGGCGGTCACCGGCGCCGACGTCATCATCACGATCGGAGCGGGATCCGTCGTCGTCCTCGCGCTCATGCTTACGGTGGAGGCCATCACGCGCCTCTCACGTCGGGTCCGAGGCCGCCGCGGGGCCATCGTCGCCGGCGTGGCGGGGCTCATCTCGGTCGCGCTTTCGCCGCGCGTCGCCCAGGAGCAGGCGCCCCGGCCCCTTTCGGCCACGGCCTGGACCGACCACGCCTTCGGCGCGATCCGGGGCATCACCGTCGGTCCGATCGAAAACGCACTTCACCCGGCGGCGGGCTACGGGACCGCCCGCGGCCGGGCCGCCCTCCGCGAGGCGGCGGCGATGGGCGCCACTTGGGTCGCCGTCACGCCCTTCGGAAGGGTTTGGGACCTTCACGGTGAGGGTCTCGACCTCCGCTTCGAAGCGCCCCTGGCCCGGAACACCCGCGACGTCGCCCAAGCCATCGACGACGCACACGCCCTGGGCCTTCGCGTCTTGCTGGTTCCCCATCTCTGGGTCGAGACCGGCGGTTGGCGGGCCCTGATTCAACCCGACGACGACGCAGGCTGGGCCCGCTGGAGCGGACGCTACCGGACCTTCCTCATGCACTGGGCCGACGTCGCCGAACGCCACGACGTCGAGATGATCAGCGCCGGCGTCGAACTTCGCCGTTGGGTCACGACCCGACACGCGCACTCGTTCGTGGCCTTGGTGCGCGAGCTTCGCGGCCGCTTCTCGGGTCTCATCACCTACTCCGCGAATTGGGACGACCTCGCATACACGACGGTACTCGGAGAGCTCGACGTGATCGGAGTCAACGCGTTTTTCCCGCTCACGACGGTCCCCGGCGCCACCATTCACGATCTCATCCTGGGGGGGGAGCGGGTCGCACGTGAGCTCCAGGCCATGGCGCGTCAATGGGACAAGCCCATCCTCCTCACCGAGATGGGATACACCACGCGCCGCGACCCGGCGCTGAAGCCCTGGCTGTGGCCCGACGGCATGACCGACGTCGTCGTGGACGAGCGAGCGCAAGCCATGGCCTACGGCGCCCTCCTCGCCCCGTTGACCCGTATTCCCGAGTGCGCCGGATTCTTCGTCTGGCGCACGTACGCGGACCCGGGGGACGTGTCCCAGGAGGCGGAGTGGGGATTTTCGCCGCGAGGCAAGCTGGCGGAATTGATCTTGCGCGACGCCTTCACCGCCACCTGGGCCGCCGACGGCCCCCTCGCCGCATGGGCACCATTCGCTGGTCTTTCGCCGCACGGCTTTCACAGCCGCCGCTGGGGCGGCCATCGGGCCCGACGTCCCGGCGTTCACCAATGGTCTTTTTTGGTTAACGAGAAAGCAGCGGCTACGGGCGAACGTGGACGAGGGTTCCCGCGCCCGTGAGGTCGCCGGCGCTAACGCTGTGCCAAGGCTCGGGCACCGACGGTTCGGTCCAATGGAACACCCGGTAGGCGTCGAGGGGGGATAGATTGATGCAGCCGTGGCTTCGCGGCCGGCCGTATTCGGTATGCCAGTAGGCCGCGTGAAGGGCGTATCCCGCCTTGAAGTACTGCACCCAGGGCACATCCATGAGTTCGAATTCCTCGCCCACGACGCTCGAGTCCATCGTGGTCGTCACGTGCTTGTCGCGAATGCGAAACGTACCCCGAGGGGTCGAATGGCTCTTGCCGGGGCCTCCGAGTCCGTCTTTCCCCGTCGACACCATCGTGACGAACACCGCCTCGCGGCCTTCGTAGAGGGTAAGCGTCTGTCGCTGAATCGAGACATCCACCCATTTTTCATCTTTGGCTTTCGGCGTGCGGGGCAGCTTGCTGTTGAGCGGGGCGATCGCCAAGTCGCGACTGCGCATCCAAACCCCCGTCTCGGTCTCGACGTAGCGCCGACTCCCATCGCGCCGCACCTCGCCGGTGAGCTGGATCGGAGCCCCGTACGCGATCTTCTTTTTGATGCGCCGGAAGCTGCCCTTGCGCTTGTCGTAGGCGTAGACCCCATCGCGCTTCACGAAACCGACCGGCAGCTCCCATCCTTCGGTGAGCTCGACCCCGTGAAACGTCGAGCCCCGGCCCGGTTTGAGCTTGGAAATGGGAATGAGTCGGAGGTCGGTCGTGAGGGCGAAGTCGCGTTCCTCTCCGGGGAACGCGTCGATGAGAGCGACGCCCGCGTGCCGTTTGATGCGATTGGTGATGACGGCGTAGTCGGGCACCTTGAAGCTCGACACGTTCGGTATCTGCCGCCCCCCGTCGAAAAACCACGGCACCTCCCCCTCGGGATCGCCGCCGAACTTCTCGAATGTGGTCAGGTCCGGTGGCTGCCCCGGCGGGGGTCCGAGCACCACCCCGTCGGGAAGCATACGGACGTCATTCGACCCGACGTCGATGCGGTTCCACGTCGTCTTCAGGCGCTTGAAGCTGCGCAAGTGACGCTTCAAGCTCATCTCGTACTTGAATTGCTCTTTGGGGGTGGGGAGCCGGTAGTAGCGAGGAGCGATGGCGCGAATGAAGGCGTAGTCGTAGGGTAGCGGGCGGGTGCGGTCGGCCGGCGTCAAGTCCGCGCGCATCAACGGGTGCTCCATGTCGGTCGTCGCTCCGTCGTCGATGCACACGTAGCCCTGCGGCAACACCGCGTAGAACCCGTGTTGGCAGCTGTCGAACGCCGCTGGCTTCTCGGCCCGGGTGGCCCGGGTCCCGACCCGCAGATAGCCGATCCGCTCGGACCGATGGTCGGGCTCGGCGTAGACGCTGACCATCATGTGGATGGCGCCCAGCGTGGGGCCGCCGGGCGACGCCACGGTGGCGGGGTCGCGCGACGGTGATGCCTCCGGAGCCTCACTGTCGGCCGCGATGCCTTCGGCCGGCACCGCGTGCTGCAGCGGAGGGAGAGGGTCGCCGTCGTCGGCGCAACCGGCGAGGGCCGCGACGAGGACGCTCGGACCCACGCGACACCAACCAAAGGCTCTCGCGCTCATGGCCCCGTGCGTCACAGAAACGCCCTCCGTGGGCCAACTTTCCGCGACGCGGACTACGCCGGGGGCGTGAACGCCAACGGGATTTCGACCATCGCCGTGCCCGACCGCGGCGGCCGAAACTGGGCCTGCCGTACGACCGCCTCGAGACACTGGACGAGCGCGGGAGGCACGGAGGCCTCCGCCCGACCTTGCACCTGACCGATGCGCCCTCCCGAGTCGACGGACGCGTAGATGGTCACCCATGCGCCGAAGCGCCCTTGCGCCGCCAGCGACTGCCGGTAGCACGTCACGAACGCACCGTTCAACGAGGAGACGACCGTGCCCGCATCGACCAACTGACCCTGCAGCACCCGCGGCGCCTGGGTCGCACCGCCAAAGCGGCCGACGGCCATCGCCCCCGGCGTAGCCCCCGCGGGGTACGGCCCAGCGGCCGCCCGCCCCGACGGAGACCGGGCCTCGAGGACGCCGGCCTTGACCAGCAAGCCGGCCGCCAGCCTCCGGTGGGCGTCGCTTCGGGTCGGTCCCTCGGGGTCGAGCACGTCGCGACCGTGGTCGAGGAGCACCTCCGGCGTGCTTCCGTCGCGGCCAGCCCCGACGAGACGCTTCATGGCGTCGTACACCCGCACGAGGTGGCGACGCTGGGTGTCGGCAACACGAGCATCGATGCGGCCCGCGCCCATCGGAGCATTTCGCGTGAGACGGGCCGCGAGCCAGGGACGGTAGGCTTCTCGCCATTCCGCCCGCCCCACGTACGCGGCGATCGCGACCAGTCGTTCACTCGCCGTGGTGAGCTCGGACGCGTTTCCCGTGCGTGCGATCAGGTCCGCCGTCTCCACGATTCGCTCGTTTTGGAGCGTAAGCAACGGCACGAGATGAATCGGCTGCGGGTATCCCGTCGGCCGCGAGGGCGTTTGCTCCACCGCCGCTTCGGGGCTCAGGCCTACCGAAGACGTGCATCCGAGAGGGGTCGAGAGCGCGGCGACGAGCGCTGCGCGGCGCATCGCGTTGGCCACGGCAAGGTCGTAGCACCACGCGCGCCCGGGCGCCGGCACGGGCCCGACACCGCGGCGCTCGCTTGGCCTTCTCGCCATCCGTCCGTAGGCTGCAGCCCATGGACGACGAGAGGACACGCCAGATCGGCGTCACCCAGCCGATGACGGCGGTGGTCCCCTCGCCGGCGGCGGCGGCGCCCCCGCCCGCCGCGCGGCATCGTCGGTCCCCCGCGCAACACGCGCTTACCGCCGTCGCCAACGAGGCCTTCACTTTGGTGCGCGCCTTCGAGGTCGCGTTCGCGCAACCCTTCCCCGGGTGGCGCGCTGAGCTCCGCGAGCCGATGGGCCCGAGTACCGGGGGAGGCAAGCAAGCGCTGCAGGCCATCAGCATCGTGGACCAAATGGGCCACCGTCTCGCGGTAGGCTCGATCGATTCGGCCAAGCGCACCGCGACGCTCCGCTCCTATGCGCTCGTCGCCGCCCGTCACGAAGTACGTTTCGACGGCGATCCATTCCTCGTGCGCGAGCCGGACTACCAACGCTTCCTCGATGGGGTGAGCAATTTGATGTCGAGCATGAGCTTTTCCGTGCGGGTCGAGACCATGGCCCCGACGCCCAACGTGGCGTCGATGGCCCCGCCGGCGTCGAACGCGACGCTGCTGTGGCTCGCGGTGCTGATCACGGCGTTGGCCCTCGCGGTGGGGATCTACTTCGCGCGCTGACGGTTACGAAGGTAGCCTTCGGGGATGAAGACGTCGTCCGGGGCTGCGTGGGGATTGTTGGGCGCCGCGCTCGCATGGACGACCCTCGGTCTTGCCCAAAACGCCGCCAACGAGCCCCCGCCGGAGCCAGGCCCGCTCATCGAGGACGTCCAGACGGCGTTCGACGACGCGGAGGCGGAGCTGGCGGTCGCGTTGGACGCGAGCACCGCAGACTGCGCGACGGCATGCCGCGCGCTCGCTTCGTTGCGTCGCTCGGCCGAGAGCCTGTGCGCGCTCGACCCGGGGCCCCCGTGTGACTCGGCCCGCGAACGACTCGAGCGGGCGCGCGACCGCGTGGCCGCCCGATGCCCGAACTGCGAGGTCGCCGCGTCGACGCCGCGCGAACCCGAGGCGCCGGCGGACGACCAAGCAGAAGACGAGCGCGGCGAGGTCGTTCCCGAGGCGGCGAGCGCGCCGGGCGAGATCGCCAGCGACCAGGGTCGTGGTTGCGCCGCCTGTCGGGCGGGCCGACATCCCGTGAGGAACGAATTCGACCTGCCCGGCGCCGTCATCGGCTGGGGGCTGGTGGGCGCAGCCATCCTTCGTCGTCGGCGACGTCGGCGCCTCTTAAAGGAGTGAGGCCCAAGTCCGCGACGGAGGCCCAGGTTCGCGACGATAGGCACCACCGTTCAGGAAGGAGGCACCGGCGGCCACCGCAACCGCCACAGCGGCACCGCATGGCGGTACCGGTCGTACGCCGCGCCAAAGCGACGCGCGAGATCTGCCTCTTCAGGCGGACGCGCCCCGAGATGCCAGGCGACCGCGCCGGCCAGCGCCGCCCCGGCTACCGCAAAGGAGCGCAGCCCCATGCCCAAACAGAACACCATCGCGACCCCGGAGGCGGCCATCGGGTTGCGCACCATCCGATAGGGCCCACGGATCACCAGGCGCCGCGCCGTATCTTGAGGGAGTGGCGTGCCCTCGCCAAAACGCGACATCACGTACCCCGACCACAGATTGACCGTGCCGCAACCACCCCCGAGCCCCCCCCATAGCCACGGCCACCACGAGACGGACGCGGCGCCGCCGATACGCGGCACCCCGAGCGCGGCTTCCGCCTGCACCAACAACCAGGGCCCGAGCCCGAGGAACATCCCCCAGAAAAAGGCGCTGTAGAGGGCCGTCAGTCCCTGATGAACCCAACGAGGGCGCGCGGCCGCCGGCTCGAAGGCGCGTCCTCCCGGCCGCGTGGCCCAAGCCACGAGGGAGACGACGGCCGTCGCCGAGAGCATCGCCATCGACGCCGCCCACCCTTCCCCGTCGGTGCGCACGGTTTCGGCGACCACGAACGCCGTGGGGTAGAGGGTGGCGCCCAGGGCGAGCCAAACGATGCGCTCCCGCCAAGGACTGTCCGGGTGTCGCCACAACAAGAAGCCACCCACCGCATTACCCCCGACGAAGAGCGGCAGGTCCGGGGCGGCGAGGCTCAAAAACGACGCGTCGGGTACGTCCCCGGCCCGAAACCATCCGCGCCATGCGGGCACCCCGAGCATCACGGCCCACCATGCGAGCGCCGCGACCGCAACCGTCCCCAACGCCAACGCGCCCCAGCGTTGGCCGCGGGCCGGGTCCGTCCCCCCGTGTCGGTCGTCGGTCATGGCCGGTGGTCGGGCCTCAGGACAGCGCGCCAGGCAGGATTCGAACCTGCGACCCTCGGCTTCGGAGGCCGATACTCTATCCAGCTGAGCTACTGGCGCTCGTAAGGGTCGGCGGGTCGTACCATGTGCCACCGCGTCTGGCCACCGTCGGTGAGGTCAGGCTACGGCGTCCGCGAGGTCGGCACAGGCGCGCGCGAGCGCGTCGTCGAATCGCTGCGACCATGGCGCACGTGAGGCGCCTTTTCCTTCTTCCGACGGAAACACGATCGAGCGCGAAGCGTTGACCACCCCCCCCTCGAGGCCGTGGGGCCCCCGCACGAAACCGGCCACGGAATCGGCCGCCGATGCACCCTGAGCTCCGAAGCCGGGAACGAGAAGCAGCCCGTGGGGCATGACCTCGCGCACGCGCCTCGCGTCGTCCGGGTAGGTCGCCCCTACGACGGCGCCGAGGCCGCTGAAGCCCGACGACGTTCCCGCCAGGCGCGCCGCCCGCTGTTCGAGAGCGGCGGCAAGGGTGAGGTACAGCGGATGTCCCGCGCCATCGTGGCGCCGTTGAAGGTCGTCGGAGCCCGGGTTGCTCGTCTTGACGAGCACGAACAGCCCGGCGCCGGCGCTTGCCGCCGCGTCCAAAAAGGGTTCCAGGGTGTCCAGTCCGAGGTACGGATTGACGGTCAGCGCGTCGGACCCCCAGGGCGCGTCTCGGCCGAGAAAGGCCCGCGCGTAGCCCGCAGCCGTGGACCCTATGTCGCCACGCTTGGCGTCCATGATGACGAGCAGCTCGTGCTCGTGGCACCGGGCCACCAACCGCTCCAGAACCTGGAGGCCGCGCCACCCGAGCTGCTCGAAGAACGCGATCTGTGGCTTGACGGCCGCCACCCGACCTTCGAGGCGCGCGACCACCGCGGCGAGAAACGTCTCGACCGCCGCCGCGGTGTCCGGGTCCGACGGCGCCATCGTTCCGCGACGGAACGACTCTGGGATGCGCCCGAGATGTGGGTCGAGGCCGACGCACAGCGGATGACCCAACGCACGCTGTCGGGTCACCAGTCGATCGGCGAAGAGCTCGTGCACCATGGGCTGCGCGCTCAGATGGCGTAGGGATTGGGCTCGACGCTGGGCTCAGGTTGGGCCTCCGGGGCCGTCGGCGGGGCCGGCACCACGCGAGGTGGCGGCGGCGGAGACGGGACCTTCCGGTAGCGGTCGTCCTGGGGCGACACAGCCGGTTCTGCCCGGGGCGGTCCGAGATCGATGACGACCGTGCGCTCTGGCTCGATGGCGGTGTCGACCCGACGGGAAAACCGCGGGTAATCGAGCTTGTTGGCGACGACCTCGTACACGCCGGGCGGCAACTCCAGCGTGCGCGGAAACGGCCCCTCGACCACCAGCTCGTCGACGGCGGCGCCGCCATCGCGGTCCCTCCGAAACAACACCACGTAGGCGCCGGGGGTCACGCGTTCGAGGCGGAGCTTCGTCCGGGCCGGAGACATCGCCACCGGGCCGAGGTCCGTTGTCTTCCCCGCCTTCAGGTGAACCACGAGGGAGCGGGTTTGCCATCGCGGCGCCGAAAGGGTCACTTCGTACCGCCCGGGGAGCCAACGCACGGAGAGGGGAAGGGTCCCCACGTCGTGTCCATCGAGGGCGACGCGGACCGACGGGTCGCCTCCGATGCGGAGGTCCGCCGCCACCGGAGGCGGCGGCGTCGCCGTCACCATCGTCGCCGGAGCAGGCGCTCGCAGGCCGAAGACCATGGCCACCACCCCGAGGAGCGCCACGAGCACCGCGACCGCGACCCAGCGCGAACGGCGCTGCAGTGGGATCTCGACCGGCGCCTCGGGGAACGTGGGCGACACGACCGGTGACGTCGAGCCCGTGGTGGGTCGCGTGGTCCACGCGGGTGCCGACGGCGTTTTCGCCACCACCGCGGCGGAGGGGGGAAAGACGTCCGGTTGCGGCGAGGTCGGAGAAGCTTCGGGGGCCCGCATCACGGCGGATACGAACGACACCTCGTCCAGATCGAGACCCGCGGGCGCGAGGTCGGGCGACGACCCGAAGACCGTCATCGGTCCCGTGAGGTCGTCGAACTCCAGCGGCTCGGGAGCGTCTCTCGGCGCCTCTCCGCGCGAGGCATCGGGGGGATGCGACGAGGACGAAACCCTCTCACCGGCCCCACAATCAGTCTGTCGGGCTCTCGCATCGGCAAGGTCGCGGGGCCGCTGGTGCGTGAGTTCGTCGTCCCACCAGAGCAGCCGCCCTCCCGCATCGCGCCGACGCGGGGCGCCGGGCACGGGCAGGCCGATCACCCGACCCCGAAGCGCCGGCGCGGGGGCGGTCGTGACCTCGATCTCGGGCACCGGAGGCGCCCCCGGGACGAACGGACCGCGATCCTCAGGAGGCAAAGACATGGGCATCGGGGGCGGAACGATGACGATCGGGCGCACGACACGTCGTTGTACGTACGTATCGCAGATCCCTTCCCGTCGGTGGTCCCGCACCGGGATATACCGCGTCGGCGCCCCAGACGCTTTAACCAGGGGATGTCGGTGTTCGCGTCGCGGCGGCCGGTATATGTCGTATTTGTGCGTAACCCCCACCCGGGAGGCGCGTACGGGAAGTGACTTCAGGAGACGAGTTTATGAGCATCAAAGCAGCAGCCATCGCATCCACCCTCGCCGTCGCCTTCATCGGCTGTGGCGGAAGCAGCCCCAACGTGACCGACGCGAGCGACGTTCAGGCGAGCGAGAGCGAGATGGACGGCGCCACGAAAGATGGCGCCGCGGCTTCATGCGGGGCGCACAAGGACGGTGCCTCTGGCTCCTGCGGCGCCGACAAGGAGGGCGCGGCAGGCTCCTGCGGCGCCGACAAGGAGGGCGCGGCAGGCTCCTGCGGCGCCGACAAGGAGGGCGCTTCGGGCTCCTGCGGCGCCCACAAGGAGGGCGCTTCGGGCTCCTGCGGCGCCCACAAGGAGGGCGCTTCGGGCTCCTGCGGCGCCCACAAGGAAGGCGCAGCGGGCTCCTGCGGTGCCGACAAGGAAATGAAGGCCGACGACGAAACGCCGGAGGCGGCCATGGAGCCCAAAGCGGCGCCGCCGGCCACCAAGTCCGCGGCGGCCGAGCCGGCCAAGACCACGCCCGTGAAGAAGGTCCACAAGATGCCCGCCAAGAAGTCCGGCGCCGCCGGTTCGTGCGGAGAGGGCACCTGCGGCTGATCGACCGGTCATGACCGCCGCGTCTCGCGCCCTCCCCCGACGTCCCCTTCCGGGCGTCATCCCCAACGGGGTCGGCGTCGGATTGCGCTGGGACTTCCTCGATACGCTACTGGAGCGCCTCGAGACCTCTGACCCCGGGGTTCTCGCGGCGCTCCCGCCATTCTGGGAGGTCTCGCCCGAAAACTACATGCGCCGTGGGGGATACATCCCCGAGTCCCTGGAGCGGGTGGCCGAGCACTTCGCGCTCGTGACCCACGGACTACAGATGTCGATCGGTGGGGTCGACGACTACGACGCCTCGTACCTGCGCACGCTGCGGGCCTTCATCGAGCGCTTCGGGTCGCCGTGGCACTCGGACCACCTGTGCTTTTGCGGCGTCGATGGCGGGATCCTCCACGACTTGCTTCCGCTTCCGCAAACGGTGGGCACAGCCCGGCATGCTGCAGTGCGGATCCGCGAAGCGCAGGATCGGTTGGGGGTGCCGATGGCGGTCGAGAACATCAGCTACTACCTCCGGCTCGGCGACGCCGAGATCCCGGAGGTCGACTTCGTCAACACCGTGCTCGACGAAGCCGATTGCAAGCTCCTGCTCGACGTCAACAACGTCTACGTGAACGCCCAGAACCACGGGTTCGACCCGCGGACGTGGATCGCGCAAATCGACGTCGACCGGGTCGTGCAAATCCACGTCGCCGGGCACGAATGGCGACCCGAAGACGATCTCATCATCGACACCCACGGCGCGGATGTGGTCGATCCGGTGCTCGACCTTCTCACCTGGACGATCGAGCGCACCGGCCCCCTTCCCGTCGTCCTCGAACGAGACAGTGACGTTCCGTCCCTCGACCAACTGCTGGCCGAGCGTGCGCGCGTCGACACCGCGTATCAGGCGGGATTGGCTGCGCGACGGGCCCGCCACGACGTTCGCTCGGACGTCGAGGTGGTGCGAAACACGGCCGCCGCGACGGGCGGACTCGAGACGAGCCGAGCGTGAGCGAGGGGCCGACAGCGGCCGAAATCGCGCGTTTGCGTTCGCTCCAGCGTCTGCTGCAGGACGCGATCGTCACCGACCGCAGCCGAGAGGGTCTCGTGGCGGACCATCGCGGCGGCTTCGCGCACCGCGGCGACGTACGGGCCGACGATGGCGCCGCGCTTCGGGAGCAACCGTTCACGCGGCTGAACGTGTACCGGAAGCTCGTACGCAACACGTTGCGGTCAGCGATCGGCAACGAACTCCCCAAAACGCGGCATCGCCTCGGCGCAGAGCGCTTTGAGCGCTACTACACGTCCTACCTTCGGACGGAAGCTCCTGCCTCGCGGCTCTTGCGCGACGTGGCGTACGAATTCGCGCGTTGGGCCCACCCCCGACTCGTTGCAGACCCGCAGGTGGCCGACTTCATTCCCGATCTCATGCGGTTCGAACTCTTCGAGTTCGACGTCTACACCGGCGAACGCATCATCGACCCCGGACGCGAGGTGGTCGACGAGCTGAGTGCCGACCTCCCGGTGGCGTTCGACGGGACGGTGCGGATCGCGCGATTCGACCATGCGGTGCATCGACTCCTCGACGTCGTCGAAAACGACGATGTGCCCGTCGCCGGCTCGGTCGGGGTCTTGGCCTATCGCGACGCCGACAACCGCTACCGCCAGATGGACCTGACCCCGCTCGCGACGAGCATTCTCACGGCGATGCACGTGGAACAACGCACGCTGGCCGACGCGCTTCGCCACGCTTGTGGCGAACACCAGGTCGACATCACGGCGGGTGTCATCGAGGGCACGAGCCAAGTGCTCGCGGACTTGGCGGAGCGAGCGGCCCTACGCGGGGCCTGGCCGACGCCCGACCCCGACGCGCGCGACCCCTCACCGCACTTCCGGTGGCTTTGTTGTGGTCCATCCTTGTAACGGACGTGTCGAACTGGCGTATAACCCATGGCGATGGACGATTCCCTGCCCGAAGATGACGACGACCCACTGCGGATCGTCGGCACCACGGTCGCGGACAAGTACGCGATCGAGTCCGTCGCGGGCGAAGGGGGCTTCAGTATCGTCTACCGGGCGCAGCATCTGATCTGGAAGCAACCGGTTGCGATCAAGTTCTTCCGGGTCTTGGAGGATGCATCCCCGACGATGCGGGAGAAGTTGCTCGAGGACTTCGTCCAAGAGGGCAAGCTCATGAGCGAGCTCTCGAGCAAGTCGGCAGCCATCGTTCAAGCCCGCGACATCGGACGGCTGGCGCGGCCCGACGGGGGCTGGCTTCCCTACATGGTGCTCGAGTGGCTCGAGGGCGAACCCCTCGACCTTCTTCTGGCGCGCGAGCAGGACGAAGGCCTCCCCGCCCGCGACCTCATCGCGACCATGGGCCTCCTCGACGCGGTGGTCGTCGCCCTCGACGTCGCGCACCGAAGGGGCGTCGCCCACCGCGACCTCAAGCCGGCCAACATCATGATCGACGGCGACCCCCGCAGCCCGGAGGCCAGCGCGAAACTGCTCGATTTCGGCATCGCCAAGGTGATGAGCGACCACGAGCAGCTAGCCCAGCAACTCCAAAAGACGGGCAAGGAGATCACCGCCTTTACCCCCCACCACGGCGCGCCCGAGCAGTTCAGCCGCAACTATGGCGCCACCGGACCGTGGACTGACGTCTACGCTCTGGCGTTGATCCTCATCGAGATCCTGCGGGGAGGCGCGCGCGCCCTCGAAGGCGACACGTTCTTCGAGTTGGGGGTGTCGAGTTGCAACCCCGACCGACGTCCCACGCCGCGCACGTTGGGCCTCGCCGTCACCGCCGAGGTGGAGGGGGTGTTCGCCCGTGCCCTCGCCGTCGAGCCGAGTCTGCGGTTTGCCGACGCGGGCGCCTTCTGGCGCGCGCTGCACCGAGGCGTTTTTCCCCACGGCGACACGTGGCGCGGCGGCGGGCGCCACACGACGGGCGACCCTCCGTCCGTCGACAGCCCCGAAGAGGCCGTAGCGGCCTCCAAGCCCACCGTACCGTTTCCCGATGCCGTCGCGAGCACGGCCAACCCCGGCGCGGCGGCGTTGAGCGCTACGGGAGACCCTGCCACCGCCACGACGACGTCGCCGGTGGACCGAGCGACGACGCGGCCGCGCGAACGTGGCTCTCAGTGGGCGGTGGCGGCGGCCCTGTTCACCGCCGGCGGCGTCGGCGCCTTCGCCATCTTCGGGGGAAGCGGGGCCACCGAGGCTTCGGCCCCGTCGCGTCCCAGTGCCACCGCATCTGTGAGCGCCGTGGCCTCCGGATCAGCCGCCGCGCCTTCAGGTCCAGAGTCCATCACGTGGGCCGGGCCTTGTCCCGAGCGCATGAAGCCGGTGATTGGAGGCGCCTTCGAGATGGGGTCGAACGATCCGAGCTTCGCCCTGTGGAAGCCAGCCCACGAGGTCAAGCTCGATACGTTCTGCCTCGACGTCCACGAGGTCACCGTCGCCCAGTACGATACGTGCGTCCGCGAAGGCGGATGCCGTCCCGCCGCGGCCAAGCCCGACTTTCCGCGTGGCAAAACCACCTCTCCCGAAGACCATGCGCGCGAGCTCAACGCCTACGCCGAACTCTGCAACGCAGACAAGCCGGGTCGCGAGAACCATCCCGTCAACTGCGTCGACTGGTATCGTGCCGACACCTATTGCCGTTACTACGGCCTCCGCCTCCCGACGGAAGCGGAATGGGAGCTCGCCGCGCGGGGCACCGATGGGCGCGTGTTCCCGTGGGGCAACGATGCGGGCGACCATACGTACATGAACGCCGGCGGCCCTGAATGGCGCGACTGGCGAACGGAGCACGGGATGACCGCACCCGCGCGGTTGATGTACGAGGCGGCTGACGGCTACGCCGGCACCTCGCCGGTCGGTAAATTCCCCCGGGCCCAGACACAGTCCGGCCAGCTCGACATGGTCGGCAACGTGTGGGAGTGGACGGCCGACTGGTACGCGCTCTACGACGCCGAACCCGAGACGAATCCCAAGGGGCCGGCCGTAGGCGACCGAAAGGCCATTCGTGGGGGCGGCTTCAATGGCGTCTACGAGAACTGGCTGAATCCGGCGGCGCGATACCACCAACTCGCCACCGCCAGCGTGCACGCGATCGGCTTTCGCTGTGCCGCCGACGTCCGCGAAGCGAACTGAGAAGCCCCACCCGAAGCACCCTGCCGACGAAACCCCGCAGACCTTTCCGCCCTGACTTCGGTCGTGACGTGGTCAGCGGCCCTCGGTTCAGGCACCCTACGCGACATGCGCAGGAATTGGTCTGTGGGGTTGTTCGTCTTCTTCGTCGGCGGCGCGGGTTCTTTGACGAGCGGGGCCTGCGGGGGCGAAGCGATCGTCGATGGCCCCGGACGCGGAGGCAATGGCGCCGCGGGCGGCAACGGGGCGGCGGGCTCCAGCACCACGTCGACAACGCCCAACGTCACGGTGACGACCACCGGGGGGGCGCAGTGTAGCGACAGCAGTGAATGCCCGCCCAACAGCGTGTGCATCCTCGAGACGGGGCAGTGCGCGCTCGCGTGCAATCCCGACGGCGGCGTCCCGTGTCCCCGCGGCGAGATCTGCAACGAATGCGCGACGTCGAGCTGTTCCGGGTGCTTGGATTGCGTCGCCGCCTGCGTGCCGGCCGAGCCGGGCCAGTGCGACGATCACGAAGACTGCACCGTCGAGGAGCTCTGCGTGTTTTCAGAGCGTCGCTGCTCCCGCACGTGCCCCGACCCGGGTTGCCTGCGTGACGACCAAGTTTGTGCCGATTGCGGCACCAGCAGCTGCCCCGGCTGCGAAGACTGCCGCTCGGTGTGCCTGCCCCCGTGAGGACCGCGGCGATGAAAACCCTGTCCGCCATGCTCAGCGCCGGAAAGAAGCCCCTCACGGGTTGGCTTCTGCTCGTCGCCACGTTTTTGGGTTCGGCGCCGAGCTGTCGTGGCGGTCGCGCGCATTCGTCCGAGGGGACCCCCTCCCCCCGCATGACCTCTGTTCCCCCGCTCGTCGTCCGAAAGGTTGACGAGCTTCGTTCCCCCCGCCCGAAAAAGCGTGAGGAACCGCTCAACCTCGTCGACCCGGACGGAGTCGTGCTCGGGAGCATCGACTTCCACCGCTGGCGCGAAGCGGGTCTCGAGCGCCTCTTTGACCGCTTCATTCTCGGCCAAGGAAAAAGCGCTTACGCCACCAAGGTGCTTAAAACGGCATGCGCGCTCCGATTCGACGAGATTTTCGATCGCACCGCGTTCAGTGTCTTGGAGGATGAGGATCCGGGGGAACACGTGCTGTTGGTGGCCCAAGTCCGCCAAGGCCGTGGCGAGCTCATGAGGCGATGCGAGCGCGCGCTTAGGGTGTTGCCCCCTTCGCCGCTGATCGTCGAGGGCACGCCTTGCTACCGTAGCCGCCTCATCGGCACCTCGCTCTTTCTCGGCGAGGGTACCGTCGTCTTCGGGACGGAGGACGCAGTAGCGCGCGTGGTCCGTCGCCACCGAGGCGAGGCCCGCGGCGCCGAGGGTCGGCTGCGGTCGCGTGTCATTGCCGACCGGGCCGCAGGCATGACCGTGGACGCGCCCGGGTTCGGGTCGGCGTCAGGGAACTTGGACGTATCTTCTGGTCGGCTGACATTGCGCGTTTCTGCGGAGGCGGACCCCCGCCGCCCCGGGAACATGCGTACAGCGTGGTCGAGCACCATCAGAACCATGGACGATCGGATCGAAGTCGTTTTCCCCGCGCGCCACGGGTTTCGAACGCGCGCCTCCCAACGGCAGACGATCTCGGGTCGCCACTACCGTCTCGATTGGGCATGGCCGCTCGATTGGGTACGCCCGAGTGCGGTGGACAACGCAATCGCCCGGTGGCGCCACCACAATTTCCTCGTAGAGATGAGAAACAATCTCGGAGCGGCTGCCCGTACCGCGAGCATGACCTACGAGGGTCCTCGGAAAAAACTGTGCGCCTCGGCCATCGATGTGCCCACGACCGTGCCCTCAGCCTCCGTGCACGCGACGGACGCGTCCGCGGGGAGGGACTTCCAGACCGGAGACGACACGCGCGGTTGGAACTGCATCGGCTTTAACCTGACCGCCCCCACGCCGTTCCAGTACGCCTACCGCCAGGGGGGCGACTACAAGGGCCCGGCGCGGGGGCTGCCGGATCCTGGGCCCGATGGGTTCGAAGTCTCGGCCGAAGGCGATTTGGACGGGGACGGGGTGACGAGCCTTCACACCATGGTCGGAAGCCCATGGCCAAAACGAAGTCTCAACGTCACAGGTGTCTGGCAAAACCTCCCAGAGGAGTAAGCCATCGAAGGATGGTCGCGCGGGCGGGCGGCCCAGGCGGCTAGAGGCTGCGGCGGGGTGGCAGAAGAACGTTGGCGAACAAAAGCCCCGCCACGATGGATACGGCGACGAGAAACATGGCAAACGCCGTGTCGATCCCGCTGACGACGTCGTCTCGCATCATCGAGGTGAGGCTGCGAAAACCGATGCTCCCCGGCACCAACAGCAGGATCCCCGGCACGATGGGCACGAGCGCCGGCCCCCGTCCGCTGCGTGCGAACACGTTGCCGAACAGCGCCACGGCAAACCCCCCGAGGCCCGCCCCGAGCTCGGGTCCGACCGCCGCCGCCCCGAGCCGCGCTCCGTAGAATCCGATCACTCCGGCGATGACGATGAGGGGGAACGAGCGCCGGGGGGCACGAAACAGAACCCCCAGCGCGAGGAGGCTGAACCCCAGCAGTGCCGCCTCTACGCCCCACCACACCGGAACGCGAGGTAAGACCATGGGCGTGGTCCCGGTCACGGCCCGCACGAGCCGGTCACCGAGGGCCACCCCGAACGCGAGCTGGAGGAAAACGATGGCAGCCGCCACCAAACGCGCCGTCCCCGAGACGAGATTGCGCGTGGCGAGCTCGGTCATCGCCGTCGTCAGGGTCAGTCCCGGGAGCAGGACGATCAGCCCCGCGAGCAGGGTGATCTGCATCGCGGTCCCGAGTCCGGCCGCCGCGGCGCCAGCCCCGACCGCGGCGACGAAGGCGGCCACCACGTCGAAGACGCGCGCCCCCGCGGGTTTGCGTCCGAGCGCGAGGGTCATCGCGCCGATCACCAGGCCGATCCCCCCCGCGACGAAGGCCTCCTCGGCTCGTCCCCCCAAAAAACGCGCGACCGCCGCCGAGACCACCGCCCACGACGGGAGCACCAGCCCCGCGCCGTAGCGCGGGGTCGCCTCTTCGATCGCTCGCAACCGCGCCCCTCCCGCCGCCGCATCCAACGCGCCCCGAGCCACCTCTTGGGCCACCTCGTCGACCGCCACGAGCTTGCCGAGGTCGATGTCCCCTGGTTCGACCCGGAACATGAGGGTGTGTTGGTCGCCGGGAGGTCCCACTGCGACCATGAGCATCGTGGGGGCGGAAAAGATCTGCGCCTCCAACCCAAGCGCCTCGGCGACCCGCTCGAGGGAGTGCTCCAACCGATGGGCCGGCGTGCCGAGACGCGTGAGCGCTCGGCCCAACGCGACGAGGAAACGACGAGGTTCATCCTCGGACGCGGCCACGACCATTTCGCGGGCACCGTACACCGTCTCTCGGCTGCACTGTGGGTGACCGAAATGAGGGCTACCTACCCGTTCGCCCCTCGGGTTAGGTACAGCGAGTTAGGCACAGCTCCTCGGGCCGCCGTCGAGCGCCGCAGCCAAGCCTGCGCGTCTCGCTCGTCCAAAGCGTCGTCGCGACGTGCCTACGGGATGGGACAAAGTGCGTATCAACCTGAGGCAAGCGGAGAAGCGTCGATGTCGCATTTGGCTCCCGTCGTGGCAGGGCGCGTTGCTGGCGGGGTTGGTAGGCCCGACCTGCGGCTGCGGCGCCGCGCCGGTCACGCCGGCCGCGTCGGCGCCCGCGACGCCGGCGCCCCAACCACCGGCCACGGTTCGGGTGGCTGCCAGCGGACGGTACGGCGCCGGGCGCGTCCACCGCTTCTTGTTTGGCGGAGGCTACCGAGACCTCTGGGAAGCACAGATCGAGCTCCCGCTCCTCGACCTCGACGAGACGGCCGGCGGGCTCACCCCGACCGGTCGCTTCGGAGGACTGCAGTCCGCCGTGCTCGGCTTCGAAGGCGCCGACGGGCGACGCTACACGTTTCGCGGCACCGACAAGGATCCATCCGCGGTGCTTCCCGAGCCGCTGCGCGACTCGCCGGTGCGGTCGCTCGTGCAGGACCAAATGGCGGCGCAACATCCCGGGGGCCCGCTCGTGGCCAACGTGGTGTCGGAGGCGGCTGGGGTGCTGACCATCCGAGAGCGCATGGTGGTCATCCCCGACGATCCCCGTCTCGGACCGTACCGCGAGGAATTCGCAGGGATGGTGGGGAACTTTTACGTGTATCCAACCCCGGCGAAGGGCGGTCGCGCGGGGGCCTTCGGCGCCACCGAGATCATCGACGGGGAGGCGCTTTACGCGCGCCTCGCGCGCGACCCCGCCGAACGGGTGGACCCCCGGGCGTTCCTGCGCGCCCGACTTCTCGACTTGCTTCTCGGCGACTTCGACCGACACCGCAAACAATGGCGGTGGGCCCGCGTTCCCGGCGCGACCGCGTGGCAACCGATCCCCGAGGACCGCGATCAAGCCTTCGTCCGCTACGACGGCTTCGGACAGCGTTCTGCGGCCATCTACTTGCCCATCCTTCAATGCTACGGACCCGACTACCCATCGATGCGGGGCCTCGTCCTGCACGGATGGGAGCAGGATCGCCAGCTTCTCTCGTCGCTGGCGTGGTCGGATTGGGCAGAGGTGGTCAGCGACCTCCAGCGCCGGGTGACCGACGACGTCATCGACCGCGCCGTGGCCCGATTGCCCGCCCCATACCGCAGGCTGGATGGCACACGTTTGCGCGCTGATCTGAGGGGCCGGCGCGACGCGTGGCGCGAGGGCGCGCGCGCGTTCTACGACCACCTCGTCGAAGAGGTGAACGTCTACGCGACCGACGCGGCGGAAATCGTGACGGCGACGTGGACGACCGAAGAGCGCCTCCGCGTGGAAATCCGGCGCGCGGACCCGAAGGCGCGCCCTCACTTTGCCCGGACGTTTCTCAGCGCCGAGACCGACGATCTTCGGATCTATTTGAGAGGCGGCGACGACCGCGTGACCGTACGTGGATCGCCGGGGAGCATCGATCTCCGGATCGTCTCGGGTCCGGGCGCCAAGGTGATCGACGACGGACGGAGCGGCGACGCGGAGCTCTACGACGTCACCGCCGAGACCACCGTCGTGCGGGGCGACGCGACGGTGGTGAACGACGAGAGGTACGTCGCCCCCGTCTCGCAGACGGGGTTCGTCAGCAACATCGACACGCCCCCTCGCGACTGGGGCTACGACGTGCTTCCGATCCCGTCGTTGGGCTACGCCCCGGGGGTCGGCTTCACCTTCGGGGGCGGGGTGGCGGTCCGCGAGTTCGGCTTCCGCAAGCATCCTTGGAGTCGTTCTCACGAAGCCCAGGCCGTCTTCGCCACCGGCACCCTCTTGCCCACCGTCGGCTACTCCGGGCGTTACCGTCTCGAGAATTCGAACGTGCTCGGCGAGGTCGACGTCGAATACGACGGCAATGCCGTCATCCGCTTTCACGGCTTCGGGAATGAGACCTCCTCCGACGGCGACGATGACTTCTTCAACGTCGTCCATCACCAGCTCACCGCCCGCCCCGGGGTGTCGTGGGCCTCGACCGACCAACGTCTCAGCGTCGCCGGGGGGGTGCTCGCACAACTCTCCGCCACCCCGACCGAGGACGGCGAGACGCGGCTCATCAACCAGATCCAGCCTTATGGCTTCGGCACCTTCTTTCAGACGTCGGTCTTCGGCCGGGTCGTCGTCGACCTCCGCCGCTCGGACTTCGCCGATCAGCCCCTCGCCCTGCCCCTCCACGATCACCGCGCGGCCGGCTACGCCACCGGCGGCGTCCGCCTCGAGCTCATGGCCGACCTCACGCCTCCGCTGTTCAGCGCCCGTGACGCGTGGGGCTCCTTCGACGCGGCCATCGCCGGCTACCTCGGCCTCGGCGACCAGGGTCGCGTGACCCTGAACGGACGCATCGGCCAGCGGGCGACATGGGGCAACGTCCCGTTCTTCGGCTGGGCGTACCTCGGGGGCGGTGGGTTCTTCAGCGGTGGCGCCACCAACCGCGGCTTCATCGCCCAACGATTCGCCGGCGATGCGGCGCTCTACGCCAATGCCGACGTGCACCTTTACCTCTTTCGCGCCAACCCGTTCGTCCCCATGGACTTCGGGCTGCTCTCCTTCGGCGACGTGGGGCGCGTGTTCGTCATCGACGAACCGTCCGACGACTGGCACCCGAGCGGCGGGGGCGGCATTTGGTTCGCCCCCCTCGCCCGGGTGAACACGATCAGCATCTCCGCGGCGGGGAGCGAAGAGCAGGTGCAAGTCTACTTCCGCGCCGGGTTCCACTACTGAGCCGAAACCAATGATGGCCTCACGACGGCTCGTTCGGGCGCTCTGGTTTGCGGGATGGTTGTCGCTGCCGCTCGTCGTCACGTCGCCCTCCCGAGGCGCCGAACCCGCCCCGTCCTCCGCGCATACTTCTTCTTCAACCGAGGTGGCTAACGTGCATCATGGGGGCGGCCCTGCGACGTCGCCGACCGCGCCCTCGCGTGGTTCCGTGTACGCGCTCGATGCTCGCGTCGACATCCCGTTGACCTTGATCCCCGGACTGCTCTCGGTGGGGTGGTTGCTCGTCGACCAACCGGCCTCCTGCGCGCCGCGCTGCGACCGTGCCGAGGTGAATCGGTTCGACCGCATCGCGGCCGGCAATTTCGACGAGCGCTGGCGCCTCGGGAGCGACATCACCCTGTTTGGTACGCTCGGCGGCAGCCTTGCCGTCGTGCTCGGCGACGGGTGGTTTCTCGGGGGGGCCCAGGATTTCGTGGTGGTGACGCAATCCGTTCTATGGGCCAATGGTCTCGCCGCGATCGGCAACTTGGCCGTACGTCGGCCCCGACCGTTGCTCTACGGCGACACGGCGCCGCTCGAGTCCCGGGAGAACCCGGCCGCGTCCTTGTCCTTCATCAGCGGTCACTCGGCCCTCGTCGCCGCGCTGACGACCTCGGTGTTCTCGACCACCTACCGCCGCAATCCGTACCGGCCGCTCCCGTGGGTGGCGCTCGGGGTCGGTGCCTCGGCGACGGCCGTCGCGAGCGTCGGCCGGGTGATGGCCGGACGACACTTCCCCTCCGACGTCCTCCTCGGCAGCGCCCTCGGTGCCTCGACCGGATTTCTCTTTCCCGCCCTGCACGGCAGCCCCCTCCGGATCACCCCCGTGGCGGGTCGCCGACGGGGCGAGCTCGTCGCGAGCGGCACGTGGTGACCCATGCGCCGAAGCGTTCCCGGCGCGAAAGTGCCTCTCGGCTCGCTCGCCAGCGGCACCCCAACCGCCTCGGCGAGGGCGAGCGAGTCCCTCGGCAAATGCTCTTACTCGTGGGGCTCGGGTACCTCTGATCCGTGACGGAGCCACGCCAGCTGCTGCGCGACGATGGGCCTCGCGTCGGCGTTGAGACCGTGTCCCATGCCCGGGACGAAGACGACCCGGGCGTCGGCACCGACGTGCCGGAGTCGTGACGCCGCCAACCGAGACTCGGTGCGGCACGCGGCCTGCCCGCACACGAACAAGACGTTCTGCCCTCCGCCGACGGCGAACGCCTTCGCGTGCGCCAGCGTCCACGGATCCTGACCGCCCTCCACGAGGATGAGTCGAGGAAAGTCGGTCGGGCGACGGCCCGCGATGAAGCCACCGAGGTAAGACCCTCGCGAGAGCGACACCCACGTCATGGCCCCGCGGGCGACCCGAAGTCCCCATCGTGCCCGCAGCGCGGCGAGGCCAGCATCCACTTCTCGCTCGAGCACCTCATCGTCGCGGTACGTGAAGCGTGGGTCCTCCGGGGACTGAGCCTCGGGACGCAACACGCCTCGGGGGCAGAGGATCAGCGCCCGGGGAAATGAGGCACGCCACCATGCGCACGACCACCCCGGTCGGTCCCAGTTGGCGTGCGCCGCCACGACGACCGGGGCCGGGGCCGCCCCGCCGACGGGAACCGCGACCACCGCTGGTCCAAATCCGGGAACATCCAGATCGACCATCTTGCCGGCATCGTCACCGAAGTCCTGGATCTCGGCGGAGCCCGAAACCCATCGGCTGCTCGTCCCTCTTTCGGCGCCCCCGGATGCTTCGGACGCGCCTACGACGCGCGCGGAAGGCGTCGCGCCCGCGTGGCGTGGCGAGGTAGAGGTTCGTAGGGTGGGCGCGGGGTCCGCCGGAGGCGTGACCGGCGTGGCGGGTCCACACGACGACGTGACGACGAGGAGCGCCGCGGCAATCACGACGGCGCGACATCGGAAGGTACGGCCGGAGAAAAGGGTCGCGAAAAAGGGCAAGGGAACGCTCCTGGCGAAGGGGTGGCCACGCCCCGCCTTCGGGCCGCGACATCACCACCCGTCGTCCCCCCGCGGGCGAGTGTGACCGGCGCCGTTGTCACATGGCGACGAAGAGCATGCCCATCGCCTCGGCGAGCTGACGATCGATGGGCCCACGACCGGCGAGGGCGGCGCGGCGCGGATCGATGCGATGCCGATGGCAGAGCCACACGAGCAGTCCCGGCAGAGGTGGTCGACACCAGCAACGCGGAGGACCGCCGCCGTGCGGGCACTGCGCGACCTCCAACGGACGCCCCCACGCCCGGACCATGGCGGCACGCTCCTGCTCGGGCCTACCCCGAGAAAAGGCGTACGCATACGCCGCCGGCGCCCGCCACGAAGTGAGCGTCGCGACGACTTGCGGTGCGTCGTCCCCGAGGAGGAGCTCGCCCGAGACGAAAAGGGCCGCCGACCCGGAGACGGGCGTCGGCACGAAGGGGCGGCGCTCGATCGCGTCGAAGGCTTCGTTCTCCTCGGGAGGCTCGTAGGCGCGAAGGTAACGGTGCTGCACGGACGGGCCGATCGCCTGGGGGTCGTACTTTTGCCAGGCGCGCAGGTCGTCGGGCGAGGGCAGGCGCCCGTACCGCGCGAGAAGTCGTCGGCAGACGTTGATCTGGGCTTGCGCGAGCGGCGGGGCGAGCTCGACGCAGCGAACGCCGGCGCCCGCCGCCCACGCGACTTCGCGGACGCGGGCTCGATCGGCCCGGCGTCCGTAGGTGTTGTCCAACACCCAGTGTCGATGCCCGGCGGCGAGGCCGTCGCGAAGTAACGGCAGCAGTCCCCGCAGGGTGCCGCCGCGTTGGTCGCGGTTGAGCCGGCGGTATCCCTCCGCCTCGAACGCGGTCGCGGCCGTGCTTTTGCCCGCCCCTTGCACGCCCATGAGCAACACCACCTCGCCGTCGCGTCGCACGGGACGACGGGCCGAAGGCGGTCGACGCGCGACCCGATGCGGGTCGAAGAGGGCATCCATCGCCTCGCGGGCCGCATCGTCCCACGGACAGCGCAGCACCCTTCGGAGGTCCTCGGCGTGGGTAACCGTGCTCGCCCCGACGACGGGGATCACCCCGAGATCGCAGAGCCAGGTAAGGATCACCACCTCGGGCGACACGTCCCGGTCTCGGGCGAGCGCCGCCAACCCGGGGCTACGTCGCCAGCGGGCGACCCGGTCGACGCCTCCCAGGGGCCGCGGCGCTGGCGCGCGCTGCGTCTCGCAGATGGCGAGCGCGACCATCGGGCACCCAACAACGGCCCCCCGGCCGGGTCAGTCCGCCCTTGCTGACGATCCTCGGGGCCGACGCCGGGTCACGGGCGAAAGCCTCAGCAACACAGCGCTCGTTGTGGCCGAGATCGCCGTCGTCGTGGCCGTAGACGTCGGCGGTGTCGATCCAGGTTACGCCCGCCGCAGCGGCGGCCCTCATCACCGCGACCGCGCGGTCGTCGTCCCGATCGGCTGCGGTCGAAAGCCGCATCCCCCCCAGGGCGATGCGTCGCGGTGCCCCGAAACGGTTGCCCTGTGGCCGGTCGTCATCGTGCATCCGCGACGCCACCACCGTTTCGCCCGACGGCCCTAGGGGTCTCCTTTGAGGGGCGTGCAGGCCCCCTTCGCGCCCGGCGACGTCACCGCGCGACGTCACCGGACTCGGGGTCAATGCCGCGTCAGGGCGTGAAGATGCGCCGGATCCCGCAGAGGTAGTGGGTCGCGCTCGCCGCGCCGTCGGCCGTCGCCGCCAAGTTCTCGAGGCGGATCCGGTACGGGCCATTCGCGGTCGCGATCGAGATCGCCGTCTCGGGCGCACCTTGAGCGCCGCTCCACAGCACGCCGTCCGTCTCGGTCTCGATCGAGGTTCGGACCGAGGCGCCGGTGCCATCTTCTAGGGTCACCT
Source organism: Myxococcota bacterium (assembly GCA_039027095.1). Classification (GTDB taxonomy): domain Bacteria; phylum Myxococcota_A; class Polyangia; order Polyangiales; family Polyangiaceae; genus JAPYTK01. The sequence continues at coordinate 63,151 of JBCCLB010000009.1, forward strand.
GAAGACCGCGCACGCCCGAGCCCACCGCCCAGGACGAGCAGACGAGCGTCATCTCGTCGCCGTTCTGAAGGTCGGCGTTGGTGTCGAACGCCCAGTAGTCGACGTCACCCTCGGGCAGCTCGCCGCCGATGAACGTGGTGTACACGTTCTCGCCGGACGGGAACGCCTCGGGGCCGTCGCTCATGGTCGCCTCGGCGCCGGCAAAGGTGTCGTTGGTGCCGTCGTCCGAGGGGGTGGTGTTGCCGCCGCCTTCTTGGGGGTTGGACGCATTGGTGGTGAACGTCTTCACGAAGTAGAAGTCGTTCGCCCCGACCGTGGCCCCGGCGGGCTTCTCGACCGAGAGGTAATACGTTTCACCCGCGAGGATCGGAACGCCACTCATGCCGTCGACGCCCTGGTCGAACTTGGCCGCGTCGACCTCGGCGAGGAGGCCGAAGGTGCTGTCGTAGAGTTTCACCAACCCCGGACCGCCCGTGGAGCCGTACCCATTCGCGGGGTCGATGCTCGTCAGATCGAGGTTCAAGCCGATCGACGAGGCGGGGGCGACGAAACGAAAGACGTCGACATCACCGCTGGAGTCGGTCAGGCCCGCGAAGTTGGCGAAGGAGATCCCCGCCATCGCCCCCGCGAGGGCCGACCCATCGCCATTCGTGTCGGCGGCGCCCTGGTCGCCATTGGGCTCCGTGTCGACGTTGTGCTGCTCGTAGGCGGTGAAGTCGAGCGGGAGCCCGATGACGCTGTACTCGAAGGTCGGTCCCCCCTCGGGCGAACCTCCGCTCCAGGCCGAGAATTCCTCGACGCGGATGCAGTAGTCGCCCGCCGCCGCGAAGCGATGAAACATCTCACTGTCGGTGGAGAGACGCGGGTACGCGTCGTCGACGGTCGCGATCTCGGTGCTGCCGTCCGCGGAGAGGATGGTCAGCACGGTGTCGATGTTGTCGGGGATGTCGTCCGGGTTGGCGTCGGTCGAAAACTGCCACCACGACCCTGCTTCGATCCCGCGAATGAGGAAGAAGTCCTGGTCGCCGGGCTCGCCGAGAACGTTGTCGTCCAGCCGATAGAGTGGCTGCATGAGGCCGTTCTGCTCGGCCATGATTTCCACGGCGTCCGCGCAGCTCGTGCTCTCGTCGGGCACCGGGGTCATCCCGCCCGTGCCCATGGTCGACGTGGTGACCACGGGGTTGGTGGTGGTGGTGGTGGGCGTCGTATCGCTGCCGCCCGTCCCGGGGCCGTCGCCGCCGTCACCCCCGCCCGTGCCGTCCACGTCATCGCCACAGCCGGACGCCAGCATCGCAACCGCCGTGATGGCCCCCACCGTCCCCAAAAAGAGTTTCGTCCTTCGCATGTCCAATCGAGCTCCCCCGGGCGACGCGTTCCGAAGCGACTCGGATGATTGAAGCAAGCACGGCGACCCGGCCCGGCACGGTTCGCAGAGCGTGGCGGGCTCACGGCGCGGCTGCGCTGCGTGAGTTGGTCCCACCTGCGCGGAGATGTACCCGCTGCCCCCGAGGTAAGCAAGTCACCTCGGCGCCGGGCCAGACGTGACCGTCGGTGTCTCGTCGCCGACGCGACCCGAAGGCGGTGCCTGTCGTCGCGGGGCGACGCGACGCACCGCCGCCCACGCCGGGGGAGAAACGTCGCCCCCGCAATCGTAGAGCCCCCAGTAGCAGAGGGTCGCCATGCGCATGCTCATGCCGCCGGGGTCGACGACGACATAATGCCCACGCTGCTTCGGCGGCCCGCATCCCGCAGCGCACAGGGCCGCGACAAGGGCGATGGTGAGGGCGAAGCGCGAAGACACGTCAAAATACGTCGGCCGAAAGAACGAGCTCAGGAACGAAGTGTAGCCGTGGTCGGATGAGGGTGCGACGGATCGGGCCCGGGCGGACCACGAGCCGCGCCGCGCCGACCGCGAGGTCGGTGCTCAGGATTTCGTCGTCGTCGTAAAAGTACGCATAGCCATCGGCGTCGTCGGGACCGGGGGCGAAACCCGTGGCGCCGGCCGCCGCGGCGACGGGACGGCCGCCGGGGGCAGAAGCGGGCTCCGAGGTGGCGCGGGCCGCCCTCGGCGCAAGCAGGAACGCGACGGTACTGAGGATAGGAAGGAGTTTCATGGGGGTCCTCGGGTCAAAAACAGCTGCACATGACCCCGTCTTGGTCGCAGATGCATCGGGGTACGACGACAGTGGACGGCGGAGGCGGGGGCGGAGGCGGAGTTGGAAGCTCGGCCCTGCGACTCGGGGGCGACGGCGGAGGCGGACGGACGGCGCGGGAAGGCGGAAGCGGGCGACGCACCGGGACGACGACGCGTTCGACGGGGGCGGGAGACGCGGGGACGACGGACACGGGAGGGGGCGCCTTCGGGGCCGCGGGCACCTGCACGCGCGGTAGCGTTCGCACGAACCGGTCGACCGGCGCGCGGGCCGCGGCGGCCTGAACCCCGCTCGTCGCCCACGCCGTCGAACCACACAACGCCGCCGCCAGGATGAGCCACGTGCCGCGCCTGAGCCACGGTCGACGGCTCGGGGCCGCGGCCTCGTGCAACATCGCCTCCACGCATCGCTCGGCGAAGCCTTCGGGCGGCGCGTCCACCGTCCAGTCGTGGGCCCCACGGAATTGCGATCGGTTCATGACGTCTCCTCGGGCGACCCGTCGCGAAGAGGGGCGAGCAGGGCGCGCAACCGAGCCCGCGCGCGGTGAAGCCGGGTCTTGACGGTCGCTTCGGGGACGCCGGTCAGCTCGGCGATCTCCCCCATGCTGCGCTCGTGAAAGTGAGCGAGCAAAAATACGGTCCGATGATCGTCGGAGAGCTGGGCGGTGGCGTGCTCGAGCGCCGAGGCGATCTCCTTTCGGCGTTGATGATGCTCGGGGCCCTGCGTGGCGCCCCCCGGCACCACGGTGGCCGCATCGAGCGTCACGACGCGGATTCGCTTCTTCTTCTGGTGATCGCGGCTGAGGTGAACCGCGATCTTCAGCAGCCACGTCGAGACGCGGGCGTCGGGTCGGAGACGAAACTGCGGCAGGGCCCGGTAGGCCCGAAGAAATACCTCCTGGGCCAGATCTTCGACATGCGGCCCCGGGCCGACGGTTCGCGAGAGAAACGCGAACACGGCGCGCTCATAGGTGCGCACGAAGCGGGTGAGCGCGGCGCGATCCCCGCGTCGGCACGCCGCGAGGGTCTCGGGGTCGACCTCGGCGCGATATCCCGCCGCCGCCCGCACACGCGGCTCCGTCGCCGCCAGAGTTGGCCATGCCATCACCATCGCTCAACCCGTTAAACGAGCGCTTGCGGCAAAAGTTCCTCCCTCGACGCAAAGATCCTACGCTCGACGCCATCACTACGGCTTGGGAACGCACTCAGTAGGCTCCGGGCGGAAGATGCGGCGAGAAACGGGAGATGGCTCGTGGCGGGACGAGATGGTCGCTTCGGCGCCGCGCGGCGGGTTGGTGGTGTCCCTCTTCGCCGCCGCGTGCGGCCCTTTCGTCTCGGCCGGATCGCCATCCCATGAAGCCGCGTCACGGCCTACACGTGATCGCGCCGTCTTTGTCGACTTCGTGGCGGAACGCTTCCGCAACGACTACGCGCTGGCCTCCTTCAAGACGGAACGGCGGCAGTGGGACCTCGAGGAGGAGCTCGCGTCGCTGCGGCGCCGGATCGCCGTCGACGACGAGGACGCTTTTCGCCGGTCCCTATACCGATTTTTTCGGTCGCCCGAAGACTTACACACCTCGGTGTCCCTCGCCGGACGACCCGACACCCTGTGGCTCGGACTGCACCTCATCCGGACCGCAGACGAGGGGGTCCGGGTCGCCTGGGTCGACGAGGCGCTGGCTCGCTCGGGTCTGCAGCCTGGCGTGAGGGTGTACGGGTGGGACGGGCGTGCGGTCGAGGAAGTCATCCGCGCCACGTCGGCGCAGACCGAATGGCGATCGACCCCTGCGTTCGAGCGGGTCTTCGCCGATTGGCTGACGACCTTTCGCGGCGGCTACGAATGGGACGAACTCCCCTCGGACGGAGACCCGGTCGTCCTCGACGTCGAGATGGCCGACGGTGCGCGCATCCCCGTCACCCTGGCCTGGCGCCGCGTGGACCCGACATCGCCCTCGCCAATCACCCGGTGTCCGTACTGGAGCGCCAGCGCCACGAGCTACGTCCCTCCCCTCGGCCCGACGACCTGGTCGGTCATGGAGGACACCGAAATTCCGGCCTACGTGTTTTCTCATCAGAACGAGCGCTACGGCTACCTCCGGCTGCACACCTACGCCTGGCCCGAAAGCCGCCACCGCGCTGTGAGGCGTGACTTCGATCGCGCCGTCGACGCGTTCATCGCCCGCGACGTCGCCGCCATCGTCATCGACCAGACGGGAAACGGCGGCGGCAACTTCGTGCACGCGCTCACCTTGCTCTCGCGGCTCTCGAACGAAGACCGCGTCGCCCCCACCCAGCGCTTTCGCTACGCCTCCGACGGGGGCCTGGTCGGCTTTCCGGACCGCGACGTATTTCGTCGCCTCGCACGCGACCTGGCCCCGGGGGCCACCATCCCCGGCGCCACGCGAGCCTTTGCCGCCCATCCGCTTCTCCGGGGCCCGCTGGGCTTTCTCGCTCCCACCCCGGAGAACGCGACCGAGCTCCGCGCCTTCGCCCATTTCGTCGCCGACCCGCCCGCGCCCCCGCACGGGCGTTCCGCCCTCAACTCGGTGCCGCTGTCGCCTCCCCACCACCAGGTGGTGGCGCGCTACCGCTACGACGCGACCCGTGGCCCCCGATTTCGGGGTCCGCTGCTCCTACTCATCGACGCCCGCAACATCTCGGCCGCGGAATACACCGCCGCGGCGCTCGCCGACGGCACCGGAGCCCGGCTGTTCGGGGTGCGTACCGCCGGGGCCGGCGGCGACCAGCGAACGTATCGCGCCGACGGCGACTGCGGCGCCGATCCGCTGACGCCGTGTGTCCCCTCAGACGTCGCCGGCGCGATGCGACGGCTCGGGGTGCGCAGCTTTTCCCTCACGGTGACCGAAGGCTGGCGCCAACGCGGCAACCGGCTCGGGCCGCGGATCGAAAACCGCGGCATCGCGCCCGACATCCCGTACCGACTCACCGCCGAGGACACCCGGACCGGAGGCGTCCCCATGCGCGCCGCCATTCTCGCGGCCCTCGCCGAGACGGCCGAGTAGCGGAGGGCCCTCCCGCTCAGCCGCGCAGGCCGGCGCTGCGCTCTACACGCTTGCGGTGGTCGTGACCGCGCACGCTCCAGTACGCCTTCGCTCGGATCGCCTGCCGCGGTACGTGGCGGGCCACCACGTCGTCGACCCACGCGGCCACGGCGTCGACCTCACCGGACAGCCACCCTCCATCGACGCCCTCGAGATCGGCGTCTCGAAGCCAGGCCCGCGTCGCCTCGCCGTGGTTTCCCACGCGGGGGACCGCGGTCAGGGGCAGGTCGAGCGCCGCCACGGCATCGACGTCTTCGGCCGCGACCTCGACGGCCCCGAACGGTCGCGCCGCCGCCGAAAGCCCGTCGACGAGCGCGCACATCAGGCCCAGTGCCGTCTCGTCCCCGAGGAACAGCGGCCGGAGGCTACCGCTCCCCGCGGTCGTGCGAAGGCTGGGCTTGGGACCGAGCAGCCCGATCTTCTCGCCTTCGGTCGCCGAAGCCGCCCACGATGCGGCCGGCCCCTGACCGTGGAGATGCACGACCACGTCGAGGGTGCCCGCCGCGCGGCCCCCCCCCGACGGAGTGTAGCTGCGCAGCACGCCCGGCGGCACGTGCAGCTTGACCTTGTCGCCGGGGTTCCAGGCTACGCCCTCGAGCGCGGGGCCCTGGAGCCGGATCCGCCGGACTCGGAGCGAACACGTCTCCACCGCCACCACCCGCACCTGCTTGCCCCGCGACGCCATGAACGACACGAACCTCGAGACAGCACCCGACGCCATGGGAGGGACATAACACTCCCATCCGCTCCGCGCCGCCGTCGGCACCGCCTCATCGGCGCCGCGGTTCGTGTCCGCAGAAATAATCCGCAACATCCGACGTCGCGGTGTCGAGGGCATCGCAGAGGTGCCTTAACATCCCGTTTCGAAGGACCGACATGAGCCAATTGTACGCGCTGAGCAGCGACGCCGTTCCCGACGACGCCTTCGTGGCCGGATTCACGGCGACCGAAGCCCTATCCGAGCTCTACCGGGTCTCGGTGGGGATCATCACCACCGGGGAAGTCGACGTGCTCGAGGCCCGCGGCCAAGCCGCCACCCTCACCATTCGCGGTGGTGAAGACGACGTCCCGTTCGTGTTTCAGGGGCGGATCGCCGAGGCCACCCTGCACCACGCCTGGACCGACGGGCGCGCGCTCTACGAGCTCGTGCTGCGCCCTCGCGTCTGGGGCCTGTCGCTGTCGCACCACAGCCGGGTGTTCGTCGACATGTCGGTACCCGACATCATCGCCGAGGTCTTCGAAGACGACGGCGTCCCCGGCGACGCCTGGGAGCAGAAGCTGTCCGAAGACCACCCGGCCCACTTCCACACCGGCCAGTACAAGGAGAGCCGCTGGGCGTTCTTGTCGCGTCTCATGGAGCGCGAGGGCCTCTACTACTTTTTCGCCCACGGTGATCGGGACGAGAAGCTCATCATCACCGACCACCTGTCGTGTCACGAGCCGCTCCGGGCGAACCCCGCCCGCTACGTCCCGCTCTCCCAGGGCCAAGACGCGATGGCCGGCGAGGCGATCTTCATGTTGACGCGTCAGGGCCGCAGCCTCCCCAAGCGCCTGCGTCTGCGCGACTTCGACCACCTCAGGCCCGCGCTCGACGTGGCGTCAGAGCAGCGCGTGGGCGACCCGACGGCGGCCCAGGTGGTCCTGCACGGCGACCACGACTTCCGCACCGAGGCCACGGGAGCACCCAAAGCCAAAGTGCGCGCCGAAGCCCTGCAAGCGCGAGAGCTGACCTTTCGCCTGCGGGGTCGCCTCTTCGGCCTGCGATCGGGCTACCGCTTCACCGTCGAAGAGCACCCCCACGACCGCATGAACACCGAGTACCTCGCGGTTCGCGTCCACCACTCGGGGATTCAGGACGGCGCCGACACGCTCGTCCGCGAGCTGCTCAACATCACCCACAGCGACGACTACCGCGTCGAGGCCGAGGCCATCGTCGCCACCACCCAATGGCGCGCCGAAGAACAGACCCCCATCCCCCGCATCAGCGGGGTCGAACGCGGCTTCATCGATGGCCCCGCCGACAGCGCCTACGCCCAAATCGACGAGCACGGCCGCTACAAGGTCAAACTCCACTTCGACATCGACCACGACGACAACTGGGACGGAACCGCCAGCACCTGGCTCCGCATGCTGCAACCGCACGGCGGCACCACCGAGGGCTTTCACTTCCCCCTGCGCAAAAACACCGAGGTGATGATCATCTTTCTCGGCGGCCACCCCGACCGCCCCGTCATCGCCGGCGCCGTCCCCAACGCCACCCACCCAAGCCCCGTGGTCGACCAAAACCACACCCACAATGTCATTCAGACGGGTGGCGCGAACCGCATCGACCTCGAGGACCAAGAAGGCAAGCAATACATCGACCTCTTCTCGCCCCCCGCGAACACCTTCATTCATCTTGGCGACCCCCCGGAGAACCGAGGTGGCTTCATCCACTTCCATACCGGAGGCAATCAGCTCATCAACATCGGAGGCAACCGTGATGCAACCATCGAAGGCAGCAAAACACTAGAAGTCACGGGAACCTTTGACACCGAAGTCGGCGGCACCGTAACGCTCGAAGGCGGCGGCGAGTATCACGTAGAAGTATCTTCGAACATCACGTTCGAGAACGGCGCCGAGTACCACGTGGAGAGCAGTGGAAAACAAGCGTTCGAAACCGGTGCCAGCTTCGACGTCGAAGCCACCGGCCCTATCACCTTCGAATCTGGTGGCAAAATCGAATCGGAGTGCAAAGGAGACTTCACCGTGGAGTCCGGGGGCTCGATTCATGGTGAAGCGTCGGGTGATATCACCTCGGAATGCGCTGGCGACTTCGCCGTAGAATCAGGCACGATGTCGGTCGAGACGGGCATGTGGACCGGTGACATCGGCGCAATCAGCTGGGAGGTTGCGGGAGGGGTGAACATCAACGCGCCTGGAGGATGGACCGTAAACGCGCCGAAAGATCTCTTCCAATTTGGAACCTTCGAGGCGATGGGCTCCAAGGCAACCGAACTGACGGGACTGTCAACGGGGGCGACGGGGGTAAAGCTGGAGTCTACCGGCATGTCCCTCTCTTTAAATGGCATGAGCGGCTCCGTTACCGGGGCAAACTGGTCTCGAACTGGCATCGATGACAGTACATCCGCGGTGGATCTACAAAGCTCTGGACCGGACATCATGCTGGTAGCGATCCTCGTCGTGATCTGATGTCCAAGACTCATTACGGGTACGACATTCGGGTCGCGGCGTGCCTGCAGTGCGGGGCGCCGCTCGACGTGGGGGTGCACGGCGGCAAAGTTACCTGCGCGTACTGCAATACGCCCAACCTGGTGCGCCGGCGGGACGACCAGCGCGACCGGGCGACCGCGCAGCCTTCGACGGCCCAGGCCCGCGGCATGTCCGAGGCGGAGCGGCTCCAGCTTCTGCGTGGGCAAGACCAGCGGCCCCTGGTCATTCCCGCCGCGTTCAGGCCGTGGATGCGCGGCCAGGAGTTGCATCCGACGCACCTGCGCGCCGCCATGCAGACGTGGATCGCCACCCGCAAGGCCTTGGTGACCGGTCCCGGCGGCATGACCTCGGCCATCGAAAGCGAGCGGCTCTTCATTCTGACGCTGCTGCTCGCCCCGCTGCTCGGGGCCAACCACGAGCGCGCCATGCTCGAGACCGCGGTCGATACGCTGACCGACCGTACCCACCGCGACGTTCTCCGCTGCCGTCTCGCCCATCACGCTGCGCTCGAGGGCGACGGCAAGGCCGCCTCCCAGTGGCTCGAACCCGTCGATCCCCGTCCGTTGAGCCTCATGGCCGACACCGCCTACCGGCTCGCCCTCTGTTACCTCGCCCTCGTCCAACGCAACGCCGACGTCGTCTTTCAGCAGCTCGGCCGCAACGAAGGCGACGTCCCCATCTTCGACGGTCACGACCAGGAAGCCCTCCTCCTTCGCTGCCACGCTCTGGAAACCACAGGTCAGGGCGGCCAGGCCGTCGCCCGCCTCCGCCACCATCTCGAAGACGAAGGCGCCTTCGCCCCCTCCGCCGCATGGCCCTTCACGACCCCCGCTTCCCCCTCTGTCCCGCCACCTACCCCGTCGTCGAAGCCCAGAAAATCGCCGAGTATGAAGAACGCCTTCGACCGGCACTCGTGTCCGCCGCCGTCTACCTCTTCCCCACTTTGGGCCTTTTCATCGCCTTCGCTCCTTTCATTGGGGATGCCGCCGGTTGGTTTCAGGTCGCGAGCGAACATCGAGCCCCGTGGGCCCTCGCCTGGACGCTCCCGTGGTCGCTGATGTCGATCGTCGCCGTACGTCCCCTCTGGGGTTGGCGACGGCTCCGTTGGCGATACCACAACGGGGCGACGATCCACTTTGCGAGGGTGATCTCCGATTCGCGGACGACGATGAGGAAGCCGGACCATGTCCACTATTCCACCGTCGAGTTCGAAGTTGAGGTCGGAGCCCACGACTATGAAACTGTTTCCGCCCTTGTCGCCATCAAGGGCTGTGTGCCGCCGGGCGAATATCCTGTCCTCTACGAACCGGTCAATCGACAACTGCGCCCCGCGTTGCCAGAGAAGGGGGTAAGTCCGGCGGTATGGCTCGGCCAATCCTTCGCGACCATGCCCATGATGGGGACGGCCATGACATCGGTGCGGGGCTTCCCGATGCAAAACGTGTTGTCGGCGGCAGCGGGGGCGTTGGCGCAGGCGGGGCATCATCAAGCCGCGGCCAAGCTGTCGGCCGGCGGCGGCAACGTTCAGGTCGTCTACCTCGGCGGCTCTGCGGGTGGAGGCGGGTCGAGCTTTGGCGGTTCCGCGGGGTCGCACCGCGATGGGCATGGATTTTCGGCCGCGCCGTCCTCGGGCGGCGACGGGCGTGGATGGTCGCGACGGTGACGGCTCAAGCGGTGTTCCTTCATCGTCGTCGTCATGCCAGCTGAGGCCACGACGATGTCCAAGACATATTACGGCTACGACATTCGGGTGGCGGCGTGCCTGCAGTGCGGGGCGCCACTCGACGTGGGGGTGCACGGAGGTAAAGTCACCTGCGCCTACTGCAACACGCCCAACTTAGTGCGCCGGCGGGACGACCAGCGCGACCGGGCTACGGCACAGCCATCGGCGGCTCAGGCCCGCGGCATGTCCGAGGCGGAGCGGCTCCAGCTCCTGCGCGGGCAAGACCAGCGACCCCTGGTCATTCCCCCCGCGTTTCGGCAATGGATGCGAGGTCAGGAGTTGCATCCGACGTACCTGCGCGCGGCCCTGCAAGCGTGGCTTACCACCCGCAAGGCACTGGTCACGGGTCCCGGTGGCATGACCTCGGCCATCGAAAGCGAGCGGCTCTTCATTCTGACGCTGCTGCTCGCCCCGCTGTTGGGGGCGAACCACGAGCGCGCCTTGCTCGAGACCGCGGTCGATACGCTGACCGACCGCACCCACCGCGACGTTCTCCGCTGCCGGCTCGCCCATCACGCCGCCCTCGAAGGCGACGGTAAGGCCGCCTACCAGTGGCTCGAGCCTGTCGACCCCCGCCCCTTCAGCCTCATGGCCGACACCGCCTACCGGCTCGCCGTCTGTTACCTCGCCCTCGTCCAACGCAACGCCGACGTCGTCTTTCAGCAGCTCGGCCGCAACGAAGGCGACGTCCCCATCTTCGACGGTCACGACCAGGAAGCCCTCCTCCTTCGCTGCCACGCCTTTGAGCTCACCGGAGCCGGTGCTGAATCGTACGATCGCCTCCGGCATCACCTCGAAGACGAAGGTGCGTTCGCCCCCCTTCGACGCCTCGCCCTTCACGACCCTCGCTTCCCTCTCTGCCCCGCCACCTACCCCGTCGTCGAGGCACAAGTGGTGGCGACCTACGAAGCGCGACTGCAACCGCCTCGGCTTTCCCCGCTGGTCTACGCCCTGCCCTTCGTCGGATTTCTCATCGGAGCCGCCCCGTTTCTCGGCCATGCCATTGGTGCGGTGAACTTCACGTGGGCTGATTTTATTGGGGAACTCGTCTTTTTTCTCATTGTTGGGTTTCTTTCCGGGTCGCTGCTCGTGGGCCTGATGGTGGGCCACAAGAATCGCACCGCCCTGCGCGAGCGAGGCGGTGTCTATTTCGCCCACGCTCTCTCCGCAACTTTGAGGACGCGGAGCGATTCCAATGGCAAGTCGTCCGTGTCTTGCGTCGTCGAGTTGGAAGTCGAGGTGGGCCCAAACCGTTACGAGGAAGTGTCGGCGTCGCTAGGGCGGGCCGACCTCATACCTCCAGGGGAATACCCGGTCCTGTTCGTTCCCGGAACGGATTTGCTGAACATGGCGGCCCCCGAACGCGGCGTGGGGCCCGAGGCGTGGGCCGACCCCATGCCGCGGGCGATGCCACTGATGAATGTACGCGGCGCCGCGGTTCAGGCGGCAGCGTGGCAGCACGCACAGGCCGTCGCTCCGGCTCCCCAAGGGCTCACCGAGAACGCCGCGGCGTCGTCCGTCTATCTCGCCTCTGCCGCGATGCCCGAGGGGGGCATCGGCTCCGCCGACCTGAGGCTCGATGCGGCCATCGCAAGGTCACCGCCCGGACCGCTCGCGTGGGGCGCGTTTCTGCTCGGGGGCGTCGGGGTCCCCGCCTGGGTCGCGGCCATGATCGCCTTCGGCACGGGCCCCATCCCTGGATCCCACCTTCAGCTCATGGTCGGGGGCATCCTCGCCGCCCTGCTCCTCGGCACCGTGAGCCTCACCCGGATCCTGCCCTCATGATCATCGCCGAAGGACCTTTGCCCTCCCGCCGACATCCCGCCCGCGGCCATCGCCGCCGCCGCGGCGCGAGCGTTCTCGGCGCGCTGCTCGCGCAGACCTTCATCATCGCGGTGCTTTTGGGCGCAGCGCTGGTCTACCGGGTGGCCGTTCGGGGCGAACGGCACGTCTACGGGTCCTACTTCGAGAGTGGCGCCATGCGCGCCGACCTGCAGCGCGCCCTCGAGGAAGCCGAAGCGTCGTCGTCGGGCAAGCTGCTCCGGTGCGACATCGAAGACGGCTTCGTGCGTCTGGTTCTGCTCGACGGGGACGATGACGACGATGCCCAGCGGCAAGCCCTCGTCATCGAAAAGGGGCACGTCGACGACGTCGACACCGGGCCGATTGGCCTTGCCCACCGCGCGCGTAGCTTTCTCCCTGTGTCCCTCGATCCGGACGTCCTGCGCGACATCATCGAGGACGTTTCGTCCGAAGAAGGGCCCCCGATCGTGTTCGCGACGTTGCGCCGAAGGCCGACGGGTACCACGAGCAACGGCGTCGTCGTCTGGGGCATCCGCCGCGCGGGCAGCGAGGAGCTCGAGGCTTTCGACCCGCAAACGGGGCGGCCGGCGGGCCCGAGCTTTCCCGTGCCGCCCGACGTCAGCGCCCCCGATGACCCCTTCGTCGACGCGCCCGCGTGGCTGGCCACCCAGCTCGAGGTCCAGTTCACGGAAGACGTGCTCATCCGACGGCTCAACGTTCACGAAGACCGGGTCGATCTCCGCATTCGAAGTCCCGACACCGCCACCTTGGAAGAAGCGCATCGGCTCACGCGCGACGGGTGGGTGGCGCTCGACGAGGGGACCACGGTCGATGCCTCCCGGCGGGGCGACGACTGCTACGTCGGGCTCGACGCGCTCGGTCTCGACGTGATGCCGCAGGCCATCGACCTCATGACGTCAAAGCTCGGGCGCCGCGCCGAGCTGCGTCGGGTATCGTTCGTGCGCGACACGTGCGGCGACCCCGTCCGCGTCTTCGCCCAGTCCGAGGACCACGGTCACGTCGAACTCCGCCAGGACGGCGCCTACGTGCGCGCACAGAAGAAAACGTCGCGTTGACCTCGATCCATCGAACGAGCGCCGAAGGGCGAACCGGGCTCCAGCCGTGTCGGGTCGGCTCATCCGCCACCGAGCAGGGGCTGCATCCAGTTTGGCGGCCGCCAGCCGGATCGCGCAGAAAAAAGTCGGCCCCCAAAAAAGTTCGCAACCTTCGCCGACTCGGGTCGAGGTAGTGTTGACGGCCCTCGGGTCGGCGAGGCGCGGATGAAGGTCATCAAACCACATCGATTGGGCATCCTCACGCGCACCATGACCGCGGACGGGCGGCGGTACGGGCTCGCCATCGGCGCCCTCGTCTCGGTTCCCCTCGACCAACCCAAGGCGCTGGGGATGGAGGTGGCGCTTTGGAAGGACGTGGCCGAGCAGGTCCCGGGAGGCGTGCTCGACGAGGGAAATGCAAAGCCCCAGGGCGAGGTGGTCGTGTGTGGGCACGCGGTCGCGCCGGGAGGCAACCCAGCCCCCGCGGTCATGACCCGGCTCCGCGTCGAGCGCGACGGCAAGGCCTTGGTCGACAAGCGGATCGCCGTACAGGGCGACCGCTACTGGAAGGGCAGCAAACCGACCGAGGCGGTGCCCTTCACCGAGCTGCCCGTCCACTGGCCCCACGCCTTCGGCGGCGAGGGGTTCGCGCCCAACCCCGCCGGCAAAGGCGCGGCGACCCTCGACACCGAGCACGGGCCGCTCCAACCCTTGCCCAACGTCGAGAACCCGCGCCACTTGGTGGTCTCGCCACGCGACCGCCCCGACCCCGTCTCGTACGGGGTACTGCCCCTCGAAGGCCCCCAGCGGATGCAGTACGCGGGGAAAACCTACGACGCCCATTGGCTCGAGCACCGGTTCCCCGGCCCGGCCGTCGACTTCGACCCCAAGTTCCATCTCGTCACCCAGCCCGACCAGCACATCACCAACTTCTTCACCGGCACCGAGACCATCACCGTCGAGGGCATGCACCGCGACGGAACGGTCTCGGGCACGCTGACCCCATTGGTCGTCAAAGCGCTGCTCACCCGCCGAGATGACAAGGCCGCTGACGCCGTGGCGGGTGACGATGAAGCGTCCGACGCCCATGCGGTTCCCGAGCGGTTCACCGAGCACCGGCTGAAACTCGAGACGCTGGTGGTGCTGCCCAACATCGGCCGCCTCATCTGCATCTACCGCGGGGTGGTGCCGTGTCGGGACGACGACGCCGACGATGTCGTCCACTTGTTGCTGGCCGCCGAAGACCCGGCCCGCCCCAAGGCGATCGACCACTATCGCGACGTCTTGCACCGACGCCTCGACAAGGAAAAGGGCGCGCTGTGGTCGCTCAAAGACGAGGATTTGATGCCGCCGGCCGCAGACGGATGGCTCGCCAAACCCGACTACGGCGACATGGTCGACAAGACGCGGCTCGAGCACCGAGGTCTGAAGCGAGCGGAGGCGGCGCGGAAACGAAAGCTCGAGGCGACCAAAAAAGAGCTCCTCGCGGCCGGGTTCGACGTCGAGGCGGACTTTGCCGAACCCGAGACCCCAGAGATCCCCGATCCGTACGACGTCGACGCCATTCTCGAGGTGAGCGCCGACCTCGAGCAGCGGGCCGAGGCGATGAAGTCGCAGGCCGACGCCGACAAGGCGCGCATGGAGCGAGAAGCACGCGAGAGCTTCGCCAAGATGGGTCTCGATTGGGACGCCGAGCAGGAAAAGGCGATGGCGACGGCGGGCGGCCCCCCCGACTTCTCGGCCGACGACCAGCTCGTCATGCTCCACGACATGGCGCGGATCGCGGCCGACGGCGGCGCCCCGCTGGAGGATTTGGAGCGCGACCTCACCGATCCGGCCTACGAGACGATGCTCCGCGAGCTCGAAGCGCGGGTGCGCGACAGCTACGTCAGCTTCGCGCACCTCATGCCAGCCGCGGCCGCCCCCGACGACGCCGCCCGTCAGCGCCTCCGCGTGATCGTCACCGCGGCGCACGACAGCCGGTCGTCGCTCGCCGGTCGCAATCTATGCGGCGCCGACCTGAGCGGCATGCGGCTTTCGGGCATCGATCTGAGCGGCGCGTTTCTCGAGGGCGCCGACCTGTCGGGCGCCGACCTGTCGGGCGCGAACCTCCAGGGCGCCGTCCTGGCCCGGGCGCGCCTCACCGATACGAACTTGAGTCGGGCCGACCTCACCGGCGCCAACCTCGGCGCGACGCATCTCGAGCGGACCGACCTGAGCGAAGCCAACCTCAAAGACACCGTCATCATGCGCGCCGAGCTCGACGGGGTGATCCTCCACGGGGCACGACTGGAGGGCGTCGACTTCTTGGAGGTGACCTTCACCGACGCCGACTTCAGTCACGTTCACGCCCACCAGGCGCTGTTTCTCCAGTCGGACCTGCGACGGGTACGGTTCACGGGGGCCTCACTCATCGAGGCGCGGTTTCTCCAGCTCGACCTTCGCGGCGTCGACTTCACCGGGGCCCAACTCGACCGCGCACAATTCATCCAATGCCAGGCCGACGACGCGTCCTTCGCGGGGGCCGACCTCACCGGAGCGGGGTTCGTGCACGAGACGACGTGCCGCCGGGCCGTGTTCGCGGGCGCCACGCTCGACAAGATCAACCTCCACCGCTGCCCTGCCGCCGGGGCCGACCTCAGCGGCGCCCGACTCCAGGGCGCCAATTTGATCAAGGCAGACCTCCGGGGCGCCAACCTGCAGCGCACGGTGGGTCGCGAAGCGCTGCTCATGCGGGCCGACCTGCGCGGCGCCAACCTCCGCGGAGCCGACTTGCTCGGGGCCATTGCGCAAAAAGTCGACGTCCGCGGGGCGAACCTCAGCGGCAGCAACCTCTCCCGGGGCGACATCTCTCTCGCAAGAATGGACGATACGACCGATGTCGGCGACGCGCTGCTCATCGACACGCGGGTCGACCCCAAGCGCCGCGACGAAGGACAGGAGCGGGGCAAGTGAATCGCGAACGCCTGCTCGAGGCCATCGACGACGCCGAGCCCATTCAACGATGGGATCTGTCCGCGCTCGATCTTCGCGGCGCGGACTTGTCAGGAGCCACCTTCGAGGACGTGACCTTCGCCGGCGACCAGCTCCGCGACGTCGACTTCACCGAGGCGAACCTCGTGAAGTGTCGCTTCGTCGGCTGCACCCTCACGGGGGCCCGCCTCCGCCACGCGACGTTCGCGTACTGCGACCTCCGCCAGGCCGACCTCTCCGGCGCCGAGCTCACCGCGACCACCTTCGCGGAAAGCCAACTCGACGGCGCCCGCTTCGTCGACATGGAGTTGCCGGTCCCGGTCTTCGTGCGCTCGAGCCTGCGCGGGGCCAGCTTCGCCAAGAGCCGTCTCGACCGCGTCCGCATGCTCGAGGTCGATACCCACGAGATGAACCTCGCCGGGGCTACCCTGACCCAAGCGACGTACTACCAGGCCGACTTTCGCGCCGTCACCCTCACCGACACCACGCTCGATCGGTGCGTACTCGTGGACAGTCGCTTCGGCGCCCGGGACTTGTCGGGGCTCGTCGCCCCCTACGGCCAATTCACCAAGTGTGACCTCGCCGGCGTCGACCTCCGCGGCGCCCGGGTGCCGAATGCCAACTTCGGGGAGGCGCGTCTCGCGGGGGCAGACTTGCGCGAGGTCGAAGGCACCGCCGCCATCTTCATGGGGGCCGACCTCAGCGAGGCCCGCCTCGACCAGGGCTGCTTCCGCTCCGGGATCTTCGTCGAGGCCAACCTCACCGCGACCGGGCTCGCCCGCGCCGATCTCCATCAGGCCGTGTTTCACCGGGCCCGATGCGAATCGGCGTCCTTCGCCGGAGCCGACCTCACGTACGCCGAGATGCACCAAGCCGACCTCCGCGGCGCCGACTTTACGGGCGCGACCCTGTTTCGAACCCGATTTCATCGCACCCGAGAAGACGGCGCCATCTTCGGCCCCGGTCGCAGAATCGCCCTCGGCGACGACGAAAAACTCGCGCGCGCCGAAGCCTTTCAACCCCCGCCCTGATTGCGAAAAGAGAACATGTTCCCCTTTCCCTCTCCCACGTCGACGCCGACACGACCCCGTGCCCGCAGCGCCAACGAGGTCTCGTCCTCGCCCGGCCCGTCCTCCTTCGCCGAAACGACCGCCACCGCACCCTCGCGGGGGATCGCCATACCTTCCGGGCTGGTCGCCGGCGTCGTGCTTCGGTGCGTCGATAGAGGGTGCCTGGTCGCGCTCGAGCCAGCGCCGTCGGGGCGAGCGCCGTCGGGGCGAGCGCCGTCGGAGCAGGGCGATGAGGCGCCGCTTTGGACCCGGCGCGCCGCGAGCTGCCTGCTCGTCCCCCGTCCGGGCGACCGCGTGTTGATGACCCGCGCGCCCGAGCCCTTCGTCCTCGCGGTGCTCGAGCGAAACGACGCACACACAGAGCCCGCCACCCTCGAGGTCGAAGGCGACATGCGGGTGAGGAGTCGCGGGGGGCAGCTCGAGCTCGAGGGCGATGCGGGCGTCTCCGTGCAAACACGCGCGACGCTCGAGCTCACGGGGCGGGCGTTGAAGGTGCGAAGTGAGGCCGCCGAGGTGGCGACCGAGGCCCTCACCGCGGTGGTGCGCCGCTTCCGCGGTCGGCTCGATGAAGCGGGTCTCGTAACGCGCACCCTCGACACGGTCGTCGAGCGGGTCACCCAAAAGGCGGCCCGGGTGTACCGCACCGTGACGGAGCTCGACCAGCTCCGCGCGCGCCATTTCGACCATCGCGCCGACCACAGCGCCCGCATCAGCGCCGACAATACGGTCGTCACGGCGCGCCAAGTCGTGAAGGTCGACGGCGAGCAGGTGCACATCGGCTGACGCTTCGCGCTTCGTATCGATAGACAACGTTCACCGTCAGGATACCCATGTTCGCCAACACCCAAATGATGGGCACCGACACCGCCTTTCCCGATGTGTGTCTCACCCCCGCGCCGCCCTCCCCCGCCCCGGTCCCTATTCCCTATCCAGACATCGCAATGGGGCCGACCGCCATTCCGGCCCAGGCGAAGGTCTTGTTCGCCTGCACCCCCGCCCACAACCTAGCCACCACGGTCCCCATCACCAACGGCGACAACGTCGGCGTGGTCACCGGCGTCGCCTCGGGGACCGTCATGGGTCCGAGCCGTCCGCTCACGGGCGCCTTCACGGTGTTGATCGTGGGCATGCCGGGCACGCGTCTGACGAGCGCCAACGTGCAGAACAGCACCAATGCCCCGGGCGTGCGAATCGTACCCAGTCAACCCAAGGTCCTGCTGCTCGCCCCCTGAGCGTTCGCGAAGAGAAGGATGCCCATGGGGGACGACCGCAAAGATCCCGTCGTGCGCAAAGGCGCGCTCGCGCTGTCCGCGTTGGCGTTGACCCCCGACGATGGTCTCCAAAATTTCACCGAGCGACGGGTGGCGAAACCCGGCGTCGTCCCCGAGCAAATCAAGCGCGCCCGCGAGCTCCTCGACGCCGTCGCGTTCGTCCTCGTGTCGACCCGCGCCGAGGATTGGCGTCGCCTCGATCAGGCCTGGGAGATCATGCGCCGCGTCGCCCGCCCGAAAGAGGCCCCCGACTCGGTGCTTGGCCCCGCAAAAATCCCCGGCGTCGCCGGGACCACACCGATCGCCCCGGATCCCGAACCTCCCCCTCCACCCAGCCCCGCATCGCCCGCCCCCATATCGCCCGCCCCCGCCGAGCCAGCCCCCAAGGCACCCGTCCCGGCCTTCGTCTCTCCTCCCGAACCGTCACCCGCCCCGACCCGCGCGCCCGCCGTCGTTCCGGCCGCCGTCGTCGCCACGCCGGCGCCGCCCCCAGCGCCATCTCCAGCGGCCCTCGCCGCGTCCGCACCGTCTCCGGTGCCCCCGGCCCCGGTCATGGGCACCGCATCGGGGGCGGGCAATCCCGACGCGACGGCGGTGGCCACCGACGAAGCGATTGCCGCGCTCGGACCGGTATTGCCTTTTACCCCGAACAAGAATGCGGTGCCGCCGCCCACCGCTTATCCGCCCCGTCCCGCCCGCAAAAGCGATGTCGACCAGACCATGTCGGTGGTGAACGTCGCGCTGGCCGACCTCGGTCTCGCGCTGCCCTTCCGCCCCCCCGGCGGCGTCCCCACCGAGGGGGAGGCGCCCGTCGCGACGTCGCCGCCTGAGATCGCAACGCCCCTCGCGGGCTCACCGTCACCACCGCCCGCAGTGCCTTCGCCCGTACCGGCGCGGGTCCCTTCGCCCGCCCCCGCCCCACCCGCGGGGATGCCCGCCGCTACGGGCTCCGCCCCCGACGCGGTCGTGGTCGTCCCCGCGCCGTCGCCCGGCGCTTCGACCTCTGCCGCGACCTCTTCTGGGCCGACGGCAACGAGCGACGGGAGGACCTCTCATCTCACCCTCGAGCAATACGCGTCGTTCTGCGTCGAACGCGAATGGATGCCCGACCAACTCGGCGCGGTCCTCCAGCGCTATCGCGTCGCGGGCCCCGATGCGTTGCATGCCCTCGATACCTACTGGAAGGCGCGCCTGCAGAACGTTCGTGTGCGCATGCGATTCAGCGAAATCACGGCCGGCTACCGTGATTGGCTCCGGCAACACGGAGGAGGCGCCCCGTGACCAAACCCGTCGCGAAAGCCAACGATCTCGTCGTGGCCCTCGACACGCATGTCGTGATGGTTCCGTCGCCGGCCGGCCCCGTCCCCACCCCGACGCCGATGCCGTTCAAGGGGACGCTCGGCGACGCCCTCGCGACCTCGGTGCAGGTGGAAGACGAGGCCGCGGCCGTCGTGGGGAGCAAAGCGAAAAACGACCCACCCCATCTGCCCATCGGAGGCACGAGCTTTCAAACGCCCCCCTCCGACGAGGGCACGGTGCAACTCGGCTCGAGCACCGTCTTGTTCGAAGACCAGGGCGCGGCCCGAATGGGCGATACCGCCATCACCTGCAACGACCCCGTCGACAAGCCCGGCGGCAAGGTCATCACCACCGGCGCGACGGTGCTGGCGGGAGACTGAGCCATGTCGATGATCGACCCGTTCGTTCAGGACGACGAGGGCAACGACCGCATCGAGGCCGCCAAGAAGGCCCTCACCCCCGTCGCTCGCGAGCCGTTCGTTTACGCCGACGCTCGTTCGGATCTCCTCAATGGCACCCGCCTCGACCGACCCGACGACGCCGACGAGGTCATCGTCGAAGCGGTCGCAGGGGAAGGGACCCGCAATGCGTCCGCCGCCTCGGGCACCATCGAGCTCATCCACTTCGGGCGCGTGCATCTCGATGCCCAAGCTCTTTTTGGTACCGTCGAGGCCATCGACGACCTCGCGCCCGACGGCCTCGACGGCGTCGCGGGGGGCCGCGGCATCGCCCACCGTGCCGCTTTGCAGCGCGAGCTCGTCTTTCTCGACGGAACGATGCACGCGCTCATGTCGGCCATGCAAGCCGCTGGCAACCGCCCGCCGAGCCCCGACGACGACCGTGGCAACGCTGCCGCCGCCATTCAATCGATGCTCGGTTTGGTGGGGGGATTGCTCGGCGGTCCGACGAGCCCCGCCGTCCCCGGCGCCGCCTCCACCCTCGACCTCGCCCCGCTCATCGCCGAGGGGGAGGCGCTCGCCACGCGCCTCGACACCGAGGACATCGACTACGCGACCCTTCACGAGGTCGGCCGCGCCACCCACGAACTGCGCGCCAAGTACCAGCAATTGCTCCGAAGCCAGGTCGCCCAGCTCCCGACCGGTCCCGATGGCAGCGCTCCCGGCGGCAGCCTCGTCGACCTCCCCTTCATCGGCGACCAGCTTCGTAACCTCCCCGTCGTCGGCGACGTGCTCAGCTGGGGGGCGAAAATCAACGGCGTCGCCGTGAGCCTCTGCGCCCGCATGGCGGTCGAACTCCAACTCCAATGGGAGCCCAATCTCGAAGCAGCCTGCGCCGCGTGCACCATCGACGCCATCCGACAGCGACGCGCCCCGATCTATCCCATTTGGTATCGACCGCGCGCCTTGGAAGATGACGTCGCGGCGGCGGAGGAAGGGGAAGAGCGCGACGGCGGGGGAATGTCCCTCGACGCGGGGGAACTCCTCCAAGATGCCATCGGCGACAAGGTGGCCCCGGCGGTGCAAAAGAAGAACGAGCTCCTCGACCTCTTCACCCTCGACGACGCCACAACCCCGGGCGACGCGTTTCTCGACATCGCGTTCGGCACAGACCGCACTGCAAATCTGCACGCGCGAAGCGCCACGGCTGGCCAGCGAGGAGGGGCGGCGATCGCGAGCGTGCTGCGTGCCCTCGACGAGGCGGTTGCGCCCCCCGTGGTGGCCGACGTAGCGGGCTACATCTTCAGAATCGTCTCGGAGCTGATTCGGTCGATCTACGATCGCCTCCTCCTCGTCGGGCCATCGACCTTTCGGCTCGAGAGCCTCCTCGAGCACGGGCGTGCCCACCTCGTAGACGCCTTGGTCGAGCAAGTTCTGCAACTGCTTCCCTCAGAATGGGGGAACGCCAAGCTCAATCTGCAGGGGAAAGCGCTCAGCCCGTGGGCCTTGCTCGAACCTGCGCAGAAGGCCGCCGTCGACCGGGCGGGTTTTCTCGACGTGGCCACGGGGTTCGCGATGCGCGACATGGTCGAGGTGCTGCTGTCGGCCCGCGCGCGCGCGGGCTCCGAGGCGATGACCATGGAGGCCTACCTCGCGGTTTTGCCGTCGCTCCATGCGCGCATGTTCCGCAACGTATTCCTCCCTTTCTGGGGCTTCGTCGAGGACATCCTGAACGGCGCCCTCGCCGATGGCCTCGGTCAAGTCCTCGGCGCCGCGACCGGCTTTCTCAATAAGGGGCAGGAGGTTCTTGGGATGGCGGGCGAGATCCGTGACCGCATCAAGAAGGCGGAGAAGCTCATGGAGAGCACCGAAATCGGTACCAGCGGCACCAATGTGGACGAGTGGGGCGGGGTGTTCGCCGCGCTCCGAGGTGACGACCCGTCGGGCGCCGGGGCGGGCCGCGGGCCCGGCGCGGGAGGCCGGCCCGCGCTTTTTGGGGGGCGGACGTCCTCGGGGAACGCCACCGTCGACGACGCTGTCATCGACAAGGTCGCGCCAGAGCATCGCTGGGATCCCGAGGCGCCCGCCGACGAGCCCGACCCCACCCTCACCCCGCCCGCTGCCCACGAGAACGCCACCCCGACCGGAGTCTCCGCGCCATGAGTGACGACGTGACCTTTGCCCTCGTGAGTCCAGTCGCCTCTCCCGACGAGCTCCAGGTCAAGTCGTTGCGCGGCGAGGAGCAGGTCAATGAAGCCTACCGTTTCCAGATCGTCGCTCGGGCCCCGGTCGCCGCGTCGCGCCTCCAGGAGTGGGACGGCACCCTCCCCGGCAGCCGCGCGACTTTGCGGCTGGGGCCCCGGCCCGTGCACGGGCTCGTCACCGCGTTCGAGGTCACGGGCCCGCTCGGTCGCGACGCCTTCGAAGTACGGCTCACCCTCGAGCCGCGACTCGCGCTCCTCGATCTCAACGTCGACCATCGCATCTGGCAAGACCTCACGGTGGCCGAGGTGGCGGCCGAGCTGCTCACGAGCTGGGACGTCGACCATGCAGTCCGCGTCGAAGGTCCCCATCGGCCCCGTCGCTACCTCACCCAACGCGACGAGTCCGACTACGACTTCCTGCGACGCATTCTCGCCTCCGAGGGGATCTTCTTCCTCTTCGAGCATCCCGACGACGGCGACGCCGACGCGCCCGGGCGAGAGCGCGTCATCATCGCAGACGTTGCGGCGCTCACCCCGGAGATCGCCGGCGGCGCGGCCCTTCGGTTCGTCGGGGACACCGATGCCCTGACCGCGGCCCATGCGCCCTTCGACGGCATCACCCGGCTCGGACGGACACGGAGGCTCCGGCCCCAACGGGTACTCCAGGGCGACTACGACTTTCGCCGCCCGGGCCTCCCCAATCTCACCAAAGCCGAGGCCCGCGACCCCCGGGCGGCCGGGGTCGGCGGGTCACAGCTACGCATGCGGCCCCACGCGGCCCACGCCGAGATCGAAGACGCCGCGCCGGCGGCTCGCTTCGAAGACGCGCGAGCGCAATGGACGCTCGAGCAACACCGGAGCCGACGCGACGAGGCGTCCGGCGCCTCCACCTCTCGTCGCCTCGTGCCGGGCCATCGCTTCACGGTGGAGGACCATCCCCTCGAGCACCTCAACGTGGGTTATCTCGTACGGTCCGTCGTCCACGAGGGTACCGTCGCCGAGCTCAGCGACGCTCTCGACGTCGATACCTATCACAACACCTTCACGTGTGTGCCCGAAGCCGTCGCGCCGCGCCCGCCGGTATGGCCCCATCCCCGTCGCGCTGGACCCGAGACCGCAACGGTGGTCGGGACCGAAGGGGAAGCGATCAGCACCGACGATCAGGGTCGCATCCGGGTGCAGTTTCACTGGGACCTCGCCGAGCGCCCCCCCGACCGTCGCTCATGCTGGATTCGCGTGGCACAGCCGTGGGCGGGAACGCACTTCGGGGCGCAGTTCATCCCCCGCGTGGGCGACGAAGTCGTGGTGTCGTTTCTCGGAGGGGATCCCGACCGACCATTGTGTACGGGAAGCGTCTACAACGGCACGCATCCCACCCCGTTTGACCTCCCCGACGCGAAAGCCACCAGTGGCTTTCGCACGCAATCGACGCCGGGGGGGGAAGGGTACAACGAGCTTTCGTTTGACGACGCCGCCGGAGAAGAGCGGGTCTACCTGCACGCCGAACGCGATCTCGTCGCCGACGTCGGGAGAAACCACCACGTGACCGTCACCGGCACGCAAACCCTCGTCGCCCACGGCCACCAGGCCCTCGTCGCCACCCTCGGGCAGTCGATGCAAGTCGGCGGGGCTCAGGTGGTCAACGTACTCGGCGACCACCAGGTTTCGGCCGCCGGATCGTCCCTGCAATCGGTGACCGGCGACGCGGAGGTCACCGTGGGGCGACGACGTAACGTTGTCGTCGAAGGACACGATCGGGTCGAGGTGAAGGGCGCGGCACAGGCGGTATACGGTGACGACCACACCGTCCGCGTGGCCGGCCACCAAACGACCATCGTCGGCGCCCACGATGCCCGCCGGTCCCACACCTTGCACGTCGAGGGGAGCGCCACCACGCACGGCACCGGGACCGTCCGCATCACCTCGGACAAGGAGCTGGAATTGGCCGTCGGCGACAGCGTCATCCGATTGACCTCCGATGGGATCGAACTTCGGGCGCCCAACCTCCGGCTCTGCGGGGAAACGCTCGCGACCCGCGCAACCGATGCGCTGAACCTCGAGGCCCCTGAGCAGATCACGCTCAAGAGCAAGAAGGTGCTGATGGAATCGGAGGCGGCTTTTCTCGGGCTCGCCAAGGTCGCCAAGCTCAAGGGCGAGCTCGTGAAGCTGAATTGCACCGACGACCCCGTCGACGCCCTCGATCCGCCGGAAGCGCCGAAGCGCACCACCATCGCCCTCAGCGACGAAACGGGGGCGCCGCTTTCGGGGCAGCGGTTCATCGTCGTGCTCGCCGACGGGACCGAGACCACGGGCACCCTCGACGACAAGGGCGAAGCGGAACTCGTCCTCGACCAGTCCGGGGAGGTGATCTTTCCCGACGTGCACCGACCGAGGCCGGCATGAGCGCGATGAAGCCCTACGTGATCCGTCAGGGGGACTACCTCGTACGGGTCGCCCACCGGCTCGGATTTGCCCCCGCCGAGGTATGGAACCACCCCAAAAACGCCGACCTCAAAGCGCAGCGGGTCGATGGCGCGATGCTCAAGGCGGGGGACATTCTCTTCGTCCCCGACCGCCCCGCGAGGCGCAATCCCTTCACGAAGGAGACGACCAATCGTTATGTCGCCACCGTCCCGAAGCTGCCCGTGTCGCTGACGCTGACCCACAACGATTCCCCCGTGGCCGATACCGCGTACACCATCGCCGGCCTCGATCCCGTCGTGGAGGGCACCACCGACGCCGACGGCAACCTGAGTTTCGAGGTCGACGTGCACGTGCGAGAGGTGCTCATCGAACTGAGCGACCGCCGCCGCTTTCGGATGAAGCTCGGGGATCTCGATCCGATCGACGAGCCTTCGGGGGCCCGCCAACGGCTCACCGCGCTCGGGCTGTATGCGGCAACGAAAGAGGGAGAAGACCAGTACGTGGCCCACGATGACCATCAATTCCGCGCCGCCCTGAAGGCGTTTCAGCGTCAGCGCGATCTCGAGCCCACCGCCGAGCTCGACGACGCCACCGTGGCCGCCCTTCGCGACGCCTACGGAGCGTGAGCGCGGGCATGCCCTCGGCTGCGTCCGCCGACCCGGCGGCCTTCGCGCCTCGCGGGGGCGTCGCGCTCGAGCAGCTCGCCGCCGTTCACGTCGACGTCGACGCCGGATTCGGTCGCGCCGAAGCGCTGGAGACCGAAGCGCTGGATGCGTCGACGTTTGCCGCCGGCGAGCTCGCGTGGACGGTGGCGCTCGCCGAGGGAGGGGCCGAGATGGTCGCCTACCGCAGTGCCGTCTCCGCGCATCAGGACCGAATCGCGCGCGCGGTGACGCCGTTGGAGGAAGAGCTGGAGCCCTGGCTCTTGTTTCTCCACCGCTATGAGATCGACCTCGCCCCGTTCGACATGCTCGACGGTCTCGGCCTCAACCTCGGGGACGTGGCGAGACTGGGCCGGCGGTGGGCCTCGCGGTACGACGCGTCGCCGCGATTGGCCCGCAAGGCGAAGAAGGGAAGACGCCGAATCCTCGAGCGCGCGGCCCGACGCGAACCCCTGTGGCTCCCCGTCGTCCACGTGGGAGATGCCACCCTCGTGCCTTCCCCCGCCGGTGCGCGCGCCCGCCGTCGGGCCGAGGGCGCCGCCGAGATCGAAGCGGCGGAGGCCAAGCTCGAAGCGGCGCGCCCCGCCCTTCTCGACCACGTGACCCTCGACGTCTACGCCGCCTTCGTCGCCGCCCTCCGGGTCGCGAAGCCAGACGCGCGGGATGCGCTCCTGACCCGCATGGGCCTCACCCCCGCGCTCGCGGCGGCGTTGGACGACGTGTGGATGCAGCGGGTCGCCGACGATCCGGTGTTGCGGTCCGACTTTCGCGTGCTGACCCGCCATTTCATGGAAGCGACGCGCCTTAGGAGCCGCGGGGCCAACGCGGCGGCCAATCACGTGATCGCGGCCCTCGATCTCCCCGAGCCGCCGCCGGCGCCCTCTCCCTCGGCGACGGTCGTGCCAAGTCCGCGCCCCCCCGCGGGCGCTCCGGACCCCGCCGGCGCCGACCGGGGTGGACACGCCGACCACCACCAGCCGGCCGTTCCCTCCCCGGACGCGGCCATCGATGGGACCATCACCGCGCCCTCCATCATCTTGGGGGAGGTGCTCCCCTTCGTGGCCCCCGACCCCGATGCGCCGCCCCCTCCCGCCGTGGCCCATTTGCTTCCGCCCGCTCGAGGCGCAGGCGCGACCGTCACCCTGGTGCCCGCGGTGAGCGACGCCGAGCTTTCCGGGGCGGTTCGCCCTGCGTCTTCCGCTGCGTCCTCGCTTGGGAGCTCCATCGATGCCACCTCGGCGGCGCTCGTGCCCGAGCTTCTCGCCTTAGATGCGCTTCCGTTTGCATCCGTCGCCAGGGGGTCGGCTTCGCCCGACGACGACGACGACCTGGATGCCACCGGCATCGTCGCCGCCCTCATCGAGGACGACGCTACGGCCACCACCCCCAGAGTCGTCGTCGTGCCCAACGACGACGATGCGGCCGAAACCGGTCTGGTGGCCGCGCTCACCGATGCCGACCTCGAAACCACGTTCGTGAGGGAAGGCGATGACGCCGACGAAGCCACCGTGATGGTGGCGGCGCTCCGTGACGACGAGCTCTCCGACCGCACGGGTGTCGTCGACCCCTCGAAGCTCGGGCGACAACCCCTTCCTTTTGTCGCCCCGACGGCCCCCGCCCCTCGCGCGCCGACGGCTCCTGCCCCCCGCCCCGTCACGCCCGCCGCCACGCCGGGGTTCACGGTCGAGAATTACGCCTCGCTCGCGGTCGAGCTCAGTGTGTGGCCGCACCATCGCGCCCAGGTGCTCGCCCGCTACGGCGTGCGCGACCTCCCCGCCTTGCGGCGCGTCTGGGACCCGAGGCTCCAGGCCGACCCGGCGCTCCGCGCGCGATACGTCGCCGCCGGGCGAGCCTACCGCGCTTGGCTCCTGTCCCGCGGCCAGCCCCCGCGGTGACCCCAGTGCGCCCGCACCTTGCTCGCCTGGCGACCCAAAAGTAGACCTCCGGGGTGGCGAGCACCCCGCCCGAAGTGGCTGGCCCCATCGGAAGCCTGGCCCTATCGCAAGTGAAGCCCCACAGCTCGACGGCATCGTTGCGTGCCGTCAAGTGGCACGACGACCTGCGGCGCTTGGGCTTGGAGCTGCCCTTCACGGTGGTCCACGACTTCGGGATGGTGCTGGCGGCCGGAGCGCATCAGATCGAACTCGGCCCCCGGGTGACCTGGGAGGGCGCGGAAGACCACTTGCAGCGGGCGACGCTCCGTTACCGCGACGTGCTCGAAGAGGCCCATCAGAGCGAGGCCGCGCGACGGGCACCCCAGCTGAAGATGACCGACGACGTGATTACGGTCGTGCTCGCCCGCGTTCTCGGTGACATCGCCCGTCGCCTGGAGCGGCGCCCGAGCTACCGCGCGCAGCTCCCGCTCGACGGGTCCCTGTTCGAGCGGTTGACCCCCGAGACCCTCATCCGGCTCTACCGTCAGCTCGACCGTCGCTTCGAACAGGAGTGTCTCGGCGCCATCGCGGCCGCGCGTCTGCTCATCCTCACCCTCACCGACTCCCTCGACCTCGATACCCTCCGGTTGTTCGGCATGGCCGGTTTGAGCGAAGGCGGTGCGCTCGCCCAGGTCGAGCTTCTCAACTCACTCGAGACCCCCGAGGCGAACGACGTCGTGAACTTCTCGTTGGAGCTCTTGCCGAGCGTCCTCGAGACGAAGGCAAAACCCGCGGCGAGCACCGTGGCCGCCTTCGGCTACGCCGGGCTCGGCCGCCGGGGTTCGATCGACAACCTCGTGCTGACGGAGCTCGCCTGGGACGACGAGGAGCTGAGCCGTCGCATGCTCGACCACGAAGTCCTCTATTACGCCCGCGAGCAGCAGCACGAGGAGGAGGGGCATGAACATCTCTTGCTCATCGATGCCAGCGCCTCGATGCGAGGGGACCGCGCGACGTTCGCCCGGGCGATGGCGCTCGCCACGGGCAAGAAGCTGTTGCTCGAAGGGGCCACCGTCACGGTGCGCTTCTTCGACGCCCGCCTCTACGAACCCCATGCGGCCCAGGGCGAGGCCCTGCCCACGGCCCACCTGCTCTCCTTCAAGGGCGAGCGGGGGCGCAACCCCGGGCGGGTGTTTCGCGAGCTGATCGGGATCCTCGACGCCAGTCGACGGGGTGGCGATCCCCCGACCCTCCACGTCTTCACCCACGCCGCCCTCTACATACCGCGCGAGATCGTGCAGGAGCTGACCCAGACGGTGCAGATGGCCTCGGTGTTCATGCTGCCCAGCGGCGGCGACCTCAACCTCGATTACCTCGACCTGTTGCACGCGTACTGGGTCGTGGACCACAGCACGCTGTCCGGGGGGAAAGAGCGGGCCGAAGCCGCGCTGAGCATTCTCGATGACGTCGAACCCGGGTCGTCCGCCTCCCCGGCGCGGGTGACCTCGTCCGGGGCGAGGGCCTCGCGATGAACCCGCTTGGCTCGACGGCGCCGCTCCGCGTGCTGCACCAGCAGGGCCGCCAGGCGATGCGGGCGGGCAACGCCGTGCAAGCGGGGGAACTCCTCCGTCAGGCGGCCACCCACAAGACGAGCGCCCGGGAGGCCGAGTACCGCCCCATGCTCGACGATCTCCGAGAGGTGTTCGTCGCCCTCGACAAACCACGCCATGCGCTCAGTGTCGACTGGTACCGCGGCGAGCACCGAGCCGCGCGCGAGCTGCTCGACCGCGTCCCGCCCATCGATCGGGCCCGAACCCTTCAGGCGTGGGCGATGCGAACCGAAGACCCGAAGCAACACCTGGAGGCGGCGTCGATTTACGAATCCGCGTCGATGGTGGCGCACGCCGCGATCTGCCGAGAAAAGGGGGAAGACTTCGCCACCGCGCGCACCCTCTGGTCCCGCCTCGGCGACGCTCTGAGTCAAGACGGCCACGAGCTGTACGCCGCGGGTCTGGCGCGCTTCAACCTCGCCCGGTGCTGCGTGCGGGTCGACGATGAGCGCGCCGCCCGCAACGCCGTCGTGAGCGCGGTGCATCTGCTCGAGGAGGCGGCCGACCGCTACGAGCGCATCGGTCAACGGGAGCGCGCGTTCGATTGCTACCAGGTCTTGATCGCCATCGGGGAGCGCAGCGGCGAGTACGAGCACGTCCTCGAGGGTTACGTGAACGTGGTGCGTATTCTTCGCGAGGACAACCTCCGCTACTATGCCCTGCAGAGCTACGAAGACGCGATCACGAAAGCGGAGCGACAGCGCGAGTTTACCGCCGGGGCGACCCTCGCCGCGGAGATGGCGAGCTACGCCGAAGCCGAGGGAATGAGCAACCTCGCCAATCATGCCACCGACCAGCAGGCCCGCATGTGGCGTCAGGTGGCCAACGCCGTCATCGAACGCGGAGGTGCGATCGAAATGGCCGAAAACGCGCTGCTGGCCGCCATCGTCGCCCTCGCACGCCAAAGCCAGTTTGCCTCCGTCGGGAACTTGTACGAGGTCCTCGCGGGGCTGGAGCTCGAATCGTCTCGGCGCGAGCACTACGCGCGCGCGGCCAAGCGCTACGCGGGCGTGCAGAACGCCAATGTCGATGCCAGCCCGCTGCCGAGCCACCTGCGCCAGGACGCGGCCTTTCCCGATGTATGGCACGTCGACCTGGTCGAATGGGAGCAGCGCGGCGCCGCGGCCCAGGCCTGTGGCGACATCGTGCTCGACGCCGAAACGTGGAGCGAGGTCACGCGGCGTCGCGCCCTGGTCGCGCGGCTCCAGGCCCTCGACATCGATGCACAGGGAGCCCAGACCGATCCCGACGCGCTGGTGGTCCTCGCGCGTCTTTTGGGGCAGGTCGAGCTGTACTCCATCTTGTCGCCGCTCGAGCAGCTGTACCGACACCGTTCCGAAGAAGTGCGTCGCCACGTGGTCGAGGCCCTCGAGCGCTTCATGTACAAGCGCACCTTCGTCACGATGCGGGCCGCCCTCACCGATGAGGACGGCGACGTGCGTCGCCGCGCTTACGAGACGGTCGAGGCGCTGCGGTTCCCGCATGCCTTCGACCCCCTGGCGCGCATTTTCCGCGAAAGCAGCGATCGCGAGGCCCGCACGTCGGCCCTCAAGGCGATTGCGCGCATCGACACGCGGGAGGCGGCCGACCTCCTGCTCGGGGTGTTCCAACACGAAGGCCGAGAAGAGCGTGCCGTCGCCGCCGAAGCGCTCAAACGGGCTCGGGGTCAGCTCTTTCTCACCACCGTGCGGCAGGCGTTCAGCGGGCTCACACCCGAGGTTCAGACCGAGCTGCGCGGGGTGTTTCAAGCCCGCGGAGAAGCGATCTGATTACACTGAAAGAAGAAAATTTCAGTGTAATAGATTTTGTCTAGACTGTAACATTCCACCCATGGCTGAACGACATCGGGCTTGGATGGGATGGGTGTTCGTGTTCGGCGCGGGATGCGCGGGCGACGTTCGGGTCGAGAGAGGTGCCCCGGCCGATGCCGGCGGCGGGGGTGAAACGGGGCGACGAAGCGGAGGTGAACCGATCTGCGTCTTGGCCCCCATTCCCGTGGGGGAGACGTTCGAGTGTGGCAGTTCGGGGGCCGCGACCGGGGGCGGCGGAGGCGTCACCTCGTGCAGCCGGAGCGTGTGTGACGAAGCCGGCGGTTTGTTCACCACCGAATGCGTCGGCAACCGTTGCTCCTGCAAGTATGACCTCGGCACGGTGTGTAGCTGCATCGTCGAGGGGATCGACGACATCTGCGGCGCCGCCGCTTCGTGCTGTCCGGAGCCCTTTCCCTTTCTCTGACGCGGCGCCGCCGGGGAGATCCGCTTTGACCTGCTGCCCGTCTCCTCTAGCCTCTGCTCCATGACTGGCTTGACGAGGCGATGGCGATGGATGGCCACCGCCCTAACCACCGTGCTCCTCGGCGGGGCTTGCTCTCGCAGTTTCGATGCCTACTGCGACGACTTCTCGGATTGCATCGACGGCAACACCGAGGATACCAACGCCTGCATTCGGGCGGTCGAGGCCGAGGAGGAAGTCGCCGCGCTGTTCGGGTGCCAGGAGGAGTTCGACGCCCTCCAGGATTGCCGCGAGGACGAGTCGGACTGCGAAAACGACAGCTTTTTCGTCCCCGCGAACGAATGCAACGACGAAGAACGCGAATACAGTAACTGCATCGGCTCATGAGAGGTCCAGTGGCCATGAACATCCTTCACCCATGGTTCCGCGTCGTCGCCCGGGGGGCCGCCACCGCCTCCCTCGCCGCCTGCTTGCTCACGGCCGCATCGGGGTGCGGCTCCGCGGCGGATGACTTTTGCGAGTTGCAGTGTCTCTGCACGCGGTGCAGCGACCGCGCCCTGGACGCATGCAAAATCAACGCGAATGCGCTCGCCGATCAAACCGACATCTACGGCTGCTCTTCGGAGTTCGAAGAAGCCCTCGCGTGCGCGGATGAAGACAACGATTGTGACGACAATCGCTTCGAGATCGACAGCAGCTGCAGCGACGAGTTCGAAGATCTATCCGAGTGTCTCCAAGACGAGTCGGACGTGAATGCCGCTTTCCTCGTCGGCTTCGGCGTCGCCCCGACGCAGGCAGAAGACGACGGGTAGCGCGGGCGGGGCGCCCGCCCACCCCACGACGCGGCGGCAGGCCGGTCGCGTCCCATCGCCGCGGAGCCCGACGACGCGCTAGCCGAGCACGGCGGTGGCCGCCCCTTCCAGCGTGGGAAACCGAAACGCATAGCCCGCCGCCAGGGTGTGGCGCGGTCGTGCGTCGATGCTCCCGGTGAGGACTTCGACCGCGTCTCCCAGCCCCAGCCGAACCACGGCGGTCGGCGCCGGAATGACGGGACGTCCCATGGCCGCCGCGAGTGCGCCCGCCACCTCCCGCTGCGTGGCCGGCTCGGGCCCGATCGCGTGGTAGGTCCCCTGCCAATCGGGGTCGTCGAGGGCGCGGACGAGCAGCCCCACGACGTCGTCGAGATGGACCCACGAAAACGCATTGTCACCGCGGCCGACGACGCCAACGCCGACCCCGAGGGGCAGCACCATTCGGTCGAGCGCGCCTCCCCCTTCTCCGAGCACCACCCCGAAACGTACGCGCACCGACCGCACGCCGTGTTTGGGGGTGGCTGCCGCTGCGGCATTTTCCCACCCGCGACACACCCGCGCGAGAAAGTCGTCGCCGGGCGCGCTCTTTTCGTCGAGGACTTCCCCCGGTCGGTTCGCCCCGAAGAAGCCCACCGCGCTCGCGGACACGAACACGCCAGGCTTCTTCTTTGCGACGCCGAGGCCCGCGACGAGGAGCTCGGTCGAGCGAAGGCGGCTCTGCTCGATGGCGCGCTTGTAGCCTTCCGTCCATCGCTGGCCCGCGATGGGTGCCCCCGCGAGGTGCACGACGCCATCGCACCCGTCGAGGGCCTCCTGCCACGGCCCCGGAGACATCGGGTCCCAGACGATGTGATTCTGTCCCTCGCGTCGAGACAGCACCTCGACATCGTCCCCCCGCGACCGGAGATGCGACACCAAGGCACGTCCGACGAACCCAGTACCGCCGCTTACGATGTACTTCGACATGGCGGCTACACCCTGCGGGTTGCGATGGCCTACGTCAGGCGGAGCGTTCGAAGCGGCATGCATCCCGAGCGGGACGAGCCGGGACGCCATGCACGAGCCGGCAAACTACGGAAGCGCGGTCGGAAACCCTGGCGGCAACGCGGGCAGACCGCCCGGGATCGACGTCGGCAGCGATGTCGGGAAAGACGAAGGCCAGCCCGCGGGCCGATCCGAGCCGGCTCCGCCCGGACGCGGCGTCACCGGGCTCGGCGCGGGCGATGGATTTGCGGCGGACGACGACGTCACGGCCCGGGGGGGCGCTGAAGCGGTCGCCCCCGCGGGCGCCACGGAAGCATCTCGAGGGGCCGTCTCCGGGTCCTGCTCGCCGTCTCCCGCCGAAGCGCCCGGGGCGGGCGCCGACGACCCCTCGGGGTCGCTCCGCTCGGGGGCGCCGACCGAGATCGGTGGCGTCACCAACTCGTCGGTGTTGGCGCGGTACACGACGTAGGCGACGGAGAAGACGACCGCCGCCACCAGCACCCCGCCCACCATGGTGCCCACGTTGGTGCCCGGCGGCTCCGCCCCGCGACCCTCATCCTCTGCGGTGGTCGCGGCGGCGGCGCTCAGCTCTGAGGGCGGTGACGCGTCGCCGCGACCTTCGGCTGCCAACGCCTCCAGAGAACCGCTTTCCTTTCGCCGCACGGTCGTAGCGTCGTCATGTTCGTCGTCGTCGTCGACGACCTTGCCCACCCGCGCCGCCGGGGGCGGGGTGGCCCTCGAGGCCGCCGTGCGCTCCTTCTCCGTGGTCAACCGGACCGTGGGCGCCTCGTCGCCCTCGACCGCAGGGCCCTCGTCAACGGCAGGGCCTTCGAGAGAGGCAACATCCACGACGTCCGTCGGGGCCACGTCCGGTTCGCGGCTGGGCATCCGCACCGTGGGTGTCGCGTCCGCACCCGCCGGAATCGACGCCGTCACCTCGGGTCTCGCCGGGGGTGTGGCGTGGGGCGGATTCTGGCCGGCCATCACCGCCTGAATGTCCGCCCGCATCGTCGCCGCGTCGGGGTAACGGACCTCGAGATCGGCCTCGAGCGCGCGCGCCACGACCGCCACGATCCGCGGATGAAGGTCGGGCTCGACTTCGGCGAGCGACCGCGCCGGACGGGTGAGGATGGCCTGCGCGAGTTTGGTTTCGTCCGTCTCGTCGTGCGTGCGCTCGCCCGAGAGGGCGCGAAACAGCGTCGCCCCGAGCGCGTAGAGGTCGGCGCGGGCGTCCACGTCGCTGGTCCGAAGCTGCTCGGGAGGCATGTACGCCACGGTGCCGAGGGTGGTGCCGACTTCGGTGATCAAGGTGCGATGCCGGCCTTCCGCGCCCGGCTCGGGTCGGATCCTCGCGATGCCGAAGTCGAGGAGTTTGACCGTCCCGTCGGGGGCGACGAAGACGTTCGAGGGCTTGATGTCGCGATGTACGACGCCCTCGGCGTGCGCCACCACGAGCACGTCGAGCAGAGCCTCCGCAATCCTCAGCGCCTCATCCGGCTCGACCTTGCCTCGCTTGCGGATACGCCGGGACAGGCTCTGCCCATCCAGCAGCTCCATCACCAAAAACGGCTCCCCGTCGGCGGTGACGTCGACGTCGCGCACCTCGACCGCGCCCGGATGGGCAAACCGATTCGCCGCTTTCGCCTCGCGCTTGAACCGCGCCACCATGTCGTCGTCGCGCGCGACGTGCGGATGGAGGATCTTGAGCGCATCGCGCCGGCCGATCTCGTGGCGCGCGGCGTACACCGCCGCCATCCCTCCGACCCCGAGCAGACGCTCGAGCGTCCACTTTCCTTTGATGACCGCCCCCACCCGGCGCTCGAGTCGGGTGAGGTCGACTTGGGGCTTGCTCTCGCTATCCCCGGACATCGGCGGCCCCAACTTCGGCGCCCCCGACCCTGGCGGCCCCCGACCCGAGCCGCCCCCGCTGCGGGACAGCGCGGAACGTCTCGAGATCCAGCGGACTGGGGCCATGCCCCGAGGCCTGATCCCCGGGTGCGGCTCCGAAGAGCGCGAGCCGGATCACGCGATGCGGCGGGGGGTCGGGAACTTCGTGCGGGGAGGGTTCGGCGTGCAGGAGCGCGGCGATCTCGGCGGCCCGTACCGACCCGCGAGGGGTGATGTGCACGGTCGCTTCGACGCCGATGAGGTCTCCGGCGACCCCGGCGCGGGCGAGCCACGGGCGCGCATCTTCGAGGACCCGGAGCCCGAACAACCGTGGGCGAAGATCGAGCAAACGATGCAATCCTTTGACCTTGCGGCGCACCTCGAGGGTTTCCCGCGCCATCAGCGCGTCGCAGCGTCGCTGGAGCGCCTCGGGGTCGGGGAAGACATCGCGGGCGAAGGCGAGCAACAGCCGCGCTCCTTCGACCACGCGTCCGATGGGTGGATCTCGGCGCTCGAAGCGGCGGGCGGCGAGAAACACGAGACCGGCGGGAGAGCGGTCGTTCATGTCGGCGATCAGCGCTCGTAGCCCCGCGGGATCGTACCGAGGGTACAACCTCAAATCGACGTACTCGTCGAGGCTCATCGCCCCGAGCGACAACGCCGGGGCAAAGCTCATGTCCGGTTTGGGGTGGTAGCCGCCGGTGTGGACCTGCTCCACGTCGAGACGTCGAAAGATCCGCGGCAGCTCGCGAACGAGGTCGAGGTGCCCCAACAGCGCGACCGCACCCTTCTTCTCGAAGCGGAACCGGTATCGGTAGCCCGCATCGGGATCGCCCACTTTGGGTCCCGACTTTTTTCGCGGTTCCGCCGTGACCACCGACGCGGGGGCAGGAACGGACGACGACGACGACGTCGGGGGCCCGAACGCGTCGAGGCGACGAAGCTTGACGAGGCGGTCGTCCCGCATGGTCGACATGTCACACGCCACGCCACAGTCGTAACAGACGAGGCGGCGGCGATCGGCCTCGGCGGCCGCGAGGTTCGTGTGGTGGATGAAGGTTCC
Source organism: Myxococcota bacterium (assembly GCA_039027095.1). Taxonomy (GTDB): domain Bacteria; phylum Myxococcota_A; class Polyangia; order Polyangiales; family Polyangiaceae; genus JAPYTK01. Next base: position 98,922 of record JBCCLB010000009.1, read on the forward strand.
GGCGACCTTGCCGCACGGAGGACTGAGACGATTGTGAAGCGCCTTCCGGTACTCGCGAAGGAGGAAACCATCCTCGAGGCCGACGTCGATGTGGCTCCACGGCAAGCGGGCGGGCACGGGAATGGTGCCGAGGTAACGATGCTGCGGGATCGCGTAGTGCTGAAGCGCCTCCTCCCATACGTCGAGGCGGAGCTGCTCGTCCCAAGAGTCGAAGCGGGCCCCATGGTGGTAAGCGCGCTCGATGACGTCACTGAGCCGGCGGTCCCCGCGCGCGAAGATCCCCTCGAGCACGCTCGACTCGCTGTCGTGGGTGCGCAGCTTCACCGACCGGCTCTTCTTTACGCGCCGTTGCGCTCGCGCCTCTTCTCGGAGCAGGGCGTGTTTGCGCCGGATCTCGTCGAGCGAGTCCATCGCGCACCACTGAAACGGCGTGTGGGGCTTGGGCACGTGGGTCGACACACTCACGGTGACGTCGACGCGACGCCCGCCAACCTCTTTGCCGACCTCGGCGGTTCGCGACCCCGTCTGCACGATGCCCTGAACGTCCTCGTCCTCCTCGCTCGGGAGCCCGACCATGAAGTAGAGCTTCATGCGCTGCCAACCCCGGGCGAAGACCCGCTCCGCCGTTTCCATGAGCTGGGCCTCGGTCACGTTCTTGTTCACCACCGCCCGCATGCGCTCGGTCCCCGCCTCGGGGGCGAACGTGAGGCCCCCCGCGCGGACCCGCTTGAGTTCGTCGAGCAGCTCGGGCTGGAGCCCGTAGGCGCGTAGGGACGAAACACTGAGGCTGACCCCCTTTTCCGCGAGCTCAGGGGCGAGCCGGGAGATGAGCGGATGGATGTACGAGACGTCGGCGGTCGAGAGGGCCGTGAGCGACACTTCATCGTTGCCGCTGTGGGCGAGCGACTTCCGGACCACCTCCTCGACGTGGGCGGGATCCCGCTCCTGCACCGGTCGGTAGATCATGCCCGCCTGGCAGAAACGACACCCCTCGGTGCATCCGCGCGTGATCTCGATGCTGGTGCGGTCGAAAATCGCCTCGGGACCTCCGGTGGGGCTATCGTCGGGGAACGGATAAGCGTTGATGTCGACCATCGCGCGCTCGACGGGGAAGGGCACGGATGGGTCCTCGGGCTCGGCGACCACGAGCAATCCCGAAAGCGGGTCTTCCTCGACCTCGTAGAGCGACGGCACGTACACCGCCCCGAGCGCGGCCAGGGCCCGCAACCGCTCCGCCCGGGGGACGCCGGCGGTCCGGAGCTCGGTCCAGAGGAGCGCCACCTCCTTGAGCTTTTCTTCGCCGTCGCCGATGCAAAACGCGTCGATGAAGGCCGCGAGCGGTTCGGGATGGGTGGCGTTGGGTCCCCCCGCGAGGATGAGGGCATCGTCTTCCCCGCGGTCGGCCGTGCGTAAGGGCACCCCGCCGAGATCGAGCATCGTGAGGATGTTCGTGTAGGTCAGCTCGTACTGGAGCGAGAACCCGATGACGTCGAAGTCCGACAGGGGCCGCAGCGTGTCGAGCGACACGAGGGGGAGGGCCCGGTCGCGCAGCTCGCGCTCCACGTCGACCCACGGGCAATAAGCGCGCTCGGCGAGGGTGCGGGGGTCGTCGTTCAGGACCTTGTAGAGGATCTTGAACCCGAGGTGGCTCATCCCGATGTCGTAGACGTCGGGGAACGCCAGACAGACGGTGGCCGCCACCGACGCCCAGTCTTTACGCACCGCCCCGACCTCGCCCCCCGTGTAGCGGGCGGGCTTGTTCACCCGGTGCAGAAACGCCGCGTAGGGGTGCTCTTCGACGGAGCGAACGGAGGTGGTCATAACGGGGGGGGAACGCCCGCGAACCTACCCCGAGACCCCGGCCCGAAGCCAGCGTCGCCAAAAAAGACGACCCGGCTCCGTTTATCGGTAGAAGGTCCCCGTCGAAAGGAGTTGTCCCATGCGGTTCGTTTGGCGCTCGAGCGTTCTGTTCGCGTTGCTGTCTGCACTCACCGGCTGCCACCACGCCCACCTCTTCGCGGCGGAGGAGCCGAGCGCCACGGCGCCGAACGATGGCGCGATGGCCGGCGGGTGCGGTTTTGGCGACGCGAGCGACCCCAGCTCGCCCTGCTTCGATGCGGGCCTTCTCGCCTGCCCCGACGCGGGTGAGGGTTCACCGTTCGGGGCCGCGTCCAATGCCGGACCGCCCGGAAGCGCCGGCGGACCGGGGGGAAGCGCGTCTCCAGGACCGCTGATGTACCGACCTTGAGTTCTCGACCGGCCGCACCGGGTGGGGTTGAACGGACGGGTGGCGCTGGTAGGGTCTCTCATGGCGAGTCCCTTCGAACTGGTCACCTCGTTCGAGCCTCGTGGCGACCAGCCGCGCGCCATCGCTGAGCTCAGCGACGGGCTGGCGAAGAAGGAGCGCTTTCAGACGCTGCTCGGGGTCACGGGAAGCGGCAAGACGTTCACCTCGGCCAAGGTCATCGAGGCGTACGGACGGCCGACCCTGGTGCTCGCGCCCAACAAGACGCTCGCGGCCCAGCTCTACGCGGAATACCGCGAGCTCTTCCCGAAGAACGCCGTCCGCTACTTCGTCAGTTACTACGACTACTACCAGCCCGAGGCGTACGTCCCCTCGTCGGACACCTACATCGAGAAAGATGCGATCATCAACGACGAGATCGACCGCATGCGTCACGCGGCCACGCATGCGCTCCTGAGCCGCGACGACGTGATCATCGTCGCCTCGGTGAGCTGCATCTACGGCATCGGGAGTTCCGAGACGTACCAGGGGCTGATCGTGCACCTCGAATGCGGAGAGACGATACGGCGCGACGACCTGTTGATGCGGCTCGTCGACATTCAGTACGAGCGCAACGACGTCGACTTTCACCGTGGCACCTTTCGCGTCCGCGGCGACGTGGTGGAGATCTTTCCCGCTTACGAGCAAGACCGCGCGATCCGCGTCGAGTTGTGGGGCGACGAGATCGAGGCGATCCGAGAGATCGACCCGCTCCGGGGCAAGGTCCTCGAGGACCTCGAGCGCTACCACATCTACCCCGGCTCGCACTACGTGACAGAGCGCCAGCAACGCGAGCAGGCCATCGCCAACATTCGGACCGAACTCGCAGAGCGTCTCGAATACTTCGACCGCGAAGGGCGCTTTCTCGAAAAGCAGCGTATCGAAGAGCGCACGATGTACGATCTCGAGCTGTTGGAGCAGATGGGGTTCTGCAACGGCATCGAGAACTATTCGCGGCACCTATCGTTTCGCAAGCCGGGCGAGCCTCCGCCCACGCTGATCGATTATTTTCCCGACGACTTCCTGATGCTCATCGACGAGTCGCACCAAACGGTGCCGCAGCTCGGAGGCATGTATCGGGGCGACCGCTCCCGGAAAGAGACGCTCGTCGAGCACGGCTTCCGACTCCCGAGCGCCCTCGACAATCGACCGCTGAAGTTCGACGAGCTGCAGGCGCATTTCAATCGGGTGATCTTCGTCTCCGCCACGCCCGGTGACTTCGAGCTCGGACAGACCGCCGGCGTCGTGACCGAACAGATCATTCGCCCCACCGGGTTGCTCGACCCGGTGATCGAAGTCCGACCCGTGTCGGGCCAGGTCGACGACCTCCTCGGGCTCATCCGCAAGCGGGTCGAGCGCGACGAGCGCGTGCTCGTCACCACCCTCACGAAGCGCATGGCCGAGGACCTGACCGAGTATTACGCCGAGCTCGGCGTCAAAGTCCGCTACCTCCACAGCGACATCGACACCATCGAGCGGGTCGAGATCTTGCGCGACCTCCGACGGGGTGAATTCGACGTGCTCGTGGGGATCAACCTGCTGCGCGAGGGGCTCGACCTTCCCGAGGTGTCCCTCGTGGCGATTTTGGACGCGGACAAGGAGGGCTTTCTGCGGAGCGAGCGCTCGCTCATCCAGACGATCGGGCGCGCGGCCCGTAACGTGGAGGGGCGGGTGGTGATGTTCGCGGACAAGGTCACCGACTCGATGCGTCATGCCCTCGACGAGACGGAGCGTCGCCGAAAGGTGCAAGCCGCCTACAACGAAGAACACGGCATCACGCCCACCACGGTGAAGAAGGCCATCTTCGACCTGTCGCCAGCGTCGGGCAATCGCGACTACTCCGCCGTGAGCCGCGGGCTCGACGGTGGCGGTAAGAAGGGCCGGAAGCGGGGCGGCAAAGCGGAAGCGGAGCAAAACCCCCTGGAGGTGGCGATGGCGCTGCGGGAAGAAATGTTCGCCGCGGCCGAGTCCCTCGACTTCGAACGTGCCGCCCGTCTGCGTGACCGCCTCAAGACGCTTCGCGACGAACACGGCGACGCGATCGACACCGGCGCGACCCCCGCCCGCGGCCGCGGCAAGAAGGGTCGAGGACGGGGCGGCGCCCGCAAGTCGGGCGCTCGGCGCTGAACGCGCCCTCGGCGCCGCGGCGAGGGTGGGGGATGCCCGAGCCCCCGAATCTGTGCTTCACTTCAAGGCGCCCGAGCGGGCCACGAGAGCGAACCATGAACCACCTGGATCACGTCTTCATTCGTGCGTCGCGCCCCGTGCTCGGTGCGATCACGTTGCTCGGTTTCATCGCCTGCGGGGGGGAAGAAGCCACCACCTCCGGCTCCGGCGGCGGCGACGGCATCGTCGGGGCTCCGGCCGTCACCCGGGCGGTCGCCGGCGACGGTCAGACGGCGGAGGTCAACACGACGTTGCCCGTCGCCCCGCGCATGTTGGTGACCGATGCCGACGGCGACCCGGTGCCCGGGGTGGCGATCGAATTCACCGTGACCGTCGGCGACGGCACCGCGACCGACGTCACGACCGAGACCGGCGACGACGGCACCGCCGCGGTGGGGAGCTGGACGCTGGGGCCGGTGCCCGGCGAGCACGAGCTGACCGGCGAAGCGGCGGGCCTCGCCCCCGTGTTGTTCGGCGCCATCGCGACCCCCGACGCCAACGGCAGCATGCTCGCCTTCGCGGGCGACACCCAGTACGCCACCGTCGGCACGGCCGTCGCGGTGGCCCCGGCCGTCATCGTGCGCGACCAGATGGACGAACCCATCGTGGGCCGGGACGTCACCTTCACCGTGACCGCAGGGGACGGCGTGGTCACCGAAGCCGACGCGGTTACCGACGCGGAGGGCGTGGCCCGGGTCGGAGGCTGGACCCTCGGCGCCGTCCCGGGGGACAACACCCTAACGGCGCGCACGGCCGACCTCCCGGACTACGTGTTTCGCGCCACTGCGGTCTCGACCGAGGACCCGGTCATCACGGTCGACCAAGACTTTCTCACCGGCCTCGACCGACCCTGGGACATCGCCTTTGCCCCCGACGGCGCGATGTTCTTCACCGAGCGCGGGGGGCGCCTCCGGGTGCTTCTGCCGGGCGCGAGCGCGCCCGTCACGCTGGCCGAGCCCGCTGACGTGGCGCCGCAAACCCAGAGCGGGATGCTCGGGGTCGCCGTCGACCCGGAGTTCGCGACGAACCGCCGGGTCTACGTGTTCACGTCGTCGAATCGCAGCGGCTCGATGGACAACCGCATCCGCCGCTTCAACGTCGACGCGGGGTACACGACCGCCACCGAAGAGGCCGACATCCTCACCGGGATCGCGTGGGGCGCGGAGGGCGGCCACAGCGGCGGGCGGATCCGGTTCGGTCCCGACGGGTTTCTTTACGTGACAAGCGGCGACAACCGCGCGGCCACCATCCCGCAAGACCTGACGAGCCTCGGAAGCAAAGTGCTGCGGATCACGACCGACGGCGACCCCGCCCCCGGAAACCCCAACCTCGGCCCGGGGGCGCGTCCTGAGATCTTCGCCTACGGGTTTCGCAACCCCCAGGGCATCACCTTCCGACCCTTGTCGGGCCAGGTGTTTCTCTGCGAGCACGGCCCGAACCAAGACGACGAGGTGACCCGCCTCGTCTCGGGCGGAAACGGCGGCTGGAACCCCAACGACGGCAACGGCAACTACAACGGCTACACCGGCGCCATCATGACCGACACCTCGCTCCCCGACACGATGCTGCCCGGCTACGTGGTGAGCGATTCGGAGGGGATGTGCGGCTGCGACTTTCTTTCCGGCACCCAGTGGGCGAGTTGGGACGGGCGCCTCGCCATCGCGATGCTCGCCGGCCGCCGCATGATCGTCGCCAACTTCGACGCGGAAGGGGCGGCCACCGTCGGCCCGGTCCGCGACGAGCTCGAGAACATCGAGCGCCTCCGCGTCGTCGTGCAGGGCCCCGACGGTGCGGCGTACATCGCGGTCGACAAGTCCGGTCCCGGCGGCGCCATCTGGCGGCTCAGCGCGGAGTAACGAGGCGCCAAGTCAACGGCTGGCGCAAAACCTGGTTCTGACCGCGGCACGTACCTCCTTCACCCGGGGCGGGGTCGCGGGACGCGCCAGAGGGCGGCGGGCGTACATCTCGTCGAAAGCGATGGCGTTTGCGGCACTCGCCGTGAGCCTAACGTAGCGCAGGCCGGGCCACGGCGTGGCACTCCTCCGCCGTGGCGGCGTACCGACCCGTGCGTACTGAGCCGGGGGCAACCCGAAGTCGTCGGAGACGACGCCCTCACGGCGTATCTTCGGCGAAGAGGCTCAAGCCCCGTACGCTCGGCCTACGGAATAGCCACGGATGGGGGTAGCGTTGAGCCCCCGTGATGCCGACGCCTTCTTCTGCCGCCTCCCACTTTTCCCGATCTTCCCGCCGTCTCGGGGTCGGCCTGGCGGCCGCCGCCGTCGCCGCGATGCTCGCTTTGGGCTGCGCGGAAACCCCTGCCCCCTTCGATGCTGCGACCGCCCCGACGCCAGCCGGTCCCCCGACGCCCCTCGCCACGAAGACAGAGCCGGTGCCCTCGGTAGAGCCCGCGTCGGCCACCCTCGCGCCGACGCCGACCGCGGCGCCCTCGAGCGCCGCCACCGCAGACGCCGAAAAGGCCGCCGCATTCCGCTCGCTCATCGAGCGGCTCAGCGAACCCAACGGCAAGTTCTTCAGCGACAACTTCATCTCGAACGAAACGTCGTACCTCCAGATCGCCGACCGACTGCCGGGGGTCGTGCCCACGGGCGGGGCCTACGTCGGCGTGGGGCCCGAGCAGAACTTCACTTACATCGCGCTGACCCAACCAAAGCTCGCCTTCATCGTCGACGTGCGCCGCGACAACATGGTGCTCCACTTGATGTACAAGGCGCTCTTCGACCTCGCGCAGGACCGCGCCCACTTTCTCGCCCTGCTCACCGGCCGTGATTACGCCCCCAAAGGCGTCGACGTCCCCAGCCTGAAAGAAGCCCTCGACATCGTCGCGGCCGCCGAGGCAACCGAAGACAGCTTTCGCGCCGCCCACCTCGCCGTGCGCACGCGCCTCATCGACGGCTATGGCTTTACCCTCGACGATTCCGATGGCCGGTCGCTGCGGCGCGCCCACCGCGCGTTCTTCGACGACGGACTCGACATTCGCTTTACCCTCAAAGAAGCGAGCTGGCGCAAATACCCGAGCCTCCGCGAGCTCGTCGTCGCCACCGCCCCCAGCGGACGAAAGCTCGGGTTTCTCGCCACCGATGAGCACTTTCGCCGCATTCAACGAATGCATCGCCAACACCGCATCGTCCCCGTCGTGGGCAACTTCGGTGGCGACCGCACCTTCACCGCTATCGGCCGCCACCTCGAAACGAACGACCTAACCCTTCGCACCCTCTACGTGTCCAACGTCGAGCAATACCTGATGGTCGATGGCCTCTGGTCGAAGTGGCAGCGCAACGTCGCCGCCCTCCCCGCCGACGACCGCAGCGTCTTCATCCGTGGCTATCTCGATCAGGGCCGACGTCACCCCCAACAAATGGCCGGCCACCGCACCGCCACCACCCTGCACCGCGTCGCCGACTTCAACGCCCGCAAACGCCCGTACGGCTCGATGTACCTGCTCGCCACCGACGGCGTCATCTGACCGCGAGCGCGCCTCCTCTCGAGGGCCATGTCTCCGCGACCCGAATCGGCGCGGGCTCGTCTCCAAGCCACTCTGCTCCGGTGGCGAACTCGGCACGTGCGGCGTAGGCTGCGTGGCCATGCGTCGTTCTGAATCCTCCGTCCGCGCCTCGGCTCGCATCTGCTTACTCGGCCTTATCGTCGGCGGCGCCGCGAGCGCGTGCGGCGTGTCCGTCGACTTGTTCAGCGACGATCCGACCACCACGTCGAGCACGGGCGGCGGCGGGACGGGCGGGGACGGGGGCACGCCGTCCGTCGCGCAGGTCGGGGGCGGCAATCCCGACGGCGGGAGCGACTGCGTCCCCGAGGCATGTGACGTCGATGCCGGTCCTTGCGTGCTCGGGGTGTGCGGTCCGGACGGTCAATGCACCACCCAGTTCGCCAATCCCGGGACGCCCTGCGACGACGATGGCGTGTGCGACGAATCCGGGACGTGCCTCCAGGGTGGGGACGGCGCGCCGTGCGACGGCGCCGACGATTGCGTCAGCGGATTTTGTGTCGACGGCGTGTGCTGCGAAGCGGCCTGCGATGGCACCTGTGCGACGTGTGCGGCCGCCGGCACCGAAGGCCAGTGTACGCCGCATCCGGCGGGGACCGACCCCGAAATGGAGTGTTTCGGCGGGAGCTGCACCGGCTCGACCGCCCCCACGTGCGCCACGGGGCTCACCCAATGGGGCAACGTCTACGGCAACGGCTTCGAGCAACGCGGCCACGACGTCGACGTCGACAGCGGCAACAACCTGGTCGTCACGGGCTATCACTTCGGCGCCATCGACTTCGGCGACGGGCCTCTGTCGAGCGTGGGCAACCGCGACCTGTTTCTCGCCAAGATCGACCCCCAGGGCAACGAAGTCTGGAGTCAGCAGTTCGGCGACGCGAGCGCGCAATTCGGCTGGGACGTGATGGTGGCCCCCAACGACGACATCATCGTGGGCGGCTACTTCTTCGGCCAGGTCGACCTCGGGGGCAGCAACCTGATCTCGGGGGGCCAGCGAGACGCCGTCTTGGCCCGCTTCGATGGCGCGGGAAATCATCTCTTCAGCGCCCGCTTCGGCGGCACCCAAGAAGACCTCGCCCGCACGGTGGCCGCAGGGCCCAACGGGGAGATGGCGATCGGAGGCTACTTCGAGGGGACGATCGACTTCGGCGGGGGCGCGCTCGTGAGCGCGGGCGACCTCGACGCCTTCGTGGCCGTCTTCGACGCGGCGGGCACCCACGTCTGGAGCGACGCGTTCGGCGCCGCGGGTGAAGACCGGATCTTCGACCTGATCTTCGATGCCGGCGGCAACCTCTACGCCTCGGGGCGTTTCGAAGACACCGTCGACTTCGGCGGCGGCCCCCTCGTGAGCGCGGGGGGATTCGACGCCTTCGTCGCCAAGTACGGCCCGACGGGGACCCCGCTCTGGAGCCAACGCTACGGCGACGGTGACGACCAGTTCATCCGCGGCCTCGCCGTCGACGCGAGCGGCGACGTCATCTTTGCCGGCTACGGGGACGGAACCGTCGACCTCGGCGGGGGGCCGCTCACCTCGGTCGACGACTTCGACGTGTTCGTGGCCAAACTCGACGGGTCGGGCGCCCACCAGTGGAGCGCGATCTACCCCGGGCCCGAGAGCCAATTCACGCGCGATCTCGACGTCGACCCCGCCGGCAACATCGTCTTCACCGGCTACGCCTTCGGCACCCCCGACTTCGGAGGCGGCGCCCTCGCCAATGCGGGTTCGCGCGACGCGTTCGTCGTCAAGCTCAATCCCGATGGGGTGCACCTGTGGAGTCGGGACTTCGGAGGCGGGTTCAGCCAGTACGGCCACGGCATCGCCGTCGACGCGACCGGCCACGTCGTCACGACGGGGTACTTCGCGAGCACGATCAACTTTGGCAGCGGACCGGTGGCGGCAGGCGGCAACGAAGACGTCTTCATCATGCGGCTGGCGCCATGAACGAGGCGTGACGGAGGCCTTGTCCACAACCCACGCCATCCGCCTCGAGTCGCGACGCGACTCGGGGAAGGAACGCGATAAGCGTCATGATATCGAAATGTTGAAGCGGTCGCTCACGGGTAACCAAATCTTCGACAAAATTTTGCCGCACGGAGTTTTCCACAGGTTGTCAAAGAGGCGCCGCGAGGGATGGGGAGAAATGCCACGGCTCCGAGCCATCGCCGTCGTCCCCCGTGGTTCCGGTGGTGTCTTTCCTCGCCCCCACGGCCGTATACTGAGACCATGACGGACCTGAGCCGCGCTCGTGTCCCGGTGACCGTGGAGGCCGCGGGCGACACGCACATCGGCGGCCGTAGCCACAACGAAGACGCGATCCTGCTCCGGCCCGACCTGAACCTCTTCCTCGTCGCCGACGGGGCGGGGGGACAAAACGCAGGCAACGTCGCCGCGAGCCTCGCCATCACGACGGTGGCGCACTTCTTTGAGCGAACGAAGAAGGTGGCCGAGACGCTTCCGACCACCGATGCGCTCGGCCTCCCCACCGCGGCCCGTCGGCTGTCCACCGCGGTGCAGGAAGCGAACCGTGAAATCCTCGCCATCAGCAAACACTCCGATCGGCACCGGGGGATGGGCAGCACCTTGGTCGCCGCCCTCTTCGACGTGCGGTCGCGGCGCATGCACGTCGCGCACGTGGGCGACAGCCGCTGTTACCGGTTGCGGCGGGGCATGCTCGAGCAGCTCACCCACGACCACAGCCTCATCAACGACGTCCTCGAGCTGCGGCCCAACATCGCCGACGACCGTCTCCACAAGCTCCCGTCGAACGTGATCACGCGGGCGCTCGGCATGATGGACAACCTCCGCGTCGCGGTACGGACCCACGACGTCGTCCCGGGTGATCGTTTCCTGTTGTGCAGCGACGGCCTGACCGACGTGGTGGGCGACGGGCAGCTGACCGAAGCCCTCTCGATCGACGGAGCGTGCGACGACCTGGTTTCGCTCCTCATCAACATGAGCCTCGAGAACGAGAGCAGCGACAACATCGCCGCCCTGGTCATGGACTGCGCGCTTCCCGCAGGGCTCGACAACAAAGCGTACGTCCGACCGCGAAAGACGGCGCGCCATAGCTCGCAGTCGCGGCTTGAAGCCGTCACCGATGAAGACCTGCCCGAGGCGGTACCCACGCCGGCCGCGGCCGGCGACGAGGCCATCCACCCGTCCGACGCTCCACCTAACGACGCGGGGCCGAACGACGTGGGCGTCGGCAGCGAGGAAAGCGCGCGCATCTCGATTGCCGAGATCGCCCACTTCGAACCCGGCGGCGACGACAACGGTCGCGACTCGATTCACCTCGTACCGCCCGACAGCGCGACCCCCGACGATGCTCTGGAGGCGCTTCAGCACGTCATGAGCGGCGAGGAAGACGCGGGAAGGGCCACGCGTTCCTACCACCCCTCCACCGCCGTCACGGCGCCTCGAGTGGAGAAGGACCCCGAAGAACCAGACGCTCCGCAAACGGGAGAAACGCGGTCTCCCCCGTACTCGGAAAGCCCCGGGCGGGCCGCGAACGCGTTGCACCTCCCCAACCGTCGCCCTCCTCCCCCACCCCGGCCCCGCCGACAGGGACCCGTCGAAACCCACGATTTCGAAGCGGAACGCGACAGCAACCCCGGCACCTATCCCGACCGGCGCGCCGCCATGCCTCCAGCGCGCGACCCGCTCGACACCACCGACTACGCCCACGACGAGATGCGACCGTGTCACGCCTGCGGCAGCATCATCGCCAGCGACGCTTCGCAGTGCATGTACTGCGGCGCCGAAACGGGTTTCGTCGTCAGTGAGAAGTGAGCGCCGCCTGCGTACCCATGGCCTCGTCGACGCGCACCTCCGCCCCCACTCGGCTGCTGCTGGCGCTGCACTTCCACCAGCCGTTCGGCAACCTCGACCACGTCTTCGAAGACGCCATGGATCGCTGCTACCTGCGTACCCTCGAGGCGTTGCAGCAACACCCGCGCGTTCGGGCCGCCATTCACGTCTCGGGCCCCCTCCTCGACTGGGCCGAGACCCATCGCCCCGCGTTTCTGGACGCGCTCCGGCGGCTCGTGACCCGCGGCCAGGTCGAGGTGCTGGGCGGTGGATACCAAGAGCCGATGCTCGCCATCCTTCCCGACCGTGATGCCATCGGGCAGCTCGTCACGATGGCCGATCGCTGCGAGGATCTTCTCGGCCAACGCCCCCAAGGCATGTGGCTCGCCGAACGGGTGTGGGAGCCCGACCTCGCCCGGATCATCGCCACCGCGGGCTACGGCTACACCCTTCTCGACGACACCCACCTGCGCGCCGCCGGCATCAGCGGCGCGCTCGACGCCTATTACGTGACCGACAAGGCCGGACACAGCGTCGCCGTCTTTCCCATCGACTACGGGTTGCGGACCCGAATCCCGTTCGCCGAAGTCGACGAGCTCATGGACTACCTCGGCGAGCGCGCCGGGCGCGTCGCGGTCTACGGCGACGACGCCGAGAAGTTCGGCTTGTGGCCGACGACCGAGCGTCGCGTGTGGGACGACGCATGGCTCAGGACGTGGCTCGAGGCGATCGAACCGCCGGGCTCGGCCGTACGTACCGTGCTCCCCAGCCAAATCCTTCGCGACACGCCGAGCGGGAGAGCCGTCTACCTGCCGTCGATTTCGTACCTCGAGATGGGGGCATGGGCGTTGCCCGCGGCGGGCGCGCAGCGGTTTTCGGTCTTGGCGGAGCGCCTGCGGCTGTCGGGCTACGCCGACGACGTCGCCGCCTTTCTCCGGGGAGGAACGTGGCCGTCGTTTCTGGCGAAGTACCCGGAGGCGAACCTCATCTACCGCAAGATGCTGCGCGTGAGCGATGCGGTGCAGCGCGCGTCCGAGCGGGGCGACCCCAAGACCAACCTCGCGCGGCAATGGCTCTACCGCGGCCAATGCAATTGCGCGTACTGGCACGGTCTGTTCGGCGGGCTCTACTTGCAGCACCTTCGGGCGGCGCTATGGGAAGCGTTGCTCCGGGCGGAGGCCCTCGTCGACCGGCCCGAGGAGGTTCGCGTCGAGCGCATCGATGCCGATGGCGATCGGGAAGACGAGATCGTCGTCTCGTCCCCGCATTACCACGTCGTCGTGTCGCCCCGACGCGGCGGTTCGGCCCTGACGCTCGAGCTCACCCGCGCGGCGGTCCATCTCACCGGGGTGATGGGACGAAGGCAGGAGGCTTACCACGTCGATGTGACCCGGGCGCGCGTGGTGTCCGACGCCGACCTCGGCAACGTCTCTGCCCACGACCTGGTCCGGGCTACGGAAGAAAATCTGAGCGCACGACTCGTTTACGACACGTACCCCCGGGGGGCCTTCGTCGACCATCTCCTCCCCGCCGGGGCCGGACCGGAGGAGCTCGACGACGACAGCGTCCCCCGGCCGGACCTGCCGCACGCGCGGTTCGTGGTCGACCGCCTCGTCGTTCCCGAGGCCGACGACCCCGCACCCGCATCGGCCCTCCTCCGCGCGACGGTGGCCGGTCATCAAGTGGCCAAGTCGTTCGTGTTTCGCGATGCCGCGCTCGAGGTCCACTACGAGGTCGCCGCCGACGCCACCGCACCCGACCCCCACGACACTGCCTCCGCATGGCGCTTCGCCACCCAACTCGACGTCACACTCCTCACCCCCGAGACGGTCGGCGGCCGTCGCATCGACGTGGTCTCCGCCGCCCCCGATGCTGCCCCGACGACCGTGATCCCCGGCTTCGACACATGGCCGGACGAGGCGCCCGGCGCCGCCCGCATTCACGAGGGCGTCGGTTCCGTGCGCATCGTGGCCGATACGATGAAGGTCGATGTGACCGTCACTTTCGATCCGCCCGCAACGCTCTGGCGGCTGCCCATCGAGACCGTGGCGCAGAGCGAGCGCGGCTTCGAGCGCGCCTACCAGGGCACGTCGCTCGTGGCCTCGTGGCCGGCGGCCCCGGGGGGCGGACTCGAAGCCACCCTCACCGTCACCATCGACGACGATGCCGGCGCGACCGAGCCGCCGGGCAGACCGAAAGGCGACGACGTCACTCGGTGAAGGGCGCTGTCACCCGGGTCACCCCGTTCCACCGCGTCAGGCCGACGTCTTCGCTGACGCCCTCATCGGCGTCCGGCCGGTGTTCCTCCGCCACCCACCACGCCGCCTCCGCTTCGTCCTCACGCCAGGGGTGCTCGAGGCTCAGCGCAGTCACCCGGCGCCCGAGGGTCCGCGCGCAGTGGGGGCGGTCTTCCGGTCGCTTCTCGAGACACCAGGTCACGAGGCGATCGAGGGCTCGAGGCACGCCCGGCACGTGGGCGGACGGGGGGAGCGCCAGGGCGTTGCGGTGCTGGCGCCATATCGCCTCCGATGTTTTCCCCTCGAAGGGGTAGCGGTGGGTGAGCATCCAGTACGCCACGCAACCGAGCGCGTAGAGGTCGGCGCGGTGGTCGGCGTCCTCCCGGCCGTCGATGGTCTCGGGGGCCATCGTCACCGGCGTGCCGGGCACCCACGTCTGCGGCGCCTCGTCGGTTGGCGCCCGCTGGTCGCGGACCACGCCGAAGTCGAGCACCTTGAGAAAATCGTACACGCCCCCGAGGCGGCAGACGAACAGGTTGGCGGCGGTGATGTCGCGATGGAACAGGCCGGCCTCGTGCGCTTCGGTGAGCGAAGCGCAGGCCTGCCGCCACAGGTGGAGCACCCGACCCGCGGGCATCGGACCCCACCGATGGAGCGCGTGATGCAGGTCGAGACCGTCGAGATACTCCATCACGTAGTAAAAGCGGCCGTCCGGCGTTCCCCCGAAATCGTACAGCTCGACCGTATGGGGCGACCGCAGGCTGGCCGTCACCCTCGCTTCCCGCTCGAAACGCTCGCGAAGGGCGCGGCGCCCGGCCGCGTCGAGCCGGGGGCGCGGTCGGATGAGCTTCACCGCCGCGGGACGCGCGAGCAGCGCGTGGGTCCCCCGCCACACCTCGCCCATGCCGCCCTCGCCGATTTTCTCGACGAGATGATACCCACCCACCTCGTCGCCAGACCGGAGCAGCGCCGCCGGGACGTCGACCCGGGGTCCCGTGGCGCGCATGACGGCGCGCCCAAGCAACGAATCGAGCTCGCTGAGGTTGCCGGGCCAGTCGTAGCCGGCGAAGCGGGCGAGGGTCTCGGGCGTGACCCCGTCGACGACGCGTCCGGTGGCGCCGGCATGACGCCGGAGCAGCGCGTCAACGAGATCGGGAAGGTCGTCCCGCCGGTCGACGAGGGGCGGGAGGCGAATGCGAAACGTGCCGAGCGCGGTGGCGAGGTCGGAGGACAACGCCTCGTCGGCCGACTGCGAGCCGGCCTCGGTCGTCGTGAGCAGCGACGCCATGACCCGGGCGCTCGGTCCCGCGTTCTTGCGGCCGACGAGCCATCGGGTCAGCGCCGGCTGCACCTCGGGCGGAAGACGGTCGACGTACTGCAGGTACAGCGTCCCGCCCCGCGCCACCTCCAGCGTGCTCTCCGGCGCCCACGACCCGCTCTGCCCTCCCGCCGCCTCCCCGTCGTGTTCGGAGGCCCCGTCGCGTTGGGCCCCGTCGAGTTGGGCACAGTTCACCTTGATGAACGGACGCGCCCGGCGCTCCGACGCGAGGTGAATCGCCCGCGCCACCGCCTCGTGGCCGGACCCGGCGGGCCCCGAGATGAGCACGTCCCCGGGCAGCCGCCCGAGCGCGACGACCGCTTCGCGAAGCGCGCGCGCCGCCACGCTCTCCCCCACCAACGTCACCTCGTAGCCCTGGGACGCGGCCGCGGTGAGCTCACGCGCGACGATGATCTCGTGCTCGAGCTGGCGGTTGGTCTCTTGCATCGCCCGGAGCGTGTCGTGGAGGTGCGCCGTCCGCTCGGCCACGCGGTCCTCGAGCTTTCGCTTCGCGTCGAGGAGTTCGTGCTCGACGCGTTTGAGCTGGCGGATGTCCTTGGCGAAGGTCGCGACCGCCGCGGGGTCGCCGGCCTCATCCCGGAGCAGCGACAGGGTGAGCAGCACCGGCACGACCTCGCCTCCTTTGGTACGCCGCAGCCCTTCGACGTCGCGAACGGACTCGCCGCGCCGGCATCGACGCAGCAGATCCTGGGCCTGCCCGTGACGTTCCTCCGGAACGATGGTCAGAATGGGCCGGCCTACGATCTCGTCCCGAGCGAAACCGTAGGTCTCGACCGCCTCTCGATTCAGATCGAGGACCCGACCGTCCAAATCCTCGATGAGGATCGGATCCGTCGCGTCGCGAAAGACCCGCTCTAGCGGCGGAATACGGGGCAAAGACGCGGCCGACATCTTTATCACTCCGCTCTTTTCTTAAGATGCTCGGGGCCAGTGCACACCCGATTCGACGTCGCAGAGGTGCGAAATGCCTGGTCAACCCCGCCAAAGCGGTTAAGGCGCCCCGCACGGTCGGATGGATCACGCGCTCTCCACCCTGTTGTCGCCCGTGGTCTTGTTTTTTGGCCTCGGGTTCGGCGCGGGGCTGCTGCGGTCCTCGCTCGCGGTACCCGAAGCGCTGGCCAAAGGGCTGTCGCTCTACTTGATGCTCGCGATCGGCTTCAAGGGAGGGGTGGAAATGTCCCACGCCCACCTCGACGCCGACGTGGTGAGCACGGTCGGGCTCGGACTCGGGGCGGGTTTTGGGCTCCCGGTCGTCGCCTACGCCTTGCTGCGGGGGTTCACGCGGCTGGAACGCATCGACGCCGCCTCCGTCGCCGCCCACTACGGGTCGATCAGCGTCGTCACCTTCGTCGCCGCCTCGGACTACCTCGGAGGGCTTTCGATCGGCTTCGACGGGTACATCATCGCCGTGGTGGCATTGATGGAGACGCCGGCGATCATTGCGGGACTGTGGCTGGCGCAGCGCGGGCAAGGCTCGCCACGGCGGCGCGGTTTCGACCGCGAGCTGACCCGAGAGGTGTTTCTCAATGGCAGCGTCGTGCTGCTCCTCGGAAGCCTGGCCATCGGCTGGCTCACGGGCGACGAAGGCATGCGCGCCATCGAGCCCTTCATCGGCGCGCCCTTCAAGGGGGTGCTTTGCCTGTTCTTGCTGGACATGGGGTTGGCGGCCTCGACCCGACTCCGCGCGGCCGGGGGGCTGGAACTGCGGTTGATCGCGTTTGGCCTGGTGATGCCGCTCGTCGGGGCGACCTTCGGTCTCGTCGGGAGCGCACTCTGCGGATTGCCCACGGGCACCGCGATCCTTCTCACCGTCTTGTGCGCGAGCGCCTCGTACATCGCCGTCCCCGCGGCGATGCGGGTGGCCCTGCCGCAGGCGAACCCGGCGTATTCACTCACGCTGTCCCTCGGGATCACATTTCCCTTCAACATCGTGGTCGGCATTCCCGTCTACACCCACCTCGCCCGAGCGCTGCTCCATTGATGCGCCGGGTTCGCGGATAGAAGGTTCGTCGCGAGGCCGCGGCTGCCGTCGCGGCGATGCAAGCCATGCCGACCATCACCTCCCGCAAGAAGCTCGAGCTCATCGTCGACCGCGCGCACCTTCGGCGTTTCATCGAGACCCTGGAGCGAAGCGGGGTACGCGGTTACACCGTGCTCGAGTCGACCTCGGGCAAAGGCACACGCGGCGCGTGGTTGCCCGACCGGCTGACCGACGCCACCGACCGGGTCGTGGTGGTGGCGGTCGCGCATCCCGATGCCGCGGACCACGTCCTGGAAGACCTCGGCGCCCTGTTCGAGGAGCTCCCCGGGGTGGCCTTCGTGAGCGACGTTCAGGTGCTTCGCCCGGAGCGCTTTTGACGCAGACCCTACGCCCCCCCGCCGGAGTTGTCGTTCGATGCCGCTAACCGACCTGTCCAACCCCGATGTGCTCCTCCGTGAAAATTGGAACACCTCGCTCCTCCACGGCGCCGACGGAACGCCCCTTCTCCCCCCGAATTTCGTGGCCGAGGCCGGCCCTCGAGTGTGGCTCATCGACGTCCGCCGGGCCGACGAATTGGACGGCGCGGTCGGCCACATCCCCGGCGTGTGGTGGATGCCGGTGGAGCGCATCACCGAGGTGTCCACCAAGCTTGCCCCGTTCACGCCGGTGGTCCTCGTCTGCGACGACGGTCGCCGCTCGACCGTAGCCGCGCGCTTTCTGCATGCGCTTGGCATGACCACCGTCGCGGCCATGCAGGGCGGCATGATCGCCTGGCGCACCGATGGCTACGGTGTCTCCCGCGACCCCCGCGCGGCGGCCCACGAGCTCGCCGCGCCGAAGCCGGGGCACGGCTCCGACGGTCGCCTCCTCCAGCAGAGTCGACGCGGGACCCTCACGCGAGACGCGATCGTCGCCCACCTCGGCGATCCGGCCAAAGTGCGGCGCATCAAGCTCGCCGCGCTTCTCGTCGCCAACCAGACCTCATGCGTCGACGGTCGAGAAGACCGAGCGATTATCGGCACCCCCGGCGGCGATGCGGGCGAGCTCGTGCTCGGCCTCGCGGCGACGGAGAACATCACCGGGACCTCGGTCGACCTCGCGCACCTCGACGCGATCACCCGCGCCTTCGCCGACACGTTCGGGGGCATCTACCTCCACACCGACAACAAGGCCCTCAATACCCTCGCCCGCGCCCTCCGGAGCGACCCGCGCCTCGAGGGCGCGGTCGCCAACCTGAATCGGATCTCCGAGTGGGAGACGTTTCTCCGCCGCCCGCCCGTCGAGATACGTGACGCTTTGCTCGAGCATCTCCTCGAACCGGCCCACATCGGCTGCGGACATCTGAAACTCGCCATGACCCATCCCGACGCCTACCAAGTGCGCGCGGAGATCGTGACCGCCGTCTTCCGCGCCTTTTATCGGCAACTGTGGGCGGGCGCGCCCGACCTCGAATGGGTCGTCCTCGGCGGCGAACACGCCGAAGGCGCCGTGGCCAATGTCGTCATCGAGGGGGCGCTATGGCCGTTCTCGGGCGTTCCGATGGTGGCGCCCTCCATCGGAGGCGTACAGATGTTCGTCAACCACCCCGACGTGGTCGCGTACTTTCGCGCCCAGACGTCCCGCTTCTTCTCGCGGACCGCCTCGTCGCTGTTGCCCCTGGGGAAACACGACGAGCAAAAGCTCGCGGCGCGGGTGACGGATCTCGGCGCCGTTCAGGCGCTCGAGACCCTCAAAACCCTGGCCGCCGGTCTTCCGGTGTTCGAGCTGCGGTTTGCCGCCGGCGGCCCGGTCGAGGTGACCGAGGGCGACACGATTCCCGCCGCCTGATCTTCGCCGCCTCACCTCCATGAGGGGCGGGGCGCCACGTCGTCGTCATCGCGGCGCGCCCAACGGCGGTGGGGTCATCCGCCCTGACAGTACTTGTTCGTCTCGGTGACCAGGTCGCTGATCTTTTTGCTCGTGTCGGTGATGTCCTTGATGACGGCTTGGCCGCCCGCGGCGTCTCCCGAGCTCGTCACTTCGGTCACCTTTTTCATCGTCTTGTTGAAGGCCGTGAGCTCGTCGACCCACTTCTGCTGCTTTTCCTTCAACTTTTCGTCACTGATCTCGACGGCCTTGATCTTGTCGATCTCCGCGCTGACGTCGTCGTAGATCTTCTTCGCCTTGTCCTTGTCCGAAAACGCGGTGGCCGCGCCGTTGATCATGTTCTGCGTGGCATTGATCTCCTTGATCAGGTCGTTGCACTGCTGAACCTTGCCCCGACAGCCCGGGAGCACCAGGGCCATCACCGACGCCAAGCCGAGCGCCATCACCGTCTCTTTCATGGGCCGCACGTTACACACCTCTCGGCTCCGCGCTCAACCGCCCCGCGCCCTCCCTCCGGGTGGCGATCCCCGCGGGTCTTCGCTACCGCGTCCTTGACGTGCCGGAACTGCCCGACATCCAAATTTACCTCGAGGCCCTCGAAGAGCGGGTGCTCGGGCGCACGCTCCAGCAGATCCGCGTCAACAGCCCGTTCGTCGTCCGCTCCTACGACCCTCCCCTTCGCGACATCCACGGCCGCGAGGTGACCGGGCTCCGGCGGATCGGCAAGCGCATCGTCTTCGCGTTCCCCGACGAATACTTCGTGGTCGTCCACCTGATGATCGCCGGTCGCTTCAAGGACGCGGCGCCGGGGGCCAAACTCACCCGCAAGTACGGCCTCGCGGCGTTCGACTTCGACGACCGCTCGCTCGTCTTGACCGAGGCGTCGAAGAAGAAACGGGCGAGCATCACCGCCGTTCGTGGCGAAGATGGCCTCGCCGACATCGACCCCGGAGGCATCGAAGTCATGGGGTGTGGGGTCCCCGCCTTCGCCGAAGCCCTCCGGCGGGAAAACCACACCCTGAAGCGCGTCATGACGGATCCGCGCGTCTTCAGCGGGATCGGCAACGCCTACTCCGACGAGATTCTCTTTCGGGCGCGGCTCTCGCCCATCAAGTGGACGCGGCGACTCACCGACGATGAGATCGCACGCCTCTACACGTGCACCCAGGTCGTCCTCCAGGAGTGGATCGAGCGCTTTCGGGCCGAGCGAAAGGGCGGGTTTCCCACCAAGGTCACGGCGTTCCGCAAGGAGATGGCCGTTCACGGGAAGTACCGGCAGCCCTGCCCTGAATGCGACGCGACGGTGCAACGCATCGTGCGGGGCGAAAGCGAGGTGAACTACTGCCCGGCCTGCCAAACCGGCGGCAAGCTCCTCGCGGACCGAGCCCTCTCGCGACTGTTGCGGGGAGACTGGCCCAAGACCCTCGAGGAACTCGAGGAGCGAAAGGCCCGCTTCGCCGCCGGCACCGATGGCGCGCCATCGTCGTCGTCGTCGTCGTCTTCCCCCGCCCGCCCCAAGTCCACGGTCGCAGACCGCATCGCCGCCCTGAATCGCGGCCGCCCGACCGCCTCCCCGGCGGCGACACCATCCGCATCCGCCGGTCCCTCGTCAAAGAAGACCGCGAGGGGAACGTCCGCGAAAAAAGCCGTCGCGGCAAAACGTCACACCACAACGACAGCCGCGGCAAAAAGCCCCTCGGCGAAGAAAGCAACCGGGGCGAAACGTCACACCACAACGACAGCCGCGGCAAAAAGCCCCTCGGCGAAGAAAGCAGCCGGGGCAAAACGTCACACCGCGAAGAGAGGCGTCGCGGCGACGAGCCCCTCAGACATCAGGCGACCACGGGCGCCCACCACGGGCGAGGTCACGGAGCGCTTCGCCCCCGTGTTGGTCTTTGCGCCGGGGGCCGGGAAGCCGGCGAGCTCGGCGTGGATGCAACGCTGGGCGCATCGATTGCGCGCCGCCGGCGCCGAGGTTCAGCTCTTCGATTATCCCTACGCCGAGGAGGGCCGTCGCCGACCCGACCGCCAGGACGTGCTCATCAACCGCCACCGACGTGCGGTCGTCGAGGCCCGCCGCGCCCACCCCGAGCGGCGCGTGGTGCTGATCGGCAAGTCGATGGGCGGGCGCATCGGGTGCCACCTCGTCGCTATGGATGCCGGCCGCGACGACGACGCGCCGCCGACCCCGACCACACTGGTGTGCTTGGGGTATCCGCTCATCGGAGCGGGAAAGACGCGGCCGCGAAGAGACGAAGTTCTGCTCGCGTTGCCTGCGACCGCGCGCGTCCTCTTCGTGCAAGGGACACGCGACCCGATGTGTCCGCTGGAGGAACTCGACGCGGTGCGGGGACGCATGGCCGCGACGTCTTCGCTGTACGTCGTGGACGCGGGAAACCACTCCCTAGAGGTGACCAAAACATGGCTGAAGACCCACGGGGGGACCCAAGAGGACGTCGACGCGAAGGCTGGCGCGGCCATCCTCGGGTTTGTCACGCCGAGCGTGAGCTGACGCTGCTGGGCTGACGCGGCCGGGCTGACCGTGCCGGGCTCACGCTGCCGGGCCTGGCGATGCCCACCGGGCTGACCAAGCGCCGTCTTGACGCATTCCGGGGCACGGGCGAAGCCACTCGGACCGTGCGCGTGTCCCTCATCGCCCTCGCCCTCGGCGGCGTCACCTTCGGGGCCATCTCGCCCGTCACCGCCAAGGTGCATCGCGTCTCCGATGACGAAGCGTTCTTCGTGGCCACGCGGTCGGTCAAGCCCGGTGACGTCATCGAGCTCATGGGCGGCAAGACCTACGAAGCGGAGGTCTACATCAAGCTCCCGGGGACGGCGGAGGCCCCGATCACCCTCCGCGGCATTTCCGTCGGCGGCAAACGCCCGGTGATTGCGGGCGGTGAATACGGGATCGAGATCGCCAACCCCCACTGGGTGATCGAGAACATCGAATTCACCGGCGCCGCCTACAAGTGCATCTTCATCGCCACCGACGACGTCGTCCTTCGCGACCTCATCGTGCACGATTGCAAGAACGGGTTGCTCTCGGCCGACGACGCCGCGGGCAACCATACCGTCGAGCGCTGCGAATTTTATCGCAACGGCGAAGGCGACTACCACCACCAGCTCTACACCACGACCGACCAAGATAAGTATCCGGGCGCGGTGTTCCGGCTCATCGACTCGTACATTCACGACGGGACGGGCGGAAACAACGTCAAGTCGCGCGCGGAGCGAAACGAGATCTACTTCAATTGGATCGAGGGGGCGCGGTACCACGAGCTCGAGCTCATCGGCCCCGACGTCGACAATCCCGGCCCGGCCCGCGAAGACAGCGACGTGGTCGGAAACGTGCTGCGAAAGACCCGCGGGGACAGCCACCTCCTCCGCATCGGCGGCGACGGAACGATGGACACCAACGGTCGCTATCGTTTCGCGCACAACACCATCCTCCTGAAGGAAGAGCACGTGGCGCCGGTACGGCTGTTCGATGGCGTCGAATCGGTGGAATTGCACAACAACGTCTTTTTTCGCGAGGGCGGAGGGCCCATCGTGTTGATGCGGACCGTGCGGGCCACCTGGACCCGGGGGAAACCGCTCATCGCCGGGGCCAACAACTACTTGCCGACGGGGTCGACCGAGGTTCCGAGTCAGCTGGTGGGGACGATCGAAGGCACCGACCCGGGGTTCGTCGACCTCGCCGGCCTCGACCTGCGCCCCGCCGAGGGCAGCCCCCTCGTCGACGCGGCCGCCCCGAGCCCCGCCGGGGTCGCCGATGCGCCGTTTCCGCGTCCTCGCACCACCCTCGAGCGCCAACCCCAGCGGACACGTGTCGCGCAGGCTCGGCCCGAGCGCGGCGCCCGAGACATCGGCGCCTTCGAGGCCGGCTCCCCCGCCCCGGCCTCCACCGGACCGGTGACCTCACCGCCAGGTGCCCCTCCGGTCCCCCCCCCGCCGGGGGAGCCGAAGTTCAGCGCCGACGGGGAGCCGGCGGAAGCGCCCCCGAGCGACCTCCCCGGGGTGCGCCGGTGCGGTTGCGCCACCGTCGAGGTGGCTTCGGTGGGCCGGGCGGCCGACCCGTACGGTGCCGGTCGATGGGCCGGTCGATGGGGTGGATTTGGGGGCGGCCTGAGCTTGGTCCTGGGGGCGTGGAGCCGTCGTCGGCGACGACGCACGACCCCGTCGTGAAGATCGAGATCGTCGACACCATCGCGGGCCTAGAACGCGTCGAAGCCGAGTGGCTCGACCTGTTCCGCCGGAGCGACGAACGCTACCTGCCGCAGGATCCGCGGGTGCTGCGGGCATTCTTCGCCAGTGAGGGCGGGAGAAGTCACCCCCTCGTGGTGATGCTCCGCGAGCGGGGCCAATTGGTGTGCGTCGCGCCCTTTTTCACCTGGCGCGGCGGCTTTCGGTTTTCGGCGAGTCTGGTCACGCTCGCCGAAGTGCCCGCCCGCATGCTCAAGCTCGCGAGCGAGCGCATGGTCTACGCCCGCGACGCCGATCGCGAAGGGTGCTGCGTCGCCGCGCTGACCGCGGTGCGCGACTACCGCGACCGTTACGACTTCATGGTCCTGCCGGAGTTGACCCTGCCCTCGACCATCGTCGACGTCCTCCACCGGGCGCCGTGGACGGCGCTCGAAATCCGCGGCAAGCGCGACCGCGCCTACCGTCACGACCTCGGAGAGAGCCACGAGGCCTTCCTGGCGTCGTTGAGTCGCAAGCGGCGAAAGAACATCCGCCGCGACACCAAATCGTGGCGCACCGCGACCTTCAGACGCATCGAACGCGCCGACGAGGTCGAAGGGTTTCTCACGGCCGTGGCCGCCATCTCGCGCCACAGCTGGCAGGGACAGAACTTCGGCATGTGGAGCGAGGCGCGCCATGCGTCCTACCTGGGCTATCTACAGGCGTTTGCCGAGGGAGGATGGCTGCGGAGCTACCTGCTCGAGGACGCCAGCGGTGCGCCGATGGCGTTCATCATGGGCTGGCAGGGGTACGGTACGCTTCATTACGAGGAGATCGGTTTCGACGGCCGCCATCGTGACGCCGCCCCTGGCATCGCGGCCACGCATCTGATGATGGAGGACGTCTATACCCATCGTCCCCCCCGCACCGTCGACTTCGGCTACGGCGACAACCGTTACAAGGAGGTCGTCGCCAACGTCACGCTCGAGACCCAACCGCTGCACCTGTTCGACCGACGGCGCTGGCGCGTCGCCTTCGCGACCCAACGAAAGATCGACGCGCTCGCCGAGCACGCCCGGCGGGTCGCCGCCGAGCGAGGCCTCGAAGACCGGCTGCGCGATCTCCTGAAGCGACGGCGCCCCACGGTGCGTCCGCCCCCGCCTTAGGGAACGAGCGAGCGAGCGTTGTCAAAAGTGCCAGGGAAAGGACGAGTAATCTTGGGGGCGCTTTTCGAGGAACGCGTCGCGCCCCTCGCGGGCTTCGTCGGTGCCGTAGGCGAGCCGGGTCGCCTCACCGGCGAAGAGCTGCTGCCCCACGAGCCCGTCGTCGATCAGATTGAACGCGAACTTGAGCATACGCTGCGCGGTCGGGCTCTTCGCGTTGATGCGGGCCGCCCAGTCGAGGGCGGTCGTTTCGAGGTCGGCGTGGGCCACCACCCGGTTGACCATGCCCATGGCGAACGCCTCTTCGGCGGAATAGTCGAGCCCGAGAAAGAAGATCTCGCGCGCCCGCTTCTGCCCCACCTGCCGCGCGAGGTAGGCCGAGCCGAAGCCTCCGTCGAAGCTCGCCACATCCGCGTCGGTTTGTTTGAACACGGCGTGCTCGCGACTGGCGAGGGTCATGTCGCACACGACGTGCAGTGAGTGGCCGCCCCCCACCGCCCAGCCCGGCACCACCGCGAGCACCACCTTGGGCATGAAGCGAATCAGCCGTTGCACCTCCAGAATGTGGAGCCGCCCCAACCGAGCCGGATCGATGGGCCCCTCCCCTTCTCCCGCGGTGTACTTGTAGCCGTCGCGCCCTCGGATCCGCTGGTCGCCGCCCGAGCAGAACGCCCACCCTCCGTCTTTGGGGGAGGGCCCGTTCCCGGTGAGCAGCACGCACCCCACGTCGCTCGTCTGGCGCGCGTGATCCAGCACCGCGTACAGCTGGTCCACCGTCCGCGGCCGAAACGCATTGCGCACCTCGGGTCGGTTGAAAGCGACCCGCACCGTCCCTTGGGTCCGGTGCCGGTGGTAGGTGATGTCGTCGAAATCGAACCCATCCACGGCCTGCCAAACCTCGGGATCGAACAAGGGAGAGATGCTCATGCGGCGGCTATACCCCAGCCCGCCCGCGACAGTAGCCCGGGGCGGCCTCCGCTCCACCCTTTTGCCGGTTTGCCCGCCCTCTCGCCGGGCGCCCTCGACAGACGGTCGCTTCCTCCCGAGGCCTTCCCCACGCCCCCCGCGTGCGCCCGCGGACGCGCCACCGTCGGAGGCGTTGCCTGTGATCCACCCGTCGGTGCTCGAGGGCGCTTCGGTCGGGCCGCGATGGCTGACCGATGGGCTGTGGGCGGCCGAGGGGGTCGGCGTCATGAGGGGGGGCGCCGAAGTGCGGCAAGACCCTCGGCGAGGCCCTCGTGCGCCTTCGCGCCGAGGGGCCCATTCACCGCGGCTCCGCCGGTTTTTCGGTGACGCCCCCCGTCACCCTGCTGGAGCGCAACGGCCAGCTCACGCGTGCTGCACGGTCCTCGAGGTCATTCCGGCTCGATTCTTTGCCCGCATCCGTAGCGATGAAAGTCGATACTGTCCGCCTTGATGGGTTCGGTTCCTCCATGAGGCGCTGGACCACTTGTCCCTGACCCATGTGTCGCAGGCTGTGCCCACCATCCCACCGCGTCCACCGACACGAGTCTCCACGCAACCCGCCGCTGCCGGACGGGCTACGTTGCGTCAAAAGTCAACCTCATGTAGGGCATCGAGCCGGTCATAAAGCGCAGAAGTGCATCTTGAAGGTCATGGATGGCTAGCCGGCGCAATGGATCGTGAGTTTCTGCAGACGTTGCTGCAACTTGCGGGGTGGAGTCAGGTGGTCCTGATCATGGGAAGCCTTGGCATTCCGCATGTGTTGGGATGGCGCGAGAAACTTGGCTCTCTGAGCACGCTGCTTCGCCAGATGTTCTGGGTGTACTCGGCATACATCTGGCTGACGAACCTATGCTTCGGGCTGCTCTCCGCGCTCGCGACCACGCATCTGCTCGATGGCTCCATGCTCGCCGCATGCGTGACGGGCTTTATCCTGAGCTACTGGCTGCTTCGCATGGTCGTGCAGTGGCTCTACTTCGATATCTCCGAGATCCCGATGACTGGGTTCAACGTGTTCGCGCGCTGGAGCCTGGAGATCTTGTTCACGAGCCTGACCGTGGTCTATGGCCTGTGTTTTGCGCATAACATAGGATGGCTATGACAGCGCTCGAGGCACTCCGTGGCTCCTACGCACCCCACGAGCCCATACTCATGGGGTGGGGCGTTCTGGGATTGTTCGCAGTGCTTGGGGCGGGATTTGGGCTGATGCACCTCGCGAGCAAAAGGCCCGGTCTCGCTCGGGTGGGAAGCTGGCTGTTGGTGGCCACCGGATTCGGTGCCGCGACGTGGGGGTTCGCCAATGAGCCCCCTGGCATACGCATGCTCGTGATCATCGGCGTGGTGCTCTATGCGATGAAGGCTGTGGTGGCCACGGAAGAGGTTATCGCCACAAAACTGAAGCTCACCCCCGTGGAGTGGGGGGCCTGGGCTGCGGGCTGGCCCGGCATGGCCCCTTGGGTGTTTGCGGGATGGCGCGCACGTGACGGTGTGTCGCACGATCCGTCCTCTTCTCCAGTGTCGTTTCTTTTGAGGGGACTGGTTCGCCTGGCGCTTGGTGCATCTCTGATCGTGTGCGCGCACCTGGCGTGGGCAGCCACAGGCTCCTTAATTCTAATGACGACGCTTGCGCTTCCCGGCATCAGCTTGGTGCTTCATTTCGGGATTTTCAACCTCGCGTGCGCCTTCTGGCGCGCGCTGGGAGTGCCTGTGGAGGCGCTCTTTGTGGCGCCGCTCGCATCCTTTCATCTCAAGGAATTCTGGGGCAGGCGCTGGAACCTACCGTTCACGCAGATGGTGCAGCGCGCGATCTTTCAACCACTTCGCCCTGTCATCGGGGCAAGGGGCGCGGCCTTGGCGGGATTTGTCTTCTCTGGTCTGTTGCATGAGTGCGCCATCAGTATGCCGGTACAGGAGGGCTTCGGTATGCCTATGCTCTACTTCGCCATCCACGGCGCGCTGGTGAGCTTGGAGCGAAGCACGGGCCTTGATGATGGGCTTGAGAAGAGGCCCGTGCTCGCCAGGGCATGGACGCTCTTTTGGCTCGCGTCCCCGATGTGGATCCTGTTTCACACGCCGTTCTTGAAGGGGATCGTATGGCCACTGGTGGGCGTGCACGTGCCTTGAGGCAGAAGGAGGGAGCCACCGCCCAAAACCGCTCCTCGGGCGCGAGCTTCGCCTGCCCCAGGACTCGCCTCTGAGGACACGGTGCTCCGTCGACCAGCTCGACCGTGAGCCGATGCCGAGACACGGGTTGGTCCGCGGGCGACGCGGCCGCAGCATGGGTGGCCGCGGCGGGGGGCGTCGGGTTGGCGCCGGGGGGAGCCAAGGGGCTTCCGGTGGCGTCGACGCGTGCTTCGGCGCTGCTTGTCTCGGTGTCGTCAAGAAGCCCGAAGGCGACGTAGCGCAGGGCGGCGACGTCCAGCCGGAGCACCCCTGCGAGATCAGGCCGCTTCATGGCACGAACACCATACATCCTGTCGCAAACCCGCTGACGCGGTTGTAGCCGCTCAGCTCAATCGCTCGCCGAGTCGTTCGCTCAGGCGCTCACCGGAGGGAAGACCCGCTCTACTTCCAGCGCCACGGCCTCGAAGGGCGCGAGCCGGGCCACGCCTGCGATCCATCCTCCCAGGCGTTTCCAGTGGGTGCCGTCGGCCTCTTCGCTTCGTTCGAACGCTTCGAGCACGCGCGCGAGCGGGTCGACGATCCAGGAGTGGGTCACGCCGTACTTTAGGTACGCATTGGCCTTCGTGACGCGGTCGTGGCCGACGTTGGAAGGGCTGACGATCTCGCAGATCCAATCCGGGACGACGTCGATGGGGCGCATTCCCCAGGGCGACGAAAGGCGTTCGCGTCGCCACCCCGCCAGGTCTGGCCGGACCACGACGTGCGGTTCGAAGCGAACATCGCCCTCGAGAAGAATCCACCATCCTCCCGGTCCGCCTCGACCATCGTGGTCGTCGAAGGGACCGCCGATGTAGCGTCCGAGCGCGCGCTGGGCACGCCCGTGTTCGGGCAGTGGGGCGGGAAGCGCCGTGATGGTGCCTGCGAGAACTTCCGCGCGCACGCTCTCGTCGAGGCCCGCGAAATCCTCGTAGGTGGCGCGCTTCGATGCCGGTTCCACCGCGTGAGCGCACCTCGACCGGGTGCCCGGAGCCGCGACATGGGGCGGAATGTCGACCCCAGGGCCAAGCGGCGCGCGGCGAGAGGGTTACCGGCTGAGCACGCGGAGACACATACGCCGCAGGCTCGTCTTGCCACGCTGGATCGCCCGGGCGACCCGTGCAACACAGTTGCATATGCCCGTAATCTGCGGGTGGCCGTCATGAATACGCCGAACGCACGCTGCGTCCACCCGGCTTCGAAGCGCCCGAGCCCAGGGAAGCGGAGCCCAGCGAAGCGGAGCCGCTCGCGGTGGCGCCGCCGACCGAGTGTCGTCGCCGTCGCGGTGGCGTTGAGCCTCCCGGGGGCGTACGCGCTCGCCAACCCCGAGGAGCTCGTCACCCTTCGCACCGAGGTCGACGATCTCGCCTCCGAGTTGTCGGCGGTGCGGTCGACCACCCGCGGGGAGTTGGCGCAGCTCCGGGCCGAGCGAGACGCCTTGACCCGGCGTTTGAAGCGGGCGCGGGCCGACCGGGCGGCGGTGTCAGACCAGGCCGAGCGCAAGGCGAAACGGCTCAGGGCGCTCGAGGCACGAAGCGCCCGCTGGATCGCGCCGTTGCGAGCGGCGGTCGCGCGCGCGAAACGCCACGTTGAGACGTCGCTGCCGTTTCGGCGGGCGGCACGGGTGGCCGAGTTGACGCGACTCGAGCGGCGACTCGACGGCGCCGCGCCCGACCCCGTCGCGATCACCCGCGAGCTGTGGCGCATCGTCGAGCAAGAAGCCTCGCTGACCGGAGAGGTAGGGGTGGGGCGCCAAGTGGCGACGATCGATGGCGCCCGGCAGCTCGTCGAGGTGATCCGGCTCGGCGACGCGCTCTTGTACTTTCGCACCGCCGGCGGGGCGGTCGGGCTGGTCGTCGTGGCGACGGACGACCAGTCGGGAGATGCCGAAGCCACCTGGACCGTCGTCGACGACGAAAATGGACGCGCAGCGATCGCATCGTTGTTCGACCTGGCGCTCGGGGGCGAGCGTCTCG
Organism: Myxococcota bacterium; assembly: GCA_039027095.1. Classification (GTDB taxonomy): domain Bacteria; phylum Myxococcota_A; class Polyangia; order Polyangiales; family Polyangiaceae; genus JAPYTK01. The sequence continues at coordinate 128,570 of JBCCLB010000009.1, forward strand.
GTCCCGTTCGTCTCATCGTTCCGTCTGCCCCCCTTCGCTGAGACGCCGCGATGGGTCCTTTTCATCCGCGCCGAGGTCTCACGCTGCGCCTCTTGGCGATATCGATGGGGATCGCGGTCGTGGCCATCGCGGGGGCCCCCCCTCTGGCCCGCGGGGACGCGTTGACCGAGGCCTACGCGCGGGAGGCAGCGTTGCTTCGGGCCGAGAAGCGCGCCCTCGCCGACGAGCTGAAGCGGGCCGAGGCGAGTGCGGCGACCGCCCGCCGCGCGCTGACCGCCTCCATCGACCGCCTCGGGGCCGAGCTCGCCCGCATGGACGCCGGCCTCCCCGAAAGCACTCCGTCCCCGGTGGCGGTGCGCGAGCGAACGCGCGCGTTGGCGGAGCGCGACGCGCGCATGGCGGAGCTGCTCGGGCGCATGGACCGCTGGCTCGAGGCGCAGGGCGACCCCCTCCCCGCCGACGCTCCTACCGACCCGACCGACGATGAGGCCGGCGCCGACGAGCCCGCCCGGCTCCCGGTTCTCGTCGACCGGATCCTCACCCGCGTCGCCACCCAGGGGGCGCTGCGGGTCGAAGAGCGGGAGTACTTCGCTCCCGACGGGGCCGCCCGGACCGGGCCGGTGCTGCGCATCGGCGACGTGGCCGCGGTGAGCTGGGCTCCTCCCTTCGCGCCGCTGGTGGGAAGCGCGGACGGGACGCTTCGCGTCGTGGAAGACATCGCGCCCCGGCGGGTAAACCACCCGGTCGGCTACGACGTGCACGCCGTGGTGTACCGACGGGACGAACCCTTCGTTCCCCGCGCGGCGGCGACCGCTTCGATCGCGCAGCGGTTTCGCGCCGGCGGTCCTCTGATGTGGGTGCTCGTCGCGCTCGTCGCCGCCGCCGCCCTCGCCGCCATGGACCGCCTGGTGATCCTCGCCGCCACCGAGCTCCGCTGGCGGCGTGTCCGCGCCCGGACGCGGCTCGCGGGAGCGACCCCGATGCCAGCGGCGACCCGGGTGCTCGCCGCGCCCCTGCTGGCGGTGGAGGCCGCGGCGGCGACGTCACGCCAGCTCGCGAGTGAGCGGGCGGCCGAGTGCCTGCTCGCCCTGCGCGACCGCCTTCAAGCGCGTTTGTCGGTTTTGGCCGTGGTCGCGGCGGTGGCGCCGCTGGTGGGCCTCCTCGGCACCGTGACGGGGATGATCGCAACCTTTACCGCCCTCACGTCGCAGGGTAGCGGCGACCCCCAGACGCTTTCGGGCGGCATTTCAGAAGCGTTGATCACGACCCAGGTCGGGCTCACCATCGCCGTCCCCACCATCTTGCTGCACACCGTCTTCAAGCGCTGGGGCGCGCGGCTCGTCACCCGGGTAGAAGCCGAAGCCCTCGCGCGCCTGCATCGATGGGAGGCGTCGTCGAGGGCCGGCGACGGCTCGGGAACCGCCGGCCCCGCCGCCGCCGCCGCCGCCACCGACGACCACGGGACCGCACCACCCCGTGCCGCGCGCCGCTCGCAACCGACCCTCGAGGCCGTCGCCGATGCTTGAGCCGGTGGTCGCCCTGCTGCGCCAGGCCGGGACGGCGGGGGTGCTGCTCGCCATCGTCAGCACCATCATGTGGATGACGGTCGTCCTGCGCGCGGTGGCCCTCTTTCCCCGGTGCTATCGAGGTCACCACGACCGCGCGCGTTTCGTCGCCTCGGTGTACGGCCCGCCGGCATCGGTCCATCATCACCCTCCCCCGGGTCACCCCCTCTTGCGGCGCTTCGTGGCCCGCCTCGCCTCCCTTCCTTCGGATGTCGACCTCGCCGACCACGCGACCCGCACGTGGGAGCGACATACACGAGAAGAACTGAGCCGCGGCCGGCACTGGTTGGTCGCCCTCATCGTGGCCGCGCCCCTTCTCGGCCTCTTGGGCACCGTGAACGGCATGATCGAGCTGTTCGCGTCGCTCCAGACGCGCGACGTCACCGCGGCCGGCGGTCAGGCTTCGATGGCGGGAGGGATCTCGACCGCCCTCATCACGACCCAACTCGGGCTGGTGACCGGCGCGCTCGGCCTCCTCGCCGCCCGTGTGCTCGAGCGCCGCGAGCGATGGCTCGGGGGAGAACTGTCCGCCCTGCGGGCGCTCGTACGGGACGCCCCCAGTGAAGGTCTGAGTGAAGGTCCAAGCGAAGGTCCAAGCGAAGGTCTGAGTGAAGATCTGCGCGCAGGCCGGAAAAAGGCAGCGCCATGAGGCTCGGTGACCTCAGCCAGCACGCCGAGGGGGAAGACGGCGCCGAGCCCAACGTGACCCCGCTGATCGACATCGTCTTCATCCTTCTGATCTTCTTCCTCGTCACGACGACCTTCGCCAAGGACCTCGGGCTCGACATCGACCGGCCCGCGGCCGCGACGGGCTCGGAGCAACCGGCCGACGTCCTTCGGGTCGCCGTCGGACGCGATGGATCGCTGACGGTGGCGGCCCGACCGACGAGCCCGTGGAACCTGTCCGCGGCGGTGCGCCGTGCCCTCGTGTCGCGTCGCGACAAGTCGGTCCTGCTCGTATCGGACGAGGGCGTGGAGGCGGGCGCGCTCGTCGACGTGATGGACGCGTGTCGGCTCGCCGGCGCAAGCCGGGTCGCGGTGGCCGTCGAGGGTCGCGCCAACGACGGGGCGGCGGCCGCGGGGAGCCCGGCGCCGTGAACCGCCGACGCTGGCTTCGGGGCGCCTGCGCGCTCGGCTTCGGCGTCATGCTCACCTACGGACAGCTGCGTCTGATCGCGTCGCTCAACGACACCCGCATCGCCACCCGCACCCAGGCGACCACGACCACGGCGACCGAAGACCTCCGCCCCCTTCCCCTCCAAGCGCCCGCGCCGCGACCGCCGCCCGAGGAGCCTGCATCGTCGGACCCGAGCCGCGATGCGCAGCCCGAGACCGCGGCGCGCCAAAGGGCGACCGAGACGCAAGAAACGTCCGTGCCCCGACCCGACGCCATCGCCGGCGCGCGGTCTGACCTGCCGTCGCTCGCGCCGGCCCGCTTCGGCAGCTGGGACCTCGGGGTGTTGCTCCCGGCCCGGTCACCAGCGGCGGGCAACGATGGGGCCGATGGCCGCGGACGGGGGTCGCAGGGAGACGCCGACCGGCCCGCGCGTCCCGCCCGGCGGCCGCCGCCCGTGTACCCGCCGGCCGCCCAGCGCCAACGGGTCGAAGGGTTCGTCACCCTTCGCCTGCGGGTCGAAGACGACGGTTCGGTCAGCGACGTGGTGGTGGTCGAGGCCTCCCCGCGCGGGGTCTTCGAGCGGGCCGCCACTGCCGCGGCCCGCCGCTACCGCTTCGAGCCCGCCATCGTCGACGGGCGCCCGGCCGCGACCACCGTCGAGCAGCGGGTGGCCTTTCGCTTGAGGTGAGCATGACCACGGCATCTTCGTCGCGTTTAAGTTCGGTCGGCGCCATGGTGCTGTTGGTGGGCGGTGGCTCCCTGTTCGCCGCCGGAGCCCGCGGGCGCGACACGAGCGACCCAACCCCCGCGCCGGCGCCGCCAGCCGACCCCCGGGCCCAGCTCCGCCGCGCGCTCGATGACGTCGAGCACGCGCGCTATCGAGCGGCGCTCGCGGCCGTCGACGCGATGCAGGACCAACCAGACACGGCGCTCGTCCGGGGCCTGATCCGAGCCCGGGCGCTCCGCGGTCTGGGCCGCGATGCGCCGGCGTTTCGCGCCCTCGAGCAGACGGCGGCCGCCTTCCCCGACGAAGACGCCCCCAAGCTCGAACTGCTTGCCCTCTGTCGCGACCTCGGGTTGCGCGCTCGGGCCCGTCATTGGGCCACCGAGCTGCTCGCAGGGCGCCCGACCCGGCCCCGGGTGATGACGGTCCTGGAAGCGCTCTACGACGACGCGGCCGCCCTGCCGCTCCTGGAGCGGGCGGCGGCCCCCTTTCACGAGGACGGCGACGTCTTGTACCGGCTGGCGCATGCCTACGCCGCGGCCCGGCATCGACACGCCGCCGGCACCCTCTTCGCGCGCGCAGCCCAGCGCGGTCGGGCCGCCGCCTTCGAAGCGGCCGACCAGTTTCGCCTCGCGGGCGCAACCCGGCGCGCCCTTCGTCTCAACGCCCGGGTCGCCGACGAGACGAAGCGACTGCGTCAGCGCGTGCGCATCCTCTCCGATGCCCAGCGGTTCGCCCGCACGGTCGCCCTCGAAGCAGAGGCGCGTCGCCTCGGGATCGACGACCCGAACGTCCGCTACCGCTTCGCCTACGCCCGCTTTCGCCTCGGCCAGGAAGACCGTGCGACCGAGCTCGCGCGCGCCCTGGTCGGCACCGAGGTCGAGGGCCCCGCCACGGCGCTGCTCCGGGCGTTGGGACGGCCACTCGAGGTCTCCGATTGAAACGCGGGCCCCTCGCGGCCAGCTCCGTCCTCGCGGGCGCGCTGGCTCTGGCCGCCTCCACCGCAGCGGGGGCCGCCGAGCGCGGTAGGGTTCCTTCGGCTGCGGATGCGCCGAAGAAGAATGGGTCGTCGGGCCGAGGCTGTGCCGAACCGATTCGAGGGCGCGTCGTCGACGGCGTGACCGGGGACGGCGTAGCGCGAGCGCGCGTCGAACTTCGCCGCGCCGGGGTCGACGAAGTGGTGCGCACCGACGTCGGAGGTGCTTTCGCGGCGAAGACCATCTGCGCCGAGACGGGTGCTCCCGTGGCGGTGATCGTGACGCGCGCCGATTACGAGCCCCAACAGGTGACGGTGCGCGACGCCGGATCGCCGCCCCTGGCGTTGGCCCTCGAGCCCCGCCGCATCGACCGTCTCGACGACATCGTGGTCGAAGCCCCGGCGCCGCCCCGACGCGACTCGCGCCCGGCGACGACCCTCGACGGGGACGCGCTCGAGGGTGAGCGCGGCCGGGAACTCGCCGACATTCTCGCGCAGATCCCCGGCGTCGCGACCCTCGGGGGGACGGGGGGTACGATCGCCAAGCCGATCGTGCGCGGCCAATACGGACGTCGACTGCTCATCCTCTTCGACGGCATCCGCCACGAGGGACAGAAGTGGGGGCTCGACCACGCTCCCGAAGTCGACCCCTTTGCTGCGGGGAGCCTCACCGTGGTCAAGGGCGCCGGCACCGTGCTGTACGGTCCCGACGCGATCGGGGGCGTGATTCGCATCGACCCGCCCCCGCTTCCCACGACTCCGGGGGTGGGCGGAGAGGCCACGCTGGTCGGGGTCTCGAACGGGCTGACCGGCACGGCCGCGCTCCGCCTCGACGGCGCCCACGAAGTGCTCCCTGGCTTCGCGTGGGCCGTCGACGGCAACCTCATGCGCAGCCGCGCCCCCTTGGCCCCCGACTACCCCCTCGACAACACCGGCACCGAGCAGTGGAACCTCGGCGCCACGGTGGGGTACGCCGACCACGGCATCGACCTGAAGCTGACCCATCGCCGGTACTTTCGAAAGTCGGGGATCTGCCTGTGCATCAGCAACGAGAACCCCGCCGATTTCTTTGCGTCTCGAGACCGCGGACGCCCGCTCAACTCGGATCTCTATACATCCGAATATCGTATCGAACGCCCCTTCCAGCGGGTCGCGCACAATCTATGGCTCGCCCGGGCCGGAGCCGACCTCGGGGATGCCGGCCGCGTGTCGCTGGTCTACGCCCACCAGGAAGACGACCGCGAGGAACTCGACCTCGTACGATCCAACATCACGAGCGCCCAGGCGGACTTCAACCTCGAGACCCACAGCGCGCGCGCGGTCTACCACCAGCCGATCGTCGCGCTCTCCGATACGGTCCGTTGGCTCGGTTCGGCGGGGGCCGACTTCAGCCACCAGGAGAACATTTTTCGGGGCCTCCCCTTGATCCCCAATTACCGCGGCATCGGCGGCGGCGTGTTCGTCGACGAGCGGCTGCAGGTGGGACCGGTCGAAGTCGAAGCGGGCTTTCGCTTCGACGTGCTCGACCGCAACGCGTTCCTCACGGTGCGCAACTTCAATCGCCTTCTCAACACGGCCGAGGTCGACATCGACGCGGTGGGGTGCACCGTGACCGAAGACGCCGCGCGTTGTCCGACCAACTTTCAGGCGCCATCGGCGACGCTTGGGGCGCTGTGGACCATCGACGACCACTGGTCGACCCGCATCAACGTCTCGAGCGCGATCCGCTTTCCCAACGTCGACGAGCAGTTCATCAACGGCACCGCGCCCACCTCGCCGATCTTCGCCATCGGCAACCCCACCCTCGGGCCCGAGCGGACCTGGGGCTCGACCGCCACCGGCTACTACGACAGCTCGTGGATGAGCGCGGAGGTCTCGGTCTACGCCAACTACACCGACGACTACATCTACCTGCGGCCGCCGGTGGCCGACGACGGGATCTCTGACTTCGAGGTGACGACCAGCGGATCTTTTCCCCAGTTCCTCACCGTGGGGGTCGACGCGCTGTTCTACGGAGGCGACGGCGGCGTGAAGGTGAAGCCCCCTGGCGTGCCGCTCGAGGCGCGTACCCAGATCTCCATCGTGCGCGGAACCGATCGGACCAACGGTGGTGCCCCCTTGGTCTTCGTGCCCCCCGACCGCGGCACGGTCGGCCTCACGTTCGTCCCCGAAGACTTCGCCGGCTTCGAAGATGTTTACGCCGACGTGTCGGCCACCTTCGTCGACCGCCAACGTCGTTTCGACCCCGACGCGGACCTGGCGGACCCGCCCCCCGGCTACGTCTTGGTCGCCGCCGCCGTCGGGGCGGAGCGACCCGTCGCCGGCCAACGATTCATGGTGTCGGTGGAGGGGCGAAACCTCACGAATGCACGGTACCGAGACTACACCAGCCTACGCCGCTACTTCGCCGACGAGATCGGGCTCGAAGTACTTCTACGCCTGGGATTTCGCTTCGGAGCGCGGGCCAACGAGGCACGCTGAAGCGCATCGACAAGGGCTCGACGCAAGGTCGACACAAAATAATTTTCAAGTAATTTCAACGCGTAACCCACGAGCAGATGCAACCGCATCACAATTGGCTTGCACGGGGTCCCCGCGGTAGGTCACGTTCCCGCGACCATGAAGAACAAGCTCCGCTTTCCGCTTCTCGCATTGGCCCTGACGTGCACCACCGGCCTCGTCGGTTGCGGCGACGACGACGACGACATGGACGTCGAGATGCCCGACGAGGAAAACGAGGAAGAGGTGATCACGACCGTCGGTCTGACGTTCACCCCCTCCGCCGGCAGCGCCGTCACCGCCGAGTGGCGCGACGCGGATGGCGACGGCGGCATGGATCCGACCGTCGAGGACATCTCGCTGACCGCCGGCGAGACGTACACGCTGACCATCACCCTGACCAACGAGCTCGAGGATCCGGCGGAAGACATCACCGAGGAGATCGAGGAAGAGGACGACGAGCACCAGTTCTTCTTTGGCGGCACGCTCATCGAGAGCCCGACCGAGACGGAGATGGATGCCATCGCCACGTTTGCCTACGCCGACATGGATGGCGGCGGACTCCCCATCGGCTTGTCGAGCACCGTCACCGCGAACGTGGCGGGCAGCACCAGCCTTCAGGTCGTGCTCCGGCACCTCCCCCCGGTCAACGACCAAGCGATCAAGGTGGCCGACCTCGACGCAACCTTCGTGGCGTCCGGGGCGTCGGGTCTCCCCGGCGACTCCGACGTCGACGTCAGCTTCACCCTCAACGTCCAGTAGCCAGGCCAACGGTCTCAGCCTTTTCGAGGTCAGCCCCGCAACGCGGCGCTGGCCTCGTCTCGTTTCCGCTACCTTGATCGGCGTCTCATGAGCGGTGGATCGGTGCGCGACAGGATTCTCGATGCGGCGGTTCGCCTCGTCGAAAAAAAGGGGGCCAAGGGCTTCGGTCAGGTCAAGGTCGCGCACGAAGCCGGCCTCAAGCAGGGACACCTCACCTACTACTTCCCGCGCAAGACCGACCTCGTGGCGGGCGTGATCCAGCGCATCACCCAGAAGCTCCGGAGCGACGTCGTCGGGCTGTTGTCGACCCACGTCGACCCCGCCCGTCGCGAGGCACTATTGTTCGATATCGTGCGCCGGCTTCTGCTCGAGCGAGGTCGTGCCTGGCTGCTGATTGGCCTCGTGGCCGAGTCGGCAGAGGACGACCAACTCCGGCGAGAGCTGGCGGAGGGGCTTCGGGTACAACGAGAGCTCTTCGCGCGACTCGTGGGCCGGTCGCCGGACGACGACGAAGTCCGCTTGGCGATGGCCGCGCTGAGGGGCCTCGGCATCGAAAACCTGGTGGAGCCGGACGATCCGGAACGCCTGGAGGCGCTCGTCGCACGTGTCCGCCGCGTGCTGACGGACCCGGCGGCGCCGGAATGAGGCCCCACCTCACCTCATTCCGCGAACTGAAACGTGTTGTCGGCGTCGTCCCGCAGGACCCGCGCGACCCCCGTGGCCCGGACCTGATAGTCCGCGTCGAGGGTCCGTGAACGCGCCTGCCACCCCGCCGGGGGCGTGAGCCCGGCCACCGTCTCCGCGAGCTGTGCGTCGGTTTGCGGACCGTTTGAGCCTTCGTAGGATTGCATGACCCATACGCCTCCGTCGGGATCGACCAGCTCGTGCACCATCGTCCCGGCCAGGAATCGGTAGGTCGTGGTCCGCTCGACGCTCGATTCCTCGTACGGCGCGCTGACGTCCGCCACCGAATCGAGAGGGACGAGGAGGTCGGCCACACCGAAAAAGTCGATGCCGCCGATGGTCTTGAACTCTGGCTGCTCGGGCGCGCCCTCGTCGAAGAAGTCGAGCGTCCAGTACCGCGGCCCGTTCAACACGGCGAGAAGCGCCATGTTCTCGTCGGCGACGGCCATAGGGTCGATGGCCTCCCACGCCGCCGTCGGGCAGTCGTTGAGCGTCCAGGTGTTCCACACTTCCATGCGCACCACGCCCATGCCGTCCGGATAGCCGATGAGCACCTCACAGTACCGCTCATGGCGCGCCGCCGCGGTGGCGCTGGCGCCGCCATCGGAGCCCGTGCCCCCGCCGCCGGTCGTGGTCGACGCCATGCCTCCCGTCGACGCGTCGGGTTCCGCGCCGGTGTCATCGTCGCCACATCCCCCCCCCGTGGCGGCGAGCAGGAGGGTAACGAAGAGTGACGCGCTGCTACGGGTGCCCAACATCGACTTTTTGTATATGCACAAACACCTAAGGGCGCAAGCGAACCGTGCGCTCAAAAGAAGCGGTAACCGACCGTGAGGCTTGCCACCGGCGTGAACACGTAGGTCTCGTAGATGTCGTCGAGGTATGCCTCGCTCTCGCGCGCCAGCCCCTGCAGGGCGGCGTCGACGCCCGGACGGGACGACGGCGGCGCGACGACTTCGGTCACCGCATCCAACGTCCCCGCGAACCCGATTCTGGCGCCGAGCACCAGACGATCGAAGAACACCCACTCGTAACCCGTATCGAACGTGATCAGGTGCAGCGTCGACATGACGTCGAAGCCCGCATCGTCGTTCCCCATGGTGTCGACATCCACTCCGACCGCGAGCCCGATGAGGTCGGCGCCCGTCACTTCTCCGCCGAGGGTGACCAGTCCGTAGCCCGCGTCGACGGTCCAACCCCACCGGGGGAGCGGCCGCCAGCCGACGGACAATCGCGCCACCAAGGAGCGGTCGAGCGCGGCCGCGATGAGGTCCGCCGTCGGCTCATCGTACCCGCCGGCGGAGACGACCACCTCGTTGATGGTGTCGACGTACGGACCCGGCAAAACCCCCAAGGACGCCACGAATCGAAGTCGGTAGGGAACCTCGGCGGCCACCTGGCCTCCGACATCCAAGGGGAAGTGGGTCCCCCCCTCGACCGTGAGATGCGTGTCCTCCGTGAGAGGGGGGTCCTCCGCCCATGCCCGCGAGGGGCTCATCCCGACGAGGACCGCACACACGGCCGCCGCAAGGGGCCACCTCGCCCCCCCAAAGGCCACGACCGAGATGTCATCAACGTCTTCCGCCATACTGCTGTTTGTTTACCCACATAACACGTCGGCACGCCCGGTCGACCGCACCCGGAGACCTGGAAGCCCGGAAACCTGAAGGCCCGAAGGTACAGGGCTCCGGGGTGTCAGTGCTCCGGGCACAGGGCGCGGGTATCAGGGCTCCCGGGGGCAGGGTTCCGGGGGCAGGGTTCCGGGGGCAGGGTACGGGGAGCAGGGTACGGGGAGCAGGGTACGGGGAGCAGGGTACGGGGAGCAGGGTACGGGG
>JBCCLB010000010.1:0-137853 GCA_039027095.1 Myxococcota bacterium
GCGAAGCGCGAGTCAACCCCCGGTGAGCTTGCACCCACGGCGGTTTTCAAAACCGCTGCCTTCGACCACTCGGCCACTCCTCCGGAGGCAACACCGTCGCGCTCGTGGCGAAGGTCGTCAAGGGCGGTGTCCCGGATTCGAAGCCACGGGTCGAGGGATTCGACCCGAGGGGACGGAGTGCAGTGTGCTGCACGGAGTCCCCGCAGGGCGGCGGCCGGCGAAGCCGGCAGTGCGAAGCGCGAGTCAACCCCCGGTGAGCTTGCACCCACGGCGGTTTTCAAAACCGCTGCCTTCGACCACTCGGCCACTCCTCCGGTGTCCCGGATGCGGCTTCTCCGGCGAGGAACGCTCGCATTTGGGAGGCTTGGGGTGACCTAGAGGTACGGGATGCGCGCGAAGCTCGCCGTAGGGCCCTCTCCGTTCCTCCCCTGATCGACGTCCCTTCCCTTCGCGGAGCGGCTCCTAAGGGCCCAGCGCTCGGGGCACCCCGTCAGCGTGCCGACGCAGATGCCTCGGCCCAAACCGCCTCGACCAAAACCGCCTCGACCCAGCGACCGGCGCCCTTGACGTCGCTTTTTCTCCGACCGTAACCCCTCCCCATGGACGCTCCGCTGCGGGTGAATGGGCGGGGGCGGCTCGTGGTCGATGATGGGGCGGGGTTGCCGCGGGGGGCGGCGGCACCGTTTGCGCGGGGCGAGGGCTTTGGCGTGTTGCACCTCGGGGCAGCGGAGGTGGGGCGCGACGTTGACGGAGCGGTGCGGTTCTTTCGCGACTTTGGGCAGCGGCTCGTCTCGGAGGTGTGCGCGGCGGTGGATCCGCAAGCGCCGGTCGTGGTGCCGCGGGTGTCACCTCCCGCGCCCGACGCGTTGCAGCGACTGGCTTTGACGACGCCGCCCATGGTCGGAGGCGAGGCGATCGACACGCGGTGGTTGACGCGGCTGTGGGACGAGACGCTGGACGCGTTGGCGGAGCGGGTGCGTGAGGCGGATGCCACGGTCGCCGACTTTCTCGCGGGGCAGCACGCGAGCTGGCACGTCGTGGGGCGCGTGTGCTGTCACCTGGCCGAGAATCGCGGCGACGACGAATACCCGTTCGCCTTCATCGCGACCTACACGAGGGCGCTGTCGGCGCGGAAGGGGACGCCGGTGCACGTGCCCCTCGGGCGGGCGCTGGAGGAGTACGCGGGGGCGCGGCGACAGGCGCAGCTCGTGGCGCTGCTCGAGCCGTTGTCGCGCGCCGCGGCGGAGAGCGAGCTGATGCGGGAGCTGGTCGACGCGGGCGACGTGTACCACCCACTCGCGTGGCGGGCGCACGATGCGCATCGGTTCTTGGTCGAGGTGCCGGCGCTGGAGCGGGCGGGGCTCGTGGTGCGCACCCCGCCGTGGTGGCAGGCGAACCGACGTCCGCGGCCGCAGGTGAGGGTCTCGGTGGGCACGAAGCCCCCGTCGGCAGTGGGGGTGGATGCGATCGTGTCGTTCGACGTGGCCGTCACCCTCGGCGGGACGGGTCTCACCAAGCGCGAGCTCGCGGCGCTGAAGCAGGCGGGCGACGGGCTCGTGTCGCTGCGGGGACAGTGGGTCGAGGTCGACCAGGCGCAATTGGGCCGCGTGCTCGATCGCTGGGACGAAGCGGCGCGGCGGCTGGAGACGGAGGGGATCACGGTGGCGGAGGCGATGCGGTGGCTCGCCGGCACGCCGTCGAACGTTTCGGGCGACGACGGTGGGGCGCTCGACGCGCAGCCGGAGTGGTCGGAGGTCGTGGCCGGCAAGTGGCTCGGCAAGCAGCTCGAGGCCCTGCGCGACCCCGCCATTCCGCGCGCCATTGCGAATCATGCGGGCCTGCGGGCCACCCTTCGACCGTATCAGCAGCGGGGTATCGCCTGGCTCGCATCGCTCTACCGATTGGGCCTCGGCGGCTGTCTCGCCGACGACATGGGGCTCGGCAAGACGATTCAGGTCCTCGGGCTGCTCTCGCTGCTGAAGAAACGGCGGGAACCCGGGGTCGATCTTCTCGTCGTGCCCGCCTCGCTTCTCGCCAATTGGCAGGCCGAGCAGGCACGGTTCGCGCCCCACCTGCGGTTGCTCGTGGCGCACGCCTCGACGCTCCCTCGCGCCGAGCTGAACGGGCTCTCCGCCGAGACCATCGACGCCCATGACATGGTGCTCACGACGTACGGGACCGTCCGACGCGTCGCTACGCTCTCGTCTTTCCCTTGGCGCGCGGTCGTCCTCGACGAGGCGCAGGCGATCAAGAATCCGGGGACGCGGCAGAGTCGGGCCGTCAAGGCGCTCGCGTCGCGATGGCGTCTCGCCCTCACCGGGACCCCGGTCGAGAACCGCGTCGGCGACTTGTGGGCGCTCTTCGACTTTCTCAACCCGGGGCTGCTCGGCAACCGGGCCGCGTTCGGACGTCTCTGCCGGCGCATGAGCGGCGCGGAGACGGGGTATGCGCCGCTCCGTCGTCTCGTCGCGCCGTACATCTTGCGTCGACTCAAAGTCGACAAGCAGATCATCAACGACCTCCCCGACAAGGTCGAGGTGACCGCCCATTGCCTTCTGAGCCCGGTGCAGGCGGGCCTTTACCAAGACGTCGTCGCGGACATGAAGAAGCAGATCGCCGAGCGAGAAGGGATGGAGCGACGGGGACTCGTGCTCGCCACGCTCATGGCGCTCAAGCAGATCTGCAATCATCCGGCGCATTGGTTGGGGACGGAGTCGTTCGCGGCGGCGGCCAGTGGCAAGTTTCAGCGTCTGGACGAGCTCTGCGACCCCATTGCCGCACGGCAGGAGAAGGTGCTGGTCTTCACCCAATTTCGCGAAATGACGCGTCCGCTGGCCGACCATCTCGCCACCCGCTTCAACCGGCCGGGCCTGGTGCTCCACGGCGCCACCCCCGTGAAACGTCGGGGCGCGTTGGTGGCGCAGTTTCAATCGGACGACGACGTCCCCTTCATGGTGCTTTCCCTCAAGGCGGGCGGCACCGGGCTCAACCTGACGGCCGCCTCCCACGTCGTGCACTTCGACCGTTGGTGGAATCCGGCGGTCGAAGATCAAGCGACCGACCGAGCCTTTCGGATCGGGCAACGGCGCAACGTGATGGTGCACAAGATGGTGTGTCGGGGCACCGTCGAAGAGCGCATCGACGAGATGATCTGCGACAAGCGAAAGCTCGCGCGGGACCTGCTCGCCGGTGACGGCGAGATCAACCTCACCGAGCTCGACGACGAGGCGTTGATCGCGCTCGTCTCCCTCGACGTCGACAAGGTGGCCGACTGATGGCGCGTTGGCGGGGATTTCCGACGACGGTGCCCGCGGCGCGGGCGCGAGCCGACATCGCGCGGTACCTCGCGAGCGAGCGCAAGGCGGGTCGTGACCGCGCGCCGGTCATCATCGAAGGGCGGACCATTGCGTCGTCCTTCTGGGGGCGGGCGTGGTGCGACAACCTCGAGGCCTACAGCGACTTTGCCTCGCGTCTTCCGCGGGGGCGCACCTACGTGCGGCGGGGCGCGGTGGTGCACCTCGAGATCGGGGCGGGCCGGGTCCACGCGGTGGTCAGCGGCAACGACCGCTACGACGTCTCCGCCACCATCGATCCTCTCGACGAGACCGCGTGGGCGCGCATCGTCGCCGCGTGTGCCGGGCGGATCGACTCGCGCCTCAGCCTGCTCCGGGGCGAGCTGTCCGACGACGTCATGACCATCGTGACCCGTCCCGGGGAGGGCCTCTTCCCCCGCCCCGAAGAAATGCGGTTCACGTGTACCTGCCCGGACTGGGCCATCATGTGCAAACACGTCGCGGCCGCCCTCTACGGGGTGGGGGCGAGACTCGACCAGGCGCCGGCGTCGCTGTTCGAGCTCCGCGACGTCGACCCCGCGCCGCTCTTTCGCCAAGCGTTGGCCCAGACCGTCACGCGCGACGACGACGCCGCCCCGGGCGCGCACCGCCGCCTGGAGCACCCCGACCTCAGCGCGCTCTTCGGGATCCCGATCGAGGAGCGTGCCTCGGCGGCGAGGAAGCGCCGGGCCAAGCGCGCCGCCCACAAGAAGTGACGGGCGGCCCCCCGGAAAAATAAGTTTCGGCGTTCCCTTCACAGAGGTTGGTTCGCCGACGGAGGGCGGTAGGCTCTCCCGCGTGTTGGAACGACTCGCCCTTCATCGGCCCGAGCTGCGCGCCTGGGCGTTGTACGACTGGGCCAACTCGGCGTTTTTCACCACCGTCGTCACCGCCATCTTTCCCGTCTACTTCGCCACCGTCGCGGCCAAAGGCCTGCCGTCGGATGTGGCCACCTCGCGGTACGCCTTTGCGACCACGGTCGCCCTCTCGATCGCGGCCGTGCTCGGACCGGTGCTCGGTTCCTTCGCCGATCGCGCGCCCCTCAAGAAGCGCTTTCTCGCGTTCTTCGTAGGACTGGGGGCGCTCTCCACCGCGCTCTTGTGGTTCGTCGGCGAGGGCGACTGGGTCCTCGGCGCCATTCTGTTCGGCATCGGTAACCTGGCCGCCTCGTCGGGGTTCGTGTTCTACGACGCGCTTCTGCCTCACATCGCCTCCGCCGACGAAATGGACCGGGTGAGCGTGGCCGGGTACGCCATCGGCTACCTCGGCGGTGGCCTCTTGCTGGCCATCAACGTCGCGTGGGTGTTGTCCCCCGAGACGTTCGGTTTGCCCGACGCCGGGGTCGCAACCCGGCTGTCGTTCGTGTCGGTGGCGGTGTGGTGGGCGGCATTTTCGATCCCCTTGTTTCGCCGCGTACCCGAACCGGCGGTCGCCCATGTTCGCGACCCCAACCGCAGCCTCGTCGGTGACAGCTTTCGCGGCCTCGCGCGCACCCTCAAAGAGCTGCGGAGCTACCGGGAGGCGGCGCTCTTCATGCTCGCGTTTCTCCTCTACAACGACGGCATTCAGACCATCATTCGCATGGCTGCGGTCTACAGCACCGAGATCGGCATGGAGACGTCGGCGCTCATCCAGGCGGTGCTGTTGGTGCAGGTCATTGGCATTCCCTTCGCGTTTCTCTTCGGGCAGCTCGCCGACAAGCTCGGGTCGCGGCGGGCCATCGGGCTTGGGATCGTCGCCTACGCCGGGGTGAGCATTCTCGCGTGGCAGATGGACTCGTCGTCGGAGTTCTTCGCCCTCGCCATCATCGTAGGCATGGTGCAAGGGGGGACCCAGGCGCTCTCGCGTTCGCTCTTTGCGAGCCTCATCCCCGCCCACAGGAGCGCCGAGTTCTTCGGCCTGTTTGCGGTGATGGAGAAGTTCGCCGGGATTTTCGGGCCGGCTCTGTTTGGCATCGTCGTGGCCGTCACCGGCTCTTCGCGGCACGCGATCCTGAGCGTGATCGTCTTCTTCATCGTGGGCGGTTTGCTGTTGTCGCACGTCGACATCGAAGCCGGCCAGCGCCAAGCCCGCGCCGCCTCCGCCTGAAAGGTTCTGAAGCCGTTGCACCCTCGTGGGCATCATCCGGCAACGTGGGAAGGTGTAGGCAAACGTCGGCAAATCCTTTACCTTCCGCCGCATGGGTAGGCTCTGGTGGAACGCTTCTCTCCCATCCCTGGCCGGGCTGCTCGCGGGGGCAAGCGTCCTCGTCGGTTGCGGCTCGCCGCCCGCGGGAGAGCCGGTGATCTCGCGCGAACCGGTGGCGGCGGCGCCTTCGTCCGCTGCGCCCGCGGGTGACGCGGAAACCACGGCCGTCGCCCGAGACGTTCCCCCGCTCGTCGTCGTCAGCACCGACCGCAGCGGCCACAGCCGCGCTTACCGCCTGCAGGCGGGGGAGGATTGGCCCGCCGAGCCCTTCGCCACGGTGCTTCACCGCGCCGAGGCGACGCCACGCGCCGTGCTCCATTCGAGCGGGGCGGTGCTCCTCGCCGCTTCGGTCGGCCGGGAGCGCGACCGAAGCTTCGACTACGCCCTCTTTCGCCTCGACCGCAACGGCGACACCCGAGAGCTCGTCGGGTCGCTCGTTCATGCCGGCGCGCCCCACCTTGGCCCCGCCACCAAGAACGTTCTCGTGGTGCGCGGCAACGCGGGAAGCGAAGCGGCCCCCGGCGGCCGCATCGACCGCTTCTCCCTCGACGCCGTCGACCCCGCCACCGGCGCCGCGCGTACGTGGCACGAATTCGTGGGTCACCACCTCCATCTCGCCGCCGTGGCCGCAGACGAAGTCTACCTCTACCGGATGCACGCCGAGGCGACGGCGACGAACCTCTCGCGAGCCGACCTCGTCGCCGTCGACGCCGTGGGCCGGGTGCGCGTGATACGGGACGAGGTGCTCCCTTTCGCCCGGGACTTCTCCCTCGATGAGGCGGGCCGGCTCGTCTACCGCCAGCGGCATCCCGAGCGCTCGCGCCGATGGCAGGTCGTTCGCCTCGATCCCCACGCGGACGCCCCGGCGGCCCCGGAGGTGTTGTTCGAGGGGGAGACCTTCGCGCTTGCCCCGCACGCGTGGCCCGGTGGCGGCGTGGTCTTCAATCCGCGGCGCCGAGGTCTACAGTCGCTCGACCGTTCCTCGCCGTTCGCGGGGCCGCCGGCGGCGCCCCTCGGTCCCGGGGTCGACCTCGTCGTCGGGTCCCATCCCGATGGCTTCGTGGCCCTGCTCCACACCGAGCAGAGCGCGTTACCGCAGCCCTACGTCGTCGACGCCGAATCGGGAGCGGTCGTTCCGTTCGTGCCGCCCGCCGGAGAACGGGTTGCCATCGCGGGCTTCGAGGGAGGCGTCCGATGAAGCGCTCCGTAGCCCTCATCGCCGCCGCCGCGCTCGGCTTCTTGGCGGCCCCCGCGAGCGCTCAATTCTGCCCGAGCTACACCTTCTCGAGCAGCAACAACACCCGCGATTGCGCCATCGAGGCCGTGCCCGGAACCAACCCGAGCATCGCCGAATGGAACGACATCTTCGACGTGGTCTCGCGCGGTCCCGCCGAATGGGGCGACGCCGGTCCCTCGGTCATCGATCTCGAGGTCGGTTGCAATGCGCCCGAACCGCCCGCGGACCAGGCCGCGCGTTTTCCCTGCGAGTTGCTCAAGGCGATCGCCCAGGTCGAGTCCGGGTGGCGCCAGTTCTGTGTGCCCACCACCCCCTCCGACCAGGTCGGAGGTCCGTCGCGCACCATCATCAGCTTCGACTGCGGCTACGGGATCGCGCAGGTGACGAGCGGCATGCGGATCGGAGAAACCCCAAGCTACGATCGCGAGCGGGTGGCCTCGGACCCGACCTATAACCTCGCGACGGGGACGCGGATCCTCGCCGAGAAGTGGAGCATCACCGATTGCGTCGGCGACCGTCGCGCCATCACGTTGGAGCATTGGTACTCGGCCACTTGGGCCTACAACGGCCTGTCCACCATCAACAACCCCAACAACCCGAACTTCGACCCCAACCGAGGGGTGTACGACCCGGTCAATGGGGGCTCGCGCCCGTACCAGGAAAAGGTGTGGGGTCGTATCGAGAACACCTCGGGCCAATTCGACCCGACCGCGCTCGCCTACCCCAACCCCGGCGACGTCGGCACCTCGAATCGCCCGCCGGACCTGCCCGACCCCGATTGCGCGAGCCCGACCGATTGCACCGACAGCCGTCCCCTCCACGATACCGCCTGTCAGGGAGACGACGGGGCGGGAGGGGCGGGCGGCGGCGAACCCTCGTCGACGACCGGCGTCACGGCGTCCACCGGAGCTGGGGGCGACGACATCGGAGGTGGGACCGGAGGCGGCGCCGTCGACGACGATACCTCTGGCCTCGACGGCAGCGACGGCACGCTCAGCGGCTCCTGCAGCTGCCGCGTCGTGGGGGCTTCATCGCCACGCGCGCCGGGCGGACCCGGCTGGGGTGCTTTGCTCGTGGCGTGCCTGGCCGTCCGCCGGCGTCGCCGTCGCGGCGACCCCGCGTGGAGGTGAGGTCGCGACTGCGCCTCGTCGCATCGATGGCGGGCGCGAGCGAATCGAAGTGGGTCCCGCACCCACTCCATCTTCGGGCTCGCGTGTCAGAACCACGCCGACGGAGCACGATTGCGCGGCAGCTCGTGCGTCGCCGGGGGTGACCGATTGAGGCAATCTAGGACGCCTCATGTCCAAGAAGGTCTTCGAGAGGGTGCTCGGGTCGGTTCTTATTCTGTCGGCGGTGGGTTGTGGCAGTCCTGACTGTGAGCGGGTGTGTGAGGCACAGCAGGCTTGCGACGACAACGGGCCCGTGGACTGCGCTGGGTTCTGTGACGAGGCCGATCGCGTCGCGTCGAAGACGGGTTGCGGGGGCGAGACGGACGACGTGTTGAGCTGCCAAGAGGGCTTGGACGACATCTGCTCGTCCGAGGGGTGCGAGTCAGAGCTGTTTGCCTTTGTCGGTTGTCTCGCCGCCTTCTGCCGCGACAATCCGGACGACGAGGACTGCCGGTAGGAAGGGCCGCTCGCGGGGGGGTCTCAGCGGGTCGCGCCGTGCGCGCGGATCACGTCGATGACCGCAGTGGCCCGCGAGGCGAGCGCGATCGACAACGCCGTCTCGCCGCGGTCGGTGGTCGCGTGCACGTCGGCGCCCGCATCGAGGAGGGCCTTGGCCCCGATGGCGAGGTTGTTCGACGCCATGCGGTGCAGCGGGGTGTAGCCGTACGTGTCGCGGGCCTCGAGGTTGGCGCCGAGGCGAATCAACGTGGCGGTGACGTGCTGCGCGCGCTGACTCATCCCGGCCATGTGGAGCGGGGTGGCGCCGCCGGTCGAGATCTCGTTGACCCACTCGGGGTGCTCGGCGAGCACCGCCGCCACGGCTTCCGGTCCGCGCCGAAGCGTCTCGTTCATCTCCGTGTAGCCGCCGCCGGTGTAAACCGGACCGGGACGGGGGTTGTGGTTTTGGTACTGGCGACCCATGACCGGCTTGCCCTCGGCGTCTCGCTCGATTTTGCCCCCGTAGATCCCCGGGCCCACGGTGTCGCGGTACGGGTCGAACCCCTCGGGGTCGGTCTCCCCGGAGGCGCCGTATCGGCTGGCCATCCCGGGGGCTTCGGGGTCGTGGGTGATGCGGACCCCGTCGGCTCGGTACCTGTCTTTCGTCACCGGTTCACCTCCGTCGGCGGGGGACCTGCAGGCGGTCGTCGCCAAGGTCAACCCGGCGGCCATGGCGCCGGTGAGCAGGACCACGTTCACGGATCCGAGGGTAGCCTTCGCCTCGCCTCGGCGCCCGCGAACCCTCGCCGGTGGAATGCCGCTCGTTACATCTATGGATGATGACGGTGACGGTGGCCGACGCGGCATCCTGCGAATTGGCGATCCCCGAGGCGACGCACGCGAGCCGGATTCTCGTGAAGCCGAACTTGGGGTACCCGGTCCGACATCCGGTAACCGTGAGCCTCGGGGTGCTTCGTCGCGTGGTCGCCGGTTTGCGCGCCGCGGCGCCGGGGGCGGAAATCTTCATCGTCGAGGGCGTCTGCTCCCGCGCCTCGCTCACCGACATCGCCGAGCGTCTCGGCGTCACGTCGTTGCTCGATGACCGCACCCACCTTCTCGACGCCGACGCCCTTCCTTGTCGAGACTACCCCCATGCCCTGGGCCGTCCGAACAAGTACGCGTCGATGAGCGCCCCCGAGCTCCTCGACGAGGTCGACTTCCGGGTGAGCGTGGGGACGTTCAAACGGACCGAGCTCGGAGGGCGCCGGCTCATCTCCGCCTCGCTGAAGAATCTGTACGGCCTGTTTCCGCGGGCGACGTACGCGGCCCGGAGCCCCAAGTCCCGGGGCCAACTCCACCGCCCCTCCGTGCCCGAGGTGCTCGAGGACGTGTATTTCTGCGTCGGCCACCGCTTCGACTACGCCGTCGTCGACGGCACCCAGCGGTACGTGAGCCCCGACTGGAAACCCGACCGCGCCCGCGCCGCGCACCCGTTTGGCCACGTCGTCACGGGCCCCGACGTCATCGCCGTCGACCGGCGTGTGTGCGATGTCGCGGGTGAGCCTGTCCCCGACTACGTTCGCGCGATCGAAACGCGGAGGTGATTCAGTTCGCGCCGCGTTGGGCGAGGGCGCGGACGGCGGGGTCCGCTTCCACGTCGGCCCGGCGCGCCAAGACGACGCGGGCGGACGGAGCATCGATGGCGATGAGGGTGTGGACGCCCGTTTCTCTCGTGTTGCGGTCGTCGGCGTCCGCAAGGGTCTCGAGGCGGGCCACCGCCGCTTCCCCCGCGACCATGCCGTAGCTGCGTATCGCGGCGCGGGTCAGCACGGGCGGCAGCTCGTCGGCGGACGCGAGGTAATGCTCGAGGTAGGGCGCGACCCGATCGTCGTCGAGATGGCGCAACACCGATAGCGCTCGCGACTTGCGGTAGGTGTCGACGTCGGCACCCTCGAGCCGGCCGCGAAGGGCGGCAAAGAGGTCTCCGTCGTAGGTCGCGGCCATTGCGGCGACCCGCTCGCGGTCGAGGATCACGTCGGTCGCCCCGAGAAGCGCGTCGATGGCGAGCGCCCGACGGTCGATGATGGGGGGTGCGGGGCGCGCTTCGAGGTCATTGGTGGGCGCACCGGCGTCGGCTGCGATCGGCACGCCGGCGGGAGGCGGCGGCGGCGGCGCTTCCTCGGCGCATGCGACCACGAGGCCCCCGAGCGCGAGAATGAGACCTACCGACCCAAAGAGGCGGAAGAAACGGGACGGCGGAGGGAGGCGAGAGAACATCACGAGGCTCGGTTCAAGGGGTGGTGGGAATGGCGGGGTTGTGACGGACCACGAAGCTCTGCCCGGGGGAGATGTCGGACTGCGACTGGGGACTCTGGAAGTTGGTCCAGAACATGAAGTTGAAAGCGTCGGCGTTGGTGCAGAGCTCGGGGAATGCGGTCCCCTGCTGGGTCTCAAAACACTCCGGCGTGTCGGGAATGGGGTCGTGGTCGCTCGCATCGCTCTCGGTCGTGTGATTGAGCCCGATGTAGTGCCCCATCTCGTGGGCCATCGTCTCTCCGAGCTGGGTGCCCCCTCCGAAGCCCACCGTCTGTAGCGAGACCAAGACCGAGGCGTGCGGCGCGCCGGGGAAGAAGGGTGCCCCGGGCACGCCGGCGGCGATACCGAGGATGGCGCCCTGTTGGGTGAGGTCGATCTCGTCGACCAAGTACACCGCGAGTCGCCCATTGCGCTCCGCGTCGGGACGATTGAAGAGGTCGAACAGCTCGGCTCCGTTGTCGATGACGGCGAGGTTGGGGGCACCGACGACATCGCGCCACGCGACGTCGACTTGCACGCCGGCGTTCGCGTAGATCGATTGCATCGCCGCGATCGCCTCTTGGATGATGGGTTCGTTCGGCGCATTGCTGGCGTTGAGACCGGTGCTGCTCTCGGTGACCCAGATGTCGATCCCGAACGCGCCGGCCGTAGGGGGGGCAGGCGCGCGCTTGGTGAGCAACACCCCCGTCAGGACGCTCGTCACCACGTTGAAGTTGCCGTCGATCGCGAGAAAACTCGCGTCGTAGGTGCCGGGGATGACCTCGGGGAGGTTGGTCGAGTTGGGATAGAGGAACGCGTAGGGGACCCCGGTAAGGCCGCTGAACGAGGGCTCGAAGGGACCTGACGTCGAGCCGTTGTTGTTGAGCCGGTAGAGCAACGTACCGTCGGGTGCGGTCAGCTCGAGAAGGATCGCGCCGGTGTTGGGGGTGGCGGACGTGACCGTGAGCGAGAACGACTGGGCGTTGTCGGGGATCTCGAACGAGAACGTCGCGGGCGTGTTTCCGGCCGACTGCGTGCCCAGGTCGGTGAGCACGGTTCCGTCGGTCGGACCACCGCCCCCGACGTTGGTCGAAACGCCCGTGCTCGCACCGCCGACGCCACCTCCCCCCACCCCGGTCGTCGCGGTGTTGCTCTGGCTCGAGCTGTCGTCGTCGTCATCGTCGCTGCGGACGACTCTCGTGGTGCAGGACGCCCCCAACGCCACCGCGAGGGACAGGAAGGGAAGCGCCCGAAGAAGGTAATCCATGGGTAGCGTACGATGATAGGCGGGAACCTACGGAGGACAAGCGCCGGCTTGACGGAGCGCACCCCCGACGGGACATCCGTGGCCATGGCGAAGACGGTGCTGCGGCCGTACCAGCGGGAGGCGATCGCCGCCGTCATCCGCGCGCGCCAGCGAGGCGTACGCCGTATGGTCGTCTGCCTCCCCACCGGCGCCGGCAAGACGGTGATCTTCGCGGAGCTCTGTCGTCTCGCCCGGCGCCCGGTGCTCGTGCTGGCCCATCGACGCGAGCTCGTAGAGCAAGCGCGTGAGAAAATCGCTCGCGCACTGGACGACGCTGGCGTCGTCGCCGTCGAGCAGGGCGCCACCACGGCTCCGGCGGACGCGCACGTCGTGGTGGCCTCGATCCGTTCGCTCCACGACGACCGGCTCGCCCGCGTGCTCGCCGACCGAGACTTCGGGCTGGTGGTCTACGACGAATGCCACCACGCCGTCGCCGACGGCAACCGCCGCGTCCTCGAGGGACTCGGAGCGTTCCGCGAGGACTGGACCGGCACCCTTTTGGGGGTGACCGCCACCGCCGTCCGCGCCGACCGTCGCGGCCTGGACGAGATCTTCGACACCATCGTCTACCGGCGCACGGTCAGCGAGATGGTCGCCGACGGCTACCTCGTCCCGCTCCGCGGCTACCGCATCGCCACCGCCGAGGACCTCACCACCCTGAGGGCAGGCGCCGGAGATTTCGTGGTCGACGAATTGGCGGAAAAAGTCGACGTCACGGCGCGCAACGCGCTCGTGGCCCGGAGCATTCAGGAGTTGGCGCGCGACAGACGAACGATCGCGTTTTGCGTCACCGTCCAGCACGCCCGTCGCTTGGCCCGGGCGCTCAACGCCATTGGCGTGGCGACGGGGATCGTTCACGGAGCGATGGACCCGGATCGGCGCGCCCAGACGCTGGCTGACTTTCGCGCGGGTCGGCTCTCCGCTGTGACCAATGTCGGGGTGCTCACCGAGGGGTTCGACGATCCCGGCGTATCGTGCATCGCGATGGCGCGGCCCACGCGCTCGGATGGGCTCTACGCTCAGTGCGTCGGACGCGGAACTCGCCTCGCCCCGGGAAAACGAGATTGCCTCGTTCTCGATTTCGTCGACCTCACCGATCTCTCTTTGGCGACGCTTCCCACTCTCGCGGGGCTTCCTCCCGACGTGGATCTCGAGGGCGCATCGGTCGACGAAGCGGAGCGCATCGTAAATCAAATCTGGGACGAACGCCCCGGCTTCGAGATTGAGCCGGGCACCATTACCCTAGGGGAAATTCAACGCCGGGCTCGTGCCTTCGATCCCTTAGACCTCACGGTGCCGGAAGAGATCATGGCGATCAGCGGATTTCGTTGGGAGAGTTTGGGCGCCAATGGGCTCGCCCTTCATGTGGCATGGGGCAAGAAAGGCCTCGTCGAGATCTTGGTGCTGATGCACAGCACCCGCGGAAAGCGTTGGCGGGTGCTCGTCGGTGACAAAGAGATGGCCCGCTTTTCCCGGCTCGAAGAGGCGGTCGAGGCCGTCGACTACGAAGTCTCCCGCCGGGGCCGTACCGCCGTCGCCTCCGCGCGCCCTGAGGCCCCCTGGCGGCGAGGCCCCGTCCCGGCGGCGATCGCGGCCAGGCTCGCGGCCGTGAATCAGTCGGCGGCGAACCACGGCGATGCGCTCCGAGTCCTCGCCTACACCCAGCATGGCCCCCGCCGCGGCCGCACCGGCTGGTCAGGGCCGACAAGCAAGTAGAGCCCTCCCCGCCTCGGCAATGCCGTCGCCGCCTGTTCGTCGAGATGGGCTGTCGGCTGAGCTCGTAAACTTGCGCCGAGGGTGGATCAACGATCCAGTCGTGTGGCGCGTACGTCCCGTGAAGTGACCGGAAATCAACCCGAGGGTTCTGGCGCGCGCCTTGCTCGAATCCGAGGCGTCGACTGGGGCCGTCGACGAACGAAGAACGTTCATGAAACAACGGATGCGGGCGACAGCCTTCGTCGTCGCTTCGGGAATCGGTGGGGTCTCTCTGCTCGCGGCCACGGGTGCCCGGGCCGATGAGGGACGCGTGCGGGTCCAATTGCGTTGGACGGACGGAAACGCCTGTCGTCCAAAGCCCGTGGCGCCGGCGGTACGGAGACTTCTCGGCCACGATGCCGCCGAAGGCTCCACCATTGTGGGGTCGGTGCAGATGCGTCGTACATCTTCCGGGCACATCGACGTCCGGCTCCGAACACGCCAGCTCGGTCGTGAGGGAGAGCGGACGTTCGAGGCCGCGACGTGCGGCAAGGCATTCGACGCCCTGGCTCTCATCCTGAGCGTGATGCTGGCGCCCGTCGAGACGAGCGAGACGGTCGCCGCGGCCCTCGAGCCAGACGCTCCGCATCTCGCACCCCCCGAACGGCCGGTGGAGGAAGCCGGGGAGCCGGTGGAGACGCAGCCCGCCACCTTCTCATGGCGCGGGGGGGTGGGACCTCGGCTCGGCGGTGATCTCGGTTCACTGCCACGGCCTACGGTGTTCGTCGGGGGCGCGGTCTCTCTCTTCGGGCCCAACTGGCATGTGTCGGTCGGTCCGGCCGGATGGCTGCCTCGTCGTTCCGACGAGGGGCCTCGTGCGGGCACGGGGGCGGATGTCGGTCTCGTGGCCGGACACGCACGAGGGTGTTGGACGTTCCTGCAGACGCCCCTCTCTCTGGACGCCTGCGCGGCGATGGGGGTAGGGCGAGCTCAGGGGCGAGGGGTAGGGCTTCGCGAGGTCGAGACGAGCGATCAGCCTTGGGCCGCAGCGGGTCCGGGATTGACGGTTCGGTCCCCGTCGCCGTGGCTGCCAGCCACCATGGCGCTCGATGTGCCGATCCTCGTCGCGCGGCCGACCTTCGTGATCGACGGCTTCGGTACGACCTACGAAGCGAGCCCCGCAGCGATTCGACTCACCGTGGGCGCGGATTTCATTTTTCCGTGACGAGTTCGGTCCGGAGCGGACATGGGAGAGCAGGAGTCACGATGTCCGTGAGCGTCGCATCCCCCCGCGCCTACGGGACGGCCGCCCCCGTCCGTGGCCCGTCCCTGAGTTTCGAGGCGGTGTACCGGGAGCATTTCGATTTCACGTGGCGACTCCTGCGTGGCATGGGCGTGGCCGAAAGCGCCATGGAGGACGTGGCGCAGGAGGTGTTCGTGGTCGTCCTGCGCCGGCTGCCCGAGTTCGATGCCCGGCGTGGGTCGGTGCGCAGCTGGATCGTTCAAGTCGCCATCCGCAACGCGGCCAATCATCGTCGCCGTCGTCGCCGCAAAGGGGCGGAGCCCTTGCCCGAGCACATGGTCGCCCCCGGACCCAGTCCCGCGGATCACGCCGGCCATCGCCGCGCCCTCGACGAGGCCCTCGCCGTCATGGAGAGCCTGGAGGAACCGTTGCGCGTGGTGCTGGTGCTGAGCCAGCTCGAACAGATGACCGCCCCCGAGATCGCCACGGTCCTAGACCTCAAGGTCAATACGGTGTCGTCGCGACTGCGACGGGCGCGACAGAAGTTCGCCGCCGCGCTGCGGCAGAGGAGGGGAGCGTGAGCGATTTCGACGCGATGGACGGTCTCTTCGCGGCGGCGCGCCACGAACTGAACCCGCCGCCCGACGCCGAGCGCCGGGTATTGGTCGGCGTGGTGGGGGCCGCCGGCGCCGTCGGCGTGACGACGGCGGCTACGTCTCAGGCGGGACGCGTCGCTATGGCCAAGAACGTGGTCGCTTCGCTGCTCTTCGGAACGCTGACGGCGACGGCGGTTGTCGTTGGCGCGGTGAAGCCGTTTCTGGCCGCGCCGGCGACGCTCCTCGTGCCTCTACTCGCGCCGGGACTCGTCGTAGCCCAAGCAGGCTTGACCCGAGAAGAACCGTCTCCGCCTGCTCCCAACGCCCAACCCGAGCCCGCCGCCGAGGTCCTCGACCTGGACGAGCCCGGCGGCGTGGAAGTCCACGTACCTCACCGTACGTCGGCCGCACCTGATACCGTCGCTTCCAAGCCCGCCGACGACCTGCGGGCCGAACTCGCTCTGATGCGGCGCGCGCAGGCGGCTCTGCGAGGAGGCGATCCGTCGGGTGCCTTGAGCTTGGTCGAGGCCCATCGTCGCCGCTTCGTGCGCGGCACCCTCGCGCCGGAGCGGATTGCGGTTCGCATTCGCGCCCTCTGTGCGCTCGGTCGTATCGATGCCGCACGGGCCTCATTTGACCAACTCTCGGGCGGCGCCCCGCGCTCGCCTCACCTCGCCTCCCTCGCGGCGTCGTGTCCTGGACTCATTCCGTGACGGATTTCCCCCTCGCCGGACATGGAAAGGTCATGGCCGAACCGCAACGCAGCATTCGAAGTCCCGTCGCTCCGCTCGCACTGATCGTCGCATTGGGTTGTAGCACCCGTGGTAGCGTGGGAACCGACGGACCCGCGGACCCTGAGACCGACGCCCCCCCGGGCCAGATGCCTCCGAACGGAGGTGCCGGCGGGGCGGCCATCGACGTTCCGCCGACGATCTCGGTTCGCGACGCGTATCCCGTCCTCGGTGACACCGAGGCGAGGGTGTGGGTCTCGTTGAGCCATGCTTACGGCGAAACGATCACCGTACGCCTCGAGACGATCGAGGGTACCGCCAAGGGTGACCCCAATGGGACGGCGGACTTCGTCCCCGTCGACGTCATGATCACCATCCCCGCCGGGGCGACGGAACCCTCCCAGCCGATCACCATCCCCGTGCGGACCCCATATGACCGCCTGACGCTCGATACGTCGCTGTCGCGTCAATTCGCGACGCGGCTGTTCGAGCCGAGTACCGGCACCCTGGCCGATGCCGAAGGCATCGTATTTCTCGGCGCCGCCGGCATGGTCATCGAGACGCCGCTGGCCCCCGGCCTCGGTGAGGTCGACGTCGTGGACGACTTCAATGGCGACGGTCAACCCGACGTGCTTCTCAGCGGCACGTCTGGCCAGGCCTGCTTGCTGCTCACGCCGGGGACCCGCTTCACCGAGGGGCAACACGTGGTGGTCGACAACGCCTACCTCGACGGCGTCAGAGGGTTTTCCTGGCCCGTCGCCACCGGGAACATTCCGGCTGAATACGCGTACGGCGACCACGGGCAAGCCATCGATGCGAACGGCGACGACTACCGCGATGTCGTCGTACTTGGAGAAGGTCAGGCCCACATCCTCTACGGCCAGCCCGAGCCGGTGGCCAATTTCACCGCGGGCGATCCCCGTCTCGCGGATGGCGTCCACGCGACCCGCCTCGCCGACATACGCTTCGGCTATGGAGCGGGACCCATTCTCACTGGCGATTGGAATGCCGACGGCGTCGTCGACTTTGCCCAGGCGCACTTCTACTCCAGTGTCTTAGGGGGAACCGACGAGTTGTTCGGATTTTTCGGCCCGGCCGGATCGTGGGGGACGAGTTACACCTCGAGCGATACGTTCTCCTTTCAATCGGGCACCACGCCGGTGGGGGTGGCGTCACTCGCAAGTGGTACGAGCGACCTCGGTCGCGCGGATCTGAACGACGATGGGATCGACGACATCGTGTTCGTAGCGGCGGCGGCCAACGACGGCCAGTTTGGCGGCAATTACCTCTACGCGCGATTTGGCGACGGTTCGATGTTCACGGGCACGAGCCTCCCCGTGAAAGGCACGCTCGACGGCAGCATTGGTTTTGAAATCCGGAACGACGCCTACTTCACTGAGGGATCGTTTTCCCCGCAGGACGCTGGAGATGTCAACGGCGATGGGATCGACGATCTCGTCCTCACGAGCGGGGGGGCAGCGATGTCGGTGATCTTCGGCCGCAGTTCGCCTTTCCCCCCGGGAAGCTACGAGAGGCTCCGCGACATGGGGCCGACAGAGGCCGCCTTTTTCAATACCGACGCGGTACGTAGCGCTCGGATCGGCGATCTCAACGCGGACGGGATCGGCGACGTGGTCTTCGTTACCGAAAACAAGTTACGTATCCTCTGGGGCGAGGTGGGCCTCACCGGGAAGGAGATCTTCGGAACGCAATACCCAGACATGGGCGAGCTCGACATCGACCCTGAGTCGGGACTCGACCGAGTGGGGCTGGTGGCGGACCTGGACCGCGACGGCGCCGACGATGTCGTGGTCTTGTCTGACCGTTGGAATGGCGCTGGCGCGGCGCTCGTCGTCTTTGGAAAAACCTTGACGCCGACCCTGGGCGGTCCGGAGATCGAACCGCCGCGATGAAGCTCACGACGTCGGATGGGGGGCCGCCTGAACGACGGAAGGAGCCTCCGGGGGAGCGGTGGCGGCGTCGCCGTGTTAGCGTTAGCGAGCCGTCATGGCGTTCGCGGTCCTCTATCACTATCGGCTCCGTTCCGGCTGTCGTGACGCCTACACGGCGGCCTGGTCCCGGTTGACCCGCCTCATCCGTCGACAGTGCGGGAGCTATGGGTCTCGCCTACACTTCGCGGGCGACCACGCGTGGGCCTATGCCCGGTGGCCTTCGGCGGAGGCCCGGGCGGTGTGTTTCGCCCGCGCCGACCTGCAGAACGAACCGTCTTTGGCAGAGACGAGGGCCTGCGTGGCCGAGAAATTCGACGAGATCGTTCTCGAGATCGTCGACGACCAGCTCGCCGAGCCCCGCGCAACGCACCCCCCGGTGACGCTGACGACGACGCGACTTTTATTGCGTCCTCTCGTGATCGACGATGCCACGGCGCTCCACCCGGCGATGTCGGACCCCGAGGTCATGAGGTATTGGTCGCATGCCGCCCACGCCTCATTCGAGGCGTCGCTCGATCTCATTCGTCGTAACGTGGGCCAGTGCGACAGCCAGGCGGTCGCCATGACGCGCCCCTCGGCCCCCGACGACGCGTTGGGCTGGGTCGTGCTCGTCGACCGGGGTCCGGAAGTGGTCGAGCTCGGTTGTTTTCTGCGGCCGGATGCTCAACGCCACGGCTACGCGCGAGAAGCGGCGGCGGCGATCGTCGAGCACGCCTTCACCGCCCGGCGTTGTCGCCGCGTCTACGGCGATACCGACCCGGAGAACACGCGTTCGATCCGGCTTCTGGAGAGGTTGGGATTCGTGCGGGAAGGCCATCTGCGGGCCACGTGGTCGACCCATCTCGGCATCCGCGACTCCGTCATCTACGGCCGCCTCGCCACCGACCCACCGCCGAAGTCGTCGTGACCTAACGAACGCCCGTACGGGCACGGCCATCGAGCAGGGTCGCGAGGCAATGCTCCGCCCAGGTGTCGATGTCGGCGAAGGGCTGGTCGGTGAGACCAAACTGGGCGCGGCTGTAGCGAAATCCCTTCCACATCGCGGCGAGTTGCTCGGCGAGTTGCCGCGCGGACACGTCGCGACCGTCGACCCACCCTCGGTCGATGCCGTGCCCGATGAGCGTAGCCAAGGTGGAGAGGGTGTCTTCGTAGGCTGAGGCGTAAAAGACCTCTGCCGTGTCGAATCACCTCGGGAAAGTACCCGGGGCCAATGTTGGTCATGTCGTACCGACGTGACCTCGCGGGCCGTGCGTACGGGGCGTTTCTGCATCGCTCGATGCGGGCGCTCACTCATTGGACGGCAGGAGAGGCTGAGCTGATGGCGGGGTTCACGGCCCAACAGCTCGCGTGCGGCTATTGAAGCGGTTCGCACGCCGCGGTCGCGGCGAACGAACTCGGGGAAGACCTCGTGGCCGAGGTCATGACGGACTTCGAAACGGCGAACATCTCCGATCGCCTCCGAGCGGCGCTGCGCTTCCTCACCGAGGTCGTGCCCGCCGGTGGCGTCGTGGCGGAGGCCACGCTCGACGCTCTCGCGAAAGCGGGCATCGGCCGGGTCGAGGCGGAGGAGGTTCTGCACGTCGTCTGGTGTTTCATCGTGATCAGCAAGTGGGCCGATGCGCTGGACTTCCCCATCACGCCTCCCGAGGCTTTCAAGCCCGTCGGGCGAATGATGTACCGCTTCGGCTACAAGAGCGTCAGCGTGGGGCCATCATGGTGAGCGCCAATACGTTCCCCGCTCGTTCGCGGCTGCCCCCAAAAGCTGGTCTTAGAAAGCTGGTCTTAGAAGGCGCAGCCGTCGGGAAGGGGAGGCGCCGTCGCGATACTCGGCGCGAAGCTCGCGTCGATCTCCGCCGGGGTGAATCCGGCGTCGACCGAACCCCGGAACGTCACGCCCCCGTAGCCCACGGGATTGAAGTGGGCGCGTACGATGACTTCGTCGCTCGGGTCGACATCCACCGGACCGCCGCTTCGGGTGAAGGGCTGCTCGTCTACGTGGCTGTGGGCGAGAATGCGCCGGTAGACGAGCGTGCCGTCGGGCGCGACCACTTCCCACCAGTCTGCGTAGGCGGCACAACCCGTGTCTGGGCTCGCGATCGTGACCTGGAAGGTATAGTCCCCCGGACTTCCGGTGGCCGCGACCGCCGTCACGTCGGCGCCTCCCGAAGCTGTCGCGCCCCCTCCGGCACGGGTGGCCCCTGCACTCGTGGTCGTGATCCCGTCATCGTTGGTCGCCATCTCTCCGCCGCTGGTGGCGGCGCGCTCCCGCGGTGGGTCGGAACCGCACCCCGCCAGGAACGACAACAGAAGCGCAATCCGCAGTGTCATGGCCGTGTCGTTACCACCGTGACCGGGCGCGAGCAGCGACATTCACCCAACCCGCCCGGTGGTCGGTGAGCGCTGGCGTTTATTGGCGGTCGAGCATCGGACACGCGGCGGTGGGTCGGATCCAGCCGGAGAAGACGTGACGTGCATCGGGGACGTCCCCCGAGACGAGACCCGGGAGCGCCGTCCAACTCGCGCCGTCGTCGCTTCGGTAGAATTCTTCATTGTGGTGGCTGGCCGCGAAGTAATAGTCGCCGACGTCGGCAAACCCACCGGCGGCGAAGCGCATGCCCGAGGCGACCGTCGTGGTCGTCCACGTGAAGCCGTCGCTGCTCGTGAGCATGTCGCGGCTCCACCCGCCCATGGTCACCCACCCCGTTGACGTCGGATAGAACGTCGAGACCTTCATCGGTGCTTCGTGGTACGTCCAGCTCGCGCCGCCGTCGTCGGAGCGACAGTACCCATCGCCCCCCGGCGCCATCAGGGTGCCGTGCGCGTAGGTCATGCGCGCCTGGCAACGATCGTCGTATCCCGCGTTGGCGGGCACCATCGAGTACGTCAGGCCCCCGTCGTGGCTCGTGGCGAGCCACTGCACATCCTTGCCCGCGTTCTCGCCGCGGAGAAAGTGGGCGCCGAGTTCCGGGATGAACCGATGCGAACGCAGGTGAAACATCTCGTAGGGGAGCTGCTCGCCGCGTTCGACCCAGTTGCGGCCGTCGGGCGAAAACAGACGCCGCCGACCGGTGATGATGACGAAGTCGGTGCCGTTGTGAAAGGTCGCGACGACCGCCCCCTCGGGTGCGTGGGTCGTCTGGTCCGCCCACTGGAATCGCGGGCCATCGATTTCCTCCCAGTCGAGGCCGTCCTCGGAGCGGAGGACGTGGCCGGGGTAGCCCCACCCCGTGGCGACGACGAAGATGCCGTCGAAGAACGCGGCGCCGCCGGCCATCGCGTACGGGTGATGGTTGTGGGCGTCGGCGGCGATGATGGTGTCCGCGGCGATGGTGTGCCCTCGGTCACATGTGGTCGTGATGCGGCCGTCCGCAAGGGCAAGGGTGACCGGGACACGCGGGCCTGGGTCGATGCTTCCTCCGCCCGCGCCGACGTCATCACCCCCGGTACCCGTGTCGCCGCCGCCGCCCAGTTCGCCGCCGGCGCCAGTCGCCGCGGGGCCTTCCTGGTCACCCCCGCCGCCGGGCGTAGGGTCGGCGTCGGTCTCGCCGCCCCCGCAGGCGAGCAGCGCCGCCGCGCCGATGAACATGAAGCAAGGCCGATGCACGAACACACTCATGTCGGGTTGAGCCGCCGACGATGGGGGAAAGCTCATCTCGCTCGATCACACCGCGGGGCCGTTCGAAGAATCCGTCGAGGGCCGACGGATGAGGTAGGATACCGCTGTGGACGAGCCGCGAGATGACGATTGGGGCGCCCACGCCCCCACCTACGACCGACTCTATGCCCCGCTCACTGGGCACGTAGGTCGCACCATGGTGACCATGACCGAGGCGCGCCTGCCCGAGCATGCCCAGGTGCTGGACATCGCCACCGGAAGCGGTGCGCTCGTACGGCCGGCGATCGAGCGCGCGGCGCGACGACGCCGAACCGGCGGGCGAGACTTCGTGATCGGCAGCGACTTTTCTCCCGGCATGGTGGAGGTCGCACGGCATAACGTCGCGACGCTCGATGCGGCCGCGTTTCGGCTCGAGGTGCAAGATGGGCAAGCCTTGAGCTACGAAGATGCTTCGTTTGATGCCGCCTATTCCTGCTTCGGGATCTTTCTGTTCGAGGATCGCGCGGCGGGGTGGCGTGAGGCGGCGCGCGTGGTGAAGCCAGGCGGGCTGTTCGCCACCAGCACCTGGATGCCGCCGGAGCGAAACGAGATGTTTCGCGTGCAGTTCGGCCCCGCCATCGCCGCGCTCCCCCCGCGCCTTCAGCCCGAATCGGGAGGTCCCCCGCCGGGGTGGATGGTCGTGGCCGATCCGACGGCGCTTCAGGCCGAGGTCGAAGCGGCGGGATTCGAAGACGTCGAGGTGGTGCCGTTTACGACGCAGTTCGCCATTCCGAACGTGGCGGCGGCGTGGCACGCCATGTTGGACAATCCGGGGGCCGGGGTGCTTTTGCGCCAGTGCGACGCCCACGAACTGCAAGCGGTGAAGGAGGCCTACCTCGGTCACCTCGGCGCCCGCGTCTCGGGTCCCGACCGGCCTCTGTTGCTAGAGGCGGCCTGCAACATCCTCACCGCGCGCCGCGGCTGATCTTCGTCGCTCCCTCCGCGACGGGGTGCGCGGACCAATGCTCGTGCAAATGGTGGTTGACCCGGACCGCGGCATCCCAGGTGCAGGCGTGACCCGTGCCCTCGAGCACGATCGCCTCGACGCCAAATGCCCCCGCCAATTGCTCGCTGAAGGCGGGAAGGGCAATGCGGTCTTCCCGGCCGGTCATGACGAGGGTGGGAAGATGGGCGATCTCTTCGGTGCGGTCGGACGTGTCGTGCCGGCGCATCGCGCGCACCTGGGCCATCACGGCCTTGGGCTGGTCGGCCATGTCGTCGCGGCCCACCAACGCGGCGAGTTCCCTGGCGACGCGCTTGAACCCGATGCGGTCGATGACCTCGTCGGGGATGACCATCCGCACTGCGGCGCGCCGTCGTGCGCTGCGGGTGCCGATGAGCATCCGCAGACTCAGGCCGATGAAGCTCAGGTCGAAGCGGGTCGCCTGACCCCCGTGCACCAGGGTGCTCAACAGTGCGAGACTCGCGACCCTCTCCGGCGCCTCCAGTGCGAGTTGCTGCGCGACCAGGCCGCCGAGCGAATGGCCCGCGACGTGGGCACGTGGCCAACCGAGCGCGTCCATCACCGCAAGGGCATCACGCGCCATCCGGGGAACGGTCAGGCCGCGCGTCGTCGCTTCGCTTTCGCCGATCCCCCGATGGTCGAACCACGCGAGCCGGTACCGGTCGCGGAGCGCTTCGACCTGCGGTCGCCATCCCCATCCGACGATGCCCGTGCCTTGGATGAGCAAGACGGGCACCCCCTCGCCCTCGACGCCCCACGATATGGTCCCCCCCTCGACCTCGACCTTCTCGACCCGCATGGGTGCGTCTACCACCTTTGCCACCTCGGGGCGGGGCGTCGCCGTAGGGTCAGTCGGTGGCGTCGGCGCAGCCGCAAAAGCCGTGGCGTCGTCGCCGTTCTCGCCAAGCCCTCGAGACGGGGGCTGTCACACATAGGTGACGATCCATAAGGAGGGAGGAACGACGGGTAACAGTTCGTTGGCCTGGGTGGGGGCGAAACCCTCACATCTCAGGGTTTTCACTGCCGGCACGAAGATTGTTGGGGTGGCGACCATGAAACGAACCGCTATGGCCCTCGCTGCCCTCTCCCTCCTCACCGGCTGTCTTGCGGAGACGGACCCGAGCGAGACTGACCTGGCCTTCCAGCCGCTCGTCAAATCGTCCGTCGCGGCGAGAACCTGCAGCCTGTCCACCCGTCGTCCCCTCACTGTCGACAGCACGCCCCGCAGCGGCCTGGACACGGCCGGCTTCATCGCTGACGTCGTAGCGCAGCTCGACGACGACTACATGGGCTACTCCGCGATGCTCATCGGCAAGGCTGGTGTCGAGGTCGCCTCGGCGAAGTACGGCTGGGCGCGAACCCGGTGCGAGCCGAGCGGGGAGCGCAACTTCAATCACAACACGCAGACCGCTTGGGGAAGCGTCACCAAGGTACTCACCACCGCCCTGGTGATCGACAAGGTAGAGCGCTCTTCCCAGTCGCTCGATGAAGAGGCCTGGACGAACCTTCCCTCCGCGTGGCGCAGCGACGTGGTGGCCACCAACTCGCCGCATCAGGCAGTACGCGTCCGGGACCTCCTCTCACACATGTCCGGGTTCGCAGGGAGCAATGGGCTGACGCTCCGCCAGCGCATCACGGGTCCCCTGGAGAAGTCTCTCTCCACCCGCATCTACGCCAACGCCAACTTCTCAATCTTCAAGCACATGGGACGGTTCTTCCGCGAGGGCTACTTCGACAACCTCGAAGCGAACTACGTGCCCAACGAAATTCCCCTCGACGCCTACCTCGAGACGATTAGCCTGTCCATCTACGAAGATGCCATGCACGACCGCGTTGCCTCGCCGGTGGGCATCACCTTCAGCTGCAATGAGCCAGAGCACGACGGACCCAACTACGCTCACTTCTATACCGACGAAGACGCGACCCGAGGTTATCTATTGAACTCGGTGGACAGACCCGGGTGTACAACCGGAGGTATTGTCATGTCACCCCGCGACATGGGGACGTTCCTGCACGCTCTGACCCGAACCAATACGATTATATCGAAAGCCAACTACCAAGACGAGATGGCTGACCCCAGCATTCGGCGCCTCGGTTGGGACTACGCCGACGTCGTCATGGGTGGGGGGAGAATGTATGGAAAGAATGGCTCGCGAACCTTCTCCGGCGCCTCCGCGATCGTCGGCAACGGCGAAGGTTCGTCCTACTCCGAGGTCGTCGCCTTTCCAAACGGTATGACCGCGCTCATCACGGCTAATTCTGCCCGTCCCCTGGGCAGCCCAACCTTTCGCCAGATCCTCCGCGATGCCTACGACGACGCAGTGACCCTTTGATGGCAACGGCTGACGAAGCACCTCCGACACCTCGGGGCGGGGCGTCGCCGTAGGGACAGTCAGTCGATGGCGTCGGCGCAGCAGCGAAAGCCGGTGGAGTAGTCGGCGTAGAAGGTGCCGTGGGCGTCGGTCGCGTAGTTGCAGCCGTTGCCGTTGCGGTAGGTGTCGACGAAGTAACCGCCGCGAAAGATCCCGCTGGGGGCGCTCGTCCATTCGTGGAGGTTGCCCATCATGTCGTGGATTCCCTCCTCGGTGCGGCAGTCGGCGTAGGCGCCCGTCACGGCCAGCCCTTCGGGCAGTTGGCTGATGCAGGCGTGGCCCAGGTTGGCATAGACGTGGTCACCGAAGCTCTCGAACGTCTGCGTGGCGGGATGGCAGTCGCGGTCGTCGTTGCAGCGGCCCCATTCGCGGGCGTTTCCGTAGGGATAAACGGTGTTGCTCGCGCCCTTGCAGGCGCGTTGCCACTCGTCGCCGCTGCAGAGGCGCTTCCCCGCCCCCGCGCACGCTCGGTCGGCCGCGCGTTGGTTGATGTGGCCCTGGGGTACCGCCCCCGCCACGCTCAGCGCCACGAGGTCGGCACCCACGTCGGGCGGAGCAAACGGTGATACCGGCTCCCACGTGTCGTCGCTGACGCGCGCGATAACCATCGCCTCGTAGCGGTCGACACAGAAGTTCTCGACCCGCACCATGCCGGGAAGGCAGCCGGGGTCGCCCGGGGCTTCGACCGGGTCGAGGTTCACGAACGGGGCGAGGCGGCCGTCGCAGGAGATCGACGACCGATGACACGCATTGGCCGCTTCGGTTACGAGGTCGATGTCGAGTGTGTACGCGCCGGCAAAGCTGTCGTCGGTCCACGTATCGACGACGATGTAATAGGCACCCGGCTGCACCGGAGCCCCCGCTTCAATGTGGGCGCGGGTGACGCACCGTTCTGGGTCGGGGGCCAGACTCGGGTCGTCCGGGTCGGCGGCGAGCAGGTGAACGTCGACGTCGACCCCGGGGCCGTCGGCGATGCGGGCCGAGAGAAACCCCGCCTCCACCACCTCCACCCGGTAGACGATCTCCGGTCCCTCCTCGGAGATGTCGGGCGCGCAGGGCGCGTAGAAGCCGATCTCAGAGGAGATGGCGTCGCGGGTGTTGCCCTCGTGGCGGAAGGGCAGGCCGTCGACGAGCCGCGGGTGGTCCCAGCTCCCGTCCCCCTCCCCCTGACCGAATGCGCTCTGCCCCGGGGGGGCGTCGTCGGCACAGCCCCCGAGGCCCCAACCCCCGAGGCCCAGCGTGGCCGCCATGGTCAGCACCCACCTCGGCCGCCGCCGGTACTTCGTCGCCCTCGCTACCATCGACCCGAGGGGCCGATGGCGCCCCCCCGGTCGCCTGAAACTCCCTTAAACCGCGCCCACGAAGGCCGCCTGCGTGTCGTCGCCGTCGCGTTCCGTCTCGTCGTGGCTTCGCCAGCGGCGGTGGCGGAGGGTGTTGTCGCTGGAACGCCAGTCGTCCACGCGGTCCTTGGGGTGCATCGGCACCGGATAGCTGCGTTGGGTGAGGCGCTGAAGGCTGGTGGCCCCCGCGCTCACGACGGGCAAGTGCCGGACGGCCGTCGTCGCGTAGAACATTCGATAGTGGAAGAAGTTCTTTTGCACGATCACGTCCGCTTGGCGCGCCGACAGGCCGAGCGGACTCCAGAAGCTGGGGTGGATCGGCAGGGGCGGTGCTTCACAAACTGCGAGCTTCAGGCCCCCGGCGTCCAGGCGTAGGGTCCGACCGCCGTTGAGGACCGCGCGCGGCCCGACCTCGACGTCGAGGTCGACCGCGGGCTGCCCGTAGCCGGGGGTGCCCCGCACCGTCACACGGTGCGTGCTGCCGACGGGGGCGTCCCACAATTCGCGCAACAGGGCCGGATCGTGCACCGGGACGTAGGCCACCAGCCCACGGTCGTCTTCCGCCATGGCCTGCACGACGTGGGTGTTTCCCCCCGGGGCGCCGGCCCCGACGATGTCGTCGACGTCGACGAAGACGGTGGGTCCGAGACGTCGCCACCACGCGCTGCGTACTTCGTCGAGGGCTTGCGCCACCGTCCGCATCGGCGGCGGTGTTTCGTGACGCTGCGCCCATGCGCGGTCTGAGAGCTGATCGACGAGGCGGTCGGCGAGATCGGGGTCGTCGTCGGTGCAGACGTGCGTCGCCCACCCCAGGTCATCGGCGTCCGTGAACGGGTGGACCATGAAGAGGCTCGCGGTCAGCACCCGCGGGTCCCGCTCCAGGTCTTTCATCCACCCGAACACGCCCCGCATGGGCGCGAGGAAGTCGATGGTCATGCCACCGCCGAGGACAAGGGGTAGCTTGCGCCAGGCGTGGGTCGGGCGAACTTGGTCGCGAAGGGCGCGAATCAAACGATTGCCTGCCCGAAAGCCCGTGGGCGCGAGGTCCCAGTGAGGGTTGGTGCGGTAGGCAACCATGATGTCGACGGGCTCCACCATGTTCTTCGAGAGGTTGCCGTGAAGATCGTAGCTGACCGCGATCCGGGCTCCGGGGTCCGCCGCCATGACCTCGCGAAGGATCACCGCTTCCGGGGCGTCGTCGAGCCCATCGACCTGCATCGAGCCGTGGAGCGCCAGGTAGATCCCGTCGAGCGGGCCCGCGTCCTTCGTCGCCTGCAAGAGCTGGTCGAGCAGCACGCGAAACACCCGGTGGGAAATGGGTCCTCCGGGCACCGCGAGCGCCGAGGACAAGGGGACGGCCTCGACGTCTCCGGCCACCCGTGCCGCCTGCACGAACCCGGTGAGCTCGGCGTGGGGCATGAACGAGGCGAGCTCGACGCCTCCCGCGAGGTGGGTCGCCCTCGCCAAGGTCGATCCCTCCATGCGGTGAAAGCGATCGAAGGCGTCGACGTCCGTCGGCAGGGGCGAAAACGCGCACGCCTCGTGAAAGATCCGGCCGTACCCGATGCGTAAGGGTCGGCCGCCTCTCCCCGCGCGCCAGGGCTTGCGGCGAATCACGTGAACAGCTCCCCGACGAAGAGGACGAGCAGCTTTTCACGAACCGTCGGGGGGGCCGCTTCGATGAGGCGGTGAATGGCTCCCGCGCGCTCCGGTAGCCGGCCGTCGGTGATCCCGAGCATGGCCATCAGGGCGCCGGTATCCATGCCGCCCCCGGTTTCTTCGGTGAGGGCGGTCAGCATCTGCGCGATCGCGGCGGGCGGGGCCTGACGCGGGGGCAGCCCGTTCATCGATTGCTTCAACGAAGCGATGAAGTCGTCGACCCGGCGCGCGGTACCCGGGTCGAGCGTCAAGTGAATGTGGGTTGGCGATGCGCCGTAGGCGTAGGTGGGCTGGACGTGCCAGCCGGCTTCCTGGAGACGGTCGCTCAGCTCGAAGATGTCCCCCTCGGTGGTCCGAAAGGCGAGCAGGTTCGTTTGGGGCCGCCCCACCATCTCTAGCCCGTCGGTCGCATCGACCGCGGCGACCACCTTCTCGGTGGCGGCCCACATGCGCGCCACGCGCTCTCGGTAGCCCTCGCGCCCGAGCCGATGAATGACGGCGGACGCCGCGCCCAACGCCGCGAGCGACTTCGAGCCGAGGGTGGTCGCATTGACGATCGCGTAGCCACTCCATTTGGCGCAGGCGAAGTACTGGGCGTCGCGCAGCTCGCGTCGACGTTGCAACACGACGCTCGCCCCCTTGGGGGCAAAGCCGTACTTGTGGAGATCGGCCGAGATGCTCGTGACGCCTTCGACCTCGAAATCGAAGGGGGGGATGTCGGCCCCATTGTCGCGCATGAACGGGAGCAACAACCCGCCTACGCAGGCATCGACGTGCATGTTGACCCCGTGCTCGTGGGCGAGCGCGGCGAGGTCGGCGATCGGGTCGATGACCCCGTGGGCGTAGCTCGGTGCCGAGCCAACCACGAGGATGACGTGCTCGTCCATCTTGCGGCGGGCGTCGGCGACATCGGCCTTCAAGGTCGAAGGGTCGACGTCGACCGGAACGACCTCGATGCCGAAGTAGTGAGCCGCCTTGTGAAAGCAGGCATGAGCGGTCTCCGGCAGCAGCATTTTCGGCGTCGACGTCTTGGCGGCAAAGAAGTCTCGACTGCTCTTCACCGCGAGCATCACCGACTCGGTACCGCCCGCGGTACCGGTGCCGACCGCTCCCTCGGGGGCGTGCATCAGGTCGAGCATCGCCTTGACCACGGTGTTCTCGATACGGCGCGCCGAGGGGTAGACGGTCGGGTCCAAACCATTGATGCCCATGCAGGAGGCGAAAGCCTCGCGAGCCAGATCACGCAGCTCGTCGCCCGCGTCGTAAACGAACGCGAAGGCGCGGCCGTCGCTGGCGAGGTCGTGGGCGCGCTGGTCCTGAAGGCCGGCGAGGATTTCGTCGCGTCCGCGTCCGCGCTCGGGGAATGCACTGCTCATGGGTTCGTCTCTTTCGCTTCGGATGTTCGTTTCAATGGCAGCAGGAGCTGCGTCCAGATGAAGTCGTGAATGGGTTCGAGGTCGAGGCCGAGCATCACGCGCTGCACGATGAGCCCGTCCTGCAGCGCGCGAAGGCTCGCCATCAACGCGTCGACGTCGCAGGGGTGCACGAGGCCGTCTGCGATGCCACGGCGGACCCGTTCCGCCTGGGCGGCGCGGTGTGCCTCGAAGACGCGGTTGCCGATCTCGATGATGGCGGCCATGCGGTCTTCGCTCGACGTCGCGATCGCCTGCCCGAGAAACAACGCGTACCCCTCCCGTCCGTGGTGGTAGCCGTGCACGGCGCGGACTTGGGCCATGAGCCGGTCGATGGGGTGCTCGTGCCGGGCGATCGCCTCGAGCACGAAGACGGCCTGGTCGCGGAGCATGTCTTCGAGCGCGGCTTCCACGATGTGGCCCTTGTTGGGGAAGTGGTACGCGAGCGTCGGTCGTTTGACCTCGAGCGCCTCGGCGAGCCGCGTCATCGAGACGCCGAGACCCTCGTGCTGGAGCACGCGGATCGCACGCCGGGCGAGCTCGCGGCGCTTTTCGGGTTCGGGGGGACGGGCCATGTTTGAGACCAGCTCAGTTAGCTGACGAAGCGACAACTAAACGGATAGCTGACACTTCGTCAAGAAAAACCTCGAGAACCCGTTACCGGGCGCACCGCGGCTGTTCGCGGAGACTGGAAGTTTGTCGGCTAACCGAAGCGGAGTTTCCGACGTAGGTTGCCGTTGATGACGCCTCTACGCTTTCGCCCGGTACTCCTCACGTTTGCGCTGCTCGCCGCCAGCGGGTGCGCCCGCACCGCCTCCGAGCCAGGCGATCCCTCCACGACGACACCATCGACGTCGCCTCCGGCCGATATTCGACTCGTCCGCGGCGAGGAGGCCCCGTCCGATCAGGCCTACGCGTACTTTGCCGGAGGGTGCTTTTGGGGCGTCGAGCACTTCCTCGAGCGCATGGACGGCGTGATCGACGTCGAATCGGGGTTCATGGGCGGTCACAAGGACAATCCCACCTACGAGGACGTGCTCTCCCACACCACGGGCCACCTCGAGGCGGTTCGGGTGCGGTACGACCCATCCCGGGTCTCCTACCGGGCGCTCGCGAAGCGCTTCTTCGAAATTCACGATCCGACCCAGACCGACGGACAGGGCCCCGACATCGGCGACCAGTACTTATCCGCCGTGTTCGTCGCCGATGACGCCCAGCGCGAGACCACGGAGGCCCTCATCGCCACCCTGGAGGCACGCGGCTACGACGTCGCCACCACCATTCGCCCGGCCGCGGCCTTCTGGAAGGCCGAGGGCTACCATCAAGATTACTACGCGCGGAATGGCAAGAAGCCCTACTGCCACGTTCCCGTCGACCGGTTCGGCGACGGCTGAACGCCCTCACGTCGCTGATGCCGTTAATTCGAGCAGGACACGGTGACGCCGGAGCTCGAGTCGCCGCGGCATTCCTTCTCCAGTCCGAAGCACGGGGTGACACGGGCCCCGTCGGCGGGTGAGGGGCAGTTGGTTTCGGACGTCCCCTCGATGGGCAGACAGAAGGCTCTCCCGGGGCTGAGGACGCAGATCTCCGTCGCTTGGTCGCACGTCGACGTCGCGGCGCCTTCTTCGCCACAGGTGAATGTGCCCCGGCAGAGTTGTCGCTCATCGTCGTCACACGTGTCTCCGCCACAGCCGGCGGCCGGTCCGAGCAGCGCGAACCACCACGCCCCCAAATAGACGGACATCCACACCACCCGCCTCGCATCGCGGCCTCGGGGACGTGCTCGCCCCCGGCCTTCGTTCGGTGTTTCCATGCCGAGCGGCCCAGCAAACCAGAGGCCAGGCAAATCAGCGATGCGCCAACCCCACGGACCAGGTCGGTCGCATGGCGCAGGGCGACGAAAGTACACCCGGAGAACGGCCTTTGTGGTTGCTGGCGCCCGAAGGGCCGACGACCATCGCCACCATGGCGAGCACGCTGCTCACGCTTCTCGACGACATCGCGGTCCTCTTGGATGACATCGCGGTCATGACCAAGGTGGCCGGAAAGAAGACGGCGGCCGTCCTCGGCGACGACCTGGCGCTCAACGCGAAGATGGTCACGGGGGTCAAACCAAAGCGCGAGCTTCCCGTGGTGTGGGCGGTCGCGAAGGGTTCGGCCCTCAACAAGGTGATCTTGGTGCCGGCCGCCCTCGCCATCAGCCTGGTCCTGCCCGCCGCGATCAAGCCCCTGTTGGTCCTCGGCGGCTTGTTTCTTTGCTACGAGGGAGCGCACAAGATCGCCGCCCGACTGTGGCCTCCGCCCGAAAAGGAAGCGCGGCGAAAAAAACGCCTCGAGGCCCTGGCGACACCGTCCATCGACCTCGTCGCCATGGAAAAGAGCAAGATCAAAGGGGCGGTGCGCACCGACTTCATCCTCTCCGCCGAGGTCATCGCGATCAGTCTCGCCGCGGTGGACGGGAAACCGCTCGGGACGCAGACGGGGGTGCTGGTCGCCATTTCCGCGCTCATGACCGTGGGCGTCTACGGGCTCGTCGCCTTGATCGTGAAGATGGACGACGCGGGGCTTCACCTGAGCCAGCAGGAGGGGGGCGCCGCTGCGCTCGGCCGGGGCATCCTGTTCATCGCGCCGCGGTTCATGACCGCGCTTTCGTTTCTCGGGACGGCCGCCATGTTTCTCGTCGGCGGTGGGATTCTCGTCCACGCCCTTCCCGCGACGGAAGCGTGGGTCGCGCAGAAGAGCGCGGCACTCGGAAGTGTGGGGGGCATGCTCGGCCCGACCGTGTTCAACGGTCTCGTGGGCCTCGCCGCCGGGGGCGTCATCGTGGCGCTGCTCGCGCTCGTCGCCCGGCTCCGCGGCGGCCCGTCCGAGTCGCCGGCCTGAGCGAGCCCCCGCCTCAGTTAGCCCCCGCCTCAGTTTCCGAACACGTCGACGCAGCGATCGTCGACGCATTCGGCGAATTCGACGACGGGGCATTCGACGGCGGGGCACGGTCTGGTGTTGTCGAAACAGCCGGCGGTTTCGTAGGCCTCCGCAAGCTCCGCGATCACCTCGAAGTCACTCGCGTCGTCGATGTTGACGAAGGTCGTACACGGACACGCAAACTCGGTCGGGACGGGCTGTTCGCACTGGGGCACGTCGAGATCCGACCGACACTCCTTGAGTCCGTCCAAGACTTCGGCGTACGCGATCTCGAGGTCTTGGCAGCGGGACCCGCCTCCCGGCCCGGTGCTCGCGGCCACGGCGACGATCCCGTTCGTGGCGCTGGTGGTGGTCGTGGCGACCTCGCCCGCACTTCCGGTGGTGGCACCCGCGCCACCGCTTCCCGGCGGACCGTCGATGATCGCTTCCCCTCCGCAGCTGGTCGCGAGCACCACCCCGACGCCAGCGACCCCGACAACCCAATGAGACATATCCAACCCTAACGCGATGTCGCTCGGAGAGGCCACACGCGCCGAATCCGGGCTCAGTCCGTCGGGCGTTACGACGGCGTCGGCGGGT
Organism: Myxococcota bacterium; assembly: GCA_039027095.1. GTDB lineage: Bacteria > Myxococcota_A > Polyangia > Polyangiales > Polyangiaceae > JAPYTK01. Next base: position 33,085 of record JBCCLB010000010.1, read on the forward strand.
CGGCCCGCTCGAGAAAGCGGTCGTAGCTCGCGAAGAAGTCGTCGGGGACCTCGAAGTGGGGGAGGGCGCCGGTCTCGAACGCGTGGATCTCCCAGTTCGAGAGGTGGCCCAGCGTCTTCGCGCCGCGGTAATCGACGAAGTCTCCCCGCACCCCGTGGCCCATCCACACGGGGAGTTTCAACGACTCGTAGATCGGGCTGATGTCGAGGCTGAAGAGATAGCCCGAAACGAACCGTAGGGGTGCGTGCTGGGCCCCCTCGACTTGCGTGGTCAGCACGTCATAGTCGAAGAGACCCTCGTCGATATCCTTCGAGCCCCACGTCTTTTCGAGAAAGTAACGGATGATGCGGGGGCGCACGAGCAGCCCGTAGAGCTTCGCGTCCCACCGGTCCCAACTCACGAAGCGGTAGAAGTTGGGCATCGCGCGGGTGCTGCCCTCCGGCTGCGCTTTACGCCCGGAGCCTGCGAACCCGGTTGGGCTCACCAGCGCGAGCGTCCTCACCCCGTCGGGATGCTCGTGGGTCTTGCGCGCGACGAACTCCGACGCGAGCGACAGCCCGAGGAGGTCGACCTCGGCGCCTTCGTGTCGTCGGCGCACCTCCTCGCAGGCGGCGTGGACCGCGTCGGTCATCAGGCGAGGGGTGTAATTCCGGTCGCTTCGGTCCGAGGCGCCAAAGCCCGGGAGGTCGATGGCGTACGTCGGCCGCGACGTCGCAAAGTGCGTGTAGATCGGACGCACTTCGTACGCGGAGCCGGCCGCGTTGACGCTGTGCACGAGGAGGATGGGCCGACCTTCATCGGGACCATCGCGATACATGCGGACACGACCCGCGGTCTCCGTCTCGAGGTCGAATCCGGTGCCGGGGACCGGAGGGGGCAGGGCTACCGTCATGGGTCGCAGGCTTTAACATCGGCAGTGTGTCAATCCAACTTGACACACCGGAGTGTCAGGTAGCATGGTGCTTCTCGTGGGATGCGGATGGCGAATCTGTCCCCCCCTGGATTCGCCGACCCATCCCACTTTTTTTTTCCGGGCAGACGCATGACGCAGACCAACGCCGCTCCTCGAACCCAAGGTGGGCCGGCTCCTTTCGGATGGTTCAGCATCTTTCGACTCGGCCTCGTGCAGACGGCCTTGGGCGCCGTCGTCGTGCTGACCACCTCGACGCTGAATCGCGTGATGGTGGTCGAACTCGGCCTTGCGGCCATGGTCCCGGGCGCGCTCGTGACCCTTCACCACGCCATGCAGATGCTCCGGCCGCGCATGGGGTACGGGTCTGACCTCGGACGCCGACGTACCCCCTGGATCGTGGGCGGGATGGCCGCGCTGGCCCTCGGTGGGTTTCTCGCCGCGCTGGCGACCACGATGATGGACGCCACCATGGGCGCGGGCCTCGCGCTCGCGATCGTCGCCTACGCCTTGATCGGAGGCGGAGTCAGTGCGTGTGGCACCTCGTTGCTCGTCCTCATGGCCAAGCGGGTCGCGGAAGGACGCCGTGCGGCGGCCGCGACGATGGTCTGGATGATGATGATCGCGGGCTTCGCGATCACCGCCACCATCGCCGGCAAACTGCTCGATCCCTTCTCCGGTTCCCGGCTCGTCGCGGTGGCGGGCGGGGTGTGCGCTCTCGCCTTCGCGACCGCCTTGGTCGCGATGTGGCGCCTCGAAGGCCGCGCTTCGGCCAGCATGGAACGGTCGGCCGGCGAGGCCGTCGTGGCCGACGAACCCGAGGCGACCAAACCGCCCTTCCGCCAGGCGTTGAAGCAGGTCTGGGCCGAGCCGGATGCCCGCCGGTTTACCGTCTTCGTGTTCGTCTCGATGCTCGCCTACAGCGCGCAGGACCTGATCCTCGAGCCCTTCGCGGGGGCCGTCTTCGACTTTACGCCCGGCGCCTCGACCCAACTGTCGGGGACGCAGCACGGGGGCATCTTCGCGGGCATGCTCGTCGTCGCCGTCGTGACGTCCCTGTTCAAGGGTACGGCGGTCGCTTCTCCTCGGGCGTGGGTCGTGGGCGGATGCCTCGCGTCGTTCGTTGCGATGAGTGGTCTGGTCGTCGCGGGACTCACCGGGGGGCCGTGGCCACTCGTCGAAAATGTCTTCGTGCTGGGGGTCGCCAACGGCGTCTTCTCCATCGCGGCGATCGCCGCGATGATGACCCTGGCCGGCCACGGTCGCGACGGTCGCGAAGGCACCCGCATGGGCTTGTGGGGGGCGGCTCAGGCCATCGCCTTCGGCGCCGGTGGATTTCTCGGCACCGTTCTCGTCGACGCGGCGCGCGCCATCGTCGGTCCCACCGGAGGGGCGTACGCGTTCGTCTTCGGTCTCGAAGCCCTCGGGTTTTTCGTCGCTCACCTCATCGCGCTGCGCACGTCGTTCGAGCGCCGCGAGCCAGGGCCGGAGTCCCGCGTGTCTCCAGCGACGGCGGGGGCCCAACTTCAACCCGAGCCCCTTTGAAGAGAAGAGCCGGTCTCCCGTGACGATTCGAGCCGCCGCTGCGTTCGCGCCCGAAGGCGCAGGTTCCCCCTCGGAGGCGCCTCCGAGGGGATGCCCGATGCATCGCTCTGCCTCTGGTCAGAATGCCTCTGGTCAGAATGGCTCTGTTACGGATGCTTCCGTTCAGGATGCCTCGGTCGAGGACGCGCCCTCTTCCGCCGTAGACGACGTCCGTCCGCGCATGCCCCGCCGCGCCGGCGGTTCACCGCCGCCCTGGACCTTGCGCCGGTGGCTGAAGCACTCGGCCATCGTGCGGACCTTCCTGACGAGCTTCTTCGTCCTCTTCATGCTCGCCGCGGCGCACCTTTTCATGGTCGTGATCAACGCGGCCGAGCGGGCGTACGAGGCGCCCGACCCCGGCGCGGGCATGGTGGCGCGGATGTTCTCCGACCGCCCGTTGACGGAGGAGATCGAGGGTGCGCTCGCCAAGGCGCGCACGCCGGAGGCCGAGGCGGTCTTGTCGCAGGCCCTGGCCGCGGCCGAGGCGGGCGAGACCGTGGTCCTTCACACCCTGCCCATCACCGACTTCATCGTGTACTCAGCCCTCGGGCTGACGCTGCTCGGAGGGCTCCTCCTCTTCCTCACGGTGCGTCTGAAGAGCGACGCCGCGCAGTCGATCGTGGGGATCTTCGCCGGCAACCTCCTGTGGACGGGCGGCATCGAGTATGGGCTCACCATCGCGGCCCGTGGGCTCGGCGTCGGCAAGACGGTCGGCGTCGTCGAGGGCCAGCTCACCGCCATCTACGGCGAGTACGTGCTTATGAAGCACACCTGGGGCGTGCTCGCGATCGTCATCGCCTATCTCGCCTTCCTCCCTTCCTCGCGTTGTCCGGTGTTTCTCGTCGCGCGTCGTGCGACGCCCATGATGCGAGGCCCGGTGGCGACGGGGCGCATCTACAACTTCGGACCACGTAGCGCCTTTCAGTACACGACGACCGTGTGGGCGTTTTATCTCCTGTTGTTGTGGGCGTACGACGAGGCGGTCTTCGGGGTCTACTCGCTCGCGACCAAGGGCATTCTCTTCGCGAGCGTGGCCGGCTCGATGTACTGCCTTTACCGCCTCTACCATCAGACGGGATGGGGGGCGGCGGTGCGGTACGCGGTCGGGGCCATGATCGTCGTGTGGACGCCGATTGAAATCTTCGCGAAGTGGGGCGTGATGAAGGAGCCCTGGCTCCTTTTCGAGCCCGAGGCCTTCGTCGTCTTCTTCGGGGGCCTCGCGGTGGGGACGTGGGCGCTGTGGCGCGCCGCCAAGCGACGTCGCCGGGCGCAGAAGAGCGCGAACAAGAACGAGCTACCGGCGCTCCCGGTGCCCATCGCCGGTGCCGCTGCCGTCGGCCCGGTCGCCTCCGACCTCGTCGTCGGGGCGCCGCGGGCACGGGTCGATCGCCCTCGTCGCGAGGCGGCCATGGGCAAGCCGGTGGCGGTCTAGAATACGTTCCCATGAGTTCGCTACACCTCGACTCGCCCCGGGTTGGGGCGAGGACGCGTACCCATTTAGTCGACTCCCTGTGCCTCCCTTTCCCTTTAGCGCCATCGTCGCCCAGGACGAGCTGAAGCTCGCGCTCCAGATCGCCGTCGTCGACCCCCGGATCGGCGGCGTGCTCGTGTTCGGTGATCGGGGCACGGGCAAGTCGACCGCGGTGCGCGCCCTGGCGGAGCTGCTCCCGCCCATGGCGGTGGTCGCCGGGGACCCGTATCGCCGCGCCCCGGCAGAGGTGCCCGCGGAGGACGACGACCTCGGGCGTTTGCCCCGCGGCGACGCGCGCGAGGTCGTCGAGGTCCCGGTCCCCGTCGTCGACCTTCCGCTGGGCGCCACCGAAGACCGTGTTGTCGGGGCCCTCGACCTGGAAGCAGCGCTGACGCGGGGTGAGCGCGCGTTCACGCCCGGCCTGCTCGCGCGCGCCCACCGCGGCTTTCTCTACATCGACGAGGTCAACCTCCTTCCCGACCATCTGGTCGACCTCCTCCTCGACGTAGCCGCGTCCGGTGAAAACGTGGTCGAGCGCGAGGGGGTGAGCGTGCGTCATCCCGCGCGCTTCGTGTTGATCGGCAGTGGAAATCCCGAGGAGGGCGAGCTGCGGCCCCAACTCCTCGACCGCTTCGGGTTGTCGCTCGAGGTCAAGACGCCGGCGGAGGTGGAGACCCGGGTCGAAGTCGTCAAGCGGAGGATGGCCTTCGAAACGGACCGCGCGAGCTTCATCGCCGCCTACGCGGAAGCGCAGGCTGCCCTCGCCGCCGAGTTGAAGGCGGCCCGAGCCCGCCTCGAGACCGTGGCCACGCCCGAAGCGGCCCTGGCCCGGGCGGCCGGCGTCTGCGCCGCGCTCGGCACCGATGGCCTCCGGGGCGAGCTCACCCTCGTGCGCGCGGCTCGGGCGGCGGCGAGCCTGGAGGGTGCGACCGTGGTGGAGGATAGGCACGTGCGTCGGGTCGCAGGCATGGCGCTCCGGCACCGCTTGCGGCGCAACGTGCTCGACGACGTCGGCTCTTCGGCGCGCGTCGACCGGGCCGTCGACGAGGTCTTCGCGACGTGACCGACGAGGTGTGGGCCGACGCCGCGCTGGCGGTGCGGCTGTTCGCGCTGGCGCCGCACGCGCTCGGCGGGGTGCGCCTTCGCGCCCGCCCCGGGCCCCAGCGGGACATCGTCGAAGCTTGGCTTCGGACCGCGCTGGCCGAAGTGTCGTGTGCTGTGTACCGACTGCCGCTGCATGTGACCGAAGACCGGTTGCTGGGTGGGGTCAGCCTCGCGGCCACGCTCCGCCAGGGCGTGGTCGTCCGGGAACGAGGCATCCTCGCGCGGGCCCACGGTGGGGTCGTGATGGCGACGATGGCCGAACGCCTCGACGCCTCGGTGGTGGCCCAATTGGCGGGGTGTCTCGACGACGGTGTGCTCTTCCGAGGGCGGGAAGGTCGCCGCGATGCCAGCCCCGCCGCGTTCGGCGTCGTCGCCCTCGACGAGGGGCGGGATGAAGAGCGCCCCGCGCTCGGCCTCCTGGATCGGTTGGCGTTCTCGTTCGACCTGGAGACCCTCGACCCGCGGTCGCGCCCCGACCCGGACGCTTCCCCGGTGGGAGCAGCGGCCCGGGTGCCGTACGAGGACGTCGGGGTGAGCCCAAGGTTTGCCGACGCGTTGTGCCGGGCTGCCGGCGCCCTTGGGATTGAGGGGGTGCGACCGGCGCTGCTCGCTTGCCGCGTCGCCCGTGCGCACGCGGCATGGTCTGGCCGAAACGAAGTGGTCGCCGCCGACGCGAACGCGGCGGCGCGCTTGGTGCTCGGCCCTCGGGCGCTTCAGCTTCCGTCGCGCGAAGAAGAAGCGGAGGCGCCGCCCGCCGAGGCCGCTGAGGCCGCCGAGGCCGCGGCGCCGAATCGCGCCGATGCGAAGGAAGACGGGGGGCACGACGAGCACCGCGAAGATCCTCTCGCGCCTCGCCCGCTCGAAGAGATGGTCGTCGATGCGGCTGAAAGTGGCATACCGTCCGGACTGCTCGACACGCTCGTGCACGGGCGGGCGCCCCGGGCGCCGACGTCCGGGTCCCGCGGTGCGCAGGCGGCGACCTCGACGCACGGCGGGCGGCCCGCGGGTACCCGCGCCGGGGTGCCCCGTGAGGGTGAACGCTTGAGCATCGTCGACACGTTGCGCGCGGCCGCGCCGTGGCAGCGGCTCCGGGTTCGGCCAGCGGGAGACCGTCGTCGCCGCATCGAGGTCCGTCGGGACGACTTTCGCGTTCGGCGCTACCAACATCGTAGCGAGACCCTCGTCATCTTCTTGGTCGACGCTTCGGGATCGGCGGCGTTGCGCCGACTCGCCGAGGCGAAGGGCGCGATCGAGCGCGTGCTCGTGGACTGCTACACGCGGCGTGACCACGTCGCTCTCGTGTCGTTTCGCGGCGTAGAGGCGGATATCCTCCTTCCGCCGACGCGGTCCTTGGCGCGGGTGCGCCGACAGCTCGTGGGCCTCGCCGGAGGAGGGACGACCCCGCTTGCGGCTGGCATCGACGCGGGTGTCGCATTGGCGCTCGATGCCCACCGACGCGGTCGGGCGCCCCTGCTCGTCGTGATGACCGACGGTCGCGCGAACGTGGCGCGCGACGGGAGCCCGGATCCCGTCCGCGCCGCCGCCGATGCCTTGGCGGCGGCAGGGTCGGTTCTCGAGGCAGGGCTTCCGGTGCTCTTTCTCGACACGGCGCCGCGACCCCGCCCGCGAGGACGAGGGCTCGCGGAAGCGATGGGTGCCCATTATCTTCCCCTCCCTTACGTCGATGCGCGCGGGATTTCTCAGCACGTGCAGGCCCTCGCGGCGGGCGCGCGATGACCAAGGGGCGCGCCTCCTGCCTCCGGAGCGACGCGAGCCGCTTCGTCGACCGGAGCGGGTTTCGATTTCACGTCCAGGTGATGGGGGTGGGACCGCCGCTCTGGTTGCTCCACGGCACCGGCGCGTCGAGTCAGTCCTTCCGCGCACTCATGCCGCGGCTGTCTCCCCACTTCACGATCGTGGCGCCCGACCTTCCTGGGCAGGGTCTTTCCCGTGCACCTTCGTCTTTCGTCCCGAGTCCAGAACGCATGGCGGACGCCCTGGACGAGCTCCGACTTGAATTCGGTCCTCCCGAGGTGGTCGTGGGGCATTCCGCCGGGGTGGCCGTCCTGGTTGAGCTGGTGCGCCGTGGCGCGCTGGCCCCGCGGCGCCTGTTTGGCCTTGCCGCGGCGCTACAACCGTTCTCGGGCCCGGCGGGCTGGCTGCTGCCGAAGGCCGCCCGATGGCTGTCGCGCTCCACGCTTCTCCCTCACGTGCTCGCGCACCGCTTGTCCCAACCTCGCCGCGTGGACGAGCTCTTGCGTGGGACGGGGTCTTCGATCGGACGCGAACACGTCGACGTCTACCGTGCGCTGCTCTCTCGTCCCCCCCATGTCGTCGCCGTCCTCTCGATGATGGCCCACTGGAACATCACCCGCGTTTGCGCCGCCCTGCCCCACTTGTCGGTCCCGGTGACGCTGGTGGCGGGCGCGCAAGATCTCGCCGTGCCGGTCGCGCAACTCCACGCGCTGAAGCGCCGGATGCCGTGCTCCGAACTGCATGTGATCGAGGGAGCGGGACACCTGGTCCACGAGGAGCGACCGCGCGCCGTGGCGAAGGTCATTCTCGGTAGCTCCCGCCTGGAGGTGACGTCGTGTCCAACTACTACGGCTTGATCGAGATGAGCTTTTTCTTCGGGACCATCCTGTTCTTCTCGGGATGGGCGCTGGTGTCCGCCATCCGTCAGGACAACGAAGAGAAAGCCAAGGCGCGCCTCGAAGCCGAGCAGGCGCCAACCGGTGGCGGCGGTGACGACGCCGACGACCGCAGCCTGGATTCTCCAGAGGAGTGACGTCGACGACGACGGCGTTCGGCCGCGTCACCAACGTTTTTGTCCGCAAGTGTCATCCTTGTTTGACACCTTGGTGCGTCCATATATATTGACACTTCGAGGTAGAGCACAGAGGTGCGCGCACCAGTCGGGCACGCATCCTCACCCCGGCCGGCATCCTTGTCGGCGGGCCCCCGCATAGGCCGCGCCGCCTGGGCACGGCGTTTCCGACTGGAATTCTGGAGCAACCGATGGCCCTTTTGAGTTTCGAACGTCGCTACCGCGTCCGCGGTGGGACCTTGATCGGCGGTGACCTTTTCGACTTCTGGATGGGTCCCTTCTACGTCGGGTTCTTTGGCGTCACGACGATGTTCTTCTCGCTCATCGGCGTGGGCCTGATCTTCTGGGGCGCCTCGTGGGGCGACACCTGGAACATCTGGCGCATCAACATCGAGCCCCCCTCCATCGAGTACGGTCTCGGCTTCGCCCCTCTCCGCGAGGGGGGGTTGTGGTTGCTGATCACCGTGTGCGCGATCGGGGCGTTCGTCTCGTGGGTGCTCCGGCAGGCGGAGATCAGCCGTAAGCTCGGGATGGGCTATCACATCCCGGTCGCCTACGGCACGGCGGTGTTCGCCTACATCGTCCTCGTCGTGGTGCGGCCGGTCATGATGGGTGCATGGGGGCATGGGTTTCCCTACGGCATCTTCAGTCACCTCGATTGGGTCTCGAACATCGGCTATCAATACCTACACTTCCACTACAACCCCGCCCACATGCTCGCGGTGACATTCTTCTTCACCACGACCCTCGCGTTGGGATTGCACGGGGGTCTCATTCTTTCGGTGCTGAACCCTCAGCCGGGCGAACCCGTGAAGGGGGCCGAGCACGAGGACGCCTTCTTCCGCGACTTCATCGGCTATTCGATCGGCGCCCTCGGCATTCATCGCCTCGGCCTGTTCCTCGCCCTCAACGCGGGCTTCTGGAGCGCCGTCTGCATCATCATCAGCGGGCCCTTTTGGACCAAAGGGTGGCCCGAGTGGTGGAACTGGTGGCTGAGCCTCCCCATCTGGAGCTGACGCCCTTCTGCGGATCGGAGCGAAGACCATGCTGCCCCAGTACCAAAACATCTTTACGCAGATTCAGGTGGGCGGAGACCCCGATGTCCCCCCCCCCATCGATAACGGCCAGCTCCGGGTGCTGACCCCGAGGCTGAATCGCCTCATCGGGATTTTCGGCAACGCCCAAATCGGCCCCATCTACCTCGGGAGCATCGGCCTGGTGTCGATCCTCCTCGGCACCCTCGCCTTCATTCTCATCGGCCTGAACATGTTGGCGTCGGTCGACTGGAGTCCGGTCGAGTTCGTACGGCAGCTCCCGTGGCTCGCCCTCGAGCCGCCCGCTCCGTCCTACGGCCTCAGCCTCTCCGTGCCTCTTCAAGAGGGCGGTTGGTGGCTCATCGTCTCCACCCTGCTCACCGCCAGCATTCTTCTGTGGTGGGTGCGGTGCTACCGCCGGGCGGTGGCGCTCGGCATGGGGACCCACGTCGCCTGGGCGTTCATGTCCGCCATCTGGCTGTTCCTCGTCCTCGGGTTCTTCCGGCCCATCTTGATGGGTAGCTGGGGCGAGGCGGTACCCTACGGGCTCTTCCCCCACCTCGACTGGACCGCCGCGTTCTCCATTCGTTACGGCAACCTGTTCTACAACCCGTTTCACTGCTTGAGCATCGTGTTCCTCTACGGCTCGACCCTTCTCTGGGCGATGCACGGGGCCACCGTGATGGCGCTGACCCATCTCGGGGGGGAACGTGAGATCTCGCAGGTGGTCGACCGGGGTACCGCCGCCGAGCGCAGTTCCCTCTTCTGGCGGTGGACCATGGGGTTCAGTGCCACCTTCGAGTCGATTCACCGCTGGCTGTGGTGGTTCGCTTCGCTGACGGTGATCACGGGAGGCATCGGCATCATCCTCACGGGGACGGCGGTCGACAACTGGTACAAGTGGGCGATCAAACACAACTTTGCCCCTACCTACATCGAACAGGGCTACCCCGGCGCGCCCGATCCACTGCAAACGGATCCCAACTTCCAGATGCCCGAGGCCCCGGCGCCCATCGACCCGATGACCGACCTCCCGCCCGAGGAGCCCGCTGACACGGCGCCCAATCCCACCAAGGTAGAGGGGGCTGGAACAGAGGATCCGGCCGACGTCATGCCTTCCGCCCAACCTTCGAATTCTGCCCGGCCGGATGGAGCTCCGCCGGCGCAGCCAGCTGACGGAGAGCAGCCGTGAAACCGTACGTTCTAGTTGCGCTTGGTCTTTCCGGGGTACTTGCCGGGTCAGGGGCGATCTTCGCCACCTACAACCGCGTCGAAACGCGCGAGATCGGCTTCCCGGGAGTCGGCATGCAAGTCACCGACTCGCTGCCGCGCCTCGCCGATCGGGCCGCGTACAACGAGCCGGCGCCGGTCATCCCCCGTCCTCCGGATGGCGGACCCCTCGCCGGCCAGGAGTACCAAAACGTCAAGGTCCTCGGGCATCTGTCGCAGGCGCAGTTCCTGCGCATGATGACGACCATCACGACCTGGGTCGCGCCCAAGGCGGGTTGTGGCTACTGCCACGTCCCGGAATACGACGAAAACGGCCAAATCGTCCGCAACGAAGAGGGCTACCCGCAAGCCGACAACAACAAGTACTGGTCGGACGGCCTCTACACGAAGGTGGTTTCGCGTCGCATGATCCAGATGACGCAGCACATCAACGAGTCGTGGCAGAGCCACGTCGGGAAGACGGGCGTCAACTGCTACACGTGCCACCGGGGTATGAACGTGCCCAGCTACATTTGGTTCAACCACGCCGAGGAGGGCGAGGTGACCAACCCCGAGACCGTGTACGCGAGTACCAAGGGCCCGCAGAACCACCCCAACGTGAGCTCATCGCTCGCGTCGCTTCCCGGGGAGTCCTACGAGGTCTTCCTCGCCGGCGACCGCAACATTCGCGTGCAGACGCAGGAGGCGTTGCCGAACGGCAACCGCCAGTCGATCAAGTCGGGCGAATGGACCTACGGCCTCATGATGCACATGTCGTCGTCGCTCGGCGTCAACTGCACCTACTGCCACAATTCACGGGCGTTCGGCGACTGGAGCCAGAGTCCGCCGACCCGGCAGACGGCCTGGTATGGCATCCGCATGGTGCGCGACGTGAACAACCAGTTCCTCGAACCGCTCGGGCCGACCTATCCGGCCTACCGGCTCGGACCCTCCGGTGACGCGCCCAAGGCTAACTGCTCGACGTGTCACCAAGGCGCCTACAAGCCCCTGCTCGGCCATCCCGCGGTCGAGGAGTACCCCTCCCTACGCAAGACGTACCCTCAGCCGCCGCCCAAAGCTAAAGCCGCGCCTTCGTCGGACCAGGCCAACGCGGTCGGCGGTGAAGGTGAGCGCGAGGGCAGCGACGCGCCCGCCGAGGGCGAACGGCCCGGCGACGACGACGCCCAAACGGCCACCAACGTAGCGCCGTCGCGATGATGGTGCGCCGCCCCGTGCCACGCGACGCGGGGCGGCCGTGAAACAAGGCGGGGCGTCCCGCTGACGCGTGGGCGTTCCTGGCGAGGCCCCTCGCGAGGCCGGGCTTCCGCCTTTCCGGAATACGCTTGCGCCCCTGTGGGGTCAGTCTTTGGTCGCGCGAACGCGGCGCACGAGATCGAATAGGTGCGTCGGAAGCGAGGCGGTCACGAGCGTGAGCACGACGCCGGTGTCCGCCCCGGAGACGGCGGCGCGGACCGCACCCAGGAGAAATCCGCCCGCCAGCAAGTGACCGAGGAGGTCGAGGGGCCGCAGCCCTCGGCCGGTGACCCGGCGGTACACGAGAAGAACGGCGATCTCGACGACGATCGCGACGAGCGCGATGTCGATGAGCGGGCCGATCTCGGCGGGGTCCACGTCGTCCTCAGGACGGGGACGCGAGGCCCAAGAGGTGGGCGACGTCCTTAAAGAAGATGCGCGCGTGGGCGGCTGGCTTCGCGCGTACGAGTTCCTTGTTCATGTACGCCTGCCAGGTGAGCTCCTGGACGTCGGGGTCTTCACACATCTTGACGAAGCGCTCACGCCGCTTGTCGTTCTTGTACCAAAAGTGCTGCATGATCCCGAGGATCCAGAACACCCGGCCGTGGGCCTTCATGAACGCCCGGCGGGCCTGGCGCAGCGCGCGGGCATCGCCCGTCTCGAGGAAGGTGGCGCCGGCTACCGCCGCGACCTGACCTCCGACCATCGCGTAATAGATGCCCTCGCCCGACGAGGGCGCAACCACGCCGGCGGCGTCGCCCGCGAGGAGGACGTCGCGACCGTTGTCCCACCGTTTGAGCGGCTTCAGAGGAATGGGGGCGCCTTCCTTGCGAATCGTCTTCGCCGCATCGAGCCCGGTGTTCTTGCGCAACTCAGAGATCGAGGCGCGCAATTTGAAGCCCTTATTGGCAGAGCCCGTGCCCACGCTGCAGGTCGTACCGTGGGGAAAGACCCAGCTGTAGAAATCGGGTGAGTTCTTTCCGTCGTAGATGACGTCGCAGCGATTGCCCTGATAGTCGACGCCCATCGAGGCTGAGGGTGCCTCGATGATCTCGTGGTAGGCGAAGACGTACGGGGGACGCTTCTCTTGCACCTCTTGCCGCGCGACCTGTGAAAGGGCGCCGTCGGCGCCGATGACCAGGCGCGCCCGGACGCTCCGGTAGCCGTCGTGTTTGGTCTTATAGTGGACGATCGCGCCTTCGTGGCCGTCCTCCCGGGTGATGCGTTTGAACGTGCCCGCGATCCTGAGCGCCCCGTGCTCGGCGGCCCGGGCGCGAAGGTACTCGTCGAAGACCTCGCGATTGACCATCCCGACGAAGCCCCCGTCGATCGGCATGTCGACGTGACGGGCGCTGGGGGCCACCATCCGCGCCGAGTGAATGCGGGCACAGAGGAGCCGCTCCGGAATGTGAAAGTCGCGAATGAGGCGAGGCGGAATGGCGCCCCCGCACGGCTTGATGCGGCCGGCCTTGTCGATGAGGACCACCCGGTAGCCCGCGCGCGCCAATGTGTCGGCGGCGGTGGCTCCCGCCGGGCCTCCGCCGACGACGACCGCGTCGAAAAGTTCGTCGTTCGTCATTCCGTCCACTTCCTTCCCACTTCCCATTCAGGGGTCGCCTGCCCCACCGCCGACCTACCCCCTCGACCACAACCGTTGATGGTGTCGCGAAGCTCTCCTCAACCTCCGAGGATCGAGCGTACCCCCAAGGCACTGACCATCATGCCGAGCACGTACAGGGTGGTGCCTGTGGCGTTGTAGAGCGGCGCGCGCCGTCGGGGTGCGCGCACGAGCATCGGCATCAGCGCGATTTGCGCGAGCAGCAGAAGGGTCACCGCGAGTGCGTGGTGCCTCAGGTCGCGGGCGAAGAGCAGACCGACGACCGCGACTTGGGGTAGCGCCATGACGGCGCAGGCGAGGTACGCTGCGCGACGCACGCCGAGTTGCACCGGGAGGCTGCGCACGCCCAGGACTTCGTCGCCTTCAACCGCCTTGAAATCGTTGAGCACCATGATCCCGAAGGCGCCCGCGCTGTAGAGCGCGGCGAGCGCGACGATGATGGCGTCTGGTCGTTGCACCGTGAGGGCGGCGGCGCCGGTGAACCACGGCAGACCCTCGTAACAGAGCCCCACGGCCGTATTGCCGAACCAGCCGTTGGCCTTCAGGCGCAGCGGCGGCGCGCTGTAAGCCCATGCAAGGGCGAGCCCGAACACCGCGGCGGCGAGCACCCAAGGACCGAGGGCGGCCGCCACCGCGAGGGACACCACCGTCCACACCAGCGCGATGTAAAGGCCCCATCGGCCCGGGATGCGCCCCGAGGGGATCGGGCGGTGGGGCTCGTTGATCGCGTCGACGTGGCGATCGAACCAGTCGTTGGCCGCCTGACTCGTCCCGCAGACCAGCGGACCGGCGAGGAGCACCGCCCCGACCACGCTCGGCCACCGGTCCTGTAGGGGAAGCCCTACCGACACCACGCCGCAGGTGAGGGCCCACATGGGGGCGAACCAGGTGACGGGTTTGAGCAGCTCCAGCACGGCCCGGGGCGTCGGATGGCGCCGCACCGGCCGCGGTCCGGCGGTCGGTGACGCGACGACTGGAGTGGGGACCGCGCTCGACATCGGCTCGCTCTCACGGGTACCACCCGGCGGCGGATGTGTAAACCTGGATTGACGTCAATTATTGTTGACAGTCCTGCGAGGGCGAGCGCACACTCACCCGACGATGCTCTACACGGCCGAGCAGCGACGGCGTCGCGATGCGACGCGCTGGACCGTGGTCCAGGGCGTGCTCGCACCGGTGCAATTCCTCGCCTTCGCCGCGAGTCTGGTGCTGGTCGTGCGCACCCTCGCCACCGGCACCGGCGCGCAAGCGGCCGCGGTCTCGGTGGTCATCAAGACCTTGTTTCTCTACGCGATCATGGTCACGGGAGCCATTTGGGAGAAAAAGGTCTTCGGCCGCTACCTCTTCGCCGGCCCGTTCTTCTGGGAGGACGTGTTCAGCATGCTCGTCATCGGGCTGCACACGGCCTACCTCGGCGCCCTCTTCACCGGGTATCTCGGCGTCCGCGGTCAGCTGTGGCTCGCGCTGGCCGCCTACGCCGCGTACGTCGTCAACGCTGCTCAATTCGTCCTGAAGTTGCGCACCGCGCGCTTGGATGAGGCGCGGTCTCCGTTGGCAGAAGGAGCGGCGACGTGACGGCGGCAGTACGGCTCCCGATGGCCCCGCCGCCGCGACCGGTGCTCCGGGAGCGGGGTCAGCGTGAGGTATTTTGCGGGCTTACGGGCATCATCTGGCTCCACCGCAAGATTCAGGATGCGTTTTTCCTGGTGGTGGGTTCGCGTACCTGTGCGCACCTCCTCCAGTCTGCGGCGGGGGTCATGATCTTCGCCGAGCCACGTTTCGCCACGGCCATCCTCGAAGAAAAAGATCTCGCGGGGCTCGCCGACGCCAACGAGGAAATCGACCGGGTGGTGAAGCGCCTCTGTGCGCGTCGCCCCGACGTGCGGCTCTTGTTTCTCGTCGGGTCCTGCCCCTCGGAGGTCATCAAGCTCGACCTCGGCCGCGCCGCCGCCCGCCTGACTCAGCAGCTCGAGGACGTACGGGTCCTCAGCTACTCCGGGAGTGGGATCGAAACGACGTTCACCCAGGGAGAAGATGCGTGCCTCGCCGCGATGGTGCCGGAGCTCCCGCGGAACCAGGCGCGGTCGCTGCTGGTGGTCGGCACGCTGCCCGACGTGGTGGAGGACCAGTTCCGACGGCTCTTTCGGGCGATGGACATCCCGGTGGCCTTCTTTCCCCCGCGACAGTCGAACGCACTGCCCGCGGTGGGCCCCAACACGACGTATCTGCTCGCGCAGCCCTATCTGGGCGACACGGGGAAGGCGCTCGAAGAGCAGGGCGCCCGACATCTCGTGGCGCCCTTCCCCCTCGGCCGTGAAGGCACGCGCGCTTGGTTTGCCGCGGCGGCGGACGCGTTTGGGGTCGGGCGCACCCGGTTCGAGGCCGTCATCGCGCCCGCCGAGAACCGCGCTCGGGCCGCGCTCGATCGGCAGAGGTGCCACCTCGAAGGGAAGCGCATCTTCTTTTTCCCCGACTCCCAGCTCGAGGTCCCCATCGCGCGTTTTCTCGCCCGTGAAATGGGGATGGTCGTCACCGAGGTCGGCACGCCGTACCTGCACCAAGCCCATCTCGCGGCCGAGCTCGACTTGTTGCCGGAGAACATCGTGTTGAGCGAGGGCCAACACCTCGAGCGTCAGCTCGACCGGTGTCGCGCCGCAACGCCCGACATCGTCGTGTGTGGTCTCGGATTGGCCAATCCGCTCGAAGTCGAGGGGATGACGACCAAGTGGTCGATCGAGCTCGTGTTCACGCCGGTCCAGGGCTTCGACCAGGCGGGGGATCTCGCCGAGTTGTTCGCGCGCCCGCTGGTGCGGCGGGAGAGGTTGGCCATCTGATGAAGTTGGCGGTTTGGACCTACGAGGGCCCACCCCACGTCGGGGCGATGCGGGTCGCCACCGGCATGGATGGCGTTCACTTCATCCTCCACGCGCCACAGGGCGACACGTACGCCGACCTCCTCTTCACGATGATCGAGCGTCGTCGGGAGCGGCCGCCGGTCACGTACACCACCTTTCAGGCGCGCGATCTCGGGCGGGACACCGCCGAGCTGTTCAAGTCGATGGCCCTCGAGGCCTACGAGCGGCATCGGCCGGAGTTGGTCATCGTGGGCGCTTCGTGCACGGCCGAGCTCATTCAAGACGACCCGGCGGGGATTGGCGAAGCGCTGGGGCTGCCGGTGCCGGTGGTCCCGCTCGAACTCTCCGCGTATCAGCGGAAGGAAAACTGGGGCGCGGCCGAGACCTTTTACCGCATCGTTCGGGCGTGCTGTCCCGCCCCGGACACCGCGTTCGTTCGCCCCGAGCGGGCCCGGAAGTCGTGCAACATCCTGGGCCCGACCGGGCTCGGGTTTCGCCACCGAGACGACGTGATCGAGGTCACGAAGCTGCTCGGCGAACTCGGTGTCGACATCAACGTCGTGGCGCCGGCCGGGGCCACGCCCGCCGACTTGGCCCGACTCGGTGACGCCGATTTCAACGTGGTTCTTTATCCCGAGCTCGCCGAGAGCACGGCGCGGTGGCTCGGCCGAGCGTTTCGCCAGCCCACCATCAAAACGGTGCCGCTCGGCGTCGGGGCGACGTGCGACTTCGTCCGCGAGGTCGCGGAGGTCGCCGGCATCGACCCCGCCTCGGTCCTCGCGCGAGAGCAAGCGTCACGGTTGCCGTGGTATTCGCGATCGGTCGATTCGACGTACCTCACCAACAAGGCGGTCTATCTCTTCGGCGACGCGACGCATGTGCTCGCGTCCGCGCGGATCGCGACCGAAGAGCTTGGCTTTCGGGTGGTCGGAATGGGGACCTACAGCCGCGAGCTCGCTCGAGACGTACGCAAAGCGGCGAAAGAGTACGGGGTCGAGGCGCTGATCACCGACGATCACCTCGAGGTCGAAGAGGAGATCGCCGCCCTGCACCCCGAGCTCGTGCTGGGGACCCAAATGGAGCGCCACATCGCCAAACGGCTCGGCCTTCCGTGTGCGATCATCTCCGCCCCCGTCCACGTGCACGACTACCCGGCCCGGTACGCGCCACTGATGGGATTCGAAGGCGCCAACGTCATCTTCGACACCTGGGTCCACCCCCTGATGATGGGTCTCGAGGAGCATCTCCTCGGCATGTTTCGCGAGGACTTCGAGTTCGCGCCGGGCGCCGGGCCGTCCCACCTCGGGGGCCACGGCGCCAGCCTCGCGGGGCCCCGGCTGCGCGCCGTCGACGCGGCCCCGGCTTCCGAAGGGCCGGCCCCGGCTTCCGACGCACCGGCCCCGGCTTCCGACGCGCCGGCCACCCCTTCTTCGGTCGCGCCCGAGGGGGCGCCGACGGCCGAGGCTCCACCCAGGTCCTTCGACGCCGCGGGGTCCTTCGACGTCGCGGCGGCGTCGGCGGCCGTGCCGGTGACCTTGGCGTGGACCGACGAGGCCACCCGCGAATTGAAGAAGATCCCGTTTTTCGTTCGCAAGAAGGCGAGGCGCAACACCGAGCGCTTCGCGCGCGAGCAGGGCCGTCCCACCATCACCCTGGAGACCCTCTACGATGCCAAGGCGCACTTCTCGGCCTGACGCATCGACGTCGATCGTGGTGGTGATCCTCACCCTGG
Source organism: Myxococcota bacterium (assembly GCA_039027095.1). GTDB lineage: Bacteria > Myxococcota_A > Polyangia > Polyangiales > Polyangiaceae > JAPYTK01. The sequence goes on from JBCCLB010000010.1 coordinate 50,683, forward strand.
ACCACCACATCGCGGGCGCGGTCCTGCGGGCGCGTGAGCAGCTCGCGCCGGAGCTTCCCGGCCTCGAGCTCCGGCTCCACGCGGCGACCCGCTTCGAAGATCCCGAGGCGCTCGCCTCGTGTCGGGCTGACATTGCGCGGGCCGACATCGTGTTTGCGAACATGCTCTTCCTCGAGCCGCACATCCGGGCGGTCCTGCCGGATCTCACGGCGCGTCGCGACCATTGCGACGCCATGGTGTGTGCGATGTCGGCGGCCGAGATCACGCGGCTGACGCGCATGGGGGACCTTCGTCTCGACCGGGAGCCCAAGGGCCCGATGGCGTTGCTCCAGAAGCTTCGCGGCACCAAGGGAGCTCCCTCGGCGCGAGGAGGGGCGAGCCAGCTCGCGATGCTGCGGCAGATTCCGAGGCTGCTGAAATACGTACCCGGTACGGCCCAAGATCTCCGGACGTATCTCCTCACGCTCGCCTACTGGACCTCGGGCTCGACGGAAAACCTCGCAGACCTCATTCGGATGCTCGTCCGGCGCTACGCCGACGGTCCGCGTCGGGCGCTACGCGACATTGCCGCGGCGGCCCCGCCTCGCGCCTACCCCGACACCGGGCTGTACCACCCCGAGGTCGGAATCACCGAAGACGTCGACACGTTACCCGGACCGGCCACCCCCCGAGGGACGGTCGGCCTCGTGCTGCTCCGCAGCTACGTGCTCGCGGGCGACGCCGCCCATTACGACGACGTGATCCAACGACTCGAAGCGCGGGGCTATCGGGTGATTCCGGCCTTCGCGGCGGGCCTCGATGCGCGCCCCGCCATCGAGAGGTACTTCGAACGCGACGGGGACGTCCGGATCGATGCGCTCGTTTCCCTCACTGGGTTTTCTCTGGTGGGAGGGCCGGCCTTCAATGATGCGCGGGCGGCAGAGGATGTACTCGCTCGGCTCGATGTGCCCTACGTCGCCGCGCATCCGCTCGAATTTCAAACGGTGGCGCAATGGGAGGGTTCCGCCACGGGGCTGTCGCCGATCGAGGCCACGATCATGGTGTCGATCCCCGAGCTCGACGGCGCCACCGGACCCATCGTCTACGCAGGGCGCGACGGGGGCGCGGCGATGGTCGGCATCGAAGAGCGTATCGACATGCTGGCGGCGAGGGTCGACGGCTGGATTCGGCTGCGCAAAACGCCCGCCGCGGAGCGGAACCTCGCGGTCGTTCTCTTCAATTTTCCTCCCAACGCAGGGGCGACGGGGACAGCGGCCTTCTTGTCGGTGTTTCAATCGTTGCACCGGACCCTGATCGCCCTTCGACAAGAGGGTTACGACGTCGACGTGCCTCCGACGGTCGAGGCGTTGCGCGCCCGCGTGCTCGACGGAAACGCCGAGCGCTACGGCACCGATGCCAACGTCGCCGCCACCATCGCCACCGACGACCACGTCCGCCGTGAAGCGCACCTCGACGCGATCGAAGCCCAGTGGGGTGCGGCCCCGGGGAAGCAATGCAGCGACGGACGCGACCTATTCGTTCTGGGGGCGCGATTCGGCCGGGTCTTCGTCGGCGTTCAACCGGGTTTTGGCTACGAGGGAGACCCGATGCGACTTCTGCACGCATCGGGGTTCGCGCCGACACATGCGTTCTCTGCGTTTTATCGCTATCTCCGCGAAGACGTCGATGCGCACGCAGTTTTGCACTTTGGGACCCACGGGGCGCTCGAGTTCATGCCCGGCAAACAGGTCGGGCTGTCGGAGGCGTGTTGGCCTGACCGCCTCATTGGTGCGATGCCAAACATTTACCTCTACGCCGCCAACAACCCGTCCGAGGGGGCGCTCGCGCGGCGGCGGGCGGCGGCGACGCTGGTGAGTTACCTCACGCCTCCCGTGCAGCGCGCCGGTCTTTACCGTGGCCTGTTGGAGCTCCGCCACGGCCTGACGCGTGTCCGAAGCCTCCCGCCCGGGGATGCCGAGCGACGGCGTATGTTGCCCGTGCTGCAAGCCCAGGCCGCCGAGCTCGAACTGGCCGACGCGGAACCCGCGTGGACGGAGCCCGACACGGTCGTCGAGCGCCTCCACCTCGAATTGGTCGAGCTCGAGCAGAGCCTGATCCCCCATGGCCTCCACGTGATAGGCGCCCCGATGTCGCCCGAGGCGCGGGTCGAAATGCTCGTGAGCATGGCCGACGCGGAGGGGGGAGAAGGGTCTGATGTGACGCCGCTTCCCATGGCGTCGCTCGAAGCGCTGGTGGCGGGGCATGGCGTCAAAGCGGCTTTGAAGGCGGGGTCACTCTCTCGGGCCGATCGGCCGCGGCTCGAACGGCTGGCGCACATCGATCGTCAGCTCGCCGACAATCGAGAGCTCGCCGGCCTGATGGCGGCGCTTCGTGGTGGCTTCGTGCGGCCGGCTCCGGGAGGTGATCTGACCCGCAACCCCGAGGTGCTGCCCACGGGTCGCAACCTCCACGGATTCGATCCGTTCGGGATGCCGAGCGCCTTCGCGATGCAGGAGGGCGCCGAGCAAGCCCAACGTCTGCTCGATCGCCACCTCGAAGAGGCGGGGACGCTCCCCCGCTCCGTGGCGATGGTTCTCTGGGGTACCGACAATCTCAAGAGTGGGGGAGGGCCGATCGCGCAGGCCCTGGCCCTCATGGGGGCGCGTCCGAGATTCGACGGCTACGGGCGCTTGAGCGGGGCCGAGCTTCTCTCCCTCGAGGAGCTCGGACGGCCTCGCATCGACACCCTCATCACCCTTTCGGGCATTTTTCGCGACCTTCTCCCGCTCCAGACGCGGCTCCTGGCGGAAGCCGCCTTTCTCGCGGCGAGCGCGGACGAGCGCCCCGAAGACAACTTCATTCGCGCCCACGCCCTCGACGTCCAGGCGGCGCGCGGCTGCGACCTCGAGACGGCGGCGCTTCGCGTCTACAGCAATGCCGAAGGCGCCTACGGGGCCAACGTCAACCAACTCGTCGAGGCGGGGACGTGGGAGCACGAGGACGACCTCGCCGACGCTTACGAGGGCCGCAAGTGCTTCGCCTACGGCCGTACCGGTGAGCCCATGAAACGGGCGGAGCTGCTCCGGGACATGTTGGGCAAGGTCGACCTGGCGTACCAGAACCTCGAGTCGGTCGAGCTCGGGGTCACCACCATCGATCACTACTTCGACACCCTCGGAGGGATCGGGCGCGCGGTGCGACGCGCACGCGACGGGGCCGAAACTCCCGTTTACATCGGTGACCAGACCCGTTCCCGCGGCCGCGTCCGGACCCTCAACGAACAGGTCGGTCTAGAGAGCCGCACCCGCAGCCTCAATCCCCGATGGGCAGAGGCGATGCTCGACCACGGAGCCGAGGGCGTGCGGCAGATCGAGGCTCAGGTCACCAATACCCTCGGCTGGTCGGCGACGACCACCCAGGTCGACCCTTGGGTCTACCGCGAGCTCACGAAGACGTACGTTCTCGACGATGAGATGCGGCGCCGACTCGCGGCGCTGAATCCCAAAGCGTCGCTGAAGCTCGCCCAGCGGCTGCTCGAAGCTTCTGAGCGTCGCTATTGGGAGCCCGATGCCGCGACCCTCGCCGCCCTCGAGGCGGCGGGGGACGAGCTCGAAGACCGGCTCGAGGGCCTCAACCAGACAGAAGGAGCCGCGTGAACGACCTGGTTCAAATCAAGAAGAAGGGCGATGGTGATGGCAGCGTCCAATTCCACGCCCCCGTCCCGACGAAGATCGAAGGGGCGAAGGTCTTCGCCGTCTACGGGAAGGGGGGAATCGGTAAGTCGACGACGTCGTCGAATTTGTCGGTGGCGTTTTCGAAGCTCGGCAAGCGCGTGCTGCAGATCGGCTGCGACCCGAAGCACGACTCGACCTTCACCCTCACGAAGAAGCTCCAGTCGACCGTCATCGATGTCTTGGAGTCGGTCGACTTTCACTCCGAAGAGCTTCGGCCCGAGGACTTCGTGGTCGAGGGGTACAACGGCGTCATGTGCGTGGAGGCGGGGGGACCCCCGGCCGGAACCGGATGCGGTGGTTATGTGGTCGGTCAAACGGTCAAGCTGCTCAAACACAATCACCTGCTCGAAGACACGGACGTGGTGATCTTCGACGTGTTGGGTGACGTGGTGTGCGGCGGGTTCGCCGCTCCCCTGCAGCACGCCCAGCGGGCGCTGATCGTCGCCGCCAACGACTTCGACTCGATCTTTGCAATGAATCGAATCGTCGCGGCGATCCAGGCCAAAGCAAAAAACTATGCGGTCCGCATGGGGGGCGTAATTGCGAACCGAAGTCGCGAGACGGACCAGATCGACCGCTTCAATGATCGGGTCGGTCTTCGTCGCCTGGCCCACGTGCCGGACCTCGACGTCATTCGCCGGAGTCGACTGAAGAAGGCCACCCTCTTCGAAATGGGCGACGAGCCGGAGCTGGTGGCTGTGCAGAACGAATACCTGCGCCTCGCGGCCGAGCTCTGGGCCGGCACCGAGCCCCTCGAGGGGGCACCGATGAAAGACCGAGAGATCTTCGACTTTCTCGGGTACGAATGATGAACCACGCGACCTACCAGATTCGCCGACGGCAGCTCGAGGAGTACTTCGACCGCACCGCGGCCGAGGCGTGGACCCGACTCACGTCGGATGCCCCGGTGGGTCGTATTCGCGCCACGGTGCGCGCGGGTCGGAACCGGATGCGGGAGACGCTTCTGGGCTACCTTCCGGGGGATCTCTCGGGGCTACGGGTGCTGGATGCCGGTTGCGGTACGGGCGCGCTCGCCGTCGAAGCCGCGGCGCGAGGGGCCGAGGTCGTCGCCATCGACTTGTCTTCGTCGTTGGTGGACGTAGCGCGCGCCCGGGCGGCGGGCCGGGACGTAGCTCCTGGTCGCATCGAGTTTCAGGTCGCCGACATGCTCGACCCTGACCTCGGGGAATTCGACTGGGTCGTCGCCATGGACTCGCTGATCCACTACGCGGCCGACGACTTGGTGGCGATGGTGGAGCGCTTGGCCGATCGTTCACGGCTCGGGGTGGCGTTCACGTTTGCCCCGCGCACGCGGGTGCTCTCGATGATGCACCGGGTGGGACAGGTATTCCCGCGCGCCAACCGCTCTCCGGATATCGTACCCATCGAGGCGCTCGCGCTCCGCCGCCGGCTCGACGGGCTTTCCCGTTGGCGCGTCGGCCGCAGCGAACGAATCGACAGCACTTTTTACACCTCTCAGACGATGGAGCTCGTCGGCGGATGAGAAATACCCGCGTCGAGGGTGCCGCCGGGGGCAAGGGTGCGACGATGGCGGAGGTGCGACGGCGCGAAGCGTGGCGTCGTATCATCGCGCGCTTACTTCCCTTTGCCGACGCCGCGACCCCCGAATTGCCGCTGCCCCGCCTCCTGCGCCTCGCGCTGTTTCAGGTCACCGTCGGAATGGCCTTGGTGCTGCTGAACGGCACCCTCAATCGGGTCATCATCGTCGAGCTCGGCATCCCCGCGTGGATGGTATCGGTCATGGTGGCGCTGCCCATCCTGTTCGCGCCGATGCGCGCGCTCATCGGTCATCGCTCGGACCACCACCGGTCCGCCCTGGGGTGGCGACGCGTTCCCTACATCTGGATGGGGACGCTCGCGCAATTCGGGGGGTTGGCGATCCTCCCCTTCGCGCTGTTGGTGCTCTCGGGACGCGGCGCCATCGTCGTCCCCGGGGTTGGCGAAGCGGCCGTAGGGCTGGCGTTCATTTTGGTGGGGCTCGGCATGCACACGACCCAAACGGCGGGCGTGGCGCTCGCGACAGACCTCGCGCCCGAAGAGAGCCGCCCCCGCGTGGTCGCATTGCTCTACGTCATGTTGCTGGTGGGCATGGTCGGGGCCTCGTTGGCCTTCGGCGTCTTGCTGCGGAGCTTTTCCTACACGCGACTGGTGCAGGTGATTCAGGGCGCCGCGGTGGTGACGTTCGTCGTCAACGTCGTCGCCCTGTGGCGGCAGGAACCCCGACGACCCTCCGAGCCCGGCGAGGACGAAGATCCGGAGGAGGCTGCCCGCCCGGGTTCCTTTCTCGCCGCGTTCCGTCGCTTCGCCCGGGGCGGTCCCGCCCCCCGGCTTCTCGTGGCGGTGGCGCTCGGCGGTGCGGGCTTCAGCATGCAGGACATTCTGCTCGAGCCCTACGGCGGTGAGCTGCTCGGCCTCTCGGTGTCGGCGACCACATCGCTCACCGCGTTGATGGCCGGAGGCACGCTGGTGGGGCTGTTCGCGGCGGCGCGTTGGCTCTCGTCGGGACGCGACCCGAACCAGCTTGCCGCGATCGGCGCCCTCATCGGGGTGGTCGGCTTTTCCGGCGTCATTTTCGCGGCTCCGCTCGAATCACTCTCCGTATTTTGGGCGGGGACTGCGTGCATTGGTTTTGGCAGCGGATGGTTCTCGGTTGGAACCCTCACCGCCTCGATGGAATTGTCCGAACGAGGCCAAAGTGGCATTGCCATTGGCGCGTGGGGGGCGGTGCAGGCGACCGTCATGGGCGTGAGTATCGCCCTCGGCGGAGCGCTTCGCGACGTCCTCTCCATCCTCGCGGTCGAAGGCGCGCTCGGACCGGGTCTCGAGAGCGCGTCGGTCGGGTACAGCTTCGTTTACCACCTGGAGATCGCGCTGCTTTTCGGCACGTTGGTCGCCATTGGTCCCCTCGTGCGGTTCGGGCCTCGCATCCGTCCGTCTTCCCGCTTCGGCCTTGCCGAGCTTCCCCATTGAGGCCCTTCGGGCATTGGTATCGTCATGAATGAGAGCTTTTACGACAGCGTCGATTTCGCCCAGGTGATGATCTATCTCTTTTGGATCTTCTTCGCGGGCCTCGTCTTTTACATTCGGCGCGAAGATCGCCGCGAAGGGTTTCCCTTGGAGACGGTCCATCCGCGAAGGGTCCTGAACGAGGACAACCCCCTCATTCCTACCCCGAAGCGCTACGCATTGCCGGAGGGCGGTGAATACCTCGCGCCGAGCTTCGAGCGGGACGAACGGCCGATCGAAGCGACCCAGGGCCTTCCCACGTCGCCTTACGACCCGGTGGGTACCGGCATGGGGACCAACATCGGGCCGTCGTCCTTCGCGGAGCGAGACCGTCATCCCGAGCGGACTTACGACGGACACAACGCGATCGTTCCCATGCGGGTGGCGACCGACTACTCGGTGACCGGAGGTAGCGATCCCAGGGGCTGGGATGTCGTGGCGATCGACGGCGAGGTCGTCGGGAAGGTCACCGACATTTGGGTCGACCGACCGGAGATGCAGGCCCGGTACATCGAGGTCGAACTCGCCGACGGTTCGGGGTCGCGCTTGATGCCCATGACCATGGGGGTCACGCGACCGAGTGCCCAAGTGTTCAAGCTCGAGGCCATGACGTCGGAGCAGTTCCCCGGGATCCCGCAGCTGGAGCAGGCAGACGAGATCACGGTCCACGAAGAGGAACTGATCTCCGCCTACTTCGCGGGCGGGCGCCTCTACGCCACCCCGAAGCGGGTCGCCCCCCTCATTTGAGTCGAGTGGCCCCGTCTGTTCGAGGGCCGGATCGAAAGGGATTGTGTGTGATGAGTGAAACGAACGAAGGCGACGACGCCGTCGAAGGGCTTCCCGAGGCGTTGCCCGAGGGCGAAGAGATCATTTGGCAGGGACGCCCCCAATGGCGCGTTCTCGCTCGGCGCATCTTCAAGCTTCGGTGGCTGGTCGTTTATTTCGGTGTCTTCGCCGCCCTCCGAACGGCCATGGCGATCCTCGAGGCAGAAGGAACGCTCGGTGCCATCGAGGTGGCCCGCATGGTGGCGTTGTCCCTCCTGGGGCTCGGAATGTTGGCGGGCATTGCCTACCTCCAGGCCCGAACCACGATGTACACCATCACGACGCACCGGGTCGTGATGCAGGTCGGCGTCGCGATTCCGATCACGTGGAACCTGCCTTTCTCTAGCCTTGCGGCGGCCGACCTGAACGCGCGGTCCGACCGTGATGGCGACATCGTGTTGCAGCTGGCGGGGGAGGAACGGATCGGCTGGATCTTCCTGTGGCCGCACGTACAGCCGGGGCACATTGCGCGCGCCCGACCCATGCTCCGTGGCCTCGCCCGACCCCGCGAGGTGGCCAGCCTGCTTCAGGGTGCTGCCCGCGCTTGGTCTCAACGCGCGGCGCAACCCCTCGCCATGAATCCTTTGACCGACGATCGAAATCCGACCCCGGTAGGGTCGTGGGGTGAACCCGAAATGGTGAGGAGCTGAACGATGAAGCGTGGAGATCGAATCGCAGGCGCGGCCGTGATCGGCCTGGTGGTGTGTTCGGTGGGGGCCGCGGCGCTCGGTAAGCGGGCCAAGGACCGGAAGGCGGCCATTCATGCCACCGCCACGGTGACCGCGACGACGGAGCTCACCTTCGAGGACCGCGGTGACGGTTCTGTCGCGGTCTTCGGCCACCCGAGCGGTCACGAAGTCGCGGTGCTCGCGCCCCGGTCGAATGGTTTCGTACGGGGCGTGATGCGCGGTCTCTTCCGCGCGCGTAAGCTTGGGGGCCACCCCCGGCAGGCCCCATTTCGTATCCGTCGGTACTCCGACGGTACGTTGGAACTGTTGGATCCCATGACCGGTCGGAACATCGACCTCAGTTCGTTCGGACACGACAACCAAGCCGCGTTCGCGGACCTGATGACGGCGGCGGCGGGTTCGGGCGCCCGCCACGCCCAACGCTGAATCGAGAAGGGTCCCGGAGTCTGGGCCCGAGAAAGGGAAGGAAATGACGACGACAACCGCCACCACCAAGCGCCTCGAGGACGAGGACGAGATCGACTTCGAAAGCTACGAATTCGAGTACCTGCAGGTGACGCAGGCTGCCCAGGAGACGAGTACCCTCAGTCCTCGGTTTTACACGACCGACGTCGACGCCATGATGAAGTTCGGCATCGAGCCCATTCGCGACGAATGGAACTCGTTGATGGCAGAATACAAGGCCGACAAGAACAAGTTCCACTTCGAGCGCGACGAATCCTTCGACGCCAACGAAATGGAGCCCGCGCTTCGCAAAGAGGTCGTCGACTTCATGACGAGTTCACTCACGAGTGAATTTTCCGGATGCCTCCTCTACGCGGAGCTCAAGAAGAAGGGCAAAAACGACGACCTGACGGAGCTCTTTCGGTACATGGCGCGAGACGAGGCGCGGCATGCCGGCTTCATCAACAAGTGTCTCAAGGACTTCGACGTCCAAGTCGACATGAAGGTGTTGAAGCGAGAAAAAGACTACACGTACTTCAGTCCCAAGTTCATCCTCTACGCAACCTATCTGTCGGAAAAGATCGGCTACGCCCGTTACATCACCATCTTTCGCCACCTGGAACGTCATCCGGAGAATCGTTTCCACCCGATTTTCAACAAGTTCGAAGAGTGGTGCAACGACGAGTTTCGCCATGGCGAGTCGTTGGCCCTCATGATGCGGGCGAATCCGTCCGTGCTCGAGGGCCTCAATCGGTACTGGATCCGCTTCTTCCAGGTCGCAGTGTTTTGCACCATGTTCGTCCGCGACCACACGCGCCCCGAGTTTTACCGCGCGCTTGGCGTCGAGCCCGAGGATTACGGGATGGAGGTGTTTCGCATCACGCGCGACATCAGCCGCCAGTGCTTTCCCGTCTTGGTGGACGTGGACAACCCCCGCTTTCTCCAATTGCTGCGTCGCCTCCGGAGCCTGGCGGAGCAAATCGACCAGCACCAAAAGCGGGGCTTCTTCGGGAAGCTCCGCGCGCTTCCGTTGAAGGCGCTCGTGGTGATCACCTTTCTTCGGGTCTTGATGATGAAGCCACTCGAGAATCCGCTACCGACCGAGATGCGCGTCGCCCCTTCGTGGTGACCCACGTGGTGACCCATCGTTACGAAGTATGAGCGATCGCGTGATGGCGGCGATGGTGGTGGTGTTGGCGTGGTGGGCCAGCACCGGTGTGGTGTTGCGGCTCGTGTGGTTGCCGCGACGTACGCACATCGCCAGCGTGATCGTGATGACGGCGCTCGCCGGAGGGGGGGGGGTCGCCGTTTACGAGACGCTGGGCGTGACCACCGCTGAGGCTGCGTACACCGCCTTCGGCGGCGCGCTGGCGCTGTGGGCCTGGCACGAATTGGTGTTTCTCCTCGGGTGGGTGACGGGACCCCACCGGACGCCGTGGGCCCCGGGGGGAACGGGATGGCGACGATTCGTGCAGGCGACCTCGGTGTTGATTCACCACGAGGTGGCGCTGGCGGTGACGTTCCTCGCATTGGCGGCACCGTCGGTGGGGGCGGCCAATCGGGTGGCGGCGTGGACGTTCGGTGTGCTCTGGGTCATGCGGCTCTCCGCGAAGTTCAACGTATTCCTGGGGGTTCGAAACGTCAGCGTCGAGTTCGTTCTCCCTCATCTCCGCTACCTCACGACGTACTTCCGGCGGGCGCCCATGAATGCGCTCATGCCGGTATCGCTTTTGGTCGGCGGGGGGATGGTGGTGGCCCTCGGCGCTCATGCTCTCGGTTGGCGCGCGGGCTCCATGGTCGGGCAGCCGGGCGCGGGCGCCGCGTTCGGGGTCACCGCGCACACCCTGGTCGCCACGATTCTCGTTCTGGCACTCGTCGAGCACCTCTGCCTCGTGTTGCCGCTCCCCGACGCGATGCTCTGGCGATGGATGCTTCGGGACCTACGTCGGGAGGCGAGGTCGGATGTGTGAACTTTATGTCGAAGCAGTCTGTGCGAAAGTCTCGTCAGGCCTTCGACACGCGTCACGATGGCCCCCGAGGCATGCCTCGACAAGGGTTCGGTGTGTCGATACGCTGTCTAGTTGTATTGGTGGGTTCCTCGGTTCCCGGGCGGCTCTGGAGCATCGAGAGGTCGTCGCGGAACCGCCACCGTCAATGGGTGAGGCGATGGGCAGGTTTTCTGACGACGATAAGAGATCTCGAACGGGGTACCTGAAGCCCCACGATGGCCCGACAGGGACGCCCAAGGAGAAAGGTCCCACGGAGGCGGCAGCGGTAGGGTCTCCGCGGTCGACGATGGTCGCGCGCGACCCCGAGTCGCGGCGCGACTTGATGAAGACGCTCGCGCATCAGGTCATCCCCCGTTTGGTCATGGCGCATTGCAGTGAGACGTACCGGGTTCCCGTCTGTCGGGATGGGGCCGGGCGCGGAAGCGGGCCGACGGGGCCGAGCGGGCGAGATGTCGAGCGCTTGGCCGAGGCTGCCGTCGCTCCCGATCCGCGGCTCGCGACCGCATTGGTGGCCGAAATGCTCGAGCGCGGTGTCGCGCTCGACGAGACCCTTCTCGATTACGTAGGCGCGGCGGCGTCGTTGCTGGGCGCACAGTGGGCCGACGACCGCCGGAGCTGGAGCGACGTCACCCTCGGCGCGGGAAACCTCCAACGCGCCATTCAATGGCTCAGCCCTTCCGCCATGATGCCCGTCGTTCATCGCGGCCTGCTGGTGTTGACGGTGGCCCCAGGGGAGCAACACACCATGGGGATCCATCTCCTCGCGGAATTGGCACGTCGCGAGGGCTGGGGGGTCCACGCGCAGCCGTCTCTCACCGACGCCGAATTGCTCGGGTTGGTCGAACGTGAGTACGTGACCGCCGTAGGGGTATCCGCGGCCGATGCGGACCGGCTCGTCGCGCTCGGAGCATTGGTTACGGACATTCGCCGTCAATCACATCACGCCGGCATCGAGATATTCCTCGGGGGGTCGGCAGAAGGCCTCGCAGAGATGGCGGAGCGCCACGGGGTTCACTACGCAGCCGACGCGAGGACGGCGCTCCAGATGTTGGATCGGATCGACGCGACAAACCAGACGGGTAACGCGGCTCCAGGCGATACGGCAGCGTCGCTCGGGGCGACAGGCGTTCGCGTGGCCGGCTGACGGGGGTCCGAGGCATCATCCAGGAAGACCCATGAGCACGACGCCCCGGACGGTAAACGGAATCGATCCGCTGGCCGCGACCGACTCGTTGGCGGCGCGAATCGTTCGGACGTGTTCGGATCTCGCCCTCGTGGTGGATGAGCAGGGTGTCATCGAGGGGCTATCCTTAGGCCAAACGCTGAGTCGTTCCCACGACGGCGAATCCGACGTCGAGTCTCATTGGCGAGCGCTGATCGGTCAGCGCTGGTCGGACACCCTCATGAAAGACAGTCGGGGGAAGGTCGACCAGCTCCTTCGGGAAGCGAATCAGGGCGAGACCAAGCGCGGGCGGGAGGTCAATCAGGTCGTCGATGGGGTCGGCGAGATCCCCTTTCGCTTCGCGGGGGCCTCACTCGGGGATGGGCGCGCGATTTTGTTGGGTCGAGACCTCCGCCCGATGGCCGAGTTGCAACAGCGTATGGTGAGCACCCAGCAGGCGATGGAGCTCGAGTACAGTCGCTTGCGACAGGCCGATACGCGATACCGGGTGCTCTTTCACGTCAGTGGAGAAGGCGTGCTCGTCGCCCAATCCAAGAATCGGCGCATCGTCGAGTGCAATCCGGCGGCGGCAAAGCATCTCGGAGGAGGGGCCCCCGTCGACGTGCAGGGCAAAACCATCGACGAGGTCTTTGGGGAGGGCGGCCGCGCTCGCGTTCAAGCCCTTGCCGCTGCCGTGGAAGCAGGCGCGGAGAGCGAAGTTCAATTCTCGCCGGGCGTCGTGTCCGACCGGGGCTTCGTGGCGACGGCGTCGATGTTCCGTCAGTCTGGAGAGACCTTGCTGCTCTTCCGGTTCTGGCCGGCGGGAGGCACTACGTCGAACGGAGCGCGCACGTCTCGGATGTTGACCGTACTCGACGCGATGCCCGACGGCTTCGTGGTCACGACGGACGCCGGCGACGTCCTCAGTGCCAATCCGGCCTTTTGCGAGTTGGTCCAACGAGCGACCGAAAAACAGGTTGTTGGCCAGCGTCTCGATCGATGGCTCGGGCGCCCGGGGGTGGACTTGAACATCATGCTCACGAACATCCGCGAACACGGGGTGCTGAAGAACTTCGCGACGATCGTCCGCGGCGACTTTGGCGGGCCGCAAGAGGCGGTGGTGACCGGAGTGTCCGCGCTCGATGCCAAGGTGCCGTGTCTCGGGTTCAGCATCCGCGTCGTCTCGTCGCGGCTCAGCGAGGTCCCCACGTCTTCGCTCCTGCCGCGCTCCGTCGACCAACTTCGGGAGCTCGTCGGGCGGGTGTCGCTGAAGGAGATCGTGCGAGAGTCCACCGACCTCATCGAACGGCTGTGCATCGAGGCCGCCCTGGATGTGAGCGGAAACAACCGCGCCGCCGCGGCCCAGCTCCTCGGGCTGAGCCGGCAGGGCCTCTACTCCAAGCTCCGCCGCCACAACATCGCCGAATCGAGCTGACCTTCTCCTCGGATGGGTTGAGCCAAGGTTGACGGTGGTAGCTGTCAAGCTAACTTGACAGTGCGGCGCACCGCCTCCATTCTCGAACGGGTTCGGCGAACGACCGCGGGACAGGGCTTGGAGCCACGCATGAAAACCAGGATCGACAACGCGCTGGGCCACGCGTTGGCCTCTCGTCTGCGACACACGCCGCCCGGCCTCGCGGCCGCGATTCGCGATGCGGTGTTTCCCGGGGGCGCCCGCGTGAGGCCCCAACTGTGTCTCGCCGTCAGTGAAGCCTGCGGATGCGATGCCCCGCTCCTGGCCGATGCGGTCGCCAGTTCGATCGAGCTTCTGCACTGCGCTTCTCTGGTGCACGACGACCTCCCCTGTTTCGACGATGCGGCGGTGCGCCGAGGTCGCCCCTCCGTCCATCGCGCGCACGGCGAGACGATCGCCGTGCTGACCGGGGACGCGCTCATCGTGATGGCGTTCGAGCTGCTGGCGGACCCTGGCACCGCGTTTCCTGCCCGACTCGGTCCGTTGCTCGGCGCGGTCGCAGCGGCGGTCGGCGCCTCCGGCGGCCTGGTGGCCGGACAAGCTTGGGAGAGCGAACCCGACCCTCCCCGAGTGGCCTACCATCGGGCCAAGACCGCCTCGCTCTTCGTCGCCGCGACCACCGGAGGTGCGCTCGCCGCCGGGGCCGACCCCGAGCCGTGGCGCGCGCTCGGCCTTCGTCTCGGCGAGGCGTATCAGGTCGCCGATGATCTTCTCGACGTGCATGCGGACAGCACCGACAAGCCCACCGGCCAGGACCAAGCTCGCCGGCGCCCGTCCGCCGTTACCGAACTGGGGACCGACGGGGCCCTCGCCCGGCTTCGTGAGCTCGTCGAGGCCGCATCGGCATCCGTGCCGGAGTGCCGCGGCGCGGCCGACCTGAAGCGCCTCGTCGTCACCGTGGCCGAACGCCTCGTGCCCCGCGGTCTCCGCCGCACGGCGGCCTGACCGCTTTCTCCGCCGATGGGAACGCGCAACCAAAAAGTTACGTTCTGGACTGTCAATCCGGCTTGACACCACAAGGCGTAAGAATAAGATGACACCTCGCATGCGTGATACGACGGCAGTAGTCTTCGCCGCGCCGGAGAAGTTGGCGCTGCAGCGCCTCGCCGTGGCCGAACCTGGCCCGGGCGATGTCGTCGTCGACGTGCGTTGGTCGGCCGTGAGCACGGGCACCGAGCGGCTCCTTTACCGGGGTACGATGCCTCCGTTTCCGGGGATGGGATATCCCCTCGTTCCGGGATACGAGGCGGTCGGCCGTGTCGTCGAAGTGGGCTCCGACGTCGGGGCCGTGGCGCCGGACGACGAGGTCTTCGTTCCGGGGGCGCGTTGCTTCGGTGAAGTTCGCGGTCTCTTCGGCGGCGCCGCCTCGCGTCTCGTGGTGCCCGCGGCTCGGGTGACGCGCATCGATGTCGGGTCCGCGGGTTCGTCCTCCGAGGCGACTGCCCTCGGAGAAGATGGCGTGTTGCTCGCCTTGGCGGCCACGGCGTACCACGCGCTCGAAGGAGGAGAACGGCTCCCCGAGCTCATCGTGGGGCATGGGGTCCTCGGTCGCCTCCTCGCGCGCCTCACGTGTGCGCTCGGTGATGCCCCGGTGGTGTGGGAGCACGTCGCGTCCCGGGTGAAGGGTGCGCGCGGTTACGAGGTCACCGATGAAAGACGAGACGACCGCCGAGACTATCGCAGCATCTGCGATGCCAGTGGTGACCCCTCGCTACTCGACGTGCTGATCGCGCGTTTGGATCGGGGCGGGATCGTGACCCTCGCGGGCTTCTACACGGAACGATTGAGTTTTGCGTTCCCCCCCGCGTTCATGAGGGAGGCCCACCTTCGAATCGCCGCCGAGTTCCAATCGGCTGACCTGGATGCCGTCCTGACCCTCGTACGTGAGGGTCGACTCGAACTCGATGGTCTTCTGTCGCATCGGTCTCCCGCGTCGCGCGCGGCCGACGCCTACCCCACCGCCTTCGAAGACCCCGACTGCCTCAAGATGCTCATCGACTGGAGTGACGACGCATGACCATCGCGCATCAAGACGATCCCGTGCGCGTGGGCGCCCCCGCGATTCGAGCCATCGATGCCCGGTTGAGGGCCGAGGCCGAACTCGAGCCTCCGGCGCCCACGCCGTCGGCCCCCACCAAAGAGACCCAGATCATCGCCATCTACGGGAAGGGGGGCATTGGGAAGAGCTTCACCCTGTCCAACCTGTCCTACATGATGGCGCAACAGGGAAAAAAGGTATTGCTGATCGGTTGCGATCCGAAGAGCGACACCACCTCCTTGCTGTTCGGAGGCAAAGCCTGCCCGACGATCATCGACACGTCGGCGAAAAAGAAACTGGCCGGGGAGCAGGTCGGGATCGGCGACGTTTGCTTCAAGCGCGACGGGGTCTTCGCGATGGAGCTCGGAGGCCCTGAAGTCGGGCGCGGCTGCGGTGGTCGCGGCATCATTCACGGCTTCGAAACGCTCGAGAAGCTCGGATTCAACGACTGGGGCTTCGATTACGTTCTCCTAGACTTCTTGGGTGACGTGGTGTGCGGGGGCTTTGGTCTCCCGATCGCCCGCGACATGTGCCAGAAGGTCATCGTCGTCGGGTCCAACGACCTGCAATCGCTGTACGTCGCCAACAACGTTTGCTCCGCCACCCAGTACTTTCGCAAGCTGGGCGGTCACGTCGGGGTGGCGGGCATCGTCATCAACAAAGACGACCACACGGGCGAAGCCCGCGCGTTTGCCGACAAGGTCGGGATCCCGGTCCTCGCCGCCATCCCGGCCGACGAGGACATTCGTCGAAAAAGCGCGAAGTACGAGATCATCGGGCGGCCGGAAAGCCCGTGGGGCGCCCTCTTCGAAGAGCTCGCGACCAACGTCGCGGCCGCGCCTCCCCTGAGTCCGGCTCCCCTCGACCAAGATGGCCTCCTCGGACTCTTCAAAGGTGAGTCCGTCGGTCGCGACGTCGTGCTCGAGCCCGCCACGATCGAAGACATGTGCGGACCGCAGGCCCAAAAGAAGCGCTCCCTCGAGGTCATTTACGACGCCGTTTGAGCCTCCGACCGAAGATGTTGCTGCGATGAGCGCGCCTACGAATCTGCCCTTTTCCTCTGCCGCCGCGGAAGGCGCGTGCTCCAGCCAGACGGAGCTGCGGGCCGCGGCGGCCGCGGCGGGCAAGCAGGACGTGCTCGCACAGTACGCGGCTGACTACCCCGTGGGTCCCCACGACCAGCCTCAATCCATGTGCCCCGCGTTTGGTTCGCTCCGGGTCGGATTGCGGATGCGACGCACGGCGACGGTGATGTCGGGTTCGGCGTGTTGCGTTTACGGATTGACCTTCACGTCTCACTTCTACGGGGCGCGTCGTACGGTCGGCTACGTGCCCTTCGATTCCGAGTCACTCGTTACGGGCAAGCTGTTCGAGGACCTCCGCGATGCCGTTCACGAGCTGGCGTGCCCCGAGCGTTATGACGCGGTGGTGGTCATCAACCTTTGCGTTCCGACGGCCTCCGGGGTCCCCCTCCGCCTGCTCCCAGAGACGATCAACGGGGTTCGTATCATCGGGATCGACGTCCCGGGGTTCGGCGTCCCGACCCACGCCGAAGCCAAAGACGTCCTCGCCGGCGCGATGCTCGAATACGCCCGTCGCGAGGCAGAGCAGGGCCCCGTGGCCGCGCCGCGAGCTGGGCGCGGCCAGCGCCCTACGGTGACGTTGCTCGGCGAGATGTTCCCTGTCGACCCCGTGTCGATCGGTCGCATGCTGGAGCCGATGGGCCTTGCCGCCGGCCCGGTCGTACCCACCCGGGAGTGGCGCGAGCTCTATGCGGCCCTCGACGGCGCCGTCGTCGCGGCGGTGCATCCCTTCTACACGGCGTCTCTCCGCCAATTCCAGGCCGCCGGACGACCCATCGTCGGTTCGGCTCCGGTCGGCCGGGACGGAACTGCGGCGTGGCTGACCGCCGTGGGAGACGCCGCCGGCATTTCTTCCGACCGGATCGCGGCGGCCCATAACGCCATCCTCCCTGCGATCCAGGCGGCGCTCGGCGCCAAGCCGATTTCGGGCCGGCTCACCGTTTCGGGCTACGAAGGGTCGGAACTCATCGTCTCCCGGCTGCTCGTCGAAAGTGGTGCCGACGTTCGTTACGTGGGGACGGCATGCCCCCGGACAGCGTGGAGTGACGCGGACCGCCAATGGCTCGAGCATCGCGGTGTTCGCGTACGTTATCGCGCGTCGCTGGAAGATGATCTCGCCGCCGTCGACGAATACGACCCCGACCTCGTCGTCGGGACCACGCCGGTGGTCCAAGCGGTCAAGGAGCGTGGGGTACCGGCCCTCTATTTCACCAACCTCATCTCGGCGCGACCGTTGATGGGTCCCGCGGGCGCCGGATCGCTCGCTCAGGTCATCAACACCGCGCTGGCCAACCGCTCGAGGATGGCGGCCATGAAGTCCTTTTTCGAGGGGGTGGGCCGGGGCGATACGGCCGGCGTCTGGGAGAAAACGCCTCAGCCGCGCCCCGAGTTCCGAAAGCGAAATCTCATCCGGCTCCGGCGTAAACGTGAAAAGGAAGACGCGACGAGCCTCCCCAAGGAGGCCATCGGATGTTAGTCCTCGACCACGACCGCGCGGGCGGCTACTGGGGGGCTGTTTACGTCTTCACGGCGTTGAAGGGCCTTCAAGTCATCATCGATGGCCCCGTGGGGTGCGAGAACCTGCCGGTGACGTCGGTGCTCCATTACACCGACGGTCTCCCGCCCCACGAACTTCCCATCGTCGTCACGGGTCTCGCCGAAGAAGAGCTCGGGCAGAAGGGTACCGAGGGCGCCATGAAGCGGGCCCACCAGGTCCTCGACGAGGGCCTACCGAGCGTGGTCGTCACGGGGTCCATCGCCGAGATGATCGGGGGCGGGGTCACGCCCGAGGGTACCGGTATTCAGCGGTTTTTGCCGCGCACGATCGACGAAGACCAGTGGCAGAGCGCCAATCGCGCGCTCTTGTGGCTGTGGACGCAGTACGGGGCGAAGAAGGTGAAGCCGCCGCGGAAGCGAAGGGCCGACCAAAAGCCCAAGGTCAACATCATCGGCCCGAGTTACGGCTATTTCAATACGTGGTCTGACCTCGCCGAGATCCGGCGCCTCGTCGAAGGCATCGGTGCCGAGGTTCACATGACCTTTCCCCTCGGAAGCCACGTGGCGGATGTGGCAAAGCTCGTCCAAGCCGACGCCAACATCGTGATGTACCGAGAGTATGGCCGGCTCTTGTGCGAGGCCCTGGAGCGTCCTTTCTTTCAGGCGCCCATCGGACTCGAGAGCACGACGAAGTTTCTGCGCGCCCTCGCGGCCGAGCTCGACCTCGACCCCGAGCCTTTCATCGAACGTGAAAAGCATACGACGCTCAAGCCCATGTGGGACCTGTGGCGGTCGGTCACGCAGGACTTCTTCGGGACGGCTTCGTTCGGCATCGTCGCCAACGAAACCTATGTCCGCGGCATCCGCGCCTACCTGGAGGACGAGCTCGGGCTTCCCTGTAACTTTGCGGTCGCCCGCAAGCCCGGCGAAAAGACCGACAACGCGGCCGTGCGGGCCGAGGTGCAAAACAATACGCCGCTCGTCTTGTTCGGCTCCTACAACGAGCGCATGTATCTCGCGGAAGTGGGGGGTCGTGGCATCTACATCCCGGCGTCCTTCCCTGGCACGGCCATTCGTCGTCATACCGGGACGCCGTTCATGGGGTATGGAGGCGCGACCTATCTTCTCCAGGAGGTGTGCAACGCATTGTTCGATGCGCTCTTCAACATCCTCCCTCTCGGGACCGACCTCGACCAGGTCGAGGCCACGCCCGCGCGGGCCACGCTTCCCTGGGACGTGGACGCCGAGCGCGCTTTGGAGCGTGTTTTGGAGCGCCTCCCGATGCTCACCCGGATCTCTGCCGCGAAACGATTTCGAGATGCGGCCGAGGCGGTCGCCAAGGCGAGGAATCGAGATTCCGTCACCACCGCGCACGTCGCGGTCGCGACCGAGGAGACCATCCCGGGAAATGACGTCTTTCTCCCGCCGGGACCCCCGGAGTTGGGTGATGAAAGTCGGCCAGGGGGGCAACTCCCTCGCTCCGCCCCGGTGGGCGGCACCTAGCCGTGTAGGCAAGCACGGAGATGTGGAGGTTATGAAATATGGCAAAAAGTGAAAAAGAGAATCTCTCGGGCCTGACGGACGCTCAGGCCAAAGAGACCATGAAGTTCGTTCTGCTCGGGTTCTTTTCGTTTACCGCGATCGCTACCGTGGCCCACTACTTGACCTGGTTGTGGCGTCCGTGGATTCCGAAAGAAGACGGCACGTACTCGATGATCGAGGCCGGGCAAACCGTGATTCAGTCGCTGATCGGCTGAGAAAGGACACGAGACCATGGAATTGTGGCGATTTTGGCAGTTCTTCGACCCTCGTCAGGTGTTGATCGGGCTGTTCACGTTTCTCTTTGCGCTCGCACTGTTCATCCATTTCCTTCTGCTCAGTACGTCGCGTTTCAACTGGTTGGAAACGGGCGCCGCGTTCGTAGGAAGCCAGAAGGCTCCCGCGGACAACACCGCGCTGCCCCCCAAATAGCTGGCTCCCAAGTAGTTGGCCCCCAAATCGCTGGCTCCCAAGTAGTCGGCCCCTAAATCGCTGGCTCCCAAGCGATCAGCTCCCAAGTAGCTGGCTCCGAGGGAGCTGCACCCAAAGTAGTGCCCGGCTCCCAAGTCGGGCACCCCTTAGGGGTTGGCGCGGAACGTGTCGACTCCCGCACCGGCGGTGCCGGCTCGAAAGAGCCGGTGCGCCGGTCGCACGCGATGAGCCCGCCCCTCGGTCGGGGGAGCATCCCGCGTCTGCGCGCGGGGGTCGGTCGTCGAGGACGCGCGCTCAAGTTGCGCGGACGGCGGCCGTTCGTTCGACGTGATGCAACGCGCGACATCGGGGTGGATCACTCGGGTATGGATCGTTCTGCTCTCGCTCGTCTTCTCGTCGATGGCGGCGGCGGCGGGCGAGGCGATTCTCGTTTCGGCGTCGCCGGCCGCGTCGACGCGCCATCACGAGAAGCTCGCGTGGAAAGAGACGTCGCCCCATCGAATCATTCGTGGGGGAGGCTTCGTCCGCTGCCCGGGCACCTGTCGGCTTCGACTCGCCGACGGCGGTCAGGTCGACGTCGCTGGTGGCGAAGTGCGCGTTCTCCCGCTTCGAACGGTGGCGCTTCCCGCGGGCACGCGACGAGGGCAGACGACCGGCATTTCGGTACGGTCGGGTGATGTGTCGGTTCGCACCGTCAGGCGCGGACTGCCGGTTCGGGTCGAGGGGATCGGAGGCTCTGCGATGGTGCTGCAGGAGGGCCAGGCTTGGGCCCGGGCCTTCGAGAATCGGTGGTCCGTTCGCCTCGACGCGGCGTTGGCGTTCCGTCGTGAGGGACGGCGTTGGGTCTCGCTCACGTCGGAGCCTGGCCGCCACGTCCTGTGGGCCGACCGATATGCCTTTCGCCCGCCGCTTACCGTCCCGGTCTGGCGGCCGGGGCCCTCTCACTTCCCCGTGGCGCTCGTCACCTCCGCCGATCGTAAGGCATGGACCTTGGCGTGGGAGCCTCAGCGCTCGGCCACTGCCGCGACGGTGACCCTGACCCGCGTCGAAAAGCGCACCGACCGCTGGGGACGAACGCGACTCGTCGACGGTGCCCGCCACGTCATAGAGCGCCGCGACGACGGGGTACGCCGGGGGGTGGTCGCGATCGAAGCGAGGCCGGGCCGGTACCGAGTCGCCCTACGCCTGACGGATGCCGAGGGCTACGCCTCGCCCTGGAGCAAACCGCTGGACGCCGCCGTCGTCCCGGTACGCGTCCCTCCCGGCACCCAGCGGCCCCGACCGGGGGTGTTCGAGATGGCGCCGGGCACGGAGCTGCGTTTTCTGGACGCCCCTCCGCTCGAAGTCGCCATGGGGCGGGAAGGGTTCTACCACGACCCGTCTTCGGTGCCCGTCGACCATGCCGGCGGCCAGATGATCGTGCGGCTCTCGGATCGCCCGGAAACGGCCTCGACATACGCCTTGCAGCGCCGCCGGGTGTCCGCGACCGTCCGCCTCGCCCCCCTCGCGCCGACGTGGCCCGACGATGTGGTCGTTGCCGACGTGACCATCGCCGGCACCGACCGACCCGCCGACGTATCGATGGAGGTACGGCTCGGGCGCCGTCGTCTCGACGTGACGTGGACGGGGGCAGGTCCGCACCGGCGTGCGCTCATTCGCGGCCGGGCGCTCCGCGCGCCAGCTCTGCTGGAGGTCTTGGTTCGCGACCGCCACGGAAACCCGCTCCAACGGGCGTTCGTCGAGGTCGTCGGCCGGGGGCGACCGCGGTGATGAGGAGCGCGGCTGGCCCTCGCCGGCTTTGGTCGGCGCTCTTGGGCGCTCTTTGAGGTTGTCGGCGAGCATCGCGACACCATCAACGGTTGTGGTCGAGGGTGTCCTTGGCGGCGAAGGCGCCGACGAGGTGATCGCGAAGGGTCCGGACCGTCGCCGATACGTGCCGGGCCGAGGGATGGATGAAGAACATGCTGGACCCGGGGCCAACGTATTCCTCGAGTACCTGCACGAGGCCGCCCGGGGGCGCTTCCGCGGCCAGAAAGCCGGGGAGGAGCGCGATCCCCGCGCCGGCCACGACCGCGTCCCGAGCAAATCCTGGCTCGTTGGTGCGGATCGAGGATCGTACCGTCACCTCGGTGGTCTCTTCGTCCCCTTCCCTTCGCAGGGCCCAGGACACCGGGCCGGTGTCTCGTCCGAAGGTAATGAGCCGGTGGGCGGCGAGGTCGGCGGGCCCGGTGGGCGTGCCTCGTGCCTCGAGGTAGGCCGGACTCGCGTACAGACCGGACGCGTTCGTTACGAGACGCCGCGCGATGAGGGTCGAGTCGGGGAGTTGCGCGGATGCACGGATCGCGCAATCGAATCCCTCGCCCACCAGGTCGACCAGTCGTTGGGATAGTTCGACGGCAACGCGAACGTCGGGAAACTGCGTCGAGAAATCGGCGATGATGGGCGCGATCTGAGGCCCGAGATCGTGAGGAATACTCAC
Organism: Myxococcota bacterium; assembly: GCA_039027095.1. Lineage (GTDB taxonomy): Bacteria > Myxococcota_A > Polyangia > Polyangiales > Polyangiaceae > JAPYTK01. Next base: position 73,093 of record JBCCLB010000010.1, read on the forward strand.
TCGCACCCGGCCGGTGGGGACGGCCTGCGCCGCCTTGACCTCTTGTTCCGCTTCGCCGATCTGTTGAAGGCTTTCGGCACAGCGTTCGAAGTAGGCCCGACCGAGTTCGGTGAGGTCCAGACGCCGCGTGGTACGATGGAGCAATCGGACCCCGAGTTGCTTTTCGAGCGCGGACAGCCGCCGGCTCATCGAAGACCGGGGCACGCCGAGCCGCCGGCCCGCTTCCGTGAAGCTCCCCGCCTCCACGACGCGAACGAAAATGAGAACGTCGTTGAGGTCAGCCTCGAGCATCGCGCTTGGTCTATCCCTTGCCGGCCCCGGTAACGCCGGGCCCCGCTCCCGAAGGCTTGGCGCCACCTTTGGTCGTACGCTTGGGGCGACCTCCCGCCGAGCCCCGGTCCGGCGGGGCCTGCGCCCCGGTCCCCCCGAGCTCATCGCGAGCACCCGTCGCGCTGGGTTCCGCGGCGGCATGCGCTCCGGTTGCCCCGAGCTTGCCCCGTTCGCGGACGATGCGAGCCTGAAGAAAGCCGTAGATGGCTTTAATGGCGTCAAAGGAGGCAAGCTCGGTCGCCTCCATGACGTCACGTGTCGTACGCTCCCCATCGACCGACATGAGCACCTTGCGCTCGCTTTTCCCTATCTTCGCATCGTCAAGGGTCCCCAGGGCGGCGTCATTGACCACCAAAACTGCCTCGAAGTCGATGGCATCAGCCATGTGACGCCACTCGTCGACGCGACGAAATCCTTCGAAGACCAACTCGCCGAGTCCGAGGCCAAGGCTGGCCTTCTCCGCCTCTTCGTTGAAACCCTCGTGGCGGAACACGAATCGACCCTCGGGCCAGCGGAGCAACTCGTAAACCAGCTCTGAACTCTGTTTGGCCAGGGCGCGTCGCAGCTTGTCTTCGTCGATGTGTCCCCGCGCGACGAGATGTTCTCCGAGCAGGCGGCCCTCCCGGCTCGCGATGACCAATTCTGACTCGATGTCCTTTCGGCGCATCCAATTGGTTTCGACGAAGTAGCGGCCAATGCGGAATTCATCGTCGGTGCCGGAGGATTGCGCGAGTTCGAGCGCCCCCTCGCGAACGAAGAGGGTGACGGATTGGGCGCGATTTCTGACGCGCATGACTCCGGTCGACCGGCCCAGTTGCATGAACTGAAGTACCTCGGCGACGGCAATGTTGGGCAGCTGCCCCCGGAGGACTTCGTGGGGGTCGGGACGGATATCCATCTCGTCGATGGCGCGGGCGATGTCGACGACGACCGTTTCATCGATGGCGTTTGCGATCGTTTCTACGACCGCGCCCTCGCGCTGGCGGTCGGTCGCACTCAATGACGCCACCGAGGGCCCTGCGGCCCGACCGACGATCGTGCCCACCCGATTGAGTGAACGGAGATGGCGGCTGGGCGGGGCGACGCTGTCGGGGGCCTCGCTCAGGTGCTCCTCGCCCAGCATGGCCGCGGGGTCAGGGACGGAACGCGGCGCGGCGCGACGACTCAGTACCGACTGCACGACGGCGACGAGGGCGCGCGCATCGAAAGGCTTGTCGAGGGCATCGAGGGCTCCCGTCTGTTGCACGAACCGATCGCCTATCGTCGTCGTTCGCGCGCTCATCAACACGACGGGCGTATCTTTATGGTTCGCATCGGCGCGGAGTTTCCGACAGAACTGATAGCCGTTCATGCGCGGCATCACGAAATCGAGCAGCACGAGGTCGAACGGCCCCTCCCGCGCGACGACGTCGAATCCCTCCATACCGTCGCGAGCCGTATGCACGTGGTACCCGTTGAGGTGAAGAATGGTGTGGACCACCTTCAGAACGGTGGACGAATCGTCCACGACGAGCACCTTGGTGGGGCGCGACGAGGGCGGAGCGCCCGACGCGGGGGCAGCGAGGGATGAGGGCTGGGTCATCGCGCTGTCGCCCTACGCCGTTGGGTCTGACCCTTCCGACGCTGTCGAGCGAAGGTAGACCTCGGACAGCTGGGCGGGCAACACGTGATCCGGGGCGCCGCTCATGAGGTCGATTCCCTGGTTGGTTTTGGGAAAGGGGATCACGTCACGGAGGGTCGCGGCACCGCTGAGGAGCATGGCGAGGCGATCCATGCCGATCGCGATGCCTCCGTGAGGCGGCGCGCCCGAGCGAAGCGCATCCAGGAGAAATCCGAATTGGGCCTGGGCCTGAGCGTCTTCGATGCCAAGGGTGCGGAAGACGCGGCGCTGAACCTCGGGGTCGTGAAGGCGGATCGAGCCACCCCCGAGCTCTACGCCGTTCAACACCAAGTCGTAGCGGTAGCAGAGGACCCGAGCCGGGTCGGTCTCCACGAGGTCGAGGTGGTCGTCGATGGGGCGCGTGAACGCATGGTGGGCCGCGACGAACCCACCCTCTCCGTCGTCCTCGAACAGCGGAGGATTGACCACCCAGAGAAACTCCCACTTACCGCCGTGGCCAGAGGCGGGGATGAGCCCCATTTTTCGGCCCACGTCGAGGCGAAGCTTGGAGAGGGCCGCGTTGACGACCGCCGGCTTGCCCACCGAAAGGCAAAGGACGTCGCCCGGCTCCGCGCCGGTGGCGGCGTTGAGGGCCAAGCGAAAGGTATCCGTCACGACCTTCGCAAAGGGCGACTGGCTCCACGTACCGTCCTCTCCGACTTTGGCGCGCCCGAGGCCGGCGAAACCGCTGATCTCCTTGAGGCCCTTCTCCAGCTCCTCGACCTGTTTGCGCGACAGCTTCGCCGCGGCCGGAATGACGAAGGCTTTGACGACTTCGCCGGGAACCTCGCGGCGGTAGGAACCATTGGCGAACTTCGACGCGACGGCCTCCATCAGCGGGATCCCGCCCCCCTCGTGTTCGATGACGAGGTCGGTCAGCTCGTGGAGTTCGAGGGCAAAGCGAGTGTCGGGCTTGTCGTTGCCAAAGCGACGCTCCGACTCCTGAAAGCTCATCCGCGGGAAACAGCGGTCGGGATAGAGGGTCGGGAGGTCAGCCGCGCCGGTCGCCTCGAAGATGGCGAAGACGAGGCCTTCCACCAATCGAAACACGTCGTCCTGATTCACAAACGACATCTCGATATCGATCTGAGTGAACTCGGGCTGCCGGTCGAGACGGAGGTCTTCGTCGCGAAAGCATTTGACGATTTGGAAGTACTTGTCGAAGCCCGACACCATGAACAGCTGTTTGAACAGCTGCGGACTCTCGGCGAGGGCGTAGAACTTACCGGGGGAGAGGCGGGAGGGGACGATGAAGTTGCGCGCCCCGCCGGGGGTGTACTTGCAGATAATCGGCGTCTCGAGCTCGAGCGCGCCCTGAGACGACAAGTAATGACGCGCGGCCTGATTCAGCTCGTGGCGGAGGCGCAGGGCACGCTGGAGCGGTAGGCGTCGGAGGTCGAGATAGCGATAACGCAGGCGCGTCTCCTCGTCGGAGTCGATGACCTCTTCCAATGAGATCGCAGGGGTTTCCGCGCGGTTGAACACCTCGAGTTCGGAGGCCATCACCTCTACGTCTCCGGTGGCGAGGTCGCTCTTGGCGTTGCCGCCTCGATGGCGAACGATGCCGCGCACGCCCACGACCCACTCGCGACGGACACGTTCGGCCTGCCGGTATGCGGCCGCGACGCGATCCTCATCCCACGCCGGGTCGCCTTCGCCGAGAGGTTCGCGCACGGGCGCGTCGGGACGGAAGCCAGGGTCGAAGACGACCTGCGTGATCCCCTCGCGGTCGCGAAGGTCGAAGAAAATGAGGCCGCCGAGGTCACGGCGGCGCGCGACCCATCCATAGAGGACGACCTCGCGACCGGCGTCGTCGGCGCGAAGGTCGCCGCAGTAATGAGTCCGTCGTAGCTCGTCGATGAATCGCGCCATGGGCAGGTCCGGTCCTCAGAGGGAGCCGACCTTACCTCGAACCCCCGCGCCGAGGCCCTAATTTCGGCCGGTATCGGCCCCTGGCTTCTTTTTCAGACCGTACTTTTCCATCTTGTAGATGAGGGCGCGTCGCGACATCCCGAGGGCTTTAGCGGCGCGGGTCTGATTGCCGCCTTCACCCGTCAGCGCTTCTTCGATCCGCGTGCGCTCCAGGGCCGCGAGTTGATCCTTCACATGGCCCGTCCCGGCGGGGCCATCGGCGGTGGGTGCGGAAGCGACCGGCTCGGAAACGGCGGCCTCGGAAACGGAGGTAGCGAGCGTCGGGGGCAAATGCTCGGGGCCGATGACCGGTCCGTCGCACATCACGTACGCGTGCTCGAGTGCGTTGCGCAGCTCGCGGACGTTGCCTGGCCAACGATGCGCCCGCAACGCCGCGACCGCCTCGGCACTGATGCGGGGCGGCACCCGGCCCGATGCGGCTGCGTGCTGACGCAGAAACAACTCGGCGAGCATCGTGACCTCCACGGGCCGCTCGCGCAGCGGAGGCACCCGAAGGGTGAAGGCGCTCACGCGATAGAATAGGTCTTCGCGGAACCGGCCGGCGGCGACTTCGTCGGGGAGGTGACGATGCGTGGCACACAACACGCGGACGTCGACAGGCGTCTCATCCCGTGCCCCGAGCCGCAACACCGACCGACTCTCCAGGACGCGCAACAGTTTCACCTGCATCCCCGGTGACAGTTCGCCGATCTCGTCGAGGAGCAAAGTACCGCCGTCAGCGGCCTCGAAGTGACCGATCTTTCTCCGGTCAGCGCCGGTAAAGGCACCTCGCTCGTGCCCGAAGAGTTCACTCGATAGCAGCGCCTCGGGGATCGCGGCGCAGTTGAGGCGCACGTACGGGCCGCGCGCTCGTCGGCTGCGGCGGTGGATCTGCCCGGCCAACACCTCTTTTCCGGTCCCGGTTTCGCCCGTGATGAGCACCATGGTGTCAGAGTGAGCCAGTCGCTGGGCGACATGGAACACTTTGACCATGCTCGGGTCAGCTACGCACACCTCTTCTGGCACACCTTCCAGATGGGGATGAGGGGTGCCGGCTGGCCCTCGGCTCGTCGTCGCGATGGTGAACCGAGAGCGGCCCGCCGTCAGCACGTCGCCTCCGACGAGCCGACGCGCGCCCCGGATGCGGACCCCATTCACCTTCGTGCCGTTGGTCGAACCGAGGTCTTCCAGGGTCAGCGTGGCGCCGGTACGGCGGAGGATGAAGTGCCGTCGCGACACCTTCGTGTCGGCGAGGTGGATCGCGCAGTCGGACTCCCTTCCGACGGCCATCGCCGCCCCTTCGACGATTTCGAAGGTCTTTCGCGTGTCTGCGTGCTCGACGATCACGAAGGCTTGTTCTCCGTCGAGAATCGTCTCGCCGCCCGGCTCGAAGCCGGTCGCTTCGAGCTCGGTCTCCTCCGCGTTGCTCCCGCTCGTCATGCCCAACTTACACCCTCGACCAGAACTGTTGATGGTGTCGCGATGCTCGCCGACAAGTCGACGAGGGCGAGCATCGCTCCTCAGCGCCGGTTCTATTGTCTTGGGGGTGCCTCATTATTTGGGCCGGTCAAATCTCCCGACTTGACCGGCACTGTAGGTGTACACCCGAAACTTGGTCGCGGGGCGATCCGTCTGGCAACCCTGGAGCGTATGACGTCACCAGTGGGCACGCCGCCGGCGGCCGTCGACCGCGGCGATGCGGTCGGGGCGTGCCTGACGATGAGCATCCCCGCGCTGGTGGCCGTGGGGCGCGCGTCGTCGTCCGTCCAGTGGGCGTCGGACGTCGCGGTCGTTCGCGACGCCGGTCGTTCCGCGGTCGGTTTCGGGGGCGCGGTGTCGACGGCGGCGACCCAGGCGGCGATGTTGCTTCCGCTCGGAACGATCTCATTTCGCCATGCGCTGGTGTCGGTGGTCGGCCTCGCGGCGGCGGCAGGAGCCATGCGTCGGGTCGCCTGTCACCTCCTGGCGCCAAGTGGTCTTCCCCCCCGGCTCGCCGCCCTCGTCGCGTCCTTGGCAGCAGTCATGGCGGCCCTCAGCCCCACGTGGCAGCTCGCGTCGACGACCGGGGGCGGCGACGCCGTCGCGCTCGCGTTGACGTGGTGGGGACTTTCCCTCGCGATGGAGCGGACCGCCGTTGGGGCGCGTTCGCTCACCCCGGAGGCGTCACGGGGGTGGCTCGGCCTCGCCGCCGTTGTGGGCCTCGCGTTGGCGCAGGACGTAGTGTCGAGCTTGATGCTGGTGGGCGCAGTGCTCGCGGCATCGTTTGTCGCCGGCAAGGTGCCGCCGTGGCGACTGTGGCCCGCGCTCGTCCTGGTCCCGGTCGGCGTCTTCGCCATGGGGGTCGCGCCGGTCGCCCTTCGCGCGTTCGTCACCCGTGGCATGTCCGACCTTGGCGCGATCATCTCGGGCCTCCCGGCCCTGCCGCAACGAGGGGCGGCCGGCGAGCATGCGGCCGCCGTGCTCGCCTGGAACGCCGAGGTCGGGACGCTTTCCATTGGACTTGCGGTGGTGGGTCTCGTCGCGGGAGGCCGACGACCGCGGTGTCGGGCGGCCCTCATGGCGCTGGTGGTGTTCATCGTGGCGGATTTGGGGCTCGCCCTCGCGGGTGCCCCCGTCCCTGGCGCCCGCCTCGCGTGGCGCGGACACGCCCTCGGCGGGCTCTGTCTGGCGGCGGCGGTGGGCCTCGCGGAGGCGATCGCCTTCATTCGGCGCCTGGAAGTGCCCTTTGCCCGGGCGGCCGTCGCGTTGGGGGTCGTAGGGTTCATGGTCCTCGCGGCGGTGACCCACGAGGAGGCCGCCTACCGGGCGGATCGCAACGAGCATCGCGCCGCGGAAGTCTGGACCGACAGCGCCCTCGGGGCCCTCCCGCCGCGGGCCGCGCTCCTGGTTCGTTCTCCGGCGCTCACGTGGCGCTTGTGGGCGGCCCAGGTCGTGTCGGAGCGGCGTCCGGACGTCCTCGTCATTCCGGCGCCGTTGTTGCGCCAGGGGGCCGTCGTGCCGCATCTGGTGCCCAGAGAGCCTGCGGTCGCGCGACTCATCCGAGACTTCGCGCTCCACGGCGCCGCGAGCGAGTACGGGCTGAGCGTCTTGTCGGATGCACGTCCGCTGTTCGTCGAGCTCGACCCGGGGTGGGCCCCTCGGATCGTCGACCACACCCGCGTGGAAGGCGCCTGGCTCCGGTTCGCTTCGCAACGACTCGGACGCTCGGACCGGGACCTCGACGCCCATGTCCTCCATAGCGAAGGACCCGTCGGCGCGGCGCTGGTCGACCTCGACGTGCCCGATGTGGTCGGCGCGGAAGTGGTCGCTCGAACGCTGAAGGAGCACGTGACGGCCCTCGCGCTCGTAGGGATGAGTCAGGACACGCCGCCGTTGATCGACGGCGTGGAACGCCTCGTCCCGCGGGACCCTTTCGTCGTCGCGGCCCGGCTTCGGGTCGGCCATGCGGCGCGGCGACGCGAACATCGGCGAAGCCTCGAGTTGCGGGACTTGCTGCGGTTTTGAACCCGTTTGGCGTGCGGGCCGGCTCGCGGTAGGCCGCCGACCATGGCGAGGGACGACGCGACTTCGGTCCATGAGGTTCAAGTCCGCTTCGCGGAGACGGACCTCATGGGCATCGTTCACCATGCGACGTACTTGCTGTACTGCGAGGCGGCACGGGTCGACTGGTTGCACAAGCGTGGCGTCAGCTACCAGAGCTGGGTCAGTCACGGCATCCACCTCGCCGTCGTCGAGAGCCAACTGCGCTACCGCGCGCCCGCCCACTTCGACGACCTGCTCGCCGTCGAGACCCGAGTGGATGCGATGACGCGGGTGACGGTGACCTACCGCTACCGCATCCGACGGGCGGAGACCCTGCTCTGCGAGGCGCACACCCTACTCGCCTGCGTGGGGAACGACATGAAGCTGAAGCGCATACCGCCGGCGGTACGTGACGTTCTCGAGTCCGCCGAGCTCCCCGCGGACCGATGGGCGCCGCGCCTCGGTTGACCCGCGCGCGGGGTTTCGACGGCGCTCAGTGGCGGGTCGTCGACCGCGGGGTGGGGATCGGGGGACGAAGGTCGAACAGCTCGCGGGCCGTCGCGCGCACCACGGCGGGGAGGTCCCGCGCCCGGGCCACTTGGAGCAGCTCGTGGCGGTTCAACAGGCCGAGGAGGGGAACGGCGACCGCCGGGGGGACGTAGGGGTTCAGGGTGAGCGCCATCCGGGTGCGGCCGTGGCGCGACCACGCCATGCCAATTTCGCAGGCGACGGCGGCGTTCGCGGGCCGGTGCGCCGCCATCCGCAACACGTCGTCCTCGGTGATGCGGGGGTTTTGCAACAGCAGGCGGACCACGAGCGGATGCGGGTCGCGCATGAGCGCGTCGAGCGCCTGCCGCGTAGGTCTCCTGGCGAGGGCGCGTCGTTCCCCGAGGGTCATGGGCCGGCCGTCGCCCTTTTGGGCGACCTGACCGACCGGCTTCTGGTTTCGATCCAGTCCAAACCCCGCGTACGTGCTCCCCCGCAGGAGGCGCCGGGCGGCCAGCCACGTCCCCGCGTTTGCGGTCGCGCGCAGACCCGTCACCCGCTCGACGTCGCGCCGGTCGACGATCGAGGGCACGAAGGCGCCGAGGGTCGTCCGCATCTCCTCGTCGCCGGTCTCCGCCCCGCGGCAGAGCTCGTCGAGCCCTTCGACCATCACCCCGAGTTGGAGCCGCTCGAGCTCGCTGCGCGCGAAGGCGGCCCGCAGCCGGTGGTGGCCAAGGCCGAGCACCGTCTTCGCCCATCGGTCTGCAAAGCCCATGACGGTCGCAAAGCTAGCTTACGCCGACCGTGGTGCGGCCTCATCCCCCAACCGCTTTTCCCGCTTGCGGCCCGACCGTAGCCCCGTAGAGGCTCAGCGCGCGCCGGGGGGCTAACTAGCTGCCGGAGCAGTACTTGTTGATGTTGCCCACGAGCTCGCTCTCGCGCGACTCGAAGCTCTGCATCTTCTTGATGGCCTCGGTCGTTTTCTTCATGTCCGTCCCCCCGAGCGCCTCTGCCGCTTCGCGCGAGGAGGTCGCCAGCTCGGAGGCCATCGTCGCGTAATCATCACGAAACTTCTGGAGTTCTTCTTCCTTGACTTCGACGCCGCGCACCGTACCCGCGACCCCGTCGAGCACGTCGGCCAACTTCTTGAACGACTCGGGGTCGTTGTCCTGCTTGTCCATCTCCTTGATGGGCGCTTGCTCGTTGTTGATGACCTCGATCAGGCGGTTGCACTGATTGATCTTGGAGTCGCAGCCGCTGGCGAGGCCCATCGCGGCCGAGAGACCGACGACCGTGGTGATGTTCATCCAAGGGGCCTTCATCCAAGAGGCAGAGGACATCCAAGAAGCAGAGGACATCCGAGGAGCAGAGCGCGGCATCGACGATCCTGAGGTGGGAGGGGGGACGCAGCATCGCACCCATGGCGACACAGCCCGGCATTAGGCCGCGTTTGGTCCTCGCATGCAACCCCGCGGGCCCCCCGCCCCGACCCGCCACGGACCACCTCCCCGTGGTAGCGTCGACCCATGGCGCGTGACGACCTCTTGGTGTGGATCGACTTGGAGATGACCGGTCTCGACCCTCGCCGTTGTGTCATCGTCGAAATCGCCACCCTGGTCACCGACGCGACGCTCGAGGTCGTGGCGGAGGGCCCGAATCTCGTGATCCACGCGGACGAGGCGGCGCTCTCGGGGATGGACGACTACGTGCGCGCCATGCACACGCGGTCGGGCCTTCTCGAGCGCATCGGCAGCAGTGCAACCTCCGTCGAGGCGGCCGAAGCGGAAACCGTCGCGTTTCTCACCGAGCACGTCGCGCCCCGCTCTGCACCCCTGTGTGGAAATTCCATCTGGAAGGACCGTCACTTCATCGAGCACCACATGCCGAACCTCGATGCGTACCTCCACTACCGCTGCATCGACGTCTCGACGTTGAAAGAGCTCGGACGCCGCTGGTATCCGCACCTTCCAGGGCCTCCCGCCAAAGGAGAAACCCACCGCGCGCTCGACGACATTCGCGAGTCGATCATCGAGCTGCGACACTACCGGACGCACTTGTTCCATCCTTCTGCTCTGCCCGGCGGGGGAGGGTGAACCCCCGGGCCACTCGTGAGTCTCGTCGGGAGCCTCATGCGGGCGGCGCGCGCCGCGCTTTGCGCCGCGACGCCCGGTAGGTCGCGATGTCGGCTCGGCTCGGGTTGACCACGAGAAGTCCGTAGTGACCGTCGAGAAGGGCGATGTCTCCCGGGCTGGCCCAGCGATGGATGCCGGCGACGTCGACCAACGCGGGGACGCCGAGCAACTGAAGCAGAACGGGGTGGTGCTCGGGCGCGGCGGCCGCATCGCGAGGGGGCACGCCGAGGACGAATCCGGCCGGTTGCGCCCGGGCGGTGACGAGCAGGTCGTAAATGCCGAGATCGTCGGCCACCACCAACGCCCTCGCGGGCAGGGCGGCTCCCGGATCGGGCGAAGCCATCATGCGGAGGGCGTCGCAGAGCTGCTCCAGTCCCCGCGCCCGCTCGAGCGAGAACGGGTCGCCGCGGTCGGCGGCGGCCTTCGTTGCGTCCCCCACCACGTGCCGGAGGGCGCGCGCGAGACTCTCGCCCCGTCGCAGGGCCTCGACGGTCAACCGCTGGAGGCGCTGGTCCTCGAGCATGAGTTGATGGCTTTGCACGTAGGGAAGAACCTCCGGCCGCGCCCCCGCTTCGGTCGCGAGGGTGGCCAGGGTCGTGCGGGCCGTCTCCAGGGCTTCCCGAAAGCGCTCCAGGTCTCCCTCCTGCGGATCTTCTGCCGCCGCTTCCGCGGGACGCCGGAGGGCGGCGATCGCCCCGAGGGCAAAGCCGGGGTGGGCGGGAACCCCGGTGAGGGTGACTTTGCGGGCCCCTCGGGTCGCGCGCTTGGGTTGGCGGAGGTCGTCGAGCACACGTGCGTGACGGATCCCGGCGGCGATGGGGGCGGTCAGGGCCGCCGCGAGACTGATTTCGGACTCGAGCCAAGGTCCCTGCGCCCGCTGAAGCACGACGGCGCCGAGCGGCTCGGGGTCACCCAAAACCGGCACGGCGACGAAGGCGGGAAAGGGCTCCTCGCCGAGTCCTGGGATCCCGTGAAAGTTCTCGTGGTCGGCGGCCGATGCCGCCGCGATCGGCCGCCGGATCGCGACCGCACGCCCCGTGATGCCCTCGCCCACCCGCAGCCGAACCCGTCCCGGAGCCCGGGGGTCCAGACCGACGTTGCCGCGCATGACCAACGTCGTTCCATCTCCCTCGCGAAGGTACAGCGAAACCACCTCGGCCCCGAGGCAGGCCGCGATTTGGCGGGGGGCCTCATCGAGCAAGACGGGGAGCGGCTTCGGCTTGGCGACGAAGTCGAGGTACCTGAGCACCCGCTCGAGCTGCGGCATGGCCCTGGGCTCTACGGTCGCGGCGTGGGGGCGTCCACGACGACGGGGAACGGACGGAGGTCGACCGGGCCGTCGAACGGAGGGCGTTGCATGGTCCCCAACCGTAGCCGGCGGGCGTGGGGCGCCGCGGCGGCGAGGGCGTCGGCGGTCGGGCCGTGACCGCCGATGACGGTGAGCTTTCGGTGAGAAAACCAGGACGCGTCGGCCACTTCGAGGGGCAGCACGAGGGCGGTGCGCAGGGCGGGCAAGAGGAAGGGGGCGGTAGGGGTCGGGTCGAGGCCCAAGGCATGGTGGGGCCCTTCCCGCCACGTCCCTACGACCTGTAGGGTGGTGCGCGCGCGGGCGAGCGCGACGCGGTCGTGATCGGTGAGGGGGCCCCGCGGAACCGCGCTGGCCGACAAGGCGGCGTGCAGTCTCTCGAGGGCGGCGAAGGGCTCGCGGGCCAGGATCACGCGGGGCGAGATGCATCCCGCCCCGTCGAAGGCCACGAGGTCTTCCGCCACGGCGTTCGCATCGCGCCGGCCGCGGTCATCGGAGAGCACCGCCACGCCAAAGCCGGAACCGAAGTGTAGGTGTCGGCCGGGGAGCCGGCGGAGGTCATCGAGGGTGGTGTCGCCGCCGTAGAGGTGGACCCCGTGGGTGGCGGCGGGCGTGAGGCAGGAGACGAGATGTACCTCGGGGACGACAGCGGCAATGGCGCGGGCGAGGGCCGGGTCACGACGCGACGGTCGCACCGTCACGCGGGGCGCGCAGGCGAGGGCGAAGGCGATGGCGCGGAGGGCTGCGGTGCCCACGTTTCCCGCCAATAGGACATGGACCTCGTCGGCACGGTGCGCCCGCCCGCGGGCGAGGAAGCGGTCGAGCTCGTCGGGGCTGACGCGGTCGATGGTCTCGAGGTGCCGTTGCAGGGCGAGCTCTCTGCCCTCGGCCGAGAGCGGAGAATGCGCGCGCAGCGCCACCCGGAGGTCACGGCCGCGGGGATGGCTGCGGTCGGCCCAGTCGCGGGCGACGGTGAGAAGCGAGATGACCCGCGCCCGGCGCGCTTCGTCGTCGTCGTCGGAGCCGTGACGGCTCATCCGTCGGTCTCGAGAAAGGGCTCGATGGCGAGCGAACAGCCTCGCGGCGTGGCGCCGGGGTGGCGGCCACGTAAGTGGATGCGGCCCTCGTCGTCGACCCGGATGCGATCCATCGTCACGATGGCGGTGGCGCTGTCGACGTTGGCGAGATCGACGAAGCGGGCGAGCCCCTCGGCGCCCGGAGGGAGGGGGGCGAGGGAGGCGGGGTCGACGGCCGTCACCCGCAGCCAAGGGGGCGCGAGGTAGGCGTACGACGCATCGCCATCGCGGACCCCCGGTTGGTACAACTGGCTGCTGAGCTCGGTCATCCCGTACTCGGCGACGACCGAGGCGACGGGCAGAGAAAAACAGGCGGCGAGTCGGGTGCGGAGGGCGTCGGGCGCGACCTCGCGCGTTCGGCCCTTGAAGCCTCCGGTCTGCATCACCCGGCTTCCGGCGGCGAGCGGCAGGGGGCGCCCGCCGAGCGCATCGAGGAGCATGACGAAAGCGAACGAGGTGCCCGCGACCAGCGCGGGTCCCCCGGCCAGCCGGTGTTCGAGGCCATCGACATCGAGGCTCGTCCCGTCCCAATGAAAGCTCGCATCGCCCCCGAGGGCTTCGGCGAAGCGAGCGACCATGAAGGTCAGCGAGGAGTGAGGCGCGCGCGGTTCGTCGCTGAGGAGGGCCACCGTCCGGAGGTTTGCGACGTCGGGAAAGAGCATCTGGCGGCCCCAGGCGAGCGCGCCCTCGCGGTAGGTGTCGAGGCGGCGCATCGGGTGCGCGCCGCTCTGGCCGGTGGTCGTGCCACTCGTACGAAACACGCGGGCGTCGTCGCGGGCCGTCGCCGGGGCGACCCGCCGCAGGCGAAAGACCTCGGTCGGCAGCGCGGGGATCTCTTCCGCGCGGGTGATGAACGAGGGATCGACTCCGGCGCTGGCGAAGAGACGCCGCACCGGCGTGACGTGGCGCACCTGGTGGCGGGCGAGGGCGCACGCGAGCGCGTCGAACGAACCCGCGGACGGGTCCGACGTCGCGATGAAGGACTGAACGCGACGGTGGAGCTCGTCGCTCTCGGCCACCAGCGCGGAATCAGAGGTTGGCGTCGAGGGCGGCATCGAAGCGCGTGAGATCCGACTCGGAAATGGTGAGCGGGGGGGTGAGGGTGAGGGTCGCGCCGTCGACGCCGCCGGTGAGCACCACGAACCCCTCGGCCAAAAGCGCGCGGGTGGTCTTCTGGGCCGAGGCGGCATCGGTGAGTTCGATGCCGACCATGAGCCCGGCGCCGCGCACGTCGCGGACCTTGCTCCCGAGCCGTTCGCGCAAGGAGGTACGCCACCGGCGACCCACCCGCTCGCTCCTCGTCACCAGGTCTTCGTCGCCGAGGATGTCGAGGGTGGCGAGGGCGGCGGCGCAGGCCAGCGGGGCGCCCACGTGGGTAGAGGTGTGGACGACTTCACCGCCCGACGCCCACCCCGACATGACGTCGGCGGAGGCGACGGCGGCGGCGATCGAAAGCCCTCCGCCGAGGGCTTTGCCGAGGCACAAGACGTCGACGGGCGCGTCGAGGGCCACCATGCGCGAAAGGGCCCCCGCCCGGCCGATGCCCGTCCAGACCTCGTCGGCGATCACGAGCGCCCCGTGACGGTGGGCGACCGCCCCCAGGGCGACCAAGAACTCGTCGGGCGGCACCACGCAGCCGCCGCGGCCGAGGACCGGCTCGACGAGCACCGCCGCCACGTCGCCCGCGGCGAGGTGCTCCGCCACCGCGCGGAGGCTCTCGGCCACGTCGACACGACCCGACGGGCTCGGAAACGGGGCAAACGCGACGTGGTCGCCCAGATGGGGTGAAAAAGGCGTGCGAAAGCTCGGTTTGAAGCCGCACGCGGCGAGGGGCGCGTATCCGAGGCCGTGATACGCGCCGTCGAAGGCGACGATGCGGGGGCGACCGGTGGCGAGCACGGCCGTTTTGATCGCGGCCGTCACCGCGTCGCCGCCGGATTGCGCGAGCAGCACCTGCGCGTCGTCGCACGGGTGGAGGGCGGCCAAACGTTCGAGGAGATCGACCTTCGGGGCGGTGGCGTACACGTCGCCCATGCCCTGCACCATGACGTCGAGTTGCGAGGTCACGGCGGCGCGCCACCGGGGATGGCCGTGACCCAGCACCACGGCCCCGAAGCCCGCGCAGAGGTCGAGGTAGCGGCCGCCATCGACGTCGAAGAGGTGCGTGCCTTCACCGCGGGCGAGCACCACCGGCGTCGGTCCGTCATCGCCGCCGGGCCGTGTCCGGCGGCGGTGTCCAAACGCGGGACACTCGCGGGCGGCGAGCCGCGCCCCCCAAGACGCCGAGCTCGGGGCGCCCCCGTCTCCGGGTTCGGTCATCGACCCCTCAGTAGCAGACGCGGTTGCGCCCGGAGTTCTTGGCCTCGTACAGGCGCTCGTCGGCGCGCTTGAGCAACTCTCCCGCGTTGCGGTCGGTGTCGTCGAGCACCGCGCACCCCACGCTGATCGTCACCTTGATCTGGTCCTGCTGGAACACGAAGGTGTGCTCGTCGACCTGCTGTCGGAGCCGCTCGCCGAGCTCGATCGCCCCCTCGAGCGCCGTCTCGGGCAGGATGATGCAGAACTCTTCGCCCCCGTAGCGGGCGAAGACCTCGTCGCGCCGGATGCGCGACTGCACCAGCCGCGCGAGCTCCTTGAGCACGAAGTCTCCCGCGAGGTGACCGTGGAGGTCGTTGATGCGCTTGAAATGGTCGATGTCGAACATCAAGACCGCGAGGTTGCGGTTGTGGCGCCGGCCGCGGATGAGCTCGCGCTCGAGGGCTTCGTACAAGTAGCGCTTGTTGTGCACCTGAGTGAGGCCATCGACGATGGTGAGGCGGTAAATCTCCTCGTGGTACTGGGCCTCGACGTCGGCGCCGGAGAGAAACTTGAAGATCGTCGAGCCGATCTTCACGCGGTCACCGTTGCGGAGCAGGATCTCCCGGTGGAGCTGCTCGTCGTTGCAGTAGGTCCCGTTCGTGCTGCCGAGGTCGGCGACGGTCCAGCCGTTCCCCTTCACCTCGAACTGGGCGTGGCGGCGCGACACCGAGTCGCTGTCGAGCACCACGTGCATGTCGGAGCCGCGCCCGACCCGGGTGGGGCTCTCGTCGAGCACGAACCGCTTGCCGAGCAGCGTGGGCTCTTTCGTGTAGATCACCACGAGGCAGTCTGTGCGGTCCTCGTCGCCGTCGACCCCGTCTACGGGCCGGACCACCTGGGTCACACGGGTCTTCTCGTCGAAGTTGGCCACCGGCTCCGTTACTCAATGAGATCGCAAGAGAATCGCAGGCTTAACCTGGCCCTCGCGACGACTGTGAAGCGTACGTCTGCGTCACCGAGGTCGTCAAGCGCGTCCGCTCCGGGGGAGCCGACGGGTTGGGCCGGCCCGAGCCCGGCCGTTGGGTTCAGCTCTGGGCCTACCTAATCTGGGCCTACTTTGGGCCTACTTGGGTCTTGGTCCCGGCGCGGACGGCGCCAGAACGAGCGCGTCTTCCTCCTCGTCGCGGACCCCGCGTACCGTGGCCACGTGCAAGACGAGCAGGGCGAGGGCGAGCGGAACCGTCACCTTCGCCACCATCTCTGCCTGGGTGTGAAGCGTCTCGAGCAACGCCCCCTCGGCGCCGACGAGACGGCGCGCCCCTTCGGCCTGGAGCTGTTGAATCCCCGGCGTCAGACGCACGCCCTGGTACACCGCCCCCGCGGCGAGCACGATGGCGAGGTAGCGACGGATGCGCGGCCACCACGACCGGTCGGCCCGCTGGAGGGCGAGGACCGTTCGCAGGACTTCGGCCCCGAGCGCGACCACGGCACACGCGATGGCGATGGGGTCGAAGCGCGCGAAGGCCGCCCCCATCGCAGCCCCGTTGGCCGGCGCCGGGGCGTGCTGAAATACGGCGGGGGCGGCGCAGGCGCCCAGGGTGAGCAAGCCTCCCGCCCAGGTTCCGAGGCTCACCGAGGCCACCGCCGCCGCTACGCGGTCGAGGATGGCGCGGCGACGGGCCCGAACCTCTTCGTCGCTCGGTGCGAGGTCGGCTTCCGTGAACACGTCGTCCCCCGGTTCACCTCCGCCGGAGGGATCGTTCGGTCGAGGATGAGACGCCATCAGCCACGAGGCCGTATCAGACGTCGACGGACCGCGCACGTCATCCGTCGTCTCGGTCGTGGGCTTCGATCAACGCGAGCGCCTCGGCGACGGCTTCCGGTGCCGCGCGTCGCGGATCCTGCCGCATCGCTTCGAGCTTCGGCCGCGCCCCACTGAGCCCTGCGCGGCCGGCGGCGGCCACGGCCAACGTCCGACGCTCCCGGGTCCACGCGTCGAGCTCGGAGATGATCCAGCCCCGCGCCTCGGAATCACCCATCGCCGCGAGCGCCACGCGTGCCTGCCATGCGAACGGATCTCGCTGGAGCAAGATGACCCGACCGAAGGCCCGTTTTCGCAGCGGGGCGCGGGCCGCCTCGATCCGCAGCGTGCCGCAGAGCTCGATCGCGGCCGACTCGTCATCGGCTTCGCTCGTGATGATCTCGCGTGCGGCGACCCGGGCCAGGATGGGCACCCCGTCGCGCCGACCTGCGCGGGCCAGGATGACGGCGGCGGCCACCCGTACGGCGTCGTGGTCGTCGTCGAGCAGCGCGCGGGCGCGCGAGATGAAGACGGGGTCGACGACCGCCGTCGGTTTGGCCTCGGGCTCGCCTCCGACCTCCTCGGCCATGCGCAGGGCGATGTGGCGCACGAACGGGTCCTCGTCGTGGCTCGCCCGGAGCAGCGCATCGATCGTCGGGCTGCGTTCGGCCTGAACCCGGGGATAGGCGATCACGGCCTGAAAGCGTACGGGGCCCGCCGGATGCTCGAGGCAGCGGGAGACGGCGGGGGTGGCGGGGGCGGCGCGCAATTCGCCGAGGGCGGTCAACGCGGCTGCCACCACCTCGTCGACCTCGTCTTCGGTGGCGGCGACGAGCGCGTCGACGATGTCGTCCACCCCGCCGTCGGCGGCCGCGACCGCGGCGGCGGCGCGTACCTCGGGAGCAGGGTCGTCGAGCGCGGTGCGGAGGTGTCGCGCCACATCGCTCCGGTGCGCTTCGACATGCACCGCGAGGTCGGCCGCGGCGGCGGCCCGAACGTCGTCGCCCTCAGCGTCGAGGTCGCGGACCGTGGCCGCCCAGTTTCTCGTCTTGCTCTGAAGCTTGAGCACCTCAGCTCCCGCCGGTGCCGCCGCTCCCACCGCCTGCCCCGGCGGCACCGCCCGCCCCGGCGGTTTGGCCACCGCTTCCCCCTCCGGCGCCGCCCGCCCCGCCGGTTGTTGGGCCACCGCTTCCGCCGCCGACGCCACCCGCGCCGCCGTCGCCCGCGCCACCCGAGCCCCCATCGCCGGCGCCGCCGCCCCCTCCGCTTCCCGGCGGTTCGTAGGGCGTGAGCGGCGGGCCGTCGTCGTTGGGAAAACAGGCGTTGGGGGCTTCCGTCGGGAGGGGGCTGGCGCTCCCGACGGCGATGCAGATCTTCGTCGCTTGGGGGTCATCGCCGGTCGTGTCGGCGTCGACGACCCGCGCGGCGCGCTCGACCGGGCGCTGGCATACGTAACCTTCGCGGCAGTCGGAGGTTTCGTCGCAGCGACGCATGCAGAAGGTCTTTCCGAAGCGCCCCTGGCGCCCGGCGCCTGCGGTCCCGCAGGCGGCGTCGAGTTCGTTGTTGAACGACACACACACCGCTTCGTCCGTGCACGAGTCGGGTTCGCAGTTGAAGACGGTGCAGTACCCACCCGGTTGCGTGGTGTCGCAGATCCGGTCGCCCAGCGTGGAGCAGTCGATGTTGTTCTCGCAGCCGTCGCCGATCGACGGGGTGCAGGCGGCCCCTGCGGCCAGCGCCACCACCCCGGCGACGGTGGTTCCCACGCCTCGCCACCAACGGGCATCGCGTAGGGTCACGCGCCACAATGCCGCGACGAAGCGCCCGCGACGAAAACTGGGGAACGGCCGGTGCATGGCTCGGACACGGAGCCATAGCCCCTCGTCTCACATGCGTCGAGGAAGGGGCGGCGCGCTCGAGGCGCGCTCGGTGTAGGGTCCTCGGTGGTGAGCGCGCGCTACGCCGACGTCGGCCTGCCGGTGCCTCTCGGTCGCAGTTTCAGCTACCGCGTGCCGTCCGGACTGGCGGGGGCCGAACCGGGGGCGAGGGTCCTCTGCAGCTTCGGGCCGAGAAAGGTGCTCGGAATCGTGCTCGGGCTGAAGGAGCGGCCGCCCGAGGGCCTCGACCCCGAGCGGATCAAGGATTTAGAGGCGGTTCTCGACCCCGAGCCCGTTTTGCCGCGCGAGCTGCTGCGCTTTCTCGTCGAACTGTCGGCGTACTACCTCGCCCCGGTCGGCGAGGTTCTACGGCTCGCGGTGCCCGCGGTCGAAAGAGACCGCGTCGAAGCCCTCCGGCGTCAAGGGCGACTCGACGTGGCGGCCGCCCTCGGGCCCACGGTGGGGGGCCGCGCCGTGACCTTTGCGGTGGCCACCGATGCGGTCGAACCTCCTGGCTCGCTTCGAGGGCAGGCGCAGGCGGTTCTCGGCCTGTTGCGGGCGCAGGGGGAGACGCAGGTGACTGCGCTGCAAAAGCGCTACGGCAATGCGCGAGCGGCGCTGAAGAAACTGGAGTCGATGGGGCTCGTGACGCTGTCGAAGCGTCGACTCGAGCGCGTCTCCATCTTCGACGAAACCGCGCCGCCAGAGGACCCGGCGCCGACCCTCAACGCGGCCCAGCGGGAGGCGGTGGACTCCATCGAGGCCGCTCTGGCGGGCATGCACCGTCACCGGGCGTTTCTGCTGTTCGGCGTCACGGGGTCGGGCAAGACCGAGGTCTACATGCACAGCATCGCGGCCGCGCTCGCCGAGGGGCGGGGGGCCATCGTGATGGTCCCGGAAATCGCGCTCACACCCCAGCTCGTCGGGCGGTTTCGCGCCCGCTTCGGCGATGCCGTCGCCGTCCTTCACAGCGCTCTCGCCCCCGCGGACCGATACGCGATGTGGCGAAAACTCCGATCCGGAACGCTCCGGGTGGCGGTGGGGGCGCGATCGGCCTTGTTCGCTCCGGTCGCCGACCTCGGACTCATCGTCGTCGACGAGGAGCATGACGGATCGTTCAAGCAGGAAGAGGGGGTGCGGTATCACGCCCGCGATATGGCGCTCCTCCGTGGGCATCGGGCCGGGGCGGTGGTGGTGCTCGGCTCTGCCACCCCCTCCGTCGAGTCGGTCGTGCTCGCGCGTCGCGACAAGCTCGGTGAGCTCCGCCTTCCCGACCGCGCCACGGCCGCCTCGCTCCCGGCCGTGGAGATCGTGGATCTCCGCCGACATCGCCGCGGACCGAGTGGCCACCGAATGCTCACCATGCCGCTGCACCGCGCCCTCGAAGCGACCCTGGCGGCCGGCGAGCAGGCCATCATCTTCCTCAATCGGCGCGGTTTTGCCCCCGCCGTCGTCTGCAACGGGTGCGGGCAAGTCGTCAGTTGTCGCGATTGCTCGGTCGCGCTCACCTACCATCGCCGCGCTGGGGGTCGACTCCGATGTCACTACTGCGACTTTCAGATGCCGCTGGCCGCAGCGTGCCCCGAGTGTGGCCGCCCCGAGCTCGAGCTGGAGGGCCTCGGCACCGAAAAGCTCGAGAGCGCCATCGCCGAGGTGTTCCCCCGCGCGAGGGTCGCCCGCCTCGACCGCGACGTCGCCGGGGGGGCCAAGAGTGAAAAGGTCTTGGACCGCGTGCGGGCGCGAGAGGTCGACATTCTCGTGGGCACGCAGATGGTCACCAAGGGCCACGACCTCCCCGGGGTGACCCTGGTCGGCGTGGTCAATGCCGACGCGGCGTTGTCGATGCCCGACTTTCGGGCGGCGGAGCGGGGATTTCAGTTGCTCGTTCAGGTCGCGGGGCGCGCCGGCCGCCACGACCGACCGGGACGCGTGGTGATTCAAACCCGAGACCCAGAGCATCCGGCCGTACGCTACGCCGCACGGCACGACGTGCTCGGGTTTCTCGTGTACGAACTCCGCGACCGAGAGGAGGTCGGCTACCCCCCGTTTCGCCGGTTGTCGCTTTTGCGGGTCGATGCGGTCGAGGAGGCGCGCGCCCGCCGGGCCGCGGCAGAACTGGCGACCCTCGCCCGGGGCTGCCCCGAGGTGGTCCGCGGCGAGGTCGATGTGCTCGGCCCGGCCCCCGCGCCTATCGCCCGCCTTCGCAACCGGTACCGCTTCCGCGTCTTGTTGCGCGGGGCCGCGCGCGGGCCGTTGCGGCGGGTGTGCCGCGTCGTGCTCGCGGGGA
This sequence comes from Myxococcota bacterium, assembly GCA_039027095.1. Taxonomy (GTDB): domain Bacteria; phylum Myxococcota_A; class Polyangia; order Polyangiales; family Polyangiaceae; genus JAPYTK01. The sequence goes on from JBCCLB010000010.1 coordinate 93,779, forward strand.
AGGGCGACGTCGACAAAGCGGTGCGGGTGGCGCTGGACGTCGACCCGGTGTCGATGCTCTGAGACCGCTTGTGCAGTGTGTCCGAGCCTGCCAGGCTCCCTGAATGAGCCTCGCGAGCCGCGCGCAATCCCTCATCGTCGACGTCAATCGGCCGGGAAAGAACATGATCCGGTCGCTGTGGGACCGGCTGGCCGCCGTGCCCGGGGGCAAGGCGGTGTTCTCGCGGGTGATCGGGCAGTTCGCCCCTTACACGGGGACCATCGGCGCCCAGGTGGAAGAGGTCCGCGAAGGATACGCCAGGGTGTCGATGCGCGACCGTCGCCCCGTTCGCAATCACCTCAACTCCGTGCATGCGATCGCGCTGGTCAACCTCGCCGAGATCGCGGGCAACATCGCGCTCGCGTACGCGCTGCCCGACGACGCGAGGTTCATCGTCTCCGGCCTGCGCATCGACTACGTGAAAAAGGCGCGGGGCACGATCGTCGGCGAGACCGAGTGCCCCCCCATCGAGAGCGCCGAGAAGCGCACCTACGAGGTCCCCGTCGTGCTTCGTGACGAGCGCGGCGAAGAGGTCGCTCGGGCCGTGCTCGAGACCCTGGTCGGTCCCAAGAAGGCCTGAGGGTCCGACGGGGCCAGCGGCCCCCAACACGAGCGCTGCGCAGTGACTGCCGCGGTGCGGTGACGACGCTGGGGCATCTTCGTCGCGGGGTGTGAACGACCTTACCCACCGCCTCCGACGGGCCTGTCCGAGATCCACCCCCAAGCGGGGCGGAAGGGGCGCCCGAGGGCGTCGGCACGCCGCGTGCTGTTCCCTTGGGCGAAACCGAAACCCTTTCCTCGACAGGTATCGCCATGTCCCCTTCCGTTCTTCGCTTCGCCGTCTCTGCCGCCATCCTCACCCTCAGCTCGGGCGCGTTCGCCCAGGCCTCCGACCCGTGCGGGGGCATCGAATTCGAGTCCATCAGCGACTGCCGTTTCGAGTTCGACGGCGGGTGCGAGGCCAAGTGCGAGCCGATCGCCTTCTCCGCCGCCTGCAACGCGCGGTGCGACCTCGACATCAACGCCGCGTGTTCGAGCAACTGTGGTGCGTCGTGCGTGGCGGCGTGCGAAGCGGATCCGCCGCGTTTCGACTGCCGGGCGTCGTGCACCGCCGACTGCCAGGCCGATGCGAGCGCCCGCTGCGGGACGGACTCCGAGTGCGTCGCCTACTTCGAGGGCGAGTGCTCGGCGAGCTGCGAGTCGGAGTGTGCGGCCGTGCCGCCTGAGGCGGATTGCGAAGCGCAGTGTCAGGGTTGTTGTGGGGGCTCGTGCACCGTCGAGGCGAACTTCGACTGTGAGCTCGGGTGCACGGCCGACCTGCAGGGCGGATGCGAAATCGACTGCCGCGAGCCATCCGGCGCGCTCTTCTGCGACGGCAAGTACCTCCCCGTGGTCGATCTTCCCGCGTGCATCGACTACCTGCTCACGAACTACGAGGTTCAGGTCGACGTCGAGGCGAGCGCCGAGGCCAGCCTCTCTTGCTCCGCGGTCCAGCCGGGGGTGTTCACCGACGGAAGTGCCATCTACGGGGGCCTGCTCGGGCTCGGCCTCGTCTTCGCCCGGCGCCGTCGCCGTAGCGCGAGCTGACGTCGTTCCCGGCTCGTGCGTGGCCTCCCGGGCCCCGGCCCACGTCCGTCCTCGGGTCCCCACGCCCGAATACGCCCCCCGAGAACTCTCTCGGGGGGCGTTCTGCGCTTGCGGGTCTCAAGGGCCTTGGGTATGTATCCGTTCATCCTGATGGGCAGATGAACTGAGCTGCCCCCCGACGCTGATGGCTGCTCTCCAGACGACGACCGATCTGATGCGCTTGTTGAGCGATCCGACGCGAATCCGGTTGATGCATCTGCTCGCGCACGACGAGATGACCGTGGCCGAGCTCACGGGGGTGACCCAGCTCGGGCAGTCCCGGGTCTCGACCCACCTGGGCAAGCTGCGCGAGGCTGGCCTCGTGCGCGACCGACGGGTTGGAACTTCCTGTTTTTATGGGCTCGATGCCCACGGTTGGACGTCGCAGGCCTCCGCGCTGTGGAAGGCGACCATCGAATCCACCCGAGACGACGTGCTCGAGCAAGACCGCCTGCGGGCCGAGAAGGTCATCGAGGCGCGCGCGGCCGGACTTTCGTGGGCGGATGCCGTCGCCGGTCAGATGGAACGTCACTACTCGCCCGGCCGGACCTGGGAAGCCACCACACGGGGCCTGGTGGGGCTTTGCCGGCTGGGACGGGTGCTCGACATCGCTTCGGGCGACGGTTCGCTCGCCGCATTGATCGCCCCCCGCGCCGAGCGCGTGACGTGCCTCGACGTCAGTCCGAAGGTCGTGGCGGCCGGCCGCAAGCGCCTGGCTCACCTCTCCAACGTCGAACTCACGGTGGGTGACATGCAACGTCTTCCCTTTGCAGAGAACACGTTCGACGCCGTGATGATGATGAATTGCCTCACCTACGCCGAAGACCCGACCCGGGCGCTTCACGAGGCGGCGCGGGTTCTCGTCGCGGGCGGCACGCTCACCGGGGTGACCCTGCGTCGACACCAGAGTGAACGTGCGGTGGCCGGGTACGGTCACGTGAATCTGGGATTCGCGGTCGACGAGCTGGGGGAGATGTTGACGGCGGCGGGCTTCGACGTCGAGCGCTGTGAAGTGACGAGCCGGGAACAGCGAAAGCCCTACTTTCAGATCATCACGTTCTACGCATCGAATCATTGCGTTCCACGCCGTCATGACGACCGGCGCCATCATAACGTTCAACGCAACCGCGAAAGCTGACCCATGAGCGTCAAAGACACCCTCGACGATATCCTCGAAAGGCGGATCGTTCTCCTCGACGGGGCGATGGGGACGATGGTTCAGCGCTACAAGCTCGACGAGGCGGGCTACCGGGGCGACCGGTTCGCCGACCACGGCTGTGACCTCAAAGGAAACACCGACATTCTCAATTTGTCGCGGCCCGACATCGTCGAAGCCATTCACGATGCCTATCTCGACGCTGGCGCGGACATCCTCGAGACCAACACGTTCAGCGCGACCAGCGTGGCCCAGGCCGACTTCGAGACCGAAGGGCTCGCCTACGAGTTGAATCTCGAGGGCGCGCGCCTCGCCCGCCGCGCGACCGACCGCGCGACCGATCGCGACCCCGACCGACCGCGCTTCGTCGCCGGCAGCATCGGCCCGATGAACCGGACCCTCTCGATCTCCCCCGACGTCAACGACCCCGGTTTTCGCGGGGTGTCGTTCGAGCAGGTCCGCGATGGCTACGCCGAACAGATCCGCGGACTGCTCGACGGCGGGGTGCACATTCTCTTGGTGGAGACCATCTTCGATACCCTCAACGCCAAAGCGGCGCTCGTCGCCCTCGACGAGGTGTATGCCGAGCGAGGCCACGACGCGCGGGTGCCCTTGATGCTGAGCGTGACCGTGACCGACGCCTCGGGCCGGACCCTCAGCGGCCAAACCGTCGAAGCGTTCTGGCGGAGTGTCGAGCACATCAAGCCCTTCAGCGTGGGTATCAACTGCGCCCTGGGCGCCGACCAAATGCGACCGTTCTTCAACGACCTCGAACGGGTCGTGACCGCCTACACGAGCTGTTACCCGAACGCCGGCCTTCCCAATGCGTTTGGTGGCTACGACGAGGCCCCCGAGGATACCTCCGGCAAACTTCGGGACTACGCCGACGCACAGCTCGTGAACATCGTCGGCGGCTGTTGCGGCACCACCCCCGAGCACATCGTCGCCCTCGCTAACGCCATGCGAGACGTCGCGCCTCGGCCGCGGCGCGAGGCCCCCGCGGTCGCCGACGCCATGCCCACCTACTCGGGCCTCGAGCCCTACACCATTCGCCCCGAGTCGAGCTTCACCATGATCGGGGAACGGACCAACGTGACCGGGTCCCGCCGCTTCGCTCGCCTCATCAAAGAGGACGATTACACCACCGCGCTCGAGGTCGCCCGGCAACAGGTCGAGGGGGGCGCGAACCTCATCGACGTCAACATGGACGAGGGCATGCTGGATGGCGAAGCGGCGATGACGAAGTTTCTCAACCTCGTCGCCGCCGAGCCCGACATCAGCCGGGTCCCCATCATGGTCGATTCGTCGAAGTGGTCCGTCATCGAGGCGGGTCTCAAGTGCGTCCAGGGCAAGGCGGTCGTGAACTCCATTAGCCTGAAGGAGGGCGAAGCGGACTTTCTGGAGAAAGCTCGTTTGGTTCGCCGCTACGGGGCCGCGGTCGTGGTCATGGCCTTCGACGAAACCGGCCAGGCCGAGACGATCGAGCGCAAGTTCGGCATTTGCAAGCGAGCCTACGACTTGTTGGTCCACGAGGTTGGGTTTCCTCCGACCGACATCATCTTCGACCCGAACGTGCTCGCGATCGCGACGGGCATCGAGGAGCACAACGCGTTTGCGGTGAACTTCATCGAAGCGACCCGGCTCATCAAAGAGCACCTCCCCGGGGCGAGCGTCAGCGGAGGCATCAGCAACTTGTCGTTCTCGTTTCGCGGCAACAACGTCGTCCGCGAGGCCATGCACGCGGCGTTTCTCTACCACGCGATCGACGCGGGCCTCGACATGGGGATCGTCAATGCGGGCCAGCTCGCCGTTTACGAGGATATCGAGCCCGAGCTCAAAGAGCGCGTTGAAGACGTGATCTTCAACCGTCGGGAGGACGCGACGGAGCGTCTCATCGAGCTGGCGGAGCGGGTCAAAGGCAGCGGCAAGAAGCGAGAGAAGGATCTGTCGTGGCGGGAAGACTCCGTCGAGGGGCGGATCGCCTACGGGCTGAGGCACGGCATCGTCGACTTCATCGAAGGTGACGTCGAAGAGGCGCGGCAGAAGTACCCTCGTCCGCTTCACGTCATCGAAGGCCCGATGATGGACGGGATGAAAATCGTCGGAGATCTCTTCGGCCAGGGAAAGATGTTCCTGCCTCAAGTCGTCAAGAGCGCGCGCGTCATGAAAAAGGGAGTGGCGGTGCTGACCCCCTTCATGGAGGCGGAAAAGGCCGAGGCGGGGGATGCCAGCAAAGCCCGGGTGCTGATGGCCACCGTGAAGGGAGACGTCCACGACATCGGCAAGAACATCGTGGGCGTCGTGCTCGGTTGCAATGGCTACGAAGTGATCGACCTCGGGGTCATGGTGCCGGCGGACAAGATCCTCCGCACGGCCAAAGAGAAAAAGGTCGACATGATCGGTCTCTCCGGGCTCATCACGCCGAGCCTCGACGAAATGGTCAACGTCGCCGAAGAGATGACGCGGCGCGAATTCGACGTCCCTTTGCTCATCGGGGGCGCGACGACGAGTCGCCAGCACACGGCGGTGAAAATCTCGCCCGCGTACGACCGTGGTCCCGTGGTCCACGTGCTCGATGCGTCGCGCGCCGTCGGCGTGGTGACGTCACTGCTCGACCCGCGAGCCCGTAAAGAGCTGGACGAGAAGAACCGAGCCGATCAGGTTCGCCTTCGCGACATCTACAGCGGCAAGACGGAAAAGGAGCTCACCGCGTACGAGGATGCGCTGCGGCGGAAGCTCGATCTGGCCTACGACGACGTGCCTCAGCCCTCGTTTCTCGGCCGTCGAGAATTCGCGCCGCGATTGGAGGACCTGCTCGGGTACATCGACTGGAGCTTCTTCTTTTCCGCGTGGGAGCTTCGCGGCCGATTTCCGCAGATCCTCGACGACCCCAAGTACGGCGAGGCGGCACGGGAACTCTACGGCAACGCCCGCGCGCTCCTCGACGAGATCGTCACCCGTGAGCTCTTCACGGCGCGGGCGGTGTACGGGTTTTGGCCGGCGGCGAGCGATGGCGACGACATCATCGTGTACGCCGACAATCGTCGTCGGGAGGAGAAGATGCGGTTCAACATGCTTCGCCAGCAGCACGCGGTCGGGCGCACCGGGGTTTGCCGCAACCTCGCCGACTTCGTCGCCCCGGTCGGGCATGCCGCCGCCGACCACGTGGGTGCCTTCGCGGTGACGAGTGGTCTCGGCGTGGCCGAGCTCGCGCAGAAGTACGAGCGCGACAACGACGATTACAACGCCATCATGGTCAAGGCGCTGGCCGACCGGCTCGCCGAAGCGTTCGCCGAGATGATCCACGAACGGATCCGGCGCGAGTGGGGCTACGGCGCGACGGAGGACCTCAGCGCCGAGGACCTGATCGGCGAAAAGTACCGCGGTATTCGGCCCGCGTTCGGATACCCCGCGTGTCCGGACCACACGGAGAAGGGCAAGCTCTTCGAGCTGCTCGGCGCCCCTGAGGTCGGGATCACCCTCACCGAGAGTTACGCCATGAACCCCGCGGCGAGCGTGAGCGCGCTCTGCTTTGCCCATCCCGAGGCGCACTACTTTTCGCTGGGGCGCATCGCGCGCGACCAGGTCGAGGCCTACGCCGAGCGCAAGGGCATGTCGGTCGAAGAGGTGGAGCGATGGAATCGCCCCAGCCTCGGCTACGACGCCGACCGCCTCAGCTAGTCTCCGGCCAAAGTACGGCTGACGACGGGAACCCGGCGGCGGCCGGCCCGGAGAACACGGCGGCGGAGAACACGGCGGCGGGGCATCCACAGAATTCGCTTGCCGAATTCCGCCTCGCGAAGGATACCGGGCCCAAATGCCCCGACCTCGTTCGGGGCCTCATCCCAAGCTTTCAGGTTCATGATCATGACGACCCGCCTCTCTTCCGCCCTGCTGACCTTGGCCCTCATCTTCGGCGCTGCCGCGTGCGGGGGCGGTCCCCTCTCGAACATGGTGTCCGACTACGACGCTGCCGCGGTGTCGGCCGACGACCGCGCCAAGGTCGAAGCGGCCGACCAAGAGGCGATGGAGGCGCGCAAGGCGGCCGACGCCGCCGTCGCGGCGACCGAAAAGGCGGAAACCGAATTCGAAGCGGCGGAGAACGCCGTCAAGACGAGCGAGGGTGAGCTCGACGTGGCCAAGGCGGCGCTCGACCTCGAAGAGGCGAAGGCGGGGGCCGACCAGAAGGCGGGCGTGGCTGCCGCCGAGAAGACGGTCGAGGAAAAGGAGAAGGCCCTCGAAGTCGCCGAAGCCAAGCGTGACCTGGCCGAGTCGACCCTCGATGCCAAGAAGGCCATGCAGAAGGAAGCCGAGATGGCGTGGCTCGTCGCGACCGCGAAGACCGAGCTCGCCAAGCTCAAGGCCAAGGGGGGCTCCGGACCGCAATACGACCAGGAAGAGGCCAAGTTCGAGGGGCAACTGGCCGAGACCGAAGCCGACCTCGCCGAAGCCAAGAAAGACCGCGCGGAAGCAGAAGAAGCCGTCGAGGCGTCGAAGACCGAGCTCAAAGACGCGCAGGGCTGACCCCCAGCGCGCGTTGGGTCGCAGCCGGATCGGGTTTGTCCCACGACACCAAGAAACCGCGCACGACGCCTCGGTGCTTTGTCACCTCGCCGTTGCGGGGACCGTGTAGTCTTCTCGCACGTGACCCCGCGCCCGAAACCTCGTAGGCCCCGCCCCGTCGCGGCGCACCCGCCGACGACTCCTTCTCCACCTGGTTCTCCTTTTGGGGGGTCTCCTTTTAGGGGGTCTCCTTTTGGGGTTCTCCTGGGGAGCGGCGTCGTAAGCTGCGTCCTCGCCGCCTGTGTGGTCGAGGAGCCCGAGCGGCGACGGTTCGACGACGACGGCGCGGGCGGGAGCTTCGGGGGGTTCATCCCTTCGACCTCGACCTCGCCTACCGGCGGTGGTTTCGGCGGGATGGCCGTCGCATCGACGACCACTTCGGTTTCGAGCAGCACCGGTGGCGCCGGCCCCGCGTCGAGCAGCAGCGCGTCGACCGGCGGCGGCTGTCCAGACCCGTACCCCGAGCCCAACGACACCCAGGCCAACGCGACCGAGCTGCCCGCGCTGGCTGATTCGTGCGACAGCTCCCAAATGGTGTCGCAGGGGGTGCTCTCGGGCAACGATACCGACTGGTTCGCCTACGACGCGAAAGCGGCGATTCTCTGCATTGAAAACACCTTCGGTAGCATCGCCGGTGATGGTCAGGCGCGGATTTGTGCCTTTTACGAATGTGACACCGGTTCTACGACGGTGACTTGCGACGCCGGGACCCAGCCCGCGACTGCGCCCCAAGGCCAAGAGGGCTGCTGCAGTTCCGATGAAGTCTCGCCGAGCGTCAACTGCAACGACATGCGCGTTTGGATGCGGATCGACAAGCCTCCAGTTCCCGCCTGCCTCACGTACGAAGTCACGTATCGATACTGAACGAGGCTTCATCGAGCCACGACCAGGACGATGGCGACGATCATGAGGGCGAAGCCCAATCGCTGTCTGATCGTCAGCTTCTCGCCGAGCACGAACCGCGACACCAAAGCGACGCAGATCACGCCGGTCGACAGGTTGAGGGTCGCCATCTGGGCGCCGCTGTAGACGGAATGACCCCACCTCGTGGCGAAGACGTTCAACATGTATTCGGGCAAGACCAGCATCCAGCTCGCAAAGAGCGCCGTTCCCACGCGCCAATGGAGGAACCGGAGGTGACCGAGCCATGCGAACGCCATGATCACGCTCGAGAGAAAGAGCATGAGGGGCGCGCCGAACTCAACCATCGCGCTCCTCACGCCGCTTCGGTGAGAAAATGAGGGCGATGGCGATGAGCATCACCGCGTAGCCGGCGCCCTGACGTAGGGTGAAGGGCTCTTCCAAGACGAACGAGGAAACCAGTGCGACGCAGAACACGCCGCTCGAAAGGTGGACCGCCGCCATTTGGGCGCCACTGAAGTAGCCATAGCCCCAGCGCGTGGCGACCGTATTAAGCGCATATTCCGGCAACACCAGGGACCAACTCGCCGCCAGCGCCGTCCAGAACGACCAATCGTCTTCGAAACGAAGATGGCCGAGCCATGCGAGGGACATCATGACCGCGGAACACACCAGCATGAGCGGCACCGCCCAACGGCGATGACCGGCCTCAGCCCACGTGAACTCCCGGTGGTCATCCGCGAACCGAGGTGACTTGGTCCGCGTCTGCTTTCCGCGTGCCGGTCCGGCTGGCACTTGGCCCACCGGGGGTCGACGGTCGTCGTTGCGGCCGGCGATCATCGTTCGGACTCCGCCGGGGGGGACACCCTGCCCTCGTCTCCGCGCTCCGCTCCGTCCGCCGTGACGGGTTGTGCCTCGAACCATCGGATGAGCGCCAGGGTGACGAGGCCGCTCACCGCGCCGAACCCCACGTGCACGATCGCCAAGGGTGACGTCATCGCGAAAAACTCGGGGGGCGCTCCCATCAACAAGACGATGACCACGGTCGTGGCGAATCGACCCACCGCCGCGACGCTTCCGACGAATGCATAGCGCGAGACGCTGCCTCCTCCTCGCCGTGCTCGCAACCACGGCGAAAAAACATCGACGATGATCCCGGGGGCGATGTGCTTGAAGACCTCGAAAATCCCGTGGCGCCCCCCGCCGAAGGCGAAACTCAACAATCCGACGCTCGCGCCAAGGACGGTCGCCGACCATCGACCTCTCGTCAAACTCGCCGCGAGGATGTAAAGCGGCAACAGCACGACCGACTTATGCCCTGGTGCAAAGGGCAATCCGGGGGCAATGCGTAGCATTTTCAGGCCCATCACGGTGAGGGCGATGCCGCTCAGAACACCGAGTTCCCGAGCGCGTTCCTCGCTTAGGTGCGGATGACGCGTCGCGATTTCGCGAACGCTCACCGAAAACGCTCGTCGAACCCGCGCGCCGAGAAAACCCACGTCGCCCCGGAGCAGCCGCCGTACGGGGAATCGGCCGTGTTCCTCTCCATCGCGCGACGTTGGCCGATGGCGTGGCTCCCCCTCGGCATCGGTGGGTGCGTTTCGCCGGCGACGACCCCGACCGGGCCGTTTCGGCGCCCCGTCGCCTATGAGACGCAGCGTCGTGTCCACGACGATGGCGACGGACTGGGGCAATAATACCGAGCGTAAGCCAGCGGCGAAGTCGTTCGGCTTGCCCGTCCGTTGCACGATTTGGGACGCCAGCATCACCGCACTCATTCGCAGCACCATGAGACACCCCTCTTCCAGCCCGGCCGAAGAGAGACGAATCGGCAGCGTAAGGAGGTAGGGATCGTCATCCCCCTTCGGTCCGAAGAGGGAAAAACTCAACGTCACGAAAAAGAAGAGAGGGAGCAGCCTCCGGACGCTACGGAAGAAAGCGCGGCCGGGAAGCCGGGCGGCAAACCAGACGGCGATCTGCAGGGCCAAGACTGCGCCGACCGAAACCAGGTCTCGGAGCGAGAACGCCACGACCGCGACGGCGGCGAGGTATCCAATCTTGATCCGTGGACTGAGCATTGCGCGGATTACGTCCGATCCCGGTCATTCACGCGGGTACGCCACGATTCGAAGCCGCCACGGCCGTAGCGAGTTGAGGCTACTTCGGACCGCTGACCGCAGCTAGCTCGGACACTCGTGACCGGACCGCCATCCGGCGACAAGGTGATGCCGGCGGTAACCTTACCCCCACGCGCGACGCATCCTGTCGTGTCGGAACAGGTCTCGGGGGTCGTCATTGACACCGCGGTTGGACTCGGTACCCTGCCCCGACCGTGACCCCCGAGACGGCCGCCGAGCGGTACTGGTTTCGAGCGTTTCGGGTATCGTAACGCAGGGTTGGGCCCCTTGCGAACCACCTCACGACGAAGCGAGACCATGACGGATCAGTTGTTGACGGAGTTGGGGATGTCCCTCCTGGAGGGAGACCTCACCGACGAGCAGTTACTCAACCAAACCGGGCAAGGCGAGTCGATACGCATCTTGCCCAGCGCGAATGTGGTGAAGATCGGCGGGCAGAGTTTCATCGACCGCGGTCGACGCGCCGTGTTCCCCCTGGTCAAGGAGATCAAGGAGAACCTTCCCCACCACAAGATGATCATCGGTACGGGAGCCGGAACCCGGGCTCGGCATGCCTATAGCGTCGGGATCGATCTCGGCATGCCGACCGGAGTGCTGAGCGTTCTCGGCACGTTCGTGAGCATGCAGAACGCGCGCATGCTCCACTTTCTCCTGGCCGAAGAAGGCGTTCCCTTCATCGAACCCATACAGTTCCCGCAGCTACCGCTTTATCTCGCCGAACGTCAGGCGGCGATCTTCTTCGGGATGCCGCCCTACATCTTCTGGCAGCGAAATCCCAAGTTTGGACGCATTCCGCCCAACCGTACGGACACCGGGTCGTACCTCATCTCGGAGGTCTTTGGCACCCGCTCGATGATCTACATCAAGGACGAAGACGGTCTTTACACGGCCGATCCGAAGAAAGACAAGGGGGCGAAGTTCATCCCCCGTATTTCGGTAGCCGAGCTGAAAGCCATGGATCTCAACGACGTCGTCGTCGAGCGGTCTGTCCTCGACATGATGGAAAACGCGACCCATCAGAAGTCGATTCAAATCATCAATGGTTTGAAGCCGGGCAACCTGACCAAGGCCCTCAAGGGCGAAAGCGTCGGGACCACGATCTACGCCGACTAGGCCAACTGCGAGGATTCGAGTCATGTCAAGAGTTGATGAGCGACATCACGTCAAGTCCATGCTGATGCGGGAGAGCCTGCTCGACAAAGACGTCATGGCGGCGACCGAGCGGCATACCCCGATCGTGCGCATGCTTCCCGACGTTCACGTGGTCAAGATCGGGAGCCGAACCATTCTGGAGGCGGGGTATCCCATCGTGCGACCCCTCGTCGACAAGCTCGGCGAGCTGCTCACCCAGCACAAGATCATCTTCGGGGTCGGGGGCGGCGCCCGAAGCCGCCACGTGTTCTCGGTCGGGCTCGATCTCGGAATGCCGACCGGGGCCCTGGCCCAGATCTCGGTCGCGGACGCCCTCGGGAACGCGCACATTCTCGGGACGCTCCTCGCGCCCTACGGGGTGGTGGCGATCCCACCCGAAATCTTCGGACATCTCCTGCCGCTCTTCATCCACTCGGCGCCCGGTGTCATCTTCAACGGGGTGCCGCCTTACTCGCTCTGGGAGCATCCACCCGAGGTCGGTAAGATCCCTCCCCATCGCACCGATGCCGGTTGTGTCATTTTGGCCGAGTGCTTTGGCTGCAAGTCCATGACGCTCGTAAAGGACGTGCAAGGGCTGTTCACGGAAGATCCCCATCGAAGCTCCGACGCCAAGTTCATCGACAAGATAAGCGTCGCGGAACTCAAGGAGCGCAAGCTGAAGACGCTGCCCTTCGATCCGGTGGTACTCGACGTGCTCGAGACGGCTCGGTTGCTGGATCGGATTCAAATTGTCGATGGTCGCCAGCCCGAGTTGGTGGCGCAGGCGCTTGCCGGGGAGCATGTCGGTACGATCGTCCATACGGACGAGCGTTGACGTTGCGGCCTCGGCGAATGCGGGGGCGTGGCGCGACCGCGCCCTCGCCCCGCGGCCCCGGGCCGTTCGGCCCTCGCCGTCGAGGGCCGGTTTGCTTGTCCTCTGTGCGATCTTTCTCACCCTCGCCGTCGGGTGCACGCGGACGACCGAACCATCTCCGCTTCGGGTCTTTGCGGCGGCGAGCACCAGCGAAGCCGTTTCAGAAGTCGTGGCGTCATTCGAGGCCCAGGAGGCCGTGACGACGCAGGTCAGCTTCGCGGGGACGTCGACGCTCGGCCGGCAGATTCTCAGCGGAGCCAAAGCCGATGTTTTTCTCTCGGCGAACGTGGCGTGGGTTCACGCCCTCGAGACTCACGGCCTCGTCGGGAAGCAACAACCGAATTACGTGACGAACGTACTCGCCGTGGTGACGCGTGCGGAGGGCGACCGATGGGTGCCGCGACGGCTCGAGGATCTCCAAGACCGGCGCCTGAGCAGGATCGCAATCGCAGAGCCTGAGAGCGTACCGGCGGGTGTTTATGCGCGGCGCGCGATGGAAGGAGCCGGCGTCTGGCGTGAGGTCGCCCCGAAGTGCGTCTACAGCACCAACGTTCGCCATGTCCTCGGGCAGGTCGAGACCGGCGCGGCCGACGCGGGCGTCGTCTACCGTACGGACGCCGCGGTATCAGAAAAGGTGACGATGGCGTTCGAAATCCCGGGTCACTTGACGGGGACCATCGGCTACGGGCTCGTGCTCACCCGCGAAGGGGTAAACGACCCGGTCGCGCTTCGTTTCTTCGACGCTATGAATTCCTCGGCGGGGCGACAGGCGTTCCTGCGACGGGGGTTTTCGTCGACGCTTGGCGTTGGGAACTGACGTGCGATGCGAACGGACGGTCCTTTTGGGCATGCGGATATCAAGCGGTTCGGACGGAGGGATCGCGTCGTGGTGACGACGCCATGACGGCGGACGAGCGGCTCGCGGCTGGGCTCAGCTTGCAGGTGGCGTCGGCGGCGGTCGCGCTCAGTCTCCCCTTCGCGGTGGTCTTCGCGTACGTGCTCGCGCGGTTCGAGTTTCGGGGGCGGACGGTGGTCCAGGGTCTCATCGACCTTCCCCTCGTTCTGCCGCCGGTCGTGACGGGATACCTTCTTCTGCTTTTCTTTTCTCCGGCAGGCCCGGTGGGAGGCGCCCTTGCCACGCTCGGGGTGGACGTCGCATTTACGTGGCTCGGGGCCGTCGTGGCCGCCGCCGTCGTCGGGTTCCCGTTGATGGTTCGTGCCATTCGCGGGGCGATTCAATCGGTGGACATACGCCACGAGCTGATGGCGAGGAGTCTGGGCGCAGGTCGATTGAGCGCGCTGTGGTACGTCACGCTACCGCTCGCCCGCCGCGGCGTGGTGGCGGGCTGCTTGTTGGCCTTTGCGCGGGGGATGGGGGAGTTCGGCGCGACCATCATGCTGGCCGGAGACATCCCGGGTGAAACCCGAACCATCCCGTTGGCGATCTACGCGCTCGGTCAACGCGTGGGGGGATTTCAGCGCTCGTGGCGGCTGGTGCTGCTTTCCGTTTTGCTCTCCGTGGCGGCTTTGATCTTGGGAGAGGCGCTCGAAAAGCGCTGGTCACGACGTGACGAGCATTAGTTTTCGCGCCCAGCATCGTTTCGGCACCGGCTTCGCGGTCGACGTAGCCTTCGCCACCTCCGACAAGGTCGTTGCGCTCTTCGGCCCCTCCGGAACGGGGAAGTCCACGGTGCTGAGCATGTTCGCGGGCTTTCTCCGTCCCGACCGGGGCTTCATTCAGGTCGGTGACCAGGTCTTTTTCGATGCCGAGGAAGACGTGAACCTCGCCTGCGAAAAGCGCAACGTGGGTTTGGTGGCGCAGGGCCGCTTCTTGTTTCCCCACCTCGACGTCCAAGCGAATCTTCTTTTCGGGTGCAGGTTTCGGGGGTCGCGGAGAGGCGCTGCGTCGGACGCGTACTTTCAGCGGATCTGCGGCATGCTGCGACTCGGCGCGCTGTTGAAACGAGCCCCGCGAAACCTGTCCGGGGGAGAGCGCCAACGCGTGGCGCTGGGGCGGGCCCTGATGACGCGTCCTAAACTGCTCTTGCTCGACGAGCCGCTTTCGGCGCTCGACGAAGGCCTCGAAGCGCAGGTCCTCAATCATCTGGAAGAGGTCATCGATGAGCTGCGCGTCCCCGTGGTGCTCGTAAGCCATCGGCAAAGCACCGTGCGGAGGTTGGCCGACTGGGTCGTCGTGCTCGAGGAGGGGCACAACGTGGCGGAGGGGACGCCCGACGTGATCTTCTCTCGTCTCCAACCGAACGCAGACCGTCCACGGGCGGCGCCGATGAACTGGCTCGTGGTCGATGGCGTGCGATGGGAACGTGAACAGTGGCGAGGGCGGGTCGGCGACCAGCGATTTCACCTGCCCGCCGTGGCCGACCCACCGACGCGTCTCTTCGTGCAGTTCGTTCCCCAGGACGTGACCCTGAGTCGGGAAGACGTACGCGGTTTGAGCGCGCAAAACCGCCTGCGCGGCGCCGTCACGCGGGTCGAGACGCTTCCTGGTCGTGTTCTGGTCGCCGTGGACGTCGGGCAGACGATTTGGGCTGAGGTGTCTCCGAACTCGGCGCGCGTGCTCGAGCTCGAGCCGGGGGTCGAGGTGGTGTGCCTCATCAAAAGCCAAAGCCTCGACGTCATCGCCTAAACGGCAGAAGCGCCGGGTTTAGGGCCGGGTGGCCGCTTCCGGTGATCCGGGTGGACCGCACCAACTCTCGAGGCGCATGCGGCCCTGGCCGTCGTAGCGCGCGGTCATGCCGCAGCCGTCGTTTTTGCTCTGGTACAGGGCCGGTCCGGCCCGGCTGAGCTGGAGCTCGCCCGCGTATGCGTGAAAGGTCGCTTCCGACATGTCGGCTTCGAGGCGGTAGCGGTGGTCGGTGATCATCTTTTTGCCCTCGAGTGACTCCGTGATTCGGGTGGCGTCGTCGGGGAGTTTGAGGCGCGGCGGCATGACCACGGCGACGCCGAGGCCGACCGAAATCAACGAGGCCAACCCCCACACGCCGGTCGATACCCCGCCGACGATGCGGCGCACCTTGCGCTCTGCGTCGGCATCCTCGGCGTTGCGCTCGCGTTCCTCGCGGGGCGGCGCGATGAGGCGGACCATCACGAACCCGAAGACGTGGGCCGGCGCCACGAGGAACGGCGCGTAACGCTCGGGAAACCCCACTTCGGGATAGTCCGGATAGAGGGCAAACACCATGGCGGCCACGACCGCCAACCCCATCACGACCCCGAGCACGGGCAGCGCGAAGCGAAACAGGCCCGGCAGGGACCGGCGCCCGAGAAGAAACCCGATGAGGCCGAACGTGGGCCCGATGACCGCGGCGGTGAGGCCGAACGTCGCTTCGGTGAGGCTGTAGGTGGTTTGGGCTTCGAGCTCCATGGCTTGCCCCTGAGGTTAGTGGTCCGCAGACGGTCCGACCACCCGTCCGGCTACCGATAACCGGCGCGCGGGTCCGCCGCGGCGAGGGCCTCGGCCACCGCCATCGCTTCTTCGAGCCGGGACGCATCACCCTCGATGCCGTCGGCTTCGACGACGAGCACGTCTCCGTCGGCGACGATGCGGCGCGGGCCGAGGGCGCGGATCCGGCGATCGAGCTCGGGGGTAATTCGGCGCCGGGTGGCGGTCGGGTCCTCCGACGCGGCCACCAGGTCGTCCCCGTGGACATCCAACGTGAACGGTTCGCCGTCGCGACTCATCCGCCGGGCGATGATCCGCGTGGGACCGCCCACCGCCTTGGTCTCGATCCGGACGGGCACCGTGTTGTCTTCGACGAAGATGCGCAGCCGGTCGGGGGCGGCTTGTTCAACCGTCGCTTCGCGCGCTTTTGCCTCCGCCAACCAGAACGAGCGCAGGTCGCGACCGCGCCGGGCGACGACGGCAGTGGCGCGCGCCAGGCGTACGAGCCGGTCGGGGTCGGATTCGAGGGTGGCGTACTCCGCCTTCAGCTGGCCCTTTTTGAGGGTGAACCGGTATCCCTCTGCGGTTTCGATGGCGGCGCGTACCGCGGGGGTCAGCCACGCCTGGGCGCGAGCCTCATCGTTGGCTTTGACCATGAATGCATCGTCGAACGAGGGGTCTCCCGTCTTGACGTCCTGGGTCCCCAACGCCTCGCCGAGGTTGGCCCAAAAGCCCTTGGGATACACGCGCAGCTCGAAGTCACCCGCGAACGCTACCGCCGCGCCGCCCCGCGTGTAGGTGATCGTCGTGTTGCCGGTGCTTACCGTGTAATGGTCGATCGACACGTCCTGATCCCGCAGGGAGGCATCGATCCGCTTGCTGCGCCGGTACCAAGGGCCGCTCTTCGGGTCATAGCGGCCGACGAGCCTGCGGGCGGCCTCGGCCCAGGCGGCCGAGATTTTCCGCTGGTGACCCCTGATCGCCGAGCCGATGAGCGCGACGAGACCGATGGCGAGGAGCGCGAGCACGACGGGCATGGGGATCGAGGTGATGGTTGCCTCGGGTCGGTCCGCTCGGAAAGGGTCGCGGTCTTGCCGGAGGGTTTTTTTCCGGTGACCGCTGCGTAAACTCCCGCGCGCGATGGGTGAGGTGGAATGCGTCGAGCTGGGTCCTCTGAAGGGTACCACCCTCCTTTGGCGCCCCAAGGCGGACGCGCTCGTGCTCACGGTGATCGCCAAGGTGTCGTACGCCTTGCAAGCGGGGACGTTGTCGCTCGCCAGCGCGCCCGACGACGTCAACGAGCGCGACCTGCACGCCCAGAACAACCCCGCGAAGGGGCTCTACAGCGCTTCGGATTTGGCGCCCTTCAAGGCGGAGGCCGACGTGACCGTGGTGGGCAAGGCGTTCGCACCCCCCGGAGAACTCGCCAAGGCCCTCGTGGCACGGCTGGTGGTGGGCCCTGCCGACAAGCGGATCGGGGTGGACCATCGGATCGGGGTCGACAAGCGGATCGAAGTTCACGCCGAGCGTTACCTTCGCCGCGACGGTCGGCTCCGGGACCGAAAGTTCTTCAGCAAGATGGCGCTCGGCTACGAGAAGGCGCCCGGGGGGGAGGGCACCAAGAATCCCGTCGGTATGGCACTGGTGGAGCAGAGCGACGGGCGGATTCTGTTGCCCCATCTGCAGGCGGTAGGAGAGACCCCGTCGTTGCAAACGCCGCTGACGCCCTGTGGCCTCGGGCCCATCCCCGCCGGCTGGCCGTCGCGCCGCCGGATGCTCGACGACACGCAGCAGCGATGGGTCGACGCGGGCGACTGGCGCCACGAGCCGGTCCCCGACGACATGAACTGGGGGTTCTTCAACGTCGCGCCGGCCGACCAAAGGCTCGCCGAAATCCCCGCCGACGCGACCATCCGACTCGAGCACCTTCACCCCGACGCCCCGACCCTCGAGATGTCGCTGCCGGGCCATGCCCCCCGCGCGTACCTGGAGCAGGGCGATGACGCGAAGCGGGTCCAGATGAAGGGCGACACCCTCTGGATCGACACCAATCGGCTGCGCTGCACGTTGACGTGGCGGGGAACGATCGCGGTGGACGACGAGGATGAACTGCGAACCTCGCGGGTCATCGTCGCGCTCGTCGAGCCGGGGCAAGAGCTCACGTGGGAAACCGCCTGGCACTTGGCCGAGGCGCAGCGGCACCGGAGCCTCGACGCTTCTTCCGATGCTCCGCCCCCCTCGTCGTCCCACGAGGTGAAGACGCGGATCGCGCGGCCCGCGTCGTCGCGTCGGGATGGCCAGAGGACGATCGAAATGTCACTGACGGACGCCGAGGTCGGCATGCTCCGAGACCTCGGACAAGCCATGGGCTACCCCCCCGAAGCGACCCTGCGCCACGTTCTGCGCGAAGCGCATCAGGTCCGGTTCGGACCGCCCCCTTCGTCGCTGTCTTCGTCGCTGGTCGTGCCCCCGGGCGATGACACGGACGCCTGACCGTCAGCGGATGCCACGGGCGGCCGCGGTGAGGTAGTCGGCCCGAGCCCGCTGGTAATCGGCGAGCGCCTTGACCTCCTTCGTCGCCGCCTCGGCGGCGTAGAGCTCGCGGAGGTTCACGTAGAGAATGTCGGTCGCGCCGAGCGCGAGCTTGCGGCGCTCGGCCACCGCGAGGGCCTCGGCCGCTTTCCGCGTGTCGCGAGCGAGAGAGACCGTTTCGTAAGCGGCTTCGAGGTTGGCGAAGGCCTGGCGCACGTCGGCCTCGGCGACCTCGCGTTGCCACCGTACCTTCGCCCGCGCCGCGCCGAGCTTTCCTCGGGCTTCGGCGGCGTTTCCCCGGTCTTTGCGCAACAAGAGCGGCATCTCCAGCGTGACCCCAACCCCGAGCTCGAACGGCCGCAGGTTGCCCGTGACCGTGTCGTCCTTGTCCTGGAGTGACCGATTGCCGATGTCCTGCGCGGCCCACGCCATCACGTTGACTTGGGGCGAAACCTGGTTGTCGCGCAGTTCGGCTTCGACGCGGGCCTGGGCGACGGCGGCCTCGAGCGCACGGACGTCGCCGCGCTTTTTCGTCGCGAGCTGAATGTCGTCGTCGAGCCGGTCGCCGTTGGGGGCGGTGGGCTCGGGGATGCCACGAGGGAGGGCGGCCCGATCGGGACGGTCCGGTCGGCCCTCGCGGTCGCGGTAATAAAGGCTGAGCTTAATCGATGCGGTTTCGAGCTTTCGACGGGCGTCGATGACTTTGGTCTGGCGGTCGAAAATGGCCCGCTGGTTGTCGATGCCGTCGATGTCGGGGGCGTCGCCCGCCTCGATGCGGCGGTTGAGTCCATCGTTGCGGGCTTCGGCCACCGCGAGCAGCGCTTCGTGGATCTCGAGCACGAGCCCCGCCTCGACCCAACTCCAGTACGCGTAGGCGGCGGCATTGTCGAGCAGCAGCTCGGTCATGTCTCGGTCGCGTTCCGCCTCCGACACGCCGAACTCGGCCTGTGAGATGTCGGCTCGGCGCCGGTCGATCGGTCCCCCGCGCCAGATCGGGAGGTCGACTCCGGCGCGAAACTCACCTCCGTTGAGGGTGATCGGCCCCGCGTCGTATCCCGGCCAATTCCCGAACGACCGGCCGTAGCCCGCGTAAAAGCTCGCGCCCCAGAGGGGGGTCTCCTGGGTGACGAACGCATCCATGTCGCCCTTGTCGTAGAAGCCGAGGGGCTGCCCCTTCACGCTCAGCTTGGCCTTGGGGTCGAAACCACCTCGCTTGCCGAGCAGCTTGCCCTCGGCGGCGTCGACCTTGGCCTCCGCCTCTTCGAGCTTGGGATGCACGCCCTCCATCGATTGCAGCACCCGACCGAGAGACAAGCTCCGGCCGTCTCGCGGGCGGGGGGGATCGATCAACACCCGCATCGGCGCGGCGCCCACGCCGACCGCGTCCGGCGCGGGGTCATCGGCGGGCACCACGTCACGCGGCGGTGCTTCTGCGGCGCCATCGACGACTGCCGCCGACGACGAGCCCCCGGGGGGAGGGGGGGCCGTCGATGGCGGCGCTTCGGGGGTCGGCGCGCCGGGACCGGGCGCGTCGGGAGAGGGCACCGGGGGTCGGCTCGGCGGGGTGTCGTCTTGCGCCCAGAGGTCGGCCGGGGGGGCGAGGGTGAGGACGGCGACCGCGAGGCGCGCGGCACGCCGGCTCGCGCGGTTCATTTCTTCTCGCCCTTACCGCCGACGCCCGCCCCCTTCTTGTTCATCGTGGGCATGTCACCCGGGGTGCCGGGCGCTTCGATGACCGGCGGGAAGCCGTTCAGTTGTCGCCAGAGCTCGAAGGCGACGGTGACCTCGTTGAGCAGGACCCACCCGTTGGCCCGGACGCCTTGGCGGAGAAACCGCGCCTCGGGCCACGGATCGTCCTCCGGGTCGGGAACGACCACGATTCGGAATTTCCCGGTGCCGTCGTCGGTAGCGTCGACGAACGCAACCTCGGCGCCAAACGTGCCGACCGCGACCGAGGGCCACCCGACGAACTGCACCGCCGGCCACCCTTCGAACTGAACCCGGACCTTGCGGCCGGCCGTGATCAGCGGGGCGTCGTTGCCCGACACCCACAACTCAACGGCGCGCGACGCGGTGTTGGGGACGATCTGGGCGAGCTGGTCGCCCTCCTTCACGAAGTGGCCCGGTCCGTTGGCGACGAGTCGGAGGACGGTCCCGCTCGTCGGCGCCACGACCTTCATCTGCTCCTGCCGCGAGAACGCGGACTGGGCCTTGGCCAGCTCCTGATCGGCCTTGGCCTGGTCCGAGCGGAGCTTCTGCAGCTCCTCTTCGGCCTTGTTGATGGTCGAGGCTTCCTTGTTGGAGACGTTGTCGAGCTTGGCCGTCGCCGCCGCCACTTCCCGGCGCGCCGCGTTGGCCTTGGCCCTCGCCGCCTGTCGTTTGGTGCGGGTCTCGGCCAACTTCAGGTCGGCGAGCTCGACCTTCCGCGTCGAGACCAAGCCTTCGCGTCCGAGCGTCGTCTGCCGCTCGTGGTTCAGCTGGGCCGTCTTGTAGGCCGCTTCGGCCGCATCGAGATCCTCTTTCGCCGCGGCGAGCTTGTCCCGCGAGATCTGAACGTAGAGCTGGGCGTTGGCGACCGCGGCATCCCGGGCCGATTGTAGCGCCGACACCCGCGCCTCGTTGATGGCGACGGCGGTTTGGGCCGCCTCGACCCGTGCGGTCGCGGCGCGCTCTTGTTGTTGGAGACGGGACAGGTAGTTCGGGTCGTTGTCGGTGATGTCCGCGATGGGATCCCCGGCCTGAACTTGGCTGCCCTCCGCCACGTACCACTTCGTGATCCGGCCCTTGATGGGCGCCTCGATGTTCTGGGTGCGGTCGGTCGGCGCGAACGCAATGGCGCGCCCGGCCCCGGTGACCGACTGCTGCCACGGTGCGATGAGCAAGCCGACGACGGAGACCAGCGCGAAGATCCAGAGGGCACGGGTCAACCACCGTACCAACGGATGAACGTGGCTCGCCGGCACCCGGCTCGGGGCGGTAAAGCTGTAGAGTTGCAGCTCGCGCTCGCGATTCATGC
Organism: Myxococcota bacterium; assembly: GCA_039027095.1. Taxonomy (GTDB): domain Bacteria; phylum Myxococcota_A; class Polyangia; order Polyangiales; family Polyangiaceae; genus JAPYTK01. The sequence continues at coordinate 115,118 of JBCCLB010000010.1, forward strand.
TCATGCGTCGGGCTCCGCGGGATTGAGGGTGATGACGCGGTCACAACGGGAGAGGATCTCCTCGTGACGGCTGACGATAACCACCGTCCACGGTGCGCCCCGGCGCAGCAGGATGTCGGCGATGTCACTGTGCTCGCTGAGCACGTCGAGGGTGAGATCGATCAGCACGAGTCGCGGCTGCTGGACGAGGATTCGCGCCACCGAAAGGCGCAACGCTTCGGTGCGTGACAGCGGCCCGCCATCGGGGAGCAGCTTGCTTTCCAGACCATCGGGGAGGCCGAGCACCCGCTCGCCCAACCCAACGGCTTGCAACGCCTCTCGGATCTGCTCCCCGGTGGAGAACGGTTCGGCGAACCGCATGTATTCGCCGATGGTGGTGGCGGCGAACCGAACGTCGGTGTTCAACATGCCGACGTCCTGCCGGTAGCGAAGCAAATCGGCCTGCCGCAGGTCGACCCCGTCGGCCCGAAGGGCACCGGCGCTCGGGTCGCGACGGCCGGCGATGATGTCGAGCAGCGTCGTCTTGCCCGAGCCGGGTCCGCCCACGATGCCGATGCGCTCGCCGGCGCGAATGTCGGCGTCGATGGTGCTGGCGAGGCGCGGATGGGCGACCTGCTTGAGGCGCAGGTGCAGCGGACCGGTGCCACGAACGGGCTCACCGCCGTCGCGCTCTCGCTTCGCGTCGACGACCTCACCGATTTTATCCATGGCCGCGACGGCGTCGTAGAGCTTCTCGATCTGCTTGCCGAGCTTCGAAAAGCCGTTGCCGATCGCGTTGACCACGAGTTCCGCGGCGACGAGTTGGCCGAGGGTGAGCTGACGGTTGATGACCAACCATCCGCCGACGCCGAGCAGGGCGACGCTCGCGAACACCTGGAGGCCGAGGCCACCGACGATCTGGGTAAGCAGCTTCTTGTAGTGGGTGGCCCGCTTGTCGAGGTAGGTGCGGCACAGCGCTTCGGTCCGCGCGGCGGCGCTGTCGACGCTCTCGGCGTTCGCGAAGAGCATCGGGTTGGCGGCGACCGTTTCGAGCCACGCCGCCGTGGCAAACTTCGCCTTGGATTCGTAGATGGCCGATTTGGCGCCCTTCTTGGCCGGTAGAATGATCAGAGCCGCCAGCAGGATCACCAGGACGCCGTCGAACGCGAGCAACAGCGGGTGATAAAACGCCAGCAGGATCATTCCGATGGCGGTTTGGAGGAGGAGCCCGAGCGCATCGATGGCCAGGGTCGAGCCGGCCTTCTGCACCGTGATGACGTCGAAGAAGCGGTTCGCCAGCTCGGGCGCGTTGCGGCCGTCGTGAAAGTCGGCGTGGAGGCGCGAAAGACGCCGCCCGAAGTCGCCCGCCACGCGCACGAAGACGCGTCGCTGGAGGATCTCCACGACGTACATCCGCAGGACCTCGAGGCCAGCGGCGAAGGTCAGCCCTGCGGTGAGCGCGAGGGTCAGGATGATGAGGGGCTGGAGCACGGAGCCGAACGCGATCGTGTTGACCAGCGCCTGCACCGCCACCGGCGTGATGAGGCTCAGCACCCCGATCAACACCGCGTAGACGACCACCATCCACAGTTCAGCCCCCTCGAGCCGCACGAAGGACCAGAGTCGACGCAGCGCGCGGTCGGGACCCGGGTCGCCGCCGACGGCGTTCCCCCCGAGCACGTCGAGGGGGTAGCGGGGCTCGATGCTGACCGCCGACACCGACATCATGCCCCCCGCCTGCAAGCCCTCGAGGAAACGTTGCAAACGCACCTTCTTCTTCGTGCGCCGCGAACTCTTCAAGTCGTGCACGATCACGTGATGCGCATCGGCACGACCCTGCACGAGGATCCAACGCCCTTCGGTGAACTGGTCGCACCACAGCGCGAGCACCAGCCCATCTTGGAGCAGGGCGCCGAGCTCCTCGAATCCCACCCGGTGCACGACGGGGCTGAGGCCATGCTCGAGGCAGGTGGCGGCCAGGGCCCGGAGCGCCCCCAGCGTATCGGGCTCACAATCCGCCACGTAGCGACTCGCCGTGGTGAGTACCGACTCGGGTACGACCGTCACCCGCTGCGCTTCGGCCGCGAGCTCGACCACGCGCGCGAGCTCGGGCGCACGGATGCGCACGTCCACCGCCACCGGGGCGGCCGGCGTGGCCTCGAGCGCCGCGGCTTCGCCTGCCGCGTCGGACGTGCCGGTCATGCCGGGGTTCACGATCGCCATCGTACTCGTGCCGTCTCTACGACATCCTTAGGGGGAACATGAGAATTGCATAACGCGAAGTGAATTGCAGGTGACCTCCCCCGAGGCGCGGCGCCGCGCTTCGAGCCTGAGCATGCCTTAGCCTGCAAAAGATGCCGCGAAAATCGTAGCCGTAAATGAATTGCCTGAATCTTGTTTCCGGTTAAGCTCTCCAAGACGCGTCCCCGGAGCGGCCCATGTCACGACCTGAACACCGTTGGACTTTTCTTTCGAACCACGCCCATGTCGCGTTGGTGCTGGCGCGAGACCCCTCGGCGAGGGTTCGAGACATCGCGAACGACGTCGGCGTCACCGAGCGCGCGGTTCAGCGAATCCTCTCCGAACTCGAGGAGGCCGGCGTCATCGAGCGGGAACGCGTCGGGCGCCGCAACCACTACCACCTCGACCTCGACCGTCCCCTTCGGCACCCGCTCGAGGCGAACCACACCATCGGCGAGCTTTTGGCGACGCTCCTCGAGGCGCCCCATCAGACTGCACCCCACCAAGCGCTACCCCACCAAACGTCGGCCCATGAACCTGAGCTGCGGTCGTCCGCGGAAGAGAGCACCACGAGGTTGCCCGACGACCGCGCGAACGGCCACGCTCATGGCCGGCGGAACGGTTTTCGCCGACACGGCGCCGGCGATGCCTCCGACGTGGTGCAGGTGTCATGAAGGGCGCGCGGATCTCGGCCGAGCGCGAGCGTGAGCTCGCCTTGCGCTACCGCGTCGAAGGCGACCTCGCGGCGCGTAACGCCCTCGTCGAGGCGCACATCGACCATGTGGCCGCCGCCGCGCAGCGCACCGGAGCGCGGTACCTCTGCCTCGAAGATCGCATCGCCGAGGGGCACTTGGGCTTGCTCCACGCCCTCGACAAGTTCGACCCCGACCGCGGGGTGCGGCTCTGGACCTACGCGGTGCACTGGGTCCGGCTGTTCATCGGGCGCGCCGTGCGGCGGTCGAGTTCGATCGTTCCGGGGGGCCTCGAGCGAGACCTCCGCGACCGCCGAAAGATCGCCCGGGCCCGCACCCTCGCCCTCAGCGAAGGGGTGGCGGGACACGACCTCGCCGACGAGCTCGCGCGTCGCACCGAGCTGAGCCCACGTCGGATCCGGGCGGTCCAGCGGCGGTTCGCCCAGGGAGACACCTTTCTCGAGGGTTTGGACGACGCGCTCCCGTGCCCGGTGACCCCTACCCCGCACGACGCGGTCGAACGACGACACCGCGCCGAGGTGGTGCGTCGGGTCCTCGCCGACGCGCCCCTCCTCGAAGGGGAGCGCCAGGTGGTGGAGGTTCGGGTGCTCGACGCCGCCGACGAGCGACCATCGCTAGCGGCGGTGGGCGCGCAGATGGGGGTCAGTCGCGAGTGGGTGCGCAAGCTCGAGGTGTCGGCCAAAAAAAAGCTGCGTCGGCGCCTCTCGCGCGCGCTGCAGCCCGTCGCGAACTGAGTGGCGTTTCCGCTCTGCACTTTCCGTGCTGCGCGATATCCTGCCGGTCAAATCGGTAGTTTTGACCGGCGCAAACAATGAGGCACCCCCAAGACAATAGAACCGGCTCTGGGAGCGATGCTCGCCCTCGCCGGCTTGTCGTCGGCGCTCTTGGACGTTGTCGGCGAGCATCGCGACACCATCCACGGTTGTGGTCGAGGGTGTAGGGTGCAGACATGAAGCGGATCGTCTGGTTAGGGCTTTGCGGTCTCTGCTCTTGCCTCATCTACAACGAGGACCTCCTCCTCGACGAAGACGACGACGGCGTCGGCGGAAGCGGGGCGACGGGCGCGACGATGGCGTCGACGACCTCGTCGGCGGGAGGGGGCACCGCGGCGTCGACGTCGACGTCCTCCACGACCGCGGCGAGCACGACGACGACCACGACCACCACGTCTGCCGGCAGTAGCAGCAGCAGCGCGTCGTCTTCCTCGTCGGGCGCCGGGGGCATGATGCCCGTCGCCGTGTGGATCAACGAGCTTCACTACAACAACGCCGGAGGCGACGCCGACGAGGGCGTCGAGATCGCCGGCACGGCGGGAGCGGACCTCACCAATTACGAGATCGTGCTCTACAACGGTGCGACGTCGCAGACCTACCGAACCTTCGCGCTTTCCGGTGTCATTCCCAACCAACAGGGAACCGGTTTCGGAGCGCTCTGGTTTCCTGAGTCCAGCATTCAGAACGGTGACCCTGACGGTCTCGCCCTTCTCGACGACCTCGGCCAGGTGGTTCAGTTCTTGTCGTACGGAGGAACCTTCACCGCGAGTGATGGCCCCGCCCTCGGCATGGTGTCTGTCGACATCGGTGTGGTGGAGGACGACACCACCGCCGTCGGGACGTCGCTTCAGCTCTCCGGCATGGGAATGGCCTACGCCGACTTCACCTGGCAAGCTCCGGCGGCGGCGACGCGCGGCCTCATCAACAACGGGCAGACCTTTTGATCGAGGTCACCCGAGGGGCCGTGCTGCCCGAGGTGATGCTCATGACCCCGAGGGTGTTTGAAGACGCCCGCGGGTTCTTTTTCGAGTCGTACCACCGGGCGCGCTACCTCGAGGCGGGCATCGATGCGCAGTTCGTGCAGGACAACCACGCGCGGTCCCAGCAGGGGACCTTGCGGGGACTTCATTTTCAGCGTCGGCCCGGACAAGCGAAGCTGGTCCGGGCGGTCGCAGGTACGGTGTGGGATGTCGCCGTCGACATTCGCGTCGGGTCGTCGACGTTCGGCCGATGGGAAGCCTGGGAGCTCGACGCGGCGCGGCCCCAAGCGCTCTTCATTCCGGTGGGCTTCGCGCACGGTTACGTGGCGCTGCGCGACGCCGAAGTCCTCTACAAGGTCGACGCTCACTACGACCCCGACGAAGAGAAGGGGTTTGCCTGGGACGATCCCGACGTTGGGGTGCGCTGGCCGGTCGCGCAACCGCTCGTCAGCGCGCGCGACCGCGAGGCCCCAACCCTTCGGACCTTGTTTCCCAAGGCATTTTGACCCGCTTCCGGTAACGCGAAGCGAACCGTCGAGCGGCCGTCGAATCGCTGCGCAATCGGTGTTCAGAAGAATTGTCACATCGTCCTGTCGCCCCTCGTGGACATCCCCGGCGGGGGTTAGCTTGGTGGCATGGAGTACCAAGGGTGCATCGACCGTCCGCCCGAGGAGGCGCGGAGCCTGCTGGTGCAGGTGCGGGATGGTGTCGCCCGCGATGGCACGCGAAGCCTCCCTCGCCTCAGCGCTTCGCCCGAGATGAAGTCATGGGCGCAGCTCGACATCGAGTTGGGTCGCGCGGCCGAGCTCGGGCCCGCCTTTTCCCGGGTGTTCCTCTGCGACGGTGACGCGCTGGTCCTCACCACGCCGCAGCTCGAGCGACTCCTCACCGCGATCCGCGTGCAGCTTCCCTGGGTCGCTGCCGTCAGCATGTACGGCGACGCCCTGAGCGTGGGCGACAAATCGCTCGAGGACTTGCGACGGCTCCACCGCCTCGGCCTCGACGTCATCTACGACGGGATCTACTCGGGCGACGAGCCCACCATGCAGCGGCTCCGCGCCAACGTGACCTATCGGGGGTGCCTCCTCGCGGCCGACAAACTTCGCGATGCCGACATCGCGCACTCCGTGATGGTGACCCTCGGCGTCGGGGGACGCGCCCGCAGCGCCATTCACGCCACGGAGACGGCGCGGTTGCTGACCGACATCGACCCGCAGATGCTGGCCACCCTCACCACCACGACGGCGGCCAACCAGGCCGTCAACGATCTGGCGCCTCCCGAGGCGCCGCTCGACCGCTTCGAGCTGCTCGAAGAACTCCACGCCATCATCGACCGCAGCGACTTTTCCCGATGCGCGTTTTCCGCCCTTCATCCGAGCAATCACCTGCGGCTTCGGGCGCAGCTTCCGGAAGATCGTACCTCGCTGTTGCGGATTCTCGCCGACTTCATCGACCTCGGAGACCCGAGCACCCTCCGCCCCTCGACGTGGCCGCGGAGCTCGGTGTCCGACGGCCCCGCGTGGTCCTGACCGCGCTGTCCGCTCGGTGCTCACCGAGGTCGCGGCTCGGTTCGCGCGGCCCTACTGCCTGGTGCCCCCGTGTGCGACGCCTTGGGCCGCTGGTCGCGCTCATGAGCCCAACGCTGGTGGCGGTCGCGTGCGGACAGCCCGCGGACCCCGACCCCACGCCCCCCGCGGTCGAAGCCTCGTCGCCATCGGCGGCCCCCTCGACGCCAGGACCGGTGGCGACGACGACGACGACATCGTCGGCGTCCCTGCCGTCGGCTTCCCTCGTCGTGCCCCCTTGGGTCCGATGGTCGCGTCCTTTGGTGGCGACCACCCGGGAGGGCCTCGTCGCGCTGTTCGGGGGAGGGGGCGACGAAGCGTCGCAGACGTTTTACGCCCGGCACGTCGCGCCGGGACGGGCGGCGAAGATCAATCAGGGCAACCCCGAGATCGCGCAGCACGACATCACTCGAGAGGCGTGCTGGCGCGGGTTGCAGAGCGAGGCCTCAGGGCTCGCCACCGAAGAGCAGCGAAAGGTCTGCGGCGGCCAACCCTACATGGTGCCGATCTTCGAGGGGGGCGACGTGACCCGGGCGAAGTTCTGCATCGATCAGTTCGAATTTCCCAACCGACCGTGTGAGCTTCCCGTGGTGTGGTCCGGCGCCACCCAGGCGCATCAGGTCTGCAAGAAGCTCGGCAAACGCTTGTGTCGACAGGAGGAGTGGATGCTCGCGTGCGAGGGCGACCCCGACGGCGGGCCGCCCCAACGCTACGCCTACGGCGACACGCTCGATCTAGAGGTCTGCAATACGAACAAGCGGGCAGCGATGCACAACGACCCGCCCTGCGATGCGCGCACGGTGCAAACCGCGTGGGAGACGTGCGGGACCCACACCGAGCCGAGCGGGAGCTTTCCCCGGTGTCGGTCGCGCTTCGGCGTCTACGACCTACACGGCAACGTCGCCGAGGCGATGACCCGGTACGACGCCGAAGAGGGAGCGCGCGTGAGCCAACTCAAGGGCAGCGCCTTCTTCTACGTAGATGTTCACCGCCGTCCTCATGAGCCGCGCGCCCGTGAGACCTACGTCGACGTCTGCCGTCACGACCCGCGGTGGCACGTGCAACCCATGCACAAGGCGTGGCACGTCAATTACCACCTCGGATTTCGCTGCTGCCTCGACGTGCCTGCCGGCTGACGCGGCCTCACTTGCGTTGGCAGCCGGGACAGAACCACGTCCCACGCTGCGCGACGACGACCCGGCGAATCACCCGGTCGCAGCGCATGCACGGCGCGCCCTCGCGGCCGTATGCCTGAAGCTGGTGCACGAAGGCGCCGGTGTCCCCGGCGACGGTGCGGTAGTCGCGGAGGGTGGTGCCCCCCGCGGCGACGCTGCGACCGAGGATCTCGACGATGGCCCCACGGAGGCGGTCGAGACGCCGGCGTCCGATCCGCCCCGCCTCGGCGCGGGGGTGGATCTGCGCCTGCCAGAGGGATTCATCGGTGTAGATGTTGCCGACCCCGGCCACCGGCCTCTGGCTCATGATGGCGGCTTTGATCGAGGTCTTCCGGCCGCGGAGCCGGGCGGCGAAACGGTCGAGGGTGAAGTCCTGCGGGTCGAGGGGTTCCGGACCGAGGTGGGCCAACGTCGGGAGGACCCCGTAGGCCCCGGCGGGGACCACGAGAAAGCGACCGAACCTCCGGACGTCGCGAAAGAAGAGGACGCCGCGGTCGAGTTCGAGACAGGCCCGCACGTGCGCGACGGGCCGAGCCCGATGGATCTGCCCCGTCATGCCGAGGTGGATCACGAGTTCATCGCCGCCCGAGAGCGACAAGAGGATGAACTTACCGCGCCGGGTGAGGGCTTCGATCCGTTGCCCGGTCGCCCGCTCCAAGTCGCGGTACTTGGGACCCTTCGGCGCGTCCTCCCGTCGGGCGGCGACAATCGTGCGGCCCGGCAGCCACGCGTCGAGCTCACGGCGGACGGTTTCGACCTCGGGAAGCTCGGGCATCAGGAAGCGGGCGACGGCGGGGGTTCGGTGTACATTTCCGCCGTGGGATACGCTTACCTCTTCGCGCTCGTGGTGGGGCTCGGGATCGTGGGGATCCAGGCGATCATGGGCTCGAAAGACGTCGACGTCGATGGCGACGGGGACGTGGATGCCTTCGACAAGGACTTCTCCATCGAGGGCGATGGCGAAGCGGCCTTCGATGGCGACGGAGACGCCGGGGCCCATGCCTCTGCCTCTGGCGGGGTCACCGACGGCGTCCTCGACCTCGTCACCCTGTTTCTCTCGATTCGCTTCTGGGTGTTCTTTTGCCTCGGCTTCGGGTTGGCAGGGACGCTGCTCACCTACCTCACCGGGGTGGGCGCGGGGGCGACGGCGGCGACCGCGAGCGCCTTGGGGGTAGGGTCGGGCCTGCTGGCCGCCCTCGCTTTTCGAACCCTCAAACGTACCGCGAGCCGCGCGGTCCAGAGCACCACCGCCGGGGCGGTGGGGCGGGTCGGACGCGTGGTCGTACCCCCACACGAACAACGGCTCGGGAAGGTGCGAATCGAGCTCTCCGGGCAGACCTTCGATCTGCTCGCGCGCACCAAAGGTCCACGGATCGACATCGGCGAAGCGGTCATCATCGAAGAGGTCGAGGGTGAGATGGCGATGGTGAGCCGGGCCCCCCGAGAGCTTCAGTAAGCCCCGGTGGGCCTTATTTCGGTGGCGCCGCGCGGCGAGCTGATAATCTTTCTCGACATGTTCAACGTGGCGTTCGGGGGAGCTGCGCCCCCGCTATTCATGTCGTCGACCGACTTCGATGCGCTGATGGCCGTGCTCGTGGCGGCCGGGGGGGTCGTCCTCGGATTCGTCGTGCTCATCGCCGTCATCCGACGGTTCCTCTTCATTTGTGGACCCAACGAGATTTTGATCTTCAGCGGTCGCACCCACCGCCTCCCCGACGGCTCGACGAGCAACTTCAAAATTGTCCAGGGCGGTCGCGGGTTCCGGATCCCCTTCTTGGAGGTGGTGCGCCGGATGGATATGCGCCTCTTCCCCGTCGAAGTGATGGTGCAAAACGCCTACTCGGCGGGCGGGATCCCACTCACGGTGCGTGCGATCGCCAACGTGAAGTTGTCGGCGGACCCCGTGGCGGTCCGCAACGCCATCGAACGGTTTCTCGACCACCACGCCTCACAGATCGCGGTGGCCGCGCAGCAGACGCTCGAGGGCGTGCTCCGCGAGGTCGTCTCGCAGCTCACGCCCGAGGAGGTCAACGAAGACCGGCTGAAGTTCGCCGAGTCGCTCATGAAGAGCGCTCAGGACGACTTCTACCAACTCGGTCTCGAGCTGGACGTGCTCAAGGTGCAACACGTCAGCGACGACCAGGAGTACCTCAACAATCTCGGCCGACCGCGGATCGCGGGCATGCTCCGCGACGCCGAGAACGCCGAAAACGCGGCCAATCAGGCCGTCGCCGAGGCGACGGCCGCCGCCCGTGAGCGGGCCGAAACGGCGACCAAGCAAGCCCAGACCCGCGTCGTTGAAGCGAAGAACACCGCTCAGGCCGAAATGGCTCAGCTCGACGCCCGTTCGCGCGAGGCCGAGAACCAAGCGGAGATGGCGGCGGAGACGGCGCGGGCCCGAGCCGAACAGCAGCTTCAAGCGCTACGGTCCGAGCTGGAGAAGCTCCGCCTTCACAACGACGTGGTGCTCCCGGCCGAGGCCCGGCGCAAAGCCGAAGAGCTGAAGGCACGCGGCGAAGCCGCGCCCGCGATCGAAAACGGAAAGGCGACGGCGGAGGCGCTGCGGTTGGTGTCCGAGAAGTGGGCGGCGGCCGGTGAGGCCGGACGGGACGTCTACGTCTTGCAACAGCTCCAGGCCCTCGCGGAGGCCGCGGCCGACCGGGTGGCCAACAGTGAGGTCGGACAGATCAAGCTCGTCGCGGGCGACGACCAAGCCTACAGCGCGGTGCTCTCGAGCTATCCCGCCGCGGTCGCCTCCGTGTTGCGGGAAACGGGCGAGGCGCTCGGTCTCGACCTCGAGCGGTTGTTGGCGCCCGTCGATCACCGGTCGGACAAGCAAAACACCAACGGTCGGACCCGTGCCGGTGGCGGCGGCGGCACCACCAGCGCGTCATCGCGGCGGAAGTACGAACCGTCGCCGCCCACCCAACGCATGACCACGTCCCGCCGTACGCCGTCGGCCGGCAAGGAAGGAGCCCTCTGATGGAGATTGTCGTCGTCGCCCTCATCGTGGTCGCGGTCGTCATCGGCTCGATCGTCTACACCCTCAAGAACCTCCTGTTCGTCGCGACCCCCAACCAAGTGCTGGTGCTGAGTGGTCGTACCCGCCGGGCCGGCAACCGAACCGTCGGATGGCGCGCCGTGCGGGGCGGGCGCGCGGTGCGCATTCCCCTCATCGAGCGGGTCGACTGGATGGACCTCTCGAACATCCCCGTCGAGATCGTGGTGCGCCACGCCTTCTCGAAGGGCGGGATCCCCCTCACGGTCGAGGGCGTGGCCCACGTGAAGCTCCCGGGCGCCGAGCCGCGGTTGTCGAATGCGGTCGAGCGGTTTCTCGGCCGAAGTCGTGGTGAGATCGCGGCCGTGGCCCGTGAGACCCTCGAGGGCAACGTGCGCGGCGTGCTCGCCCAGCTCACCCCCGAGCAGGTCAACGAGGACAAGGTGGCCTTCGGGAACACGCTCCTCGAGGAAGCGGAGCACGACTTCTCCCGCATGGGCTTGCTGCTCGACACCCTGAAGATCCAGAACGTCACCGACGACGCGAACTACCTCAACTCCATCGGTCGCATTCGCGGCGCCGACATCCGACGCGACGCGGCCGTCGCCGAAGCCCATGCGAAGAGCCAGGCCGCCATCCAAAAGGCGGAGAACTGGGGCGCCTCGGAGCTCGCGAAGATTCGCGCCAACCTCGCCATCGCGCGCCAGGAGACCGAGCGCCGCGTCAAGGATGCGGTCACGGGTCGCGAGGCGAAGATCGCGACCGCGGAGGGCGAAGTTCGCGCCGAGATCGCCAAAATCCAAGAGGACATCAACCGTCAGCGGGAGCGGGCGGTCCAGGTCGAACGCCAGCTCGACGCCGACGTGGTCCAGCCCTGGGTGGCGGAGTCGCGAAAGCTCGAGGAAGACGCTCGCGCCAAGGCCGCGCAGATCGTCGAGCGGGGGCGCGCCGAGGCCGAAGCGCTCGACAAGCTGGTGCATGAGTACAAGACCGCGGGGGACGCTGCCCGCGAGGTGCTCGTGCTGCAGCAGCTCATGCCCATGCTCAGTCGCATCAGCGGGGCGGAACGGCCCCTACGGATTCACGAGTGGACGGTCCTGGGCGACGACCAGCAGAGTCAGGGGGTGGCCGGAAAGGCCATTCGATTCAACGAGCAGCTCAAAGCGGCGACGGGCGTCGACCTCGTGAAGACGGCGGGCCGGCTCGGTGGGGGGGGCACGACGACGACGACGACGACGCTGCCCCCGGCGCGGCCCAACCCGTCGCCAGCGGAGTAGGTCTCCCGCCCAGGGGGAGGCGGAGCTGGGCGGAGGGGCCTCGGCCCCCCGGTTCATGGTAAAGCGTCCCCACCATGAAGTTGTGCATGATGGGGACGGGCTACGTTGGGCTCGTGAGCGGCGCGTGTTTCGCGGAGACGGGCAACGATGTCATCTGCGCCGACATTAACCGCGACAAGGTCGCCGTGCTCGAGCGCGGCGACATGCCCATTTTCGAGCCGGGGCTCGACACCATGGTGGCGCGGAACCGCGAGGCCGGGCGTTTGTCGTTTTCCTCCGACCCCCCGCGTGCCATCGCCGACTCTCAAGTGGTGTTCGTCGCCGTCGGGACCCCGCCCCGAAGCGACGGCGCCGCCGACCTCTCGGCCGTGGACCGCGTCGCCGAGGCGGTCGCGGCCAACGTCGCGCAAGAGACCGTCCTCGTGCTCAAGAGCACGGTCCCGGTCGGGACCAACGACCGCGTGCGGCGTATCGTGGCCGATGCGCCGCACCGGGTGCACGTCGTCAGCAACCCCGAGTTCCTCAAGGAGGGGGACGCGATCAACGACTTCATGAAGCCAGACCGGATCGTGATCGGCTGCGACGACGACGATGCCTTCGCCCGGGACATCATGGCGCGCCTCTACCACCCGGTGAGTCTCGGTCAGGATCGCATCATCTTCATGAATCCTTCGAGCGCCGAGCTCACGAAGTACGTCGCCAACACGATGCTCGCCATGCGGATCTCGTTCATGAACGAGGTCGCGGCCCTGTGCGAGCGGGTCGACGCCGATGTGCACGACGTTCGCAAGGGGGTCGGGAGCGACCGCCGCATCGGTTCTGGGTTTCTCTACGCCGGTCCCGGCTACGGCGGGTCGTGCTTCCCCAAGGACGTCGTCGCGTTGGTGCACACGGGGCGTGAACACGGCCTCGAGCTCGAACTCGCGGCGGTGACCGATCGGGTCAACCAGCGGCAGAAGGGGGTCTTGGCCCGCAAGCTCAAGCACGGGTACTTCGACGGCGATCTTCGGGGAAGCGAATCTGTGTCTGGGGCATTGCCTTCAAGCCGCGCACCGACGACATTCGCGAGTCGGCGTCCCTACAGCTCATCGACGTATTGCTCTCGGAAGGGGCCGAAGTGCACGCCCACGATCCCGAGGCCATGGACCATGCCCGTGCCGCGTACGGCGACCGCATCACCCTGCACGAGGACGCCTACGACGCGGCCACCGACGCCGACGCGCTGGTTCTCGTGACGGAATGGCGCATGTATCAGAATCCGGATTTCAGTCGCCTCAAGGCCACCCTCAACCGGCCGCTCCTGGTCGATGGTCGCAACATTTGGTCGAGTTACGGGCTTGCGAAGATGGGGTTCACCTACGAGGGGATCGGGGTGCGATCATGAGCCGGTGGGGTGTCATCGCCGCCGTCGTCGTCGCCTTCGGGGCCGGTACGCCCGCCACCGCCCGGGCCGACGAGCCCCGGGCCGCCGACCACTTTCTCCCCGAGTGGATTAGCGTCGGCGTCGGCGGGGTAGGTCAAGTCGGCATCAACGTGCTCGACGAGCCCGGAGATCAATCGGTCGACGGCGGCGTCCCGACCCCCGGATACCCCGGGTTCTTCGGCGTCCACGCCGGAGGGGGCTTCGCGCTCGACGTTCGCTTCCTCGGATACGTCGGCTTCGAGATGGACGTGCTCTACACGCGCGACCGCGGTCGCGCCGACATCACCATCACCAATTTCACCAGCAATACGACGAACGAGTTCGGGATCGAGATTGGACACGGCGCCGTCCACGTCCCGCTGTTGCTCAAAGGGGCGCTGCCGGGCCGCTTCGTCACGCCGGTCGTCTTTCTCGGCCCTGAGTTCGTGCTGCCCAACGAGGGCGAGCTCGAGATCGTCGACGGCAACAACAACAGTGGCTCGACGTTTACGGCGTTCTCGGAGGATTACACCTTCCTGACATTTGGGTTCGGCATGGAGATCAACCTACCCATTCCGAAGGTCGATCTTCGCATCCCCATTCAGCTTCGGGGCAGCTTCAACCCCGGGGTCAGTGACGTCCGAACCGAACGCAGTCGGGTCACAACCCGCGTTGAGAACGATGACCTCAAAGTGGCTACCGAATCGTACCAGACCGGTTGGCAGTGGCAGGTCGCCGCCAACGTCGGGCTCATGTGGCATTTCTAGGCTCCCCTCTTCCGCTACACCTCGACTCGTCCCAGGTGGGACGAGAACGAGTCGAGGTTCCGCGGGCGAGCATCACGGTCGCTCCGAACCTTTCCCTGAGGGGCCTTCAGAAGGCCCCTCCCCCGTGTCGCTTCGCTCCCGGGGGCCCCTCCCCGAAACGGGCCGCGTTGCGGCTGGGGCTGATGGCCGACACCCGGAGACCCCGACACCCGGAGACCCGGAGACCCGGAGACCCGACACCCGGAGACCCGACACCCGGAGACCCGACACCCGGAGACCCGACACCCGGAGACCCGAAACTAGAGCCCGTCTTGGGGAGGCCTGGAGCGAAGCAGCCGGAGCGGGCGGCGGGGAAGACTTGCGGGACGTTCGGCGCTCACTTTTTGGGGCAGCCGCCCTTGGGGGACCTCCAGCCCTTTTCCTCCACGAAAAGCTTGTCGCTGCGGAGTTTGACGCCAAGAACGCTGAAGTCGTAGCCCGCCGACTTGACCATTTTGATGTAGCCCGATTTGCAGAGCGGGCCCCACTTGAGGCGCGAGCCGGCGACGAATCCGACGTGCATGTACGGGACGATGCCCGTGCCGAAAAGGCCGATGCTGAGTCGCGGGACTGCGATGCCGAACTGGGCGTCGACCGGAAGACCGATCATCGCCGCGGAGTCGAAGGGTTTGGTATCGATGTCGATGACCTTCGTATTAGCTTTTGCCGTCACCTTGCCCGCGGCCGTTTTGCCCTCGACTTTGACGCCCATCTCGACGTCGTCGTAGTCGAGCTCGGTGTCACCCCGGTACTTGAACTTGACGTAGGCCTGTGCGGAAGCGGTGCCGGGAATGGTGATGGCGCCGATCAGCTTCAATCCCACCTTGGCCGTAAAGACGAGAGGGCCCACGGTGATGGGCAACGTGATCGCCGGCTCGGGCAGGGTCAGATCGACCTTGCCGAGCCCCGAGCCGGCGGCCTGAAGCGACAACTCGACGTCGACGTCGAGGTCTTCTTGCTTGAACTTCAGCTCACTGAGCTTCCCGCCCTGATAGGCCCCGCCCCCCTTCACCACGAGGTTGTTGACGGTCGCCTTCGCGACGTAGGCGAGGGTCGCTTTTGCGCCCTTCTTCTTGATGACCTTCGCTTCGACCTCGAGCGTCCCTTTCTTGGGTGTCGCGACGATTTCGTACGTGAGGTCGCCCCGTGAGATCGACCACTTCTTGATGCCGTCCTTGGAGCCGAGGGTCGTCTTGTCGATCTTCTCCACCGTCGTCTGAGCGAGGAAGGAGCGTCCCTCGTCAGGGAGGTCGAGGGTGATGCGGGCGGCGTCGAGGTCGACCGGCGTCTGAAACGAGAATCGTCCGTCTTGGATCACCTCGGCCAAGTTCCCGGGTTCGGTTTGCACGAGCAAGCTCCGGCCTTGCCGGGCGACGCTCTTGACGCGCACGAGGGCCTTTCCCGCCACCAACATGGTCTGCCCGACGCGAGGCACCCGGGGGAGGGCATCGGCCATGAAGGTCATCTCCCCCGTGCGCGGCACATAGGTCTGAAGCGCGGCCGCGGCGGTGCCCTCGAGCACGAAGGCGCTCGGTTTGAAGGTCGCGTCCCAGGCGGCGGCGGGAGCGACCTGGGGCAGCGGAGTACGCTCGCCCTCGTGGGCCTCGATCGCCGAGACGCGGGCGTCGTCTTCCTCGTTGGCCCCGGGGGCCACGACCTTCTCCTCCGGGGAGCCCGGTTGAGGAGGCCCCGCTGCCGGGGACGCCGGCGCAGAACTGCAGGAGGCCGCGGAGAACAGGAGAAGGATGATCGCCCGCAAGGGGATTCGAATCGCCACGGACCCTTGCGTAGGCGCGGCGGCCGCCCCGGACAAGTCAACTCGGGGGCCGTGGGCTCGCCGTCATCCACATGCCGGATGCAACCCCAAGGGTGATCTGCGGGGAGGGGACGACGGGGCGACCGGTCAGGGTGAGTTCAATCGTCTGGCCGATGATGGCGAGGATGAGGATCGCCTCCAAGTACGCGAAAGACTCGCCCACGCACTTGCGACGTCCGCCCCCGAACGGAAAAAAAGTGAACGGGGGCAGGGCACCGCGGCGAGAGAGTGCCTCCCAGCGGGCGGGGTCGAAGCCTTCGGGGTTCGTCCAGAGGTCGGGTCTACGCTGCGTCACGTAGGGCGAGATGAGAATCACATCGTCGGTACGCACGTCGCGGTCGCCGAGCCGATGGTCTTGCAGGGCGATGCGACCGGTCGCCCACGCGGGCGGGTGCAACCGCAGCACCTCGTCGAACAGCCACCGCGTAAAGGTCAGTCGCGGAACGTCGTCGAGGGTGGGGGGGCGGCCGCCGAGCACGGTGTCGACTTCGTCGTGAAAACGACGGGCCACGTCGGGGTGCTGACTCAACCGCATCATCGTCCACGTCAGCGCGTTGGACGTGGTCTCGTGCCCGGCCGAGAGCAAGGTGATCAGCTCGTTACGAATGCGCTCCGGGGGGAGCGGAGCGCCGTGCTCGTCGCGGGCCCGGATCAGCATCGAGGTGGCGTCGGCGCCGTCGTCCCCGGCCGCACGACGGGCTTCAATGAGCGCGTAGGCGATCGCGTCGATTTTGCCCCGCACGCGGGCGAGGTTGCGCCGCGCGGGCGTGGGGATCGCTTCGGGGAGGTCGAAGAGACGAGTGATGGCGGCCCGGGTGTGACGTTGCCCTGCGTCGACGGCGGCTCCGATGTCGTCGGCGTGATGCTGCGTTTTGGTCCCGAGCAGGGTTTCGCTCACGATCTGCAGCGTCAGTCGCATCATCGCTTCGCTCACGTCGAGTTCGCCGCGCCATTGCGCCACGTGCTCCGCGGTGAGGCGGGCGATCGTCTCGGTGAAGGCGGCCAGACGCTTTCGTTGAAATGCGGGCTGCACCATCCGCCGATGTCGACGCCAGTCGTCGCCTTCGCTCGTGAGGATGCTCCGGCCGAGAAAATCGGTGAGCGCGTCGTACACCACCGTCCGGCGCGAGTAGCGGTCGATCTGGGTGACGAAGATCTCCTCCGCTTGGGCCGGCTCCGTCACCAGCCAAGCCCGTTGGGTGCCGAGCCGCAGCGGGGCCACCCCCCCGTGCTCGCGAGCGAGTTCCTGAAACAGTCGCAAGGGGTCGGCGGCCAACGCCACCACGTGGCCCAACCCCGGAAATGGCTCTGAGTTCACGACCGCGTGCCCGCCCAGCCACGCCCGCAGGCTGTCCCGCGCGCGGGTCCACGCCGTCGACCTGGCATCGCTCGTGGGGTCTCTCATCGTCGAAAGGACATGCGACCACAGCCGACGCGGTGAAGCACGCCGAGAGGCGGGGTTCGGGGATCTCTTCGCGACGCTGGACCCACGTGACCGTTGTACGGCGGTCGTCGGGGTAGGTAGGCTGGTCTTCGTGTCATCTCAGGGAGGACCTCCGTACCCGCCCCCACCCCCTGGGGGCGCCTATCCCCCATCGCCCGGCACGCCCGCGGCGGGATGGGGACAACCTGCGGCCCCGTCTCCTGGGGCTGGACCGCAGCCGGGTTGGGGACAACAGCCCGCCGGAGGAGGAGGCGCGCCCGCGCCCGCCGCCGGGGCGGGACCGCATCCGCCGGGGTGGGGCCAACCGCCGGCGGCGCCAGGCGGCGGGGCCCAGCCGCCCGGATGGGGCCAACCCCCGATGGGCGGGCCCGCCGGCCCGGCGGCACCGGGCTACGGGCCTCCGCCGGGAGCGGGCCACGGGGTTGGTGGTCACCCCTATGCGGCGCCTCACGGCGTCGGCGGCTACGCGATGGCGCCCTACGCGGGCCCGATGGAAGGCGGCTTTCTCACCGATCCAAAGGCGCGCGAGTTCGCGACCTTCATCCACCTCTCCCAGCTCGCAGGCTTTTTCTTCCCGTTCCTCGGACTCATCCTCCCCATCATCCTGTGGCAGACGAAGAAAGACGAGCTCCCGGGCATCGATGCGCACGGCAAGGCCGTCACGAATTGGATCATCTCCGAGATCATCTACGGCGTCGTGTGCGTCATTCTCACCCTCGTCATCGTTGGCGCCTTCTTGCTCATGGCGCTGGCGCTCGCTTCGATCGCCTTTTCGATCATCGGCGCAGTGAAGGCGAACAAGGGCGAGCTCTGGCATTATCCGCTGACCATCAAGTTCCTGAAGTAAGCGTCGCGGTCGCTCGGTCGCGGCGCGAGCCATCCCGATGAAGCCCAAGTTGGCAGACCTTCTGCGACGGGTGCCCCAGGTGGGGCGCCTCGAGTGGATTGGGGTGCGACCTGGTCGCGGCGAGCCCATGGCGACGCGAGACGAGGTCGATGCGCTCACCGACCGCGGCCTCGACGGCGACCGCAAGTCGCGTCGTCGCGGCGGCAAGCGCCAGGTGAGCCTGATACAAGCCGAGCACCTTCCGATCATCGCGGGGCTCACCGGCCGCGACCGCGTGCATCCCGAAGAGGTGCGTCGCAACCTCGTCGTCCAGGGCATCAATTTGCTCTCGTTGCGCACGGCACGCTTTTGGATCGGAGAGGTCTTGTTCGAAGGCACCGGCCACTGTGCCCCGTGCGCGCAGATGGAAGCGGCGCTCGGTCCCGGCGGCTTTTCCGCCATGCGGGGCCACGGGGGGATCCTCGCCCGCATTCTCGAGGGGGGCACGGTGAGGCGCGGCGACGAAGTTCGGTTCGTGGACGTGACCGTGGTGAGGACGCCCACCTCATGAGCGGCCCATGACTCGGAATCGCGCCCTCGCGGTGCTCAATCTGCTCGTCGTCTTCGCCGTCGTGGCGTGGAACGGCTGGACGTCGGCGAATGGATTTCGGGGGCGGACCGTGGGCGGCATGAGCGCCGAGTACCGCACCCTGTTCACCCCGGCGGGCTACGCGTTCTCCATCTGGGGTCTCATCTTTTTCGGGCTCCTTCTCAATGGCGGTTACCAGCTATGGGTCGCCATCCGGGCACCCGCAGAAGGACGGCCTGAGCCGTCTTATCGCGCGACGCTCTTCGAACGCCTCGGGCCGTGGCTGATCGTTACCAATCTCGCGAACATCCTGTGGGTTGTTCTTTGGCTCTCCGAGCACACCGCGGCGAGCGTCGTGACCCTCGCGACGATGGTGGCGTGTCTCACGCGCGCGATGTGGCGACTCGATATGGCGACGTGGGATGCTCCGTTCGAGGTCATCTCGTTCGTGTGGTGGCCCCTCGTGACCTACGCGGGCTGGTGCGCCGTCGCCGTCCTCGCCAACTTATCTGCTTATCTCGCCAAAGAGGGATGGGTGAGCGGAGACTCCGTCGCGTGGTCCACCGCGATGATCGCGTTGGCCACGGGGTACAATCTGTTCCTGATTTGGCGGCGAAACTTACGCGAGCACGCGCTCGTTGCGGTATGGGCGCTCGTCGCCATTGCGTCGCGACAAGCCGAAGGCGACCGGACCGTTCACGCGGTCGCGTTGGCCGCCGCGGTGATCCTCGGCGTGACGATCGTCATTCACGCGTACCTCAACCGCCACACGCTCCCGCTCTGGCGTCGGTTTCGTGCGAGGCACGCGCGACCTGACAGGGCCGCCGAATCGAGCTCGTCGCGGAAACGGCGTCGGACGGGGTAAGTGATCGTGATCGACGGTACCTTCCCGAAACCGAGTTTCCGACCCGTGCGCCAGGGCGTGCGGATGGCACTCCTCGTGCTGCCGTTGGCATGCGGTGCCCCTCCCGACAGCGCGCCCACCGCGCCGTCCGGCATGGGGTCCGCGGGGATCGAAATCAAGCTCGTTTCCGAAGTCGCTTGGGAGCCGCTCAACCCCGCCCGTGGCGATGCGAGCCCGCGCGCGGCGGACCTCTGGGGGGACCGAAAGGTGGAGGGGGCTACGGGCTTTCTGGTGCGCTTCGTCGACGGTTTTTCGTCTCCGCCTCACATTCACAATGTGACGTACCGCGGGATCGTGCTGCGAGGCCTCGTCCACAACGGTGCTCCGGAGGCGCCAGAGGTCTGGATGCCGACGGCCTCTTTCTGGACGCAGCCGAAGGGTGGTCTTCACATCACCTCGGCGCGTGGCGTGGCGACGACGGCCTATATCGAAATCGAGAAGGGCCCCTATCTGGTCAGACCCCCCGATCGTGCCTTCGACACCGACGAGACCGCTTTGAACCTTCCCGCGAGCGAAGTCGTGTGGTCCGACCAAGGCGGACGAGGGACAGCCCTGCTTTGGGGGAACGAGGCGGGTCGGCACGGGCGCTTGGTGGCTTTTGGATCCGGATCGCAAACCGAGGTGCGTGGTGCGGCGTTTCGCGCCGTGGTCGTCGCTGGCGACGTGGCCGTGACGTCGGGCGATGACCGGTCCGTAACGGTCACGGCCCCCCCTGGGAGCTACGTGCGCTCGCGGGCATCGTCCGTGTCGCTCGACTGTCTCAGCGGGCGCCGATGCGTGGTTTACGTTCGTGCGGAGGGGAAGGCTAGGGTCGGCCGGTTTCCTTGAAGCCGCCGAGAGCCGATCTCCCGGCGAGACGGCCTGAGGTTTCTTCGCCAACCTCGGGCTCGCCCCGTTCGTGGCTTCGCGGTACGACGCGCTCATGGCGACCGAAGAAACACTCGATGGCGGGACCCTCACGACGCTAGAACCGGGCGAGCTTCAGGCGGAGCTCGCGACCACGGTGCTGATCGATGTCCGAACCCCGCAAGAGTACGCTTTGAATCACGTCGAAGGGGCGCTGCTCGTGCCGCTGGCCGAGCTCGACCCGAAGCGCCTCCCCCATGGAGGGGATGGGGTCGTGTTCATATGCGGGTCGGGGGTGCGGTCGAAGAAGGCCGCCGCGCGATGCTTTGCGGCGGGAGCAAGGGCGGCGGCGCACCTCGGGGGCGGCTTTGGCGCGTGGAAGTCCGCGGGACTTCCCTACCGCGGGGTGGATCCCATGACGGGCGCGCCCAAAACGATGGGGTGAACGCGCGTCACCCGGGCGGGGGGAAGGCCGAACTAGTGGTCTCGGCGGCGGGCTGAGGGGCCACGCAGCGGTGCGTGGTGACGTCACAGCGGGTGGGCTCGCAGCAACCCGCGTCGGGGCCGCAGGCGTCGCCTTCCGGCGCGCAGAAGTGCTGGGAGCGGACGACCCTGGCCTCGTCGTCGATGGTGACGTCGCAATGGTGAATGCGGGTGGTGGATGCATCGGTGGCGAGCTTGCAGATCGCCAGATCGAGGAGGTACTCCGGACACTGGCATGCCCCGCCGGGGGGCTTGGTCGGTGAACACTCTTCGACTCCGGTCCCGGCGCGCGGCTCGACGTCGTAGTCGAGACGCGCATTACGTCGCCGAACTTCGGCCACGTCGTCGAGCGCATACGCCGCGGAGAGGCCAATACGCGGCCAGGGCGGGGTGTCGAGTCGACCGCGAAGGCCATCGGGCCCCCGCTTCCCTTCGGCGAAGGCCGATTTGAGAAAGGTCCGCGTGTCACGCAGCTCGCTCGCCACGCACAAGCGATGGCGCTCACGACGCGGCGCGCATGACACCGGCTCGTCGCAGAGCCACCGCGGGCGAACCAGGCGTCGAAGGGCGGGGCAAGGGGGGGCGTCGTCGTCGTCGAGGGTGTGCAGCACGAGGGCGCCGGCCGCCACGGGGCGGACGTCGCTCTCCACCGACGAAGATGCGCCGTCGAGCACGTTACAGGCCGTGGCCTTCGCGCGGTCCGGGGCGACGTTCAAACTCCACCCCGCCGTCCACCAGACATCGGTCGGCTCGGGCTCGGGGCCGGTGAGGACGCGTTGCAAGCGCGCGATGGCGGCGTCGGCACGCTTCGCGCTCGGCGCTTCGGAGGGAAGGCAAGCAGCGACCGCCCGCCTGAAGCTCGAGGCCCCGAGGGTTGGGTCATCGAGGGCGCCACAGAGCCCCGGTTGCGCCGCCTGCCGACCCGCCGGGGAGAGGGCGGCGAAGCCACGCCGCCAGCCGTCGACCGGGTACGGGCGCTCGGCGACGAAGTCGAGGTTCCGGATCATGAATGCCGCTGCGGTCTGAGCCCCGGCCGTCTCCTCCAGCGTACGCACCAGCTCGGTGAAGAGATCGCCCTCGCGGTCGGGGCGACAGTCGAGCAATTGGTCTGCGCGGTCCACGATCGGGGGGAGCGCCCCGAAGTCAGGCGCCGCCTCCCCCGCGGAGACGTTGCAATCGACGAGGTGTCGGTCCCCGCCGAGCAATCGAATTACGGTCCACCCGCGACCCTTCTCGTCGCCTTCGAGACAGCGATAAGCGACGTGGTGCTCGTCCCCGGCGAAGGTGGCGCGGGTGCACGCGACCGCGACGTCGATCTTCGGCTCGGTGTGCACGCGAACCAAAAAGGACGTCAGGGGTGCGCTGACTTTGCCGCCTCCCCAACGGGTGATGCCGACGAGCTCGGCGCGCACCGGTCCGTCGAGCGACTCGTAGGTGCGGTCTCCCGACAGGAAGCGGCAGTCCCGGGCACAGCCGCCCAGGACCACGAGCAAGAGGATCGAGAACCGTCCCGCGGGGCTCAGCGCGCGCGTTCGCATCGCCCCCGGCCGGCGCAAACGGCTCAGCACCAACGCGCTTCCCTCTGCGGCCGACAGAGCCGCGCCGCGACGTTGGCTTCGAGGACCCCAGAGAAGCGGGTCACCGCAAACGAAGGCGACAGCGTCATCGGCCACCAAGGTACCACGGTGACCCCGCGCGCCGGATGCCGGGGGCGCGCGAAGGCTTCCGGTTCCCCCGTGGTCCCTACCCGGCCGCGGCCGAAACCAAGAGGGGTGGTGGGGGGGGGCCGCGTACTCTAGTCTGCACCGGAGATGTCGGCGGTGCGTCCGGGGGGGGCGGGCGCGGCGGAAGGAGGGCGGATGCGCGGCCACCGCGTCGGCGGGGGGGCCCGGGGGTGGCAGCTGGCGTCCGTCATCGCC
>JBCCLB010000011.1:0-128713 GCA_039027095.1 Myxococcota bacterium
GCGCGCGCTCGCCGGGGGGGGGTGCGGGTGTGGGGGGGGGGGGGGGGGGGGGGGGGGGGGGGGGGGGGGGGGGGGGGGGGGGGGGGGGGGGGGCGGGCCGCGCTGGTCCGGGGGGGGGGGGGGCGCCCCCCCCCCCCCCCCCCCCCCCCCCCCCCGCCCCGACCCCGGAAGCGACCGCCCCTTTCGGCCCCGAGGGCGCCACCGTGGTCGTCGCCGCCGGGGTCGCAACGTCGCCCGACGCCGCCTGGCCGGGGTCGCGAGGCGACGTCGACGCGACGGGGTCGCACGCGCTGACGAACCACGGGAAGGCGAGGAACGCGGTAAGGGCGACCGTTGCGCGTCTCCTCATCCCTCGCGCCGCCGGAAGCTCTACCCGCACGTCCACCGCGCGGAGCATGGGGTCACCCGATGACCGATTGCAAACGGCGCCGCCAACGCCTGCGCACCGCCCGGGATTGGCGCTGGCTCCCCCGGTGCGAGGCGGTAGACTCCCGGTCATGGGCGTGAGGACGTATCTGACCGGAGGCGTGGCGATGGCGTTCGCCGTGTGGACCCTGGCCGTTGGCGCCGGGGCCTGCGGCTCTGCGGTCACCTTCAACGAGACCGCGGGGACGGGAGGCGGCGGTGAAGGAGGCGAATTCATTTTCATCCAGGGCGGAGGCGGCACGATCGACCCCAGCGTCGGGGGCTCGGGCGGTCTCCCGGGGATCGTCGACCCCGGCTGCGAGGATCGACCGCCGCCGATCGAAGACTTCGCATGTGACCCCTACAACCAGAACGACGGCGCCTGTGGCGGGGACGAAGGCTGCTACATCTACGTCGACTACCCCAGCGAGCCGTGCGGCCAGGAAGTGTACGGCAGCTTTTGCGCCCCCGCGGGGCCTGGCCAGCAAGGGGATCCGTGCAACGGGGGGGGCTGCGCGGCGGGGAACGTCTGCGTGGTGACGGGCTCGGGGACCCAGTGCGTGGCCCTCTGCTCGCTGTTCGGTGACGACGGATGCCCCCCGGGGCTCGTCTGTGAACCCATCGACGTCGAGGGCTTCGGCGGGTGCTTGTGAGGTGGCGGTGGGGGTGGCGCCTTCCGCCGGGCGGACGGCGTGCGGCCCCCATCCTCGCGGCCACGCTCGTCGGGACGACGGTGGTGGCGGCCCTCGGGGCGGGCTGCGGGAGTCGAACCGCGTTGGACGTGCCTCCGCCGCTGCCGCCCGAGCCGGAATGCGACCGCGACGCGGACTGCCCCGGCGTCGACGACTTGTGTGCGCCGGTACGGTGCGTCGACACCGAGGTCTTCGACGGTCCGCTTCCCGAGGTGGCGTCCGGTACCGTTCTTCCGCGCCGGGTTTGTCTGGTCGTCGACGCGCTCGACTGTGACGACAACGACCCGTGCACCGCCGACCGTTGCGACCCCGACACCGGCCTCTGCGCCTACGCCGACACCACCTTGGACCTCGACGGCGATGGTTTTCGCGCGCCCCGCGACGGGTTCCTCCCCGGTGCGCCGGGCTCGTGCGGGCGCGACTGCAACGACTCGAGCGCTCTCGCCTTTCCCGACAACCCGGAAACGTGTGACGGCGTCGACAACGACTGCAACGGCATCGTCGACGACGGCGCGATGTTCGGGGTCGTCAACTCGGACCCGATTCGGCTGACCAGCGCCGGTCTGGCGCCGGCCGGGGCGAGCGGCCTCGCCTTCGACGGCCAGGATTTTCTCGCCTTGTTCGCGGGCGGCGCCGCCGGGACCAACATGTTCCTGTCCCGAATCGCCGAAACCGGCGTCGTCGGCGATCCGGACCAGGAGCCGTTCACGTTTCAGAACGCCGATGCCGTCGGCGCCGACATCGTGTGGATCGGCGATCGGTACGGCGTGCTCTGGCAAGAGCGGCGCGACGGTGACTACGAGGTGTACTTCACCCTCCTCAATCGCCGCGCAGAAAAGGCGATCCCAGACGTGCGCCTCTCGAACGCCTTCGGCTTTTCGATCAACGCTTCCCTAGCCTGGACGGGCAACGAATTCATCGCCGTCTGGCAAGACGAACGAAACGGAAGCTTCGACATCTACGGCCAACGCATCGATGTGGAAGGAAGACCGGTGGGCCCCAACGTGCAGCTCACGTCCACGCCTTTCGACGACGAGGCCCCTGAGATCGCCATCGGAACCCAAACCCTCGCGTTGGCCTACGGAAACAGCAACAGCGGTCAGAACATCCGACTCCGCATCTTCGACCTCGAGACCCTCAGTCTCCAGACCGACACCATCGAGGTGACGACCGGAAGCACCCCGGACGCGGTCTACCCCGATGTGACGTGGAATGGTGACCGTTATCTCGTCACCTGGTTTCTTCGGTCCGGACCCCAGAAGGCCGTCTTTGGCGCCACCTACGACGAAGCCGGAACGGGGTTGACCCCCGCCACCGCCATCTCGAACCCGGGCCCGTTTCGCTCTCGCTATCCGACCGTGCTTCCGTTGGGCGACCGGACGCTGTTCGTCTACTCCGACGACCGGGACCAAAACGACGGGTACGAACTCTATTCCCGCATGGTCGACCAAGATCTGACGCCGCTCGGCGGGGAAGAGCGCTTGACGAACGCCCCGCGCGACAGCGTGGATCCGGTCGTCAGCTTCGGCGCGGCGGGCAATGTCGGCATCCTGTTTCGCGACGACCGAGACCAGGCGATTCATGTCTGGTTCGACCAGCTCGGCTGCATCGGTCCCGAATGAGGAGGACGGAAGGGCGCGCACCCGCGCCCCGGGGAAGCCAACTACGGCGCCGGACGGGGGCGGAACGGTCCCGCTTGGTGCACCTTGCCGGGGAGCGACCGCCCCACCGTCCGCGCGGCCCGTCGGCCCGCCGCAACGAGGGCCTCGAGGTCGACCCCGGTCTCGAACCCCATCCCCTCCAAGAGGTACACCAGATCTTCGGTGGCGAGATTGCCAGAGGCGCCGGGCGCGTAGGGACACCCACCCATGCCCCCCACCGCGGCGTCGAAGTCACGGATCCCCAGGTCGAGGGCGACCACCACGTTGGCGAGGGCGGTGCCACGGGTGTCGTGCATGTGGAGCGCGAGACGAGAGGCGGGGAGGACCTCCAGCGCGCGCCGCACGATGTCGCGCGTCTGGCGCGGGTTGCCGACGCCGATCGTGTCTCCCAACGAGACCTGGTAGCACCCCAGTTCGCTGAGGCGGACGGCGATCTCGATGGCGCGACCGGGATCGACGTCTCCCTCGTAGGGGCACCCCCACACCGTGGACACGTAGCCTCGGACCCGGAGCCCACGCGCCAGCGCGGGCGGAACGACCTCTTGGAACACCTCCAGGGTCCGGGCGACCGACTTGTTGATGTTCTTTCGATTGTGGGTCTCGCTGGCGCTCATGAACACCGCGATCTCGGGCAACCCGGTGCCGAGCGCCCGCTCCAACCCCTTGGCGTTGGGGACCAGCGCGCTGAGGGTCACGCCGGGGGGAACCTCGACCGTCGACGCGAGCGTCTCCGCGTCGGCGAGTTGGGGCACCCATCGCGGTGACACGAAGCTCGTGAGCTCGATGCGGCGGAGCCCAGCCCCGACGAGGGCCGCGAGCAGCCCGCGCTTGTCGTGCGTCGGCACGACGACCGTCTCGTTCTGCAGGCCGTCGCGGAGGCTCACCTCGTAGACGCTGACCCGCTCCCGCTCCGCCGCCACCACCGCCGCATCATGTCATGCATCTGAGCACCGAACCAAGATGACCAAGAGCCGCTCGCGCAAGCGTCCTTCGAGGGGCGCCGCGCGGTTCAGGGGGGCGAGCTCCGGGGCCCATCCCCCCCGCCCATCGCGGCGCACCGAGCCCAAGAGCAGCCCTCCGCGCCGAGCGATGGCGACAGAAAGCTCGTCGAAGGTGGCCGTTTCTTTTTCGCCGCCGAACGGAGACGCCGGCACCGTCACGAGCTCGGCCCCGCCCACGCCCAACAGCTGATCGTAGATCGCGTTGAGCTCGGGTCGAAGCGCGACCTCGGCCAAGAGTTGGCCCACGATGAGGGGCGTGACGAGCACCTCGACGTCGGCCGCATCCAACAGCTCCTCGTTGGCGGGCTCTCCGAGCTCGACGATGATTCGCGGGGGTGTCTCGCTGGACTTGCGCGTCTCCCCAGGACGACGCAAGGCCTCCCGGAGCATCAGGTATCCCACCACCGTACGCGCGTCCCCTTCCTCGTCTGTGCCCGCCCAGTCGCTCTGCACGATGATGATCTGGTCGAAGGTCTCGGGCGCGAGCGTGCTCATGCCGGGGCTGACCGTGTAGTCCACCTCGACGTCGACCAGGTTCAGCCGCGAGAGGTCACGCTCGTAACCCGCGAGAGCGCGCTGACGTTCCGCGGGCGCCACCACCGAGGCGAGCACGATCTCTCGCGGCAGGTGTCGATGCGCCCCGAACTCGCCGAGCAGCGCCGGCACGTGGCTGCTCCATCCCAGCACGAGAACGCGCGGAGGCGATGTCGGTCCCCGCGCCACCAGGTCCTGTCCCGCCTCGTCGGCGACCGTGGCGGCGAAGTCGTCGTCGGGGTCGAATGCGGGACGCTGCGGGCTCGCGGCTGCCCGGAGCGGGACGACGTCGTCATGGGTCCGCGCCACCAGCACCACCGCCTCCCCCTCGCGGACCCGAGCCCCTGGCGCCGGCAGCAAGCGCGGCACGAAGGTCGCCTTCTCAGGCCGAACGAGTCCGATCGGAATGGCGCGGGGAAATCGCGCCGCGAGCTCCGAAAATGGAACCCCGACGAGCGCGTCGTCCTCCGCAATCCGGAGCATGCAGCCGTCGTGGTCCATCATCAATTCGGCGAAGACGTCGCTCAAGCCTTCGTGAAGGGCCGATTGCGCCAGGAGACATCCCACCAGCCGGTCGGCCGCGAGGATTTCGACCGGGCCCCGGTAGGCGCCTCGAGCCACACGGATCTTGCGTTGGTCGAGCATTTCCGTGACCACGAGGGGCAATTGAAGCGACGCCGGGTCTTGCGCCCGGGCATCCCGAGGTGTGGGCGCGAGGCGGGCCCCGCCGGCGTGTTGGCTCATCGTGAGGAGCGTCTTGATGGTTCGGGTGTCCGCCGCCGTGGCTGCCTCCCCGGTCAAATCGTCGCTCGGGAAGATGATCGCCGCCGCGTTCAAGAAGTCTGCGCGCTTGAGATGGTCGACGCGAAGGGGATTCCCGGAACGAAAGATCAGCTTAGCGTCCGAATAGTGAGGACCGAGGGCGTCTCGTACCTCGTACCGGAGGGCGGGCGTCACGTGCGGGACGAGGATCACGACGGCGAGCCGGTCGCGTCCGTGGCGGGCGAGAAATCGTTCCACGCGGTCTTCGGCGGTGAGAAGTTCACGCAGGATCACCTGGTGCCGACTCGTCCACCCGAGGACCAAGACGTGGCCATTGATGGCGATGGGCGTGTATCCGCTCTGAAGCCTATCGATCGTTTCGTCGAGCCACTGGGTGAGGATCGCGACGAGCGCCCCCAAAAACACCACGTAGCCCAGCAGCGTCACCACCGTCGCCACCGCGCGCCGGACCGGACCCCGGTCGTCGCCGAGATAGCCCGGATCGGTGAGGCGAAGAAAGGCCCACCAAATCGCCTCGCCCGGTTGCTGGGCGCCCCCGCGATCGGCCCCGTGCACGAAGAGGCCCGCCACGACGGAGATCAGCGCGATGAGGCCGCCGATGAGCAAAAGCCGAACCAGCGTCCCCCGCAGCAACAGGCGCTCGAGGCGGAACTTGATCAGGTTTCGGGTTCGACCCCGCACGCCGGCATCATCCAGCGGCGGGTGCGTCCGATCAACGGGCGGCGCCTCGGGAGGGCGCCGGCGGCTCACCGGGCCGCCACCGCGGGAAAAAAACCGCCGTCGGCGAATACGCGGGGGCCGACGCGGGTTGCGTCCGCGTGGATATGCGAACTTCTTCGTCCCCTCCCCACCACCAGCACCACCGTTCTCTCCGGTGGGGACTCGCGCTGGCCAGCGCCATGACCCTCGGCTCGGTCGTGGGCGCCGCCGTCGGCGCGAGCGCCGCGAACGCCCAGAGCCCCGCCGCGCGCGAGCGCCCGTCGGAGGCCGTCGCCACGCCGATGACGAGCGGGGCCCTCACCCCGCCCGAGCGACACACCATCGGCGTGTTCGAGCGAGCATCTCCGGCCGTCGTGTTCATCACGAGGCTGTCGGACGCCCGGTTGTCTCTAAACGCAACCGCCCAGCCCAGCGGTACCGGAAGTGGCTTCGTGTGGGACGACAAAGGCCACGTCGTCACCAACTATCACGTGGTCAAAGGCGGGAGTGGCGCCCGGGTAACCCTCGCCGACCGCTCGACGTGGAAGGCGACCCTCGTCGGCGCCGCCCCCGACAAGGACCTCGCCGTACTTCGGATCGAGGCCCCCGCCGCGCGCCTGACCCCGCTCCCTCGCGGCCGGTCGGGGGCGCTGCGGGTGGGACAACACGTCTACGCCATCGGCAACCCCTTCGGACTGGACCACACGTTGTCGACGGGCGTCATCAGCGGCCTCGACCGACAGATCCAGTCGGTCTCCCGACGGCCGATCACCGGCGCCATCCAAACCGACGCCGCCATCAACCCCGGCAACTCCGGCGGGCCCCTACTCGACTCCACCGGTCGCCTGATCGGCATCAATACCGCAATCTACAGCCCTTCGGGCGCTTCGGCCGGCATTGGCTTCGCCGTCCCCGTCGACTCGGTGAACCGCGTCGTGCCCGAGCTCATCCAAAACGGTCGCTACGAGCGGCCCGCCCTCGGCGTCAGCATCGCCGATGCGCGCCGGGTCGACCAAAGCGGCGTGCTCATCATGGATGTCACGGCGGACAGCGGCGCCGCCCGCGCCGGACTTCGAGGCACGCGACGCGACGCGAGCAGCGGCGCGATCGAACTCGGCGACATCATCGTCGGCTTTCAGGGTCGTACCGTCGAAGACCAGGGTGACTTGTTCGCCGCGCTCGACGAAACCTCAGTCGGCGATCGCGTCATCCTCACCGTGAAGCGCGGCGGCGAGACGCGGCGGGTCGAGGTGACCCTCGGCGCGAAGAAGTAAACGAAGGAGCCCGACGACGACGGACGGCGTCAGCGGCGCGGCGACGACGTCCGAGGCGCCTGCCGCGGCTGCAGCATGTTGCGGAGTTCGTCCATGTCGTTCGACGCCGCGAACGCATCCTCGCCGGTGATGAGTCCCTGCGCGTAGAGCTCGTAAAGCGACTGATTCAGGGTCTGCATGCCGCTGCCCCGCTGGCCCATCTGCATCTGCGAGTAGATCTGGTGCAGCTTGTCCTCGCGAATGAGGTTTCGGATGGCGGCGTTCGGCACCATGACCTCCATCGCCATGACCCGTCCCGGCCCCTTGGCGTTGGGGAGCAACACCTGACTCACCACCGCCATGAGGGTGAAGGACAACTGCGCCCTGACCTGTGATTGTTGGTGCGGAGGGAACACGTCGATCACCCGGTTGATCGCTTGAACGGCCGAGTTGGTGTGAAGGGTCCCAAAGACGAGATGACCGGTCTCCGCGGTGGTCAGCGCCGACTCGATCGTTTCGAGGTCGCGCATCTCCCCCAGCAACACCACATCGGGATCCTGGCGAAGCACGTACTTGAGCGCGCCGGTGAACGAATGCGTGTCGACCCCCACCTCGCGCTGGTTGATGAGCGAACGCTTGTGTCGATGCACGAACTCGATCGGGTCCTCGATCGTCATGATGTGCGCACGCTGCTCGGTGTTGATCTTGTCGATCATGGCGGCGAGCGTGGTCGACTTGCCGGAACCGGTGGCCCCGGTGACGAGCACGAGCCCTCGGGTACGCGAGCAGATGTCCTGGAGGATCGCGGGGAGCCCCAGCTCCTCGAAGGTCATGATGTTCATCGGGATGAACCGAAACACCGCCCCCACACACCCGCGCTGGACGAACAGGTTGCCACGAAACCGCGCGACCTTCGGGATGCCGAAGGAGAAGTCGAGTTCGTTGTGCTTCTCGAACTTGATTTTCTGCTCCTCGGCCAATCGCTCGTACGCGAGCGCCTTGGCCTGCGGCGGCGTGAGCTTCGGCAGTTTGAGCGGGATGATGTGCCCGTCGATTCGGAGCAGCGGTGCCTGACCCACCGAGATGTGAAGGTCGCTGGCCCCCTTTTCCACCATGACCTTCAGCAGCTGCTGGAGGGTGAACGGGGGCCGCTCCGACGGAGGTGCGTGCGATGTTGAGGTGTCAAATGCGTTCGCCACCAGCCAGTCTCCTTTGGTGATCCGTACCCCACGGTGACCAGGCAAGGCTAGGCAAGGCTAGGCTCCCCCGGGGCGGCGCGTCAGTCTCCCATGGTGACGCGCATGACTTCTTCCGGAGTGGTCATGCCCTCCATGATTTTCCCGATCCCGGCCATGCGCAGCGTCTTCATGCCGCCCTTGATGGCCGCGGCCTTCAACTCGGCCGTCGATGCCCCTTGAAGGACCATTTCCTTGAGGTCTTCGTCGAAACGCATCACCTCGTAGAGGGCCACCCGGCCCTTGTACCCCGAGCCGTTGCAGGTTCGACATCCTTGGCCCCGCATCGGCGTCCCCGAGGCGAGGACGTCCGGTGCGATGCGAAGGTCCTCGATGATGGACGGATCGAGCGTGACCGGGGCCCGACAATCCTTACAGGTCCGACGCGCCAGCCGCTGCGCCAGCACCAGGTTCACACTCGCCGTGATGAGGAAGGGTTCGACGCCCATGTTCAGCATGCGCGAGATCGTCGCCGGCGCGTCGTTCGTGTGAAGGGTCGACAGCACCAGGTGCCCGGTGAGCGCCGCCTTGACCGCAATCTCGGCCGTCTCGAAGTCGCGGATCTCGCCGACCATGATGATGTCCGGGTCCTGACGGAGGAACGACCGGAGCGCCATGGCAAAGTTGAGTCCGATCTCATCGTGCATCTGCACCTGATTGATACCGGGCACCGTGAACTCGACGGGGTCTTCTGCCGTCGAGATGTTGGTGCTGTCGCGGTTGAGCTCGCTCAATGCCGAATAGAGCGTCGTGGTCTTGCCGCTGCCGGTCGGCCCGGTCACCAGCACCATGCCCCACGGTTGGTTGATCGCCCATTGGAAGTCGGTGAGCGGCCGCTCGTCGAAGCCGAGCTTCGTCATGTCGAGCTGGAGGTTCGACTTGTCGAGAAGCCGCAGCACGATCTTTTCGCCGAAGTTGCAGGGAAGGACCGAGACGCGGAAGTCCATCTCCCGCCCTTTGCCCAGCTTCAGCTTGATGCGCCCGTCCTGAGGGAGTCGTCGCTCGGCGATGTCGAGCTGGCTCATGATCTTGAGGCGCGAGACGAGCGGATTTTTGAGCTTCAGCGGGGGGGTCATCTCCGGAAGCAATACGCCGTCGATACGGTACCGCACGCGCAGGCGACGCTCGTAGGGCTCGATGTGAATGTCGCTGGCCCCTTTGGAAATCGCGTTGAGAAGGATGGCGTTGACGAGGCGGACGACGGGGGCCCCCTCCGACTCCTCCGCGAGTTCGTGAATGTTGAGGTCGTCCTCCTCCATCACGAAGTCGACTTCTTCGTCGTCGAACTCCGCGAGCATTTGCTCGTACGATTCCGGGGCGTCGTAGACCCGTTCAATCGCTTCGAGAATCGTGGTTTCGGACGCTACGACGACGTCGACGTTGAAGCCGGTCAGGAACTTGATGTCGTCGATCGCGTTGAGATTCGTCGGGTCCGCCATCGCGACGGTGACCGACGACCCAGCGCGCGAGATGGGGACGATGTTGTGCCGCTCACACACCTCGCGACTGACCAACTTCGCGAGCTCGGGGTCGATCTCGACCGCGCTGAGGTCGATGGCGGGAACCCGATACTGGGAGGAGAGGAAGTTGGTGATCTCGTTGTCCGAGATGAAGCCAAGCTTGGCCAGCGCGTAGCCGAGCTTGCTTCCGGCTCGTCGCTGTTCCTCTTGGGCTTGGCGCAATTGCTGCAGGCTGATCAGCTTTTCGCGGACCAGCAGCTCACCGAGGCGTTGGTTTGACATGACGAGGCGCGGGGGTTCGATGGTCGATCCCGGACCCATTGAAGTCAAGCCGGACGCCCGCGCGCGCCCCGCGCGCTATGGTGCAGGCGTGTTCCGGTTGCTGGACCGATTCGGGATCGGGGGCGCGAAGCGTCGCGAGATCCGAGCGCGCAAGCTCGAGCTCGCCGGCGACTTGGAGCGAGCGACCGCACTCTACGTGGAGGCCGACCGAGCCGACGAGGCGGCCCGGGTGCTGCTGGCTCGCGCCGACGCCGAATCCGATCCGGAGCGCCGGCTTCTGCTCTGCACCCAAGCCGCTCGCGTGGGGGAAGGCACGGACGTGGGCGAGCGCGCGCGTCGCCGACGGGCGCGGCTCAGCTTCGACCTCGCTCGGTCGAGCGCAGGGGGAGCCCTCCACGGCGAACTGAGTCGGATCGGGGCCGAGCTGGAAGCGGTCGGCGACTGGCAGACCGCCGCCGAGGCCTACGCCCTGGCCGGGGATGACGACGCTGAAATCCGTGTGCTGAAGGAGGCGGGCGAAATCGACCGTCTCGAGGCGCGCCTTCGCCAGGGTTCCGAAGCGGCGCGAGAGACGAGAGAGCGGGCCCAACTGCTGCGGAGTCTCCGGGATCTCGACGCGATCGCGGAACGACGACGCGCCCTGGGCGATGCCGATGCCTGGCTCGAGCACCACCGTGACGACGAGGCGGTCATGCTCGAACGCGATCGCATCGAAGCGAGGCTGTTGCGCGGCCCCGACCTCACCCTCGACATCTACGGGGTCCGACACCGTTGCGTGCTCGGTCGGGACCTCACGATCGGACGCGCGCACGCGGACATCGTCGTGCCATCCAGTGCCATCAGCCGCCAGCATTTGCGGCTCTATCGCGAGGGCGGCCGGGCGATGGTGGAAGACCTTGGTACCCGCAACGGCACCACGCTGGCGGGGGCGCGGTTGCACCGGGGGCTGCCCGTCGGCGACGGGCTCGAGCTCGAACTCGCCGGGCGCGTTCCGTGCCGGCTGACTCCGTTGTCGGGGCGCCAGCTCGCGGCATCGGCCAGATACGGCGATGGCTCGGCGCGCGAGGAGACGACTTCGGCGTCGGCCTCCCCGTCATCGCGTGAACCAGGCCCCGCCGTGGCCGTCGATGTCGCGGGAGCGCGGTACGTATGTCCCCTCGGGCCGCTCGTCGTGGGCGACTGGCGCGTCGACGACGCCCATGACGGGGCCCAGAGTTACGTCGTGCTGCGTACCCCCGAGGGCGCGGCCGCGCCCTTCCTCGGGAGCTACCGACTCGGTCGGACGATCGAGCTGGGCCTCGGCGACGAACTCCGAGAAACCCGCGGCGGAGAGGTCGCCCTCGGCGTCCCTCAAACCGAGCAAGCGCGCGCCCCCGCGCCGCTCCGGAGCCGACCCAACACCCCGCCCCGGCGCGAAGGCTCGCCATGACGTCCTTTTGGCGGAGATGGTTCGGTCGTTCCTCATCGCGCGGCGAGGGAGGGAGGCGTACGTCGAACCCTCACGCGCCTCCGTCGGGGCGAGCCGCTCCCAGGCGCTCGTCGGCGGCGCCGGATCCGGTCTTCGACCGGGACGCGAGCGAGGGTGGTGGTGACACCGCACGGGCCAAGCGACTCGCCCGCGTTCGGAATACGGGCCGTGACGGGGGCGCGACCGTGGCGCAAACCCTGAGTTGGTTGCGGGAAGAACAGGGTCGTCCCGAGCACACCGAGCTCTTGCACGCCGCCTTGGACGCGTTGAATCGTGGCGAAGAAGAGGCGCCCGAATCGGGTGACGGCGCGTCGTCGCCGTCGGCATCGACTGGAGCGCTCGACCCCCTCCGCGTCGCTTGCGCCACGTTTCTCGACGAACGGGGAGAACGAGCCCGCGCCCTCGCGCTGGTCCGTCCGTTACGAAGCGTCGCGGGCATGATGGTGGCCGCGGAGTTGCTGGCGGCCGATGGCCAGTTGGCGCGGGCCGTCGGGACCCTGGAGCGGGTGTTGGCTCGCGACATCGAAACGCCCGGCGCGAGGGAGCGGCACGCGCGCTACCGGGCGCAGCTCGGCGGCCACGTCGTCGACGTCACGGGGCGCGGGGACGCGGCCGACCAGGTTACCGTGGTCGCCCCCGAGTTCGGCCCCGAGACGTCGTTTCGCTTGTTGCGCGAGGTGGCCCGCGGTGGCGCCGGTACCGTCTATCTGGCCGAGGACGAACATCTCGGCCGGCGACTCGCGTTCAAGGTCTATCACCGAGCCGGGGCCGAGGCGGCGGTCGACGAAGCGCGTACCGCCGTCCGACTCCGGGGCCCGGGGGTGGTCCGGGTCTTCGATGCAGACCCCGCCGGAAGTTGGCTGGCGATGGAGTGGGTCCCGGCGGGTAGCCTCCGTGACCGTTTGAAGGCCGGACGGGTCGGCACCTTACCCCCGCTCCGCGCTTGGCTCGGGACCCTCGCCGAGGTCATCGCGCGCATTCACGACGAAGGGCTCGTCCACGGCGACCTCAAACCCGCCAACCTGCTGTTCGACGCCGGCGACGCGCTCGTCGTCACGGACTTCGGAACCTGCGTCGCGACGGGGAAACCGCCCCGGGGGGGCACCCCGGGCTACATGTCGCCCGAGCGACTCGGAGGCGCCCCCGCCGACCCTCGCGATGACGTGTACGCCTTCGGCCGCATCCTGGAGGATGTCCTCGGAGCCCGGGAGGATGCCGGCGCGCGCCCCGTCGAACCCGATCTTGCCCCCCTCGCCGTGGCATGCCTCGCGCCTGCGGAGGAGCGCCCGAGTGGCGGTCATGCCTTGCGCGAGGCCCTGCGTCGTCTCGCCCCCGCGGCGTGACCATCAATCGTCACATCGACGTGCCTTCCCCTCAACGACGCACGGGGACGATGCCCGCCACCGACTCGGGCATGCAGATGCCGAGCGCGCAGAGGACGAGATCGAAGTCGGGCTGGGCGCAGCTGGTCTGCGACGCGCAGTAGTCGTCGAAGGCGCACCTTTGGTAGCAGGACTGTCCCTCGCCGACGGTTTCGGTGAACGCGAGGCAGGGCCAGGCGCCCGTGAGCCAGCTCCCCTCGGGAACGCTGCGGTCGAACAAGCATCGTTCACGGCGGAGCTTGGGGTCGAAGACGAGCACCGCGCACGTACCGTCGGCCCCGGACGCGGCCGCCGAATCGGCCTTGCGCATCGTCTTGAAGAGGTAGGCGTAGTCGCAGGGCTGACTGCGACCGCTCGCCCGCTCGACCCGCCCTTTCAGCCGTTCGTCCCCCGCGGCGATCTGGCGGACGGCGCGGAGCATGGTGAGCATCTTGAGGTTGCCCTGCTCCTCGCGCTCGGCGGCGGCGAGCCCCTCCAGGATCAGACGTTTTCGCTCCTCGCCCCCGGCCGACGTGGCCCCCACTCCTGCCGGTTCTACCCCGAGGCGCAGGTAGCGCCGCGGCGTGCGCTTGTTGCAGTCATCGAGGTCCTCCCACAGGCCCGCATCAACCAACACCGGACGCTCGGTGTCAGGCACCCGGCAGGCGCCGATCGTCCCCGGAGGCGCGACGCCGAGCGCGCGGTCGCTCGGTTGTCCGGGACCCTCGTCGTAAAAAGTAGTGCGAGGGCAGCCGGCGATGCTCCCGGAGAGAAGCAAGAGACCTGAGAACACGGTCCAGCGCCCGCGAAGACGGGACCAAGCGCGGCGCGAAGAGGTCGGCACGGCGGCAGTGTTACGCGCCCTCCGGAGGCGGGCAAACTTCCTCGCCGGGAGGTCGCCGTCGTAGCGCGCGGCCGAAGGGGTAGCGGTCCCGGAGCGCCCCCCCCGCCCCGTGCGCACGGCGCACGAGCAGGTCGGCGAGCCCCGCGACCACGCCCGACCATCGCCTCGGCCCCAACGCGGCCGGGTCGAAGCGAGGGGTCGGGTCCGCTGCCTCCACCACCACCTTCGCTCCGTCGGGGGCCCAGGCAAAAGTGGTCGCCGACACATCGAGGCCCAGTGCGGTCCGAATCGCTTGGGCGGCTGCTACGAGTTGCGACGCCATACCCGCGTTCCCCTCGAATTCGCCGTGCGGCGGCCCCGCTTCCTCGGCGGCACCGGGCGAGGCGAGCGACGATGACGTCATCAAACTCGTGTGGGCGTCGACACAAATGGCGCGGACCAGGGTCGACCCCGGAGGAACCGCGGCCCGCAAAATCGCCCCACGCTCACCGAGTTCGTCGTAAGCCCGCCACAGCGTTTCGAGGTCGTGGACCGCGACCGCGCGGGTCGCCCCGCCCTCGGCGCCGACGATGTCGCGGCGAGGCACCGCCACGAGGACCGCCGGCACCCCCACGTAGGCGAGGTACTCGGACCAGGGGAGCGGGTACGGGAGGTGCGCGAGGGCGCCCGAGGGCAGGTCACTGGGGTAGGCGCGCTGGGGGAGCAGGACCGTCGGCACGCACCGAAACCCGAGGTGCCGCGCCACCGCGAGCGCAAACGTCGGGTCGTCTCGCCCCGACGCGAACGGGTCGTTGACCACCGCGCCCCCGTCGAGGGCAAAACGGGCGAGCACCCGTCGGTACGAAGGGATGCGACCGCTGAGCCGGTCGAACACCACGTCACACCGGCGAACGGAACCATCGTAGAGGCCGGCGACCGCAAACGGCCGCACGCGCACACTCGGCGCGTGCTCGAAACGTGCCTGCAGGGCTTCCGTCAACGCCGGTTCGGCGCCTGCGAGCAAACCGATGGTCTTGACCGTCATCGCCGCCGGGGGGCTGGGCTCCTGACGTACCCGCGGGGGCGGCGGGGGCGCAGAGACGAAGCGGCGGTTCGTTGGCGGGGTAGACGGGACTCGAACCCGCGGCCTCCGGCGTGACAGGCCGGCGTTATAACCAACTTAACTACTACCCCTGATGTTTCGCCCACCGCGTCGAATCTCGTCGAGGAGTCCAGTAGGCGGGACGGGATTCGAACCTGCGACCACCGGCTTGTAAGGCCGACGCTCTACCACTGAGCTACCCGCCTGGCGGGAAGCGGTACCCTAGTCCGACGGGCCGACAGGTCAAGAGGATTGCGCGCCTCCGGCCGGGCCTCATTTCGCCGCGGCCTGCGCCATGTCGCCGAGCACGTGGATGGCCTCGTCGACCCACGGGTCACGGGCCAGGGTCGAGCGCCACCGTTCGAATCGGTCTGATGCGCCCTGGGGCGCAGCTGCCCCCTGAGCGGCGTTGGCGCCCACCATCTTCACCACGAGACGCGGCGGGGCCTCGTCCAACTTGGGGTCGAGGGATTCGAGTTTGACCTCATCGTCGCGGTGCCGCGCCTCCCATGCGGCACGTTCGAGGGGCACCACGGTCCGCGACCGTCGCTCTTCGAGGTAGGCCGTCCGGGACGCCACCGCCGAGAGCTTGGGGTCGGCGGCGACCCGAGCGGCACTCCGAGGTGCGAGCTGCGCCAACGTCCACCCGTGCGTCCAGCGCTGAAAGGGCAGACCCTCCGTCTGGCTCCACGGGATGGAGTGGTCGAGGGTTCGCTCCCCGGACTCGATGTGCGCGGCAGGGTCGGGCAGCTTGAGGTCGGGCACGACCCCTCGCCACTGCGTCGACGCGCCCGTCACCCGGAAGTACTCCTGGATCGTCAGCTTCAACACGCCGAGGGAGCCGATGGGCGTCGGGGGCTGCCCTTGGTCGAGGTCGACGAGGGTTTGCACCGTTCCCTTTCCGTGCGTGGGCCCCGTCCCCACGACGACGGCGCGCTCGTAGTCTTGGAGAGCGCCGGCCAAGATCTCGGATGCCGACGCACTGAAGCGGTCGACCATCACGACGAGATGTCCGCCGAAGGCGACCCGCCCGCCGTCTTCATCCTGGAGCACCTCCTTTTTGCCGTCGCTGCGGCGCGTCTGCACGTACGGGCCCGAGGGAATGAAAAGCCCCGTGATGCCCACGGCGTGGTTGAGGTAGCCGCCGCCGTTGCCGCGCAGGTCGAGCACGACTTGGTCGAGCCGCATCCCCTCGAACCGGCGGAGGATCGAGGCCACGTCTCCCGTGGCATTGCGCTCCACCCCGGCCGCCTCCATCGGCGGACCGTAGAAGCTGGGGAGGTAGACGTAGCCCACCCGCGGGCGCCCCGCGGCGGCGCCTTTCCCCGAGGTCGAGGTGAGGATGGCGCCTCGCGCGTAGGCGGCTTCGACGGCGAACTCGTCCCGGGTGATCGCGATCACCTCGATCGCGTCGTCCGGCTTCCGCACCGTGAGCGTGACCACGGTGCCCTTCTTTCCGCGGATCATCTGAACCACGCGATCGATCGGCATGTCGGCCACGTCGACGGCTTCTTCCCCGGCTTGGGCGACCGAGAGGATGAGGTCACCCGCCGCGAGTTTGCCCTGACGCCAGCTCGCTCCTCCCGGTACGACCTCCCGGACTCGAATGTAGTGGTCGTCCTCGGAGAGCACCGCCCCGATCCCCTCTAGCGAACCGGTCATCTGAATGTCGAAGTTCGCCTTGTCGGCGGGCGCGAGGTAGCGCGTGTGGGGGTCGTACACGCTCGAAACTGCGTTGAGAAAGGTCTCCGCCGGATCGAGGGGGCTGGGACTCGCGAGCCGTTTGAAGCGGCCTTCGAGCGTGTTCGCGAGCTCCTCGCGAACCTTGCGTTCGCGGTCTTCGAACGCCTCCGGGTACTTGGCGAGCGCCTTGTCGATCGCCTCGACGCTCTCCGGCTTCTCCCCCGGGCCGAGGTTCACGTCGTCGCCCGGAGCCTCTCCCTTGGCCTTTGCCTCGAGAAGCGTCGCCCGGATGTCGGCCATTCGGGTGATCCGCTCGAGCGCCTGCAGCTTGAGGGTACGTCGCCATCGATCGCGCAGCGCCGCCTCGTCGGCGGCGTAGTCGCGCTTCTCGACATCGGTCTCGAGGGTCTCCTCCCGGCTGAAGTCAAAAGGTCGAGACAAGATGTCGGCCACGATTTGGGCCACCGCGGCGCGCCGCGTCCGCTGGAGCTGCGCACCCTTGCGGGCCAGCACCAAGTCGCCCCGCAAGAGCTGGTCGTCCATGCGGTCGCGGTATTCGCGCAGTCGCGCCACATCCGGGGCGAGCAACAACAGTTTGCTCCCGTCCAAGGCTTCCAGGTACGCCTCGAAGGCCTGACTCGAGAGGGCGTCGTCGACGGGCAGCTGTCGTAGGTGACGGAGCGGGAGCAGGTTCGCAAGCGCCTGGGCCAACACCGGCTCTCGCGCCTCCGCCGGCATGTCGGGCAGGGAGGGCACCGAAGGCTCTGGCGTCCTGACCGCAGCCGGGGCGCTGCCCCCCGAAGCCGGACTGGGGCTCGGCGAGCAGCCAACGACCCCTCCTCCCACCAGGGTACCGAACGTGAGCGCCAAAAACGGGAGTCGAAGCAACGACGAACGCACGTCGATACCTTAGCGCGCCCGGTGTGAATCGCCGAACGTCCGAACCGCGATTCGACAATCCCATGATTTTTCCCCCCACGGCCCGCACGTGGCGTATGGGCTGCCCCCATGAGCTCCGCGACCAGCGATGGAACCAACCCGCGGTACGAAGGCAAAATCGTCGTCCATCACGATGGGTACGGCTTCGTCGACTTCACCGGTCCCGGCGCCCCGGTGAGCAGCGCCTTCATCGCGCCTCCCGACCTCAATCCTCTGGTCTCGGGAGACCGCGTCACCGTCGCCCTCGAGCCCTCGGGCAAGGACCGCTTTCAGGCGCGTGACATCGCGCTGGTCGAGCGCTTTCGACGCGAACTGTTCGGGCGCGTCGTTCGGCGCAGGAAGCGGGCCTTTCTCGAAGTCGACCGCCACGTCGCCAACACCGACTGGCCCCTCGACGGGGCCGACGACGTCGCGACCGGGGCGTGGGTCATCGGTCGCATGGCCGCGGACGCGCCCCGGGTCACCCTCGCCCGCGAAGTGCCCGAGCCCGAAGTGAGCCTGGCGCGCATCATCGCCCGCTACGGGCTCCGCACCGAGTACCCGAAGGTTCGGTCGCCTCGAAAACTCAACCGGAAAGACCGTCGTGACCTCCGCGACATCGCCACCGTGACCATCGACGGACCGACGTCGCGCGACCTCGACGACGCCCTGAGCGCCCTGCCCCCCGACGCCGACGGAGCCATTCGCGTCTTGGTGTCGATCGCCGACGTAGACGCCCTCGTCCCCGAGGGTTCCCCCCTCGACCTCGAGGCACGGGCACGTGGGACCACCGTCTACCTCGCCGGCCACACGATGCCGATGTTGCCGCCGCGCTACAGCGAGGATGCGCTTTCCTTGTTGCCCGGCGTCGATCGCCCTGCCCTGACGGCGGAGCTTCGCATCGACCCCGAGGGCACGGTCCGGGCCGTCGACCTCTACGCGAGCGTGATCTGCGCCAACCGTCGTCTCGACTACGAAAGCGTCTCGCGTTGGCTCGAGAGCGCCGACGACGAAGCCTTGCCCCCGGACGTGCGGTCGTGCCTGCGAGGGCTCCGGGCCGTAAGCGCCCGCCTCGAGATGGCGCGCGCCACGCGGGGCGGCGTTCGCCTGTTGAACGAGGAAACCGCGATCGCCCTCGACCATGAGACGCAAGAACCTACGGACGTCGCGATGCGGACCCAGGGCCCCGCCAACCTCTTGGTGGAGCGCTTGATGGTCGCGGCCAACGAAGCGGTGGCGCGGTGGATGCGCGAGCGCGGGCTACCCGCCCTGTACCGGGTGCACGAACCCCCGAGCCCCGACCGGGTGGCGACGCTGGCCACCGCCGCCCGGGAGCTCGGGTTCGAGGTCGGAACGGGGCCGGAACTCACTCCGTTGGGACTGGCCGCCCTCGAGCGGCAGTTCACGGGGACGCCGTACGAACCGGTGTTTCAGCAGCTGTTGCGACGACTGCTGGGGCCCGCCCGATACGCGACCGAACCCACCGGCCATTTCGGCTTGGCGGCACCCTTGTACTTGCACTTCACCTCCCCGATTCGGCGCTATGCGGACCTGGTCGTGCACCGCGTCATCAAGGGCTATCTTCGCGGTGAGCGCGGGCGGCCGGTGTCGGAGCCCGCGATGTCGGAACTCGCCGACGCGGTCAATCAGCGGGCGCTTCGGGCGCGAAAAGCCGAGACGGACCGGGAGCGGGTGTTGGCCGCGCGATGGTTCGCCGCCCGCATCGGCGAGACGTGGGAAGGACGCGTGATCGCGGTCAAGCCCTTCGGCTTAGTGCTCCAGCTCGACGGAACCGGCGTCGCGGGCACCGTCCCCCTGGAGGCGCTGGCCGAAGGCGCCGTCCGGGTCAATGCGACCCGCGATGCGCTCGTCGGCATCGATGACCCCGAGATCCGGTACGGGTTGGGCCACCGTCTGACGGTGGAAATCGCAGACGTCGACGAGCTGCTCGGCCGAATTGACCTGAGGCCCCCCGCCCCGCCGAAACGCGGACGTCGTCGACGTCGGCCGCGCGGTCGATGACGACGCGGAACATCGTCACGTCGTCGCCGGCCCGGCCCGGCCACATCACGGCGCCGCGACGCTACGGCGCCGCGACGCTACTGGGCTGTGACGCGAGCGACGAGGGGCTCCGTCGCCGTCCGGCATTGGCCCTTGGCACACACGCTGAGCTTGATCTCGCCGCGGAGCTGATGCTGTCCGACGCGCTTCGGAACGGCCGGGAGGGTGAACACCAGACGTTCCTCACCCTCGAGCTGAGCGTCGGAGAGGCCCACCCTGCGGAGCGGTAGCTCGAGGTCGGGGCCCCCGTCGCGAAGCTGGACGCGCTGCGGGTACTCGCGATTGATCTTGTGGCCCCCCTCCGCGGTGACGGCGACCAAGACGTAGCCCTCTTCCCCGACCGGGCCCTCCCATCCTTCGATGGCGACCGAGTACGCGGGACCGTCCGGGCGAGCGGCCGCCCCGACGGCCTCGTTGGGGGCCACCGAGGGAGAGGCCAGCGGGTTGACGCCCTCGTCACCGCGCGATGAGGTTCCCCGTGGTTTGTCGTCGGAAGCGGCTCCCCCGCAACCCGCCGCGACCCAGAGCGCGACCCAGACGATACGCCACCGCACGAGCCGAAGCTTAGGAGGCGGAGCCCCCTTCCGCCAGCCGGTATCTCGCCAAGCGTCCCGTCCCCTGTGCACGCCCGAGAACGTGACCGGCGCGCACTTCGGGGGGAAAACACGGCGCCCCTCGGTCTTTTCGGAGTAGGCTCCGTCGCGTGATCATGACCGCTCTCACGCCTCGCCCCGGATCGAGGCTTCAACCCGGCCTTCGATGACAGAAGAGCTTGAGTCTGAGCACCCCGGCGTCGAGCCCGGTGAGTTCGTCGCCGACGCCGAGGTCGGCGACCGACGCGGGGCGGGCGGCGGCGTCGAGGTATTTGCCGCGACCCGAGAAGATGGGTCTCCGGTGACGGTGATCGCGGCGGGTCGCGGGGTCAGCGCCGCCACGCGCGACCGTTTCATCACCAGCGCGAGTGAGCTCGTCAGCCGACTGACCACGGCGGTCGAGGATGTCGCGATCCCAACCGCGGTCGATCCGCTCGCCTACGCCGTCGTCCTCGACGTGAACGCCAGCGCGACCCTCGCCGACGTGCCCCCGCGAGGCCTCGACCCAGAGCGTATCGCGATCGTGTTCCAGCGGGTCGCACACGCGGTCGCCAACCTTCACCGCGAGGGCTTGGTGCATGGCTGCCTCTGCCCCGAGGTGGTCCTTCTCGACGAGGGGGACCATCCCTGCGTGACGAACGTGCAAGGCGTCGACATCGCGGCCGAGTTCCGAGAGGCGTCGGCCCTGACCAGTCCGCTCAAGCCCTACGCCGCGTCCGAAGTGCGTTACGGCCGCAACCCCACGACGCAATCCGACGTTTTCTCCCTCGGTCGTCTCCTTCACTTCCTGTTGCTCGGGGCGACCCCCGACGAGCCCGACCAGGCCCTCCCCACGCTCGAGTCACTCCGCGAGGCGCCCGTGGGGCTCGTGCAGATCATCCGGAAGTGCACGGTCACCGACTTCAACGACCGGTACTGGGACGCCTCGGGACTGTGCGAGGACCTCGACGTTTATCTCGGTCCCGATGCCGACGCCGCCTCCAACGTCGGCACCAAGCTGGAGGACAAGTCCGCCCCGAGGGTGCCGAAGCGCGACGAAGCGGCCGAGCGCGTGCTCCGCGCCGACCGGCGTCGTGAGCAACAGGGGGCCGCCGCCGCCCGTCGCGACACGTATCGCCCCGGCCGCGCTCCCTCCTCAGGCTTCGCGTCCGCCGTCGGCGGCGTTTTCGGCGCCGCCGTGGTCATCGGGGCGGGCATCGCCGGGGCCACGGTGGCGGGACCGGGGATTCAGTGGCTGGGTGTCACGCTGATCGGCCCGTTGTTGCTGATGTTCATCGTGCCCCGGCGCGTCCGAAAGGCATGGGCGCTGCGGGCCCTCGTCGCGGTGCTCGCCATGGCCACCCTCGTGTTCGTCGACCCCACCGGCGCCCTCGAACCCGTGCAAGGTGACCCGGTCGCAACCCTCGAAGGAAGCACGGTGGCGGAGCGTGTCGCGGCGCTTCGCGCG
This sequence comes from Myxococcota bacterium, assembly GCA_039027095.1. Taxonomy (GTDB): domain Bacteria; phylum Myxococcota_A; class Polyangia; order Polyangiales; family Polyangiaceae; genus JAPYTK01. The sequence continues at coordinate 21,462 of JBCCLB010000011.1, forward strand.
GGGCGGGCGGCGGGCGAAACGTCCTTTCTCCAAAACGACTTCAGTGGGGGTGACCTCTCGGGGCTCGATCTGAGCCGAACCCAACTCGACGGCTCGATCTTCGTCGACGCCAAGCTCGTCGGCGCCAACCTCAAAGAGGCGACCATGATCAACACCGATGTCGGGGGCGCGGACTTCTCGGGGGCCAACCTCGTCGGCCTCGTGCCCGCCTACATGAAACGCTGGCCCGAATCGAAGTGCGACGCCGCGACCAAGATGCCCGACGGTTGGACGTGCAACGCCAAGGGCGAACCGGCGGCGGACGCAGCATCTACCCGTCCGCCGCCCTGACGCGGAGCGAGGACATGACCGACAACGACGCCGTTTCTGCGCGCCCCACCCCCCCCCCGGCGGAGCCCCCTGTCACCCTCACGGTCGACATCGGGGGGACGGGCATCAAGATGGTGCGCCTCGACGCCGTGGGTGCCCCGCTCGGCGATCGGGCTCGCGAGCTCACGCCCCGGCCCGCACGGCCCCCCGCGCTCCTGGCCGTGGTGGCGAAGATGTTGAAGGCACAGGCACCCTTCGATCGGGTCTCGGTGGGCTTCCCCGGGGTGGTCGTGCGCGGGGTCGTTCACACCGCCCCCAACCTCGATGAGGCGGCGTGGCGTGGCACCGACCTCGGCCGGGAGATCGCGACCCTCACCCAACGGCCGGTGCGAACCCTGAACGACGCTGACCTTCAGGGTTATGGCGTCATCGACGGGGAAGGCGTCGAGCTCGTCCTCACCCTGGGCACCGGGCTCGGCAGTGCGCTTTTCACCGGTGGCCACCTGGTCGCGAACCTCGAGTTGGCGCACCACCCCTTCGGCGCGGGGGGCGAAAGCTACGAAACGCGCATCAGCGACGCGGCCTGCCGGGCGGTGGGACCCGAGGTGTTTACCGAGCGCGTCGTGGGCATGATCGAGCAGCTCGCCCCCATCCTCAATTGCGACCGCTTTTTTCTCGGCGGAGGCAACGCCCGTCATGTGGCGCGATCGCGTGTCCCGACCACGGTTCGCTTCTTCGACAACGTCGACGGGATGCGCGGCGGGGTGGCGTTGTGGCGCGACCAAGCGCCTTTGTTGGCCATGTAAGACAAATACCGACATCTTCGCCTTCCAAGCGGCTCCGACCGGTCCCGGGACCGGGGCCGCCCGAAGACGACGTCATGCCTTCTTTGCCCACCTTTTCTCTGACCATCGACACCGACGGTCACATCATCGTCGCCGCCCCCCTCTCCGACGCTCGCGTGCTGGTGGCCAAGTTCACCCCCGAGGGCGCGCTGGAGTGGGAGCGGGCGCAGCTCGCGGGCGTGACGCCACCGGGCTCGGGTGACCCCGGCGGCCCTTGCCCCGACGCCGACGGCCGCGACAGTTTTGCCCCCCTGCTCATCGATGCGGACCCCCACGCGCCGAAGGGTTGGCATCGCGAGCGTGCCGCCCGCCGGGGACGCCGCGCGCGCACGATCATCGCCGGAGCCTTCCTCGCCACCTTGGCCGCCGCCACCGTCGGCGCCGAGGCCCCATGGACGGCGTCCGCGGGCGCGACTGAGCTCCGGCGCGTCGGCCCCCCGCTCACCACGTTGCTCGGGGCCACCCCCGATGTCGAGGATGAAGGGAGGCCCGTCACCATCCCCGCCGCTGGTGATGAGGCCATCTCCGCGCCCAGGTCACCCATCGTCGTGCCCGCCACGACCGACGCCCAGAGCGACCATGGATTGGCCACCGATTGGATCGAACCGTTCGCCGCCCCCTCCCGTCCGGGGCGAGGCACCGCGACGGGCCCCGCCGAGCCCCCCTCGCCGCCGCCTCCGCCTCCGTCAGAGCCGGTTGGGGACACGTCCTCGTCGGCGCCCGACCTTCGTCTCGCGCTCCGGGAGACCATGGTCGCCGCCCTCATGGGGGGCGAGGCCACGCGCGCCGAGCTCGGCGCGCAGACCTGGATTCAACACCACCCCCACGACGCCTTTGGCTACCTCTGTCTCGGCGCCGCCCTCGACCAACTCGGTCGCCCGTCCGAGGCGCAGCGTGCCTACCGAGCCTGCGCGGAAGTGGCGCAAGGAAACGGGGTCGATACGTGCCGGGCGTGGGCCGACCGTGGCCCCGCGGTAGCGTCCGAAGACTGAATCCGTACCGCGGACGGCGTACCCTCGAAATGTGAGTGCGCCGACCCACGACGACGACGACGACCCCCAAGGCCCGCGGCTCACGACCGACGCGGCCCTCTCGCCCGAAGCGTTCCGACGTCGCGGCCACGCCCTCATCGACGTGCTCGCCGACTACCTGAGCCGCGCGCTCGATGGCGCGCTGCCCGTCATCGAGTGGCGCGACCCCGCCGTCCTCGCCACCCTCTGGCCGGCCGACATCGGATCCACCCCCAACCACGACGACGGCTGGTTGCTCCGCGTGCTCGCCGACGCGGTCCACCAACACCATCCGCGGTGCGTCGGCCATCAGGTGGCGGTCCCCTGGCCGGACGCCGCGCTGAACGAAGTCGTGCTCGGCCTGCTGAACAACGGCATGGCGGCCTACGAATCTGGACCCATCTCCTCGGCGCTGGAACGCAACGTGGTGCGCTGGTTCTGCGCCCGCGCTGGCATGGGGCCAGACGCGGATGGCGTTCTCACCTCCGGGGGAACCCTCGGCACCCTCACGAGTCTCCTCGCGGCCCGACACGCGGCCGGGGAGTACGACCCCGAGCACGGGGGCGGTCACCTCAGCGCCGTGCTGACCTCCGTCCACGGCCACTACGCCGTGCGCCGGGCGGCCACGGTGATGGGGTGGGGACGGGCTGGCGTCATCGGGGTGCCCGTCGACGCCTGCGGTCGCATGGATCCCGAAGCCGCCGCCCGCGCCGTCGCGAACGCCCGCACCCGCGACCGGCGCGTGGTGGCGATCGTCGCCACCGCAAGCAACTCGGTGACGGGGGCGTACGATCCCATCGCCGAGCTCGCCGACCTCGCGGCCCGCGAGGGCCTGTGGCTGCATGTCGACGGTGCGCACGGCGCCTCCGCCCTCATGAGCCGAAAGTACCGACATCGGTTGGAGGGGGTCGAGCGCGCGGACTCCCTCGTATGGGATGCCCACAAACTGTTGGGTCTCCCCGCGCTCGCCACGGCCGTGCTGTTTCGCCGCGGCGCCACGTCGTTCGCGCCCTTCGCCGAAGATGCCGACTACCTGTACCGCGACGATGCGCCCCCCGAGCGCTGGTACGACTACGGCGTGCGAAACCTGGAGTGCACCAAACGCATGATGAGCGTCGCGGTCTACGCGGCGCTCCGCCGCCTCGGGACCGATACCCTCGACCGCGTCATCACGTCGCGCTTCGATCTGGCCGCCGACTTCGCCACGGCGCTCGCCGCGCACCCAGACTTCGAACTCGCGGTCGCCCCCGAGGGCAACATCGTAACCTTTCGCTACGCCCCCGCGGGGGTTGTCGTCCCGCATGCCGAACAAGACCGTCGACGCGAGGCGGTCAACCGGAGCGGCGCCTTCTACTTCACGCGCGCCACCATCGACGGCGTCCCTTGGATGCGGGTCACCCTGATGCACCCGCAAACGACCGCGACCGACCTCGAAGCCCTCCTGGCGGCGGTGGCGGCGGCGTGACCCCGCGCCCGCGGTCGGGTTACGCTGCCCGCATGCTTACTCGTCTCTGTGTACGCCCTCGCCGTTCGCTGGCTACCGCGGTCGGCTGGTTCGCGACGGCCGTCGCCACGGGGGGGTGTGCGGACGCCGATCGCATCGAACCTCCCGTCCCCGTCGTCGTCGACCATACGGTCGAATTCGTGGGCTTCGCATTCGATGCGACCACCGGCGAACGCCTCACCGGGTACACCCTCGAACTGCTGACCGGCGCCACCGCCGTCGAGGGGACGGTCGCGGCCGACGGGCGTTTCCAAGTGGGACCCATCAGCGTCTGGTCGGACTACACGGTCCGCATCGACGCCGGAGACTACCGCGCGTTCGTGTCGCACAATCCCCGCACCGGCCTTCCCGACGCGTTCGCCCAGAGTGACGACATCGCAGACATCGCCACCCAACAGGTGTTCTTTTACGACGCGTATCTGTTCCCCGCGTCGCTGCAATCGCCGGCCGTGACCTTCACCGTGACCACGCCCATCGGGACCCCGCCCGACGGCTCGATCCGCCTCCGTCCTTCGCTTCCGTCGGTGCTCACCGACGAGACGTTCGAAACGCCGAGCGGCATCCCGGGCCAGTTGTGGTTCAACGACGAAGACGTCCAGGCTGCGACGCTGAGTCAGTCCTTCAGCAATGGCACGGTCGACGTGAGCGCGGGGGCGCTGGTCTACGGGGTGACGTACGCGGTGAGCATCTTCGACGTGGAAGCCCACCAACCCTTCAGCGGCGCCTACCGAGCGGGGATCGAGACGGACAAGACCTTCGCCCTCGCGGAAGAGCTCGCCGAGCCACTGGTGGTGGTCTCGAGCGACGAAGCGTCCTGCACCCCACCTCCGTTGCCCGGCGCGACGTCGAGCGCGGAGGTGATGATTCAATTCAACGCCACCATCGAGCTCGAAGATGCCGACGTCGCCAACGAAGCACTCGACTCGAACCTCTCGATCGTCTCCGCCGATGACGACCTCGACATGATGCTCAACGTCCTCGCGCCCGACGCCTCGAACATGGCCATCGAGCGCGGCGTGAGCATCGTCGCCACGGGCGATACGCTGATGATCAGCTTCAACCCCGCGAGCGGCCTGGACGAAAGCGATCCCGATGATGCCATCACCAACGTCACCTACGGCGGTCTCGCCGACATCGTCGTGCGCCGTCCCGGCTCCCCGAGCTCAGCGGTGACCCTCGCCGCCGCCCTCGGCTTGGCCAGCATCTCCTGCAACCCCTGATGCCACCGCCGAATTCAGGGTCGCACTTGCGCGGGCTCGATCCGCCGCGGACACTTGGTCCCATGTTGCGTTTCCGAGCCACGTGCCGTCACCGTGCGGGGGCAGGGTCGAGACCCGGTCGGTGCGCCGGTACGCGGGGGGAGCACCACCACCACGACGCCGGGGGCCGGGCCGCCTGCCCTCGCCCTCCCGCACGCTTCGTCGCGGGCGTGGTCGCTTGCCTCGGAATCGTCGCTTGCCTCGAACAACAACCGGAGCCCCCCGCGCGACCGACGGGGTCCGGCGGGGGCGGTCAGAGCGCATCGACCACCACCACGACGGGGGGCGGCGGCGCGATGCCGCCGCCAGGTGCGGTCCGCATCGCGACGTGGAACCTGAGAACCTTTCCCCTGACCTCGAGCACCATCGACCGTCTCGTGCCGATCATTCGGGACGACATGCGCCCCGACGTCCTGGCGGTGCAAGAGATCACCAGCCGGTCGTCATTCCTGGCCCTCGCCGACCAGCTCTCCGAATACGAAGCGGTCATCGACGACAATCCCGGGGGGGACCTCCGGCTCGGCATGCTCTACCGCACCGACCGCGTCGTCGTCACCGGCACCGAGATGTGGTTCGACAACCTCGGCTTCGCTTTTCCCCGCCCCCCGTTCGTCGTGGACTTCGACATCCAGGGTTTCGACTTTCGGGCCGTCAACCTGCATCTGAAGGCGCGCGACGACCCAGAGGACCGTCAGCGTCGACGACAGGCCATCGCCGAGCTCGCCAATCGCTTGCAAGCCCTCCTCGGAGGCGATGCGGTCGAAAAGGACTACGTGCTGCTGGGTGACTTCAACGATGAACTCACCGACGCCGCGAGTGCCAACGTGTTCGGTCCCCTGCTCCAGGCTCCCGAGACGTTCACGTTCCTGACCGAGCCCCTCGAGGAGGCGAACGGGTACACCTTCATCCCCTTCCGCAGCATGCTCGACCACATCATGATCACGGCCGGCGCCCGCGACGAATACGGGCCCGCGGGGCAAACCCTCATCCTCGCGCTCGACGGGACGGTGCCCTCCTTCGAAGATCAACTCTCCGATCATCGACCCGTCGTGGCCGACTTCCAGGTCGAGGTCCTCAGCCCCTGAGCCGGCCCCCCAAAGCGACCGTCGACCTCGATGTCGAGGGAACCGTCGTCTCGGTGTCGAGCCCGCAGCGGGTGTACTTCGCCGACCGAGGAGAAACCAAGCAGGACACCATCGATTACGCCCTCGCGGTGGCCGAGGGCCTCATGCGCGGCCTGCGCGACCGTCCCGTCGCTTTGCATCGCTTCCCCACCGGGGCCGGGGGGAAAGGATTTTACAACAAGCGCGTTCCGGCCGACGCCCCCGACTGGCTCCCCTCCGTCGCCGTGCGCTTTCCTTCAGCCCGCCCCGGGCGACTCCTGTGTCCCACCTCGATCGCCCATGTGGTGTGGGCCATCAATCGCGGCGGCTTCGAACTTCACCCGTGGCCGGTTCGAAGCCCAGACCTCGATCACCCCACCGAGCTTCGCATCGACCTCGACCCCCAGCCGGGCTGCCCGCCGGGGCGCGTCCGGGACGTCGCCCATCGGTGCCGAGCGCTTCTTCAGGAAGATGGCATCGAGGCGGTCTTCCCCAAGCTCTCGGGCGCCAAGGGCTTGCACCTTCACGTACCGCTCGCCGCGGCTCCCGGGGGCGTTGCCGATGATGATCCGACGACGACCCCGACGTTTCTCGCGGTGCGGCACGCGTGCCTCGCCCTGGCGCGGGAACTCGCGGAGCGCTTTCCCGACGACGTGACGGCGGCCTGGTGGAAGGAAGAGCGGGGACCGCGCGTCTTCATCGACTTCAACCAGAACCTGCGCGACAAGACCATCGTCGCGCCCTACGCCGTACGCCCTCTTCCCCACGCTCCCGTGGCGGCCCCGTTGAGGTGGGACGAGGTCTCGCACGCCGACCCGCGCGACTTCACGATGGCGACGGTCCCCGCCCGGTTTCGGGCCCAAGGGGACCCGATGGCGCCGATGGATGCCCTCGCTGAAACCGGGGGCGGCGCGCCTCTCGCGCCGCTCCTCGACCGGCACCGCCACCAGTACGACCGCGGTCTCCCCGATGCGCCCTACCCGCCTCACTACCCCAAACAGCCCGGGGAGCCCCCTCGCGTTGCGCCGTCGAGAGCCGCCAAAACAACGCGTGGTCGATGAGTCGTCGTCGTGACGGGTGGCCGTCAACCCCCCGGGCTTGCTCTGCTCGCTCAAAACTCTGCGACGTCGAACGCCATCATCGTCTCTTTGCCCGCCTTGATCTTGGGGATGAGCGCGTAGGCCTCGGGCAAGACATGCGCGAAGAAGTAGCGCGCGGTCTTAAGCTTCGTCTCCGTTTGCGGACTCTTTTGCTCGAGGGCGTATTGGCACTGCCGCAACCAAGAGAACGCGAGCGTCGCGTAGCCGAAGAGGTTGAGATAGTTGCTCGCCATGGCCCCCGCTTGCTCCGCATCGGCCATGGCGCGCCCGCCGAGTTCCATCGTCACCTCGGTCAGCGCCCCGAAGATCTTCTGCGTGGGATGGAGAAACTCCTCGAGCGCCTTCTCCCCTTCGCACGACCCGAACAGCGCCATGACCTCGCTCTGAAAATTCTTCACCAAGCGTCCGCCGTGGCGCGGCAACTTGCGACCGACGAGGTCGAGGGCCTGGATGTGGTTGGTCCCCTCGTAGATCATCGCGATGCGGCTATCCCGCATGTACTGCTCGATGTTGAAGTCGGCGGTGTATCCTGAGCCGCCGCAAACCTGCATCGCATCTCCGATGTTCTGGAAGCCCTTTTCGGTGTTGAAGCCCTTCACCACGGGGGTGAGCAGGGCGACGATGTCGTCGGCCTTTTCACGCTCGGCCTCGTCGGGGTGGTTGTGCGCGAGGTCGAGCTTCACGCTGATGTAGGTGGCCATGCCGCGCATCCCCTCCACCGTGGACTTCACGTTGAGCAGCATGCGGCGCACGTCGGGATGCACGAGAATGTTGTCGGCCGGCTGGTCCTTCTCACGCTTGGCCGGGTCGAGCGAGCGGCTCTGGCGTCGGTCCTTCGCGTACGCGAGCGCATGCTGATAAGAGACGTCGGCGAGCGCGATCCCCTCGACGCCGACCAGGAGCCGCGCCTCGTTCATCATGACGAACATGGTGCGCATGCCGCGGTGGGGCTCTCCGACGAGCCATCCCTCGGAACCCTCCATGTCGATCACGCACGTGGGGGATCCGTGAATGCCCATCTTGTGCTCGACCCCGGTGCACTTGACGTGGTTCGGCTTCCCGTCGGGCGTCACCTTGGGCACGATGAACGTGCTGATGCCCTTGATGCCCTCCGGCGCGTCGGGGAGCCGCGCGAGGACCAGGTGGACGATGTTCTCGGTGAGGTCGTGCTCGCCGAAGGTGATCCACACTTTGGTCCCCGTCAGCTTGAAGTGGTCGCCGTGGGGGACGGCCTTGGTCCGACACAAGCCGAGGTCGGTGCCGCATTGCGGCTCGGTCAGGCACATGGTGCCCGCCCACTCGCCCGAAATGAGCTTGGGGAGGTAGAAGTCCTTTTGCTCGTCACTGCCGGCCGCGACCAACGCTTCGACCAGGCCGGCCGTAAGGCCCGGACACATCGACAGGCTCTTGTTGGCCGCGCTCCACATCTCCGTGATGAACGTGCCTACCGACGCCGGCGCGCCCCCGCCCCCGTAGGCCTCGGGGCTGCGGAGGCCGACGAAGCCCGCCTCCATCATCTTGTCGTAGGTCTCTTTGAACCCGGTGGCCGTCGTGATCGCCCCCGTCTTGGCGTCCCACTTGATCCCTTCGGTGTCACCCGCCTTGTTCGTCGCCGACATTTCCGCGCCGAAGGCGCCGGCCTGGCGGATGAGGGCCTCGACCGTCTCGCGGTCGTACGCTTCGAAGGCTTCGAGCTTCGCGACGCGTTCGCCGTAGCCGAAGGCGTCGAGTTGGAAGAGCATGTCGTCCACGGGGGGCTTGTAGGTCTGCATGGGTCCTCGTCGTCGCGACCGGGGGAAAGGATGAGTTGCGGTCGCCTTTCGTTTACAGCTAAACAAAATATGGTTTAAGTGTAAACGGCCTTGGAGCGAAAAATGACACGACGCAGCAACGGGTTCTCCGGGGTCACCGCCGACGATGAGCGCACGGCCGAGGACGACCTCTGGCCGACCGCTTTCGGCGCGTGGATCAAGGTGGGGGTGGTCTACCAGAAGACGAGCCGCCACCTCGCCTCCCGGCTCCGTCCGCTCGACCTCACGGTCGCCCAGTTCGACGCCTTGGCCAATCTCTACAACGACACCGGACTGACGCAGCAGGAGCTGGCGCGACGACTGCTCGTCACCAAGGGCAACATGACCGGACTGGTAGGACGTCTCGTCGAGCGGGGGTGGGTCCGGAAACGCGTCGACCCGCGCGATGGTCGGGCCGTCCGGCTCGCGTTGACCTCGCCGGGTCGAAAGCGGACGAAGAAGGCGCTGCTCGTCCAGCGAGAACTCATCGGCGAGATGATGCACGCGCTGCGGCCCGGAGACGTCGAGCGCCTCCGAGCGCAACTGACCCGGGTCGAGCGACGCATCGACGCCATCGCCGACGGAAGGTGACGCGCGGCTACCGCGCGACGGGCCCGAGCAGCTGATAGAGCCGCAGGCGCCCCCACGCGAAAGGCGTCATGAGCGCCACGAGAAGGGCCCACGCGAGGCCTTCGCCGGCGACGAGATGGTGCACGGCCTCAGCGACGATCGCGGCCATCCACACGGTGTCGGCGAGCAGGAGGTGCCGGCGCGGTCGGAGCCGGCCGAGCGCGCCGCTCGCCATCGCGAGCGCACCGACCGCGAGGCGCACCCCCTCGAGAGCCGGGCTCACCACCTCCGCCTCGGCCGCGGGGGCCAGCATCGCGTGGGCCGCATTGAAGGAAATGAGCACACCGATCAGCAGATTCCAGTTGGCGTTGAGGGTCACGGCGGTCGCAGCCGCGGCGGACGGACCGAGGCCGCGGGCAATTTGCCCGACGTCGTGCTCGCTCATCACCAAAATGACCCGTCCCTCGGCAAGCCGCAGGTTGAGCAGCGGCTTCCCCGTCAATGCGTGGGTCATCGTCACCGCCGCCCGGAGGGCATCCCCTTCGAGCGTCACCTGCCCGCCCGACGGTGGCATGACCACGAGCGCGTCAGGCCGCGCGGTCACCTTCCATGTCGCGTCGACCCCCAGTTGGCGCAGCGACACCTCGGTCGCCGTGGGCGCCGGTGTCGTCGTCATCTCGGGGGGCCGGTTCACGCGTTACGATCGTAACCGTGGATCAATCGCCGTCAGCGTCTTCGGCGTTCGCTCGTGGCTCGTCGGCGGGCCGCTCTGCCTCCAAAGCCGCCAACGCGGCATCGACATCGCCCTCGAACTCGATGAGCTTCTTGAGGGTGCGACACCGCTCACGTTGCTGCGGGTCGTCGGCACGACCGCTTTTGCCACAGGCCCGGCGGTGAAGCTCGGAGGCCTTGGCCAGGTCCTGCTCGACACCGTCGCCTCCGATGGCGAACAAGTTGCCGAGACGGGTGCATCCGACCGCATCATTGCCCTCTTCACAGGCTTTCCGATTCAGTCGGAGCGATTCCGAAGGGTCCTTTTCGAGCCCCCCGAGACCTGCGTAATGCATGTTCGCAAGGTTGCTGCACCCGCGCATCTGGCCGCCGTCACAGGCGCGGCCGAACAGCCCCGCCGCTCGCTCTAGGTCGCGAGCGATGCCGTTTTGGCCGGCGAAGGCGTACTCCCCGAGGAGGTTGCAACCCTGCAGCGCGCCGTCGTCGCACGCGGTTTCGAGCAGTCGGTCGAGCTCACGGCCGACGAGCCGACTGCTCGCGGCGTCGGAGCGCGCCAGCCACACGCATCCGAGCGCTGACCCTTCTTTGCACGCACGATCAAAACGCTTGCGCGCCTCCGAGTCGTCCTGCTGAAGTCCGGCCAGCCCGTCCCGAAACATGATGCCATGCCATGCGCAGGCGTCAGCGGAACCGGCTTCACACGCGTCCCGACTCAACGTAAAGGTCCGCTTCTCGTCGCGGACGAGTCCCCCTTCTTCGGAGAGCATCATGTCGACGAGGTCGGCACACGCCCGTGGTTCTCCCCCGTCGCAACTCGACGTGAGGAGCTCGGCCGCCCGCACCGTATCGCGGGTCAGACCGCCGCGACCGCGACGATGGGCCTCGGCGAGCTTCACGCAGCCGACCAAGAGGTTTCCGTCGCAGGCCCGCTTGTAAAAGGTCACCGCCTGGCCGGCGTCTTTCTTCCAGCCGCCCTTGCCAAGCTCGACCATACGGCCGAGAAACGTGCAGCCCGCGAGGTCGCCCGCGTCGCATGCTTTCTGGTAGAGCTGTCGCGCGCGCTTCTCGTCGCGCCCCTCTCCGCGCCGGTCGCCGCGCTCGAGCACGTTGCCGAGGGCGACACATCCGCTCGTCAAGTCGCCGGCACAGGCGGCGTTGTAGTAGTTGCGGGCCGCGACGAGCTCACCTGCCTTCTCGCGCTGGTGGCCGAGCCCGATGCAACCCTGGACACCCCTCGGGGTATCTCCGTCCGTCCCGTAGCTGCAGACCCGCTTGTAGAGGGCGCCGGCGAGGAGCGGGCTCTTTTCCATGTCGCCCGGTCCCGTGGCGTAGAGGTCCCCGAGGGCGACGCAGGCCTGCGCGCGGCACGACGCCTCGTCGCATCCCGCAGCTTCGGTGGCCTTCATCCATGCCCGTCGGCCTTCGGGGGCCGTGTTCGCCCCGAGGGAGTCGACCCCACAGGCCGTCGCGTAGAGGCGTTGCGCTGCGGTGAGGTCGCGTTCGGCCCCTGCGGCCCCGACCGCGAGGATGTCGGCGGCGTTCTCGCACGCCTCCAGAGCCCCCGCTTCACACGCTTCCCGGCAGGGCGCGACGTCGCCTCCGGGGGCACACGCCGTCGCCGTGGTCGGCGCCGTACCATCCCGCGCCCCCAAGCCGAACGCCGCCGCCGCGGCGAGGCCCGCCAGGGAAACCGCCATGGCGATGCCCCAACTCTTCCTCTCGGCCGCGGGTTCCGCCGGGCGCAAGGCCACGACGGGGCGTCCCGTGCTCTGTCCCACCGCCGAGCGCGCGCCGCCCCCACCAACCGAGCCGCGCCCGGCCGACGGGCGCTCGGCCGCCTCGCCGGAAGCGGCCGAACCCTCTGGTCCTCCTCGGGACGAGAGCGGTGCCTCGGCCGCCGCACGTGCGTCCTTTCGATCGACGCGGGCGGCCCCCGCGATCGCCGAGGCGCTGGCCGGCGGCAAGGGCGGCGGGGCACTGGCACCCTTTCGGTCGACCTCACGCACCGCTCGCTCCGGCGCTTCGTAAACCACGCGCGTCGACGCGACTTGAACCCCCGGTTCGTCCGCGCCGACTTCGCGGCGGTCGAGGACGTCGAAGAGCGCGTCGATGGCCGTCCCCCCGGTTGGATAGCGTTCCGTCGCGTCTTTGCGGAGGCACTTCGCGAACCACGCGTCGAAACCCGCCGGGAGCAGCGCCGCGTTGCGCCCGGCCCGCTCGGAAGCCGCTTCGTGATCCTCGAAAGCGACCTTCATCGGTAGCTCGGCCAGGGTCTCGACCCCCCAATACTGACCCGGCAGGTCACCCGTGAACATCTCGTACGCCAGCAGACCCAAGGCCCAGACGTCGGTCGCCGGGGACACGCCCGCCGCGATGCCGATGCCCTGCTTCGCCGCCAGCTTTCGCGTGGTGGAACCCATCTGCTCGGGCGCGTTGTACGCGGGCGTACCGATGTGCGTCGCCGTCCGGATCGCCTCTCCCTCGAGGACCTTCGCGATCCCGAAATCCATGACCTTGAGCAGCGGCTTTCCCTGCCGGTCGGTACTGATGAAGAGGTTGCTCGGCTTGAGATCCCGATGGACGACGCCCGCGCGGTGCGCTTGCTCGAGGGCGGCCCCCAGCTGCCGAAGCAACTCGCGGATCAACGAGAGGTCGAGCGGACCTCGTCCCAGAACCTCCTCCAGGGTCTCACCCTCGAGGAGCTCCATCACGATGAACGGGATTTCTCGCTTCTCGTCGAGGCCCGCATCGACCACGTCGACGATGTGATCGTTGTCGCCGATGACGGCCGACACCCGTGCTTCTTTCGCGAAGAGCTGGACGAACTCGGGTCGGTCGCCGAGCTGCGCCTGCAGGATCTTCAGCGCGCACTGCTTGCCGGTCGCACTGTTGGTCGCCCGGTAGACGACGGCCATGCCGCCATCGCCGAGCATTTCTTCGATGACGTAGCGGCCCCCGATGATGTCTCCGACTTCGAGCCCGTTGGCGCGGGGCCCGCGGGCCGCGGCGGAGCGCCCGCCAGCGGGGGGGTTATAAACAGTTCCGGGGACGCGTCGCATCGTTGTCTCCACTCAAGGGACACCTGAGCCGGGACTCAGTAGCCGCAGCGCCAAATGCGAGGTCGGCTGTTGGTCCACCAGCAGCGGTACTTGGGTTTTTCTTGGGGCTTTGCCGCCGCGGTGTTTGCCGTGCCGGCGGTTCCGGCACGGCCCGCCTCGCTCTTGGTGTCTCCGTCGCCCGCCGGTGGGGTGGCGAACTGACGTCGACCGGTGACCTCTTTGCGCGGCCGGGTCGTCGTCGCTGCGTTGCCGTCACCGGACGCTGAGGGACCCGCCTCGCCCAAGGCCGCGGCCGACGGCGCCGGGGCCGAAGTGTTGGGCGCGAGACCCAAGGCGGAGACGAGGGAGCGCACCGCGGCGAGCGTCAGCGGCGCCACGGACTCCGAGCGAGCGGCCAGCCGGCTCCGGGGGATGGCAAACGCGGGGACCCGGGTCTCGCTGAAGGTGGGGGTCGCTGGCTTGTAGGCGCCCTTGCGGCCTGCCACGACGTTGCCCGCGTAGACCTCCGAGTTGGCCTTGACGGCTTTCCCCAGGGTGCGGTCGCGGACCACGTACTTGTCGAGGTTCTGCAGAAACAGGTGCTTGTTCGAGACGAAGAAAAACGGAAGCACTTGGAGGCGGGTACCCGGGGCGCTCGCCGCCGGAGCCGTCGCGGGCGACCCTGCCGCAGAAGCACCGGATCCAGGAGGACCTGCCTTGGGTCCTGCCTTTTTGGATGCGGCCTCGGCCGAAGCCGGCGGCTCAGAAGCGGGTCGCTCCGCCCTGCCGTCCTCCGACGTTGCCGCGCCCTTGCGCGGCTGCGCCTCGGCCGAACCCGCCTCGGTTTTGCTCGTTTGCGTGGCGAGCGACTTCTTCGCCGCTGGCTTCTTGGGCTCCGGCGCCATCGGCGCCCAACCGACGAAGTCGTAGCCGGCGTCGCCGACCCGCCAAACAACCCAGGCGGGCGCGTACGTCTCGCCGGGAGACCACGCCCACTTCTTGTCTTTGGTCCAAAGCCAACGCCCGTAGTGAAACGGAATGCGGCCCCAGTCGTAGTCGCTGACCCAAGACCAGTGACCATCGTCGGTGGCGGCCCACCGACCGGCCGTTCGGTACGGAGCGAAATCGTCACCGACCTCGGCCGCATCGGGGACCCACAGTCGCCCGTAGGCTGGGTCGTCGCGCCATGTTCCGTGGGGAGAGAGAATTCTCTCGAAGCCCTCGGCCAGTGATGCGACCGGTTTCGCCTTGGTTGTCTCGGAACCTGCGGCGGGTCCCGGCCCCTTACCGGCCGGCGGGTTGGATGGCGCCAGACCCTTCTTGGTCGTGCCCCGCCTCGTGGGTGTCGCCTTGCCCGCTGCTGCCTGACCGGCACCCGCCTGACCCGTTACGGCCTTACCGGCCGCAGAGCCAGCGGCGGGGCCTGGTTTCTTTGCCGCGCTCGGCGTTCCCCGCTTTGCGGACGTTTTCTGCGGCGCGGCGGTCTTCTTGGCCCTCGGAGCCTTTTTCGTGGGCACGGTCTTTTTCGTGGGCACGGTCTTTTTGGGCCCTGTCTTCGACGGTGCCTTCTTCGAAGGTGCCTTTTTGGCCGAGGGTGCCTTTTTTACAGGGGTCGACGGCGTTCGTGTGATGTCTTGGGCGTGGGCGACCGTCGCGGTGGTGCCCGTCAGCCCTAACGCCAGAGCCAGGATGCCCACCGCGGACCATGTCGTGGACCGCGTTCGATGCGGGTCCTCGACCCGGGCGCGACCAGAGGAAGTGAGGCAGGGTTTGAGATGCTTGTTCATGGGACTCCTCCGGCGCTTGTGGACCCGTCCAGTGAGCGCTGACCGGGCAGGTGGGTTGAGACTGAGACGTGGTCGCGAGGGGGACAGGGGCAGCTGAACGGGGTCAGCCGCAGATGGAGACACCGCGGGAGAAAGCCGCAGTATGAGCCGTCGAGAGGTTTGGTTCGGCGGCGCCGCCGACACCTCGTTCGTCGCCGCAAGACGTTTGGTAGTGGGTCGCTCCGGCGCCGTATCTTGGATCACCTAAATGCGAGAAGCGATGACCCGCCTCCCGCACCGTGCTTCCCCGCGGCGTAGCTCCCATACACAAGAGTTAGGGTTTTCCGGAGGGTCGAGCCACCGTTTTGTTGCCGTTTGCCTGCCCGGCTCCGCCAACCGACGCCGCTCATGGGCGACCGATCCGGGCTTCGACGCCTGAATTCGGCTCGCGATGCAGTCGCGTGAGGTATGGTCTCGGCGATGTCACCCTTCGCCCGCACGACCCTCGCCGCCTCCTCTCTCTTGTTTTTCGCCTACGCCTGCACCGTAGAAGAGAGCCCGGACGACGACGACAGCGGCGCGGCGACGACTGATGGCGTGACCTCGTCATCCAGTCTCGGGTCGACGGGAACGGCCACGTCGGGTCCCGTCAGCGGGGTGACGACGGGGTCGGGTACCGCCACGAGCACGGGCAGCGGGATGATGGGCGGCATCACCTTCCTGTGCAATCCCATCACCAACGAGCCTTGTGGCCCGGGCGAGGCGTGTGACCTGTCGACGGAGATGGAGTTCGTCTGCTTCGGCCCCCCCAACACTCAGGAGGCGTGCGAGTCTTGTGACCTCATGCAGAACTCCTTCTGCGTGGGTGGCTTCAGTTGTCAGGGCAACGCCTGTGCGCGCTTCTGTTGCAACGACGACGATTGCGGTCCGAGCGCCACGTGTGACCTCGTTCAGGGCCAGACCTTCGGGACCTGTCTCATCACCGGCGGAGGGACGGGCGGCAGCGGCGGCAACCAGGGCACCGGCGGCATGGGGGGGGCCGGCGGCATGGGGGGGGCCGGCGGCGTCATGATGAGCGCGGGGGGCATGGGCGGTGCCGGCGGCAGCATGACGAGTGCGGGGGGCATGGGTGGGGCCGGCGGCATGAGCGCGGGGGGCGCGGGCACCGTGACCGCGACCACCACCGGAGCCGGAGGATCGAGTTCGGTGCCGGGCTGCGACGACATTCCTCCGGTGGCGTCGCCCCCGAGCGGCGGCACCTGCGTTCCGTTCCCCTGAAACGAGGGTACGGGCCGCCGACGACGACCCCCCGACCATGAGCTTTTGGCGAGAGCCCGAGCTGCCGCCGGTGCAGCGGATGCCGGCGAAACGACCGCCTTCGCGGGCGCGACGCGGTTTGGGGAGGGCGGTCGCGCTCGTCGCCGGCCTCGCACTGCTGGTCACGGGAGGACTCGGCGTCTACCGCAGCCTGACCGAGAAAGGACCAGGCGGGGGCGGCGGCGGCGACAGCGTCATGTCTCTGGCCGTCTTGCTCCCGGCGAGCGTTCTCTTGCGGTTCGCGGTGACCGGCCAGATCCGGAGCCATTCGTGACGCAAAGCACCGCGTCGACCGCAGCGCCCATCCTCCCGAGTCCCATCGACGCCCGGGTGCTCATCACCGGGGCGAGCGGCTTCGTCGGCAGCCGCCTCCGCGACGCGTTGCTCGACGCGGGCGCCGACGTTTGCGCGCTGCGTCGCCCGACCTCTCCTGCCCCCCGCCGGGGCCGCTCGGTGGTGGGCACCTACGCCGACCTCCCCGGGCTCACGGCCTTGGTTCGCGGAGAGCGCCCAGACATCGTCTTTCACGTGGCCGGCTCGACCAAGGGCGTGGACTACGAAGACTTCGCGCGCGCGAACGTGATGCCGACCGATCACCTTCTTCGGGCCGTCTGCGCCGCCCACCCCGACTGCGGTCGCTTCGTGTACGTCTCCTCGCTCGCCAGCTACGGCCCATCGTCGCCCGACCGGCCTCTCGTCGAGACCGATCCGGCGCGCCCCATCGAGCACTACGGCCGAAGCAAGCGTGCGGCCGAAGAGAAGGTCGCGGCGGTGCACGACCAACTCAAGACCACCACCATTCGTCCAGCGGGCGTCTACGGGCCGGGCGACCGGGACTACTTCAATCTCTTTCGAGAGGTCGCGCGCGGACGAAACGTGTTCTTCGGCAACCGCGAGCGCATGTTCTCCGCCGTTCACGTCGACGATTGCGTCCGGGCCCTGGTGGCGGCGGCGCTCGCCCCCACGACCGTCGGTCGCGGCTACTTCATCGACGATGGGCGTCCCGTGACCTGGGGCGCGTTTCAAGACGCCATCGTGGCCGCGAGCGGACGTCGCCGGGTCCTCACGTTGAACCTTCCCGAAGCGGCCGTGTCCCTGGCCGCCCTCGGCGGGGAGCTCGCGAGCCGAATCGACGGCCAGCCGCGCCTGTTGAACCGGCAAAAAGCAAAGATGGGCGCGCAGGCCGCGTGGACCTGTCGAAGCGACGCCGCCCGTGCCGACTTCGGCTTCGTCCCCGCGGTCGACCTCACCCAGGGCGTCGCCGACACGTACCGCTGGTACCGGACCCACGGCTGGTTGTGACCGACCCGGACGCGACGCGCCTCGGCCCCGAGGGGCGCCGTCGCATGATGATGACGGAGGGAGCGGTGGGTCCCACCTTGCTTCGTCTCGCGGGTCCCATGGCGGTGGGCATGGCGGCGATCATGTTGTTCACCATCGTCGACACCTTTTTCGTGGGCCAACTCGGCGCCGCGCCGTTGGCGGCGATGAGCTTCTGCTTTCCCATCACGTTCGTCGTGTTGAGCATCACGATGGGTCTCGGCATGGGGACCACCTCGGTCATCGCCCGCGCGATCGGACGAGGCGACCGGCAGGGCGTCCGCCGTCTCACTACCCACGCGCTGTTGCTCGCGGGGGCGGTGGTCGCGGTCGTGGTCGCCGTCGGTCTCGCCACCATCGACCCGGTCTTCACCGCGCTCGGCGCGCGGGGGGAGACCCTGGAGCTCGTCCACGAGTACATGGAGGTTTGGTACTGGGGCGTGGGCTTTCTCGTGGTGCCGATGATCGGCAACAGCGCGATCCGCGCCACCGGCGATACGCGAAGCCCCAGCATCATCATGATCGTGGCCGGGGTGGCCAATGCGGTGCTCGATCCCCCGCTCATTTTCGGCCTCGGGCCGTTTCCCGCGTTGGGTCTCCAGGGAGCGGCGCTCGCCACCGCGCTCTCGTGGACCCTCACCTTTGCCGCCGCCACGTGGCTGCTGACGGTCAGGGAAAAAATGGTCGAGTTCCGCTTGCACGGTTGGTGGGCCTCGTGGCGCGAGATCCTCTACGTCGGCGCCCCGGCGGCAGGCACCAACTTGCTGATCCCGCTCTCGGCGGCCGTCCTCACTCGCTTCGTGGCGACCTATGGTGAGCACGCGGTTGCCGGGTACGGCGTCGCCACCCGGATCGAGTCGCTCGCCATCATCGGGGTGAACGCGCTCTCGAGCGCGATGACCCCGTTCGTGGGCCAAAATTTCGGCGCCCACCGCTGCGACCGAGTGCGCGAGGCCGTGCGGTTCTCGATGCGCGCCTCGCTCGGGTGGGGGGCCGGCGTCGCGGTGCTCTCGTTCGCCCTCGCTCGACCCGTCTCCTCTTGGTTCAACGACGCCGACACCATCGTCTCGGCGTCGACGGCCTACCTCCGCATCGTTCCGATCAGCTACGGACTGGTCGGCATCGGCATGCTGATGAACACGACCTTCATCGCCTTGGGCCGCCCGGCCCAGGCCTCGCTTCTCATCGTGATCCGTCTGTTCGTGCTCGCGGTGCCGCTCGCCTACGCGGGATCCATCCTGCTGGGTCGAAACGGCCTCTTCGTCGGCATCGCGCTCGGCAACGCCGCGACCGCGGCGGTCGCCTGGACGATGTCTCGACGCATTCTCGCCCGCGCCGAGGCAGAAGCCCCTGCGGGCGCGCCCGTCACCGTCTGATGTCTGGGCGCCCTGAGACCCACATCGCCGCCAAAAGCCCACATTGACCTGGCGTCTCGTGAGGCGGGATCATTACCCTGTCGATGTCCACGTCCACGCGCTTCGTCGCCACCACTTCATCTGTCCTCTTCCTCGCTGCCGCGTGCGGCCCCGCCGAGCTCAGCTTCAATCCCGCCACGGGGGGCGGCGGTGAAGGAGCCGGTTCGGGGACCGGGGGCGACGGGGGGCAGGGCCTCATTCTTCCCAACACCACCAACACGGGGGGCGCGGGCGGCAGCGACCCTTGCGACAGCGTCAACTGTCCCAGCGACCAACGCTGCGAAGCCGGCCAGTGTGTCAACAACACGTGCGCCGACCTCAACTGCAGCCCCACCGAGGAGTGCGTCACCACGTCGGGGGGCGGCGCCGAGTGCGTCGACATCGGCTGCACCGACGATTTTCAGTGCCCCCCGGACCGCTACTGCGACGGCACGATCTGCGTGGACGACGTATGCACGCCCGGCGACACGTCTTGTGTCGGCCAAGACCTGTTCGAGTGTCCCTCCAACGGCAGCCCCGAAGTCCTCAAGTTCACGTGCAACAGCCCGACGTCGTACGTGAGCCAGTGCATCGACGACATGATGGGCAACGCGTTTTGCTCGTGCCGCGACGACTGGGACTGCCCGGCCAACGCCAGCTGCGAAGGCGGAGCTTGCACGGGCAGCGGTCAGAACCCGACGTGCTTTCTCGCCCCCGAACCCTTCACCAACGTCCTGCCCCAGCCCGAGATCGTATGGGGCGGGGTTCAAGGGGCGACGCAGGCGGTGGGGAGCCCCTTCCCCGACTCGGCGCAGGTCGTCCAAGCGCCGGTCGTGGCCAATCTCGACGACGACAATGGCGACGGGCTCATCAACGACCTCGACGTCCCCGAGATCATCTTCACGACCTATTGCGGCAATAGCTTTACCGCCAACGGCGTGCTGCGGGCGATTCACGGCGGGCCCCCCGCGGTCAAGGGCCTCGACTACTTCGCGACCAACGGCAGCACGACATGGAAGGAAGGCGATCCGAGCTTCCCCGTCGAGAGCTGCAACAATGCACAACTCGATTCGACATCGTCGCTCGCGGTGGGCGACCTCGACGACGACGGTGTCCCCGAAATCGTCGCCGTAACCGAGGGCAACGGCATTCAAATCTTCAGCCACGAGGGAGACTTGATCTCCGACAGCGGCGACTTGAACGTCGGGGGCAACCCGGGGCCGACGCTCGCCAACCTCGATGGGCAGGGCCTCGCCGAAATCGTCATCGGGCGCCGGGTCTTCACCCTCGAGATCGACGCGATGGGCGACCTGCAGGTCCTCGACGTGTTCCAGGGAAACCTCAACCAGGGGAGCAACGGCCAGGGCCCCGTGAGCTGCATCGCCGACGTGACCGGCGACGGACGACCCGAGATCGTGGCCGGAACCACGGCCTACAATTTCCCCATGCCCCCCGCGGGGGTGACGGCCCAGTCCCAGTGCACGGGTTCGGAGTCGGCGGCCGAGGAGGTGGCGTTCTGCAACGGCGATCTCTTGGTCGCATGGAATTCGAGCAGCCTGTCGACCTGGACGGGAGGCGATGACGAGGGCTTCTGCGCCATCGCCGACGTGCTCGGCGCGAACCAGACCGTCGCCCCCGGCCCGGGCAACCCGCTCGACGACCTCCCCGAAGTCATCGTCCAGTCGAACGGCGCGCTCTACGTCCTCAACGGGCAGACCGGCGACCGCATTCTCAACCTGAACCCGAGTGCCGGCCAACGGGGGGGACCGCCGAACGTCGACGACTTCGACGGCGACGGGTTCCCCGAGATCGGAACCGCCTACGAGACGAGCTACATCGTGTTCGACCTCCAGGACCCGAGCGCGAGCTGTCCTTTGTGGCCGAACAAGCCCGCCAACGACAGCCTGAGCGTCGCGAGCGCCAACGCCGCCCGCACGCCACCCAGCGTCGCCTGCACGACGGACAGCCAGTGCAGCGCGATGGCGGCCGGTACGGCTTGCAACGAGGCGACCAACCAGTGCGTCTGCCTTCACAACGGCTGGCGGCGCGACACCGAAGACGACTCCAGCCGCGTCACCGGCTCGAGCGTCTTCGACTTCAACGGCGATGGGGCGGCAGAGGTGATCTACAACGACGAGTGCCGTTTCCGCCTCTACGACGGCCTCGACGGCACCGTTTACTTGTCCGAGCCCTCGGAGAGCCGCACCCGGATCGAGTACCCCATCGTCGTCGACGTCGACAACGACGGCAACGCGGAGATCGTCTTCGCCACCACCAACGAATCCGGGTTTTGCTCGGAGAATCTCGATACGCAGTACAACAACGGCATCGAAGTTTGGTCCGACACGGGCGACTTCTGGGTGTCGGCGCGACGCATCTGGAACCAGCACGCCTACAGCGTGACCGGCATCACCGAGTCGGGGGCGATCCCCGCGGAGACCATCGATGCCTGGGATCAATACAATGGGCGGGAGTACAACATCTTCCGCAGCAACCCGCGGACGCTCGGGATCGCCCCCGACCTCACGGTGGTCGGGGTCCAAGTCACGTCTCCCGACGCCACGTGCGGCCAGCTGAGCAACCTGCTCGACATCACGGTAGAGGTCCGGAACCAAGGCGACCTCCGCGTCGGCCCCGGGGTGGTGATCGCGTTCGACGGGACCTGGACCACGCCGACCCTCCAGGAGCCGCTGTTCGCCGACGCCGTGATGACCCCGCTCACCTTCGTGCTCCAGAGTTCTCTCGAGCCCGGTCAATCGGCCTTCTTCTCGGTCCCCTACGACGCCGCGAACAACATGCCCATGACCCTCCCCGACCAGATCACGGTCACCGTCGATGCCACGACGCTCGAGCGTGAATGCGACGAGACGAACAACGCCTTCACCGAGCCCGTGGTCGCGGGGGGGCTCGAAGCCGATCTTCGCGTGGTGCTCGGCGCGCCCACGACGTCGCCCTGCCCCGTCGTACCGACCACGGTGTTCAACGATGGCTCCGCGCCGGCGAGCAACGTGGTGGTGCGCTACTTCGCGGGCGACCCCGGCCAGGGCGGTACCGCCATCGACGACGAGCTCATCGCTGGTCCGATCGCGGCGGGCACCAGCATCTCCTTCGACAAGAACCTCGTGAGCACCTTTCCGCAGGGCTTCAATGTCGAGATCTGGGCGGTGGTCGACCCCGACAACGCCATCTTCGAGTGCAATGACGGCAACAACGACGACGCTGCGCCCAACAAGGTGACGTGTGGCGGCATCCGTTGAGGATCCGCCCGCGGGCGGCACGCCGCGCGCAAACAGTTGGACGTACCTTGTCAGATAATGTAGGTCCGAGTCATAGGTCGCGTGCTGGCTCGGTCCACGCCTCCCCCTGTACCCGCACTCGCGGATCGGGCTGGTACGCGCCCCTTTTTGGGGCTCGGACGCGGTAACCTCCGCTCATGGCTGCGGCCCAGACGCTGAACACCTTTTGTCGCATCTGCGAAGCGTTGTGTGGCCTCGAGGTCGACGTCGAAGAAGGCGCCCGGATAACCGCCATCCGTCCGGACCGCCAGCACGTGGCGACACAGGGTTACGGCTGCATCAAGGGCCTCCGTCAGCATGAACTTTACGGGTCGCCCGACCGTCTGACCGTCCCCCTGCGCCGCTCGCCCCGCGGCATCCTCACGCCCACGACCTGGCCCGAGGCGATGCGGGGGATCGGGACCGAGGTAAAGCGGATCGTACGCGACCACGGGGGCGACGCCGTCGCGATGTACGTGGGAACGGCCGCGGGGTTCGGCACCCTTCACCCGGCATTCGCGCAAGGGTTCATGGACGGCGTGGGCAGCCGCAGCATGTACGCGAGCGCCTCCCAAGATTGCAGCAACAAGTTCGCGGTCGCGCGACTGATGTACGGCTTTCCGTTTCTGCAGCCCTTTCCGGACGTCGACCAAACGCAGTGCTTGATCGTCGTAGGGGCCAACCCGGCCATCTCGAAGTGGAGCTTTCTCCAGGTGGCCCATCCCATTCGCCGCCTGAAGGAGATCCAGGCCCGGGGCGCCAAGCTCTGGTTCGTCGACCCCCGGCGAACGGAGTCCACCAAGGTCGCGGGCGATCACGTCTTCATTCGACCGGGCACGGACGTCTACTTCTACCTCTCTTTCCTGCGGGAACTCATCGCCTCGGGCGGCGTCGACCGCGACCGCGTCGCGCGACATACGCGAGGGTTCGAACACGTCGCCGCGCTCGTGGCGCCCTGGACCCCGGAGCGCACCGCGGAAGTGACCCGCATCCCGCCGGCGACCCTCCGCGCGATGGTCGACGCCTACCGCACCGCCGACGGCGCCGCCCTCTACTCGTCGACGGGCGTCAACATGGGAGGATTCGGGGCGCTCGGGTTCTGGCTGCAGGAGGTCATCAACGCCGTCAGCGGCAACCTCGACCGTCGCGGCGGCACCCTCGTCGGCCACGGCATCTTCGACTTTCCCCGATGGGCCCACCGCCAAGGGATCCTCATGCGTGACGATCGCTCCCGGATCGGCGGCTTCTCCGCCGTCAACGACACCTACCCCGGGGGCCTGCTCGCCGACGAGATCCTCACCCCGGGCGACCGCCAGGTGAAAGCGTTGTTCGTGACCGGGGGCAACCCACTGCTGACCATGGCCAACGCGGGCCGCCTACGGGAGGCACTCGCGCACCTCGAGCTGCTGGTCGTGCTCGACATTCTTCCCACCGAAACCGCGAGCGCGGCGCACTACGTCTTGCCGTGCACGTCGCCGCTCCAACGACCCGACCTCCCGTTCATCTTTCCCTTGATGCTCGGACTGCAGTCACGACCCTACCTCCAGGCGACGGACGCCGTTCTTCCCGCCGAAGGCGAACAACGCGACGAGGCGAGCATCTACATCGACCTGTGTCACCACTGCGACGCGCCGATCTTTGGGTCGCGGGTGGCGCAGGCGGTACTGCGTGGGGTCGCGCGCGCGGTCGGGCGGTGGCAACGGTCGCGGTACGGCAAAGTACCCGAGCGCGCTTTGCTCGATCTGCTGCTGCGGCTCACCGGCCAACCGAGCTTTGCCGCGCTCGTCGATGCCCGTCACGGATGGCTTCGGCCCGACCACCGGGGAAACGACTTTCTCGGCGCTCGGGTCCTGACCGACGACGGTCGGGTCGATCTCGCCCCCGCGCGCCTCCTCGCGACCGCCGAGGGGCTCGCGTCGGCCTTCGAGGCGGAACGCCGCGACCGAACCCGTCTCAAGCTCATCACGCGTCGCGCCGTCACGACCCACAACAGCTGGACCCATAACCACCCTCGTTTTTCGCGCGACGGAACGAACTTCCTCTATCTTCATCCCGACGACGCGGCGGCCCGTGGCCTCGGCCCGGGCGACATCGCCGACGTGACGAGCACCACCGCGACCGTGCGCATCCCCGTCCGCCTCCTCGACGATCTCATGCCGGGGACGGTGGCGCTTCCTCACGGCTGGGGCCACCAGTCAGCCAAGGGGCTCGGGGTCGCGAGTCGCAACGGAGGGGTCAACGTAAACCTTCTTGCGGCCGATGGTCCGGCGGCCCTCGAAGCGGTGAGCGGCATGGCCAAGCTCACCGGGATCCTGGTCGACGTCGCACGCGCCGACGGCCCCCGCGACCCCGACGACTGGAGCGGCCTCCCCGCCGAGAGTAGGGTCTGAGGGATCATGGCCGGCGACGACGAGGGCGACGGCGGCAGCGGCGCCGGAGGAGACGGCACCGACACGCCCGAGCTGTTCGCCGACCGCTACGTGCTGCGCTCGCTGGCCGGGCGCGGTGGCATGGCCGAAGTCTGGCGTGCAGAACAGCGGGGGGCGGCGGGATTTCACCGGCCCGTGGGCTTGAAGCGCATTTTGCCCCAATTCGCCGCCAAAGAGAATTTCGTGAAGATGTTCATCGAGGAGGCGCGGGTATGCGCCCAACTGATGCACCCAAACATCATCCAGATCTACGACTTCGGCTTCGAACGAGGGACGTACTTTTTGGTGATGGAGTGGGTCGAAGGCATCAATCTCGCCCGGTTCTTCACCGCCTACCGCGAGCGCGACCTCACCCCTCCCTGGCCCATCCTTACCGCCATCGCGATCGAATCCCTCAAGGCGCTGAGCGCCGCCCACGAACGGCTCGACGCGTCCGGGGCGGCCACGCCGGTGATCCACCGAGACGTCACTCCGGCCAACATCTTGATCGGTCTCAACGGGGTGGTGAAGCTGAGCGATTTCGGCCTCGCACGGGCGATGGATCGTTCCCGTCTCACCGACCCCGACGTCATCAAGGGCAAGATCGCCTACCTGTCGCCGGAGCTGACCCACGGGGCCGAGGCGAGTCCGCAGAGCGACGTCTACGCCCTCGGCGTGACCCTGTGGCAAGGACTTACCAATCAAAAGCTCTTCGCGGGCGACAACAATGCTGAGGTGTTCATGGCCGCCCGCAAGGCCGATATCCCGCGCCTCGCCGACCTGCGACCCGATCTTCCGGGCGACTTCACCGCCGCGATCGACCGCGCCCTCGCCCGCGACCTCGACGCGCGATGGTCGACGGCGGCCGAGATGCGCGCCACCCTCACGCGTCTTCTGCGCAAGAGCCCGATCAACCCCGACCCGAAGATGATCGCGCGCGCCGTCGTCGAGGCACGCGAGACCCTGGGACTCGAGACCCTGTCCACGCCCATGCCCCTCCGGTGAGCGAAGGCGGCGAAGGACGATCGCGTCCCCCGCGCCGCATCAAGGACGGTCGCGGTCCGC
The DNA here is from genome assembly GCA_039027095.1 of Myxococcota bacterium. Taxonomy (GTDB): domain Bacteria; phylum Myxococcota_A; class Polyangia; order Polyangiales; family Polyangiaceae; genus JAPYTK01. The sequence goes on from JBCCLB010000011.1 coordinate 47,267, forward strand.
TGGGCGCTCGAGGCCCACGACCATGAATCCCTCGGCTTCGCCACGGTCGTAGAGGTGGACCCGCGCCGGAACCCGCGCGGCCGATCCCCCCGCCGCGATCACGTCGACGATGAGGTAGCCCGGCCGCTCGGGCGAGGCCTCGGCCTGTTGCGGCAAGGGCAGGCAGACATCGGGTGTTTCCCCTTTCCGCGCGACCGCCCCGGGCGAGGCCGAGGTGAGCTCGCCCTCGGCGGGATCGGAACTCGTCCAGGCACGGGCGGTGTAGCGACGCGCCTCGGCCGGGAGGAGGCCGGACCGCAACACGAGATCTTCCAGGCAGAGTTCGCGACCGTCGACGCGAGGCCGCGTGAGCGCCGACAGCCGCGTGAGATAGCGCGCGAGCACGCGCTGACGGCGACCCATGAGGAGCCGAAACAGCTCTCGGTCGAGGCGCGCGCTTCCGGTGCGGCCGGCGTCGATCGCCGCCCGGATGAGCGGCGGATCGAGGCGGGCGAGGATCCGCGCCATCCACGCACCATCGCGCTCCGTCATGCGGAGCATGGCGGGGTTCGGGTAGCCCGGCTCCCATTCCTCCGGGTCGAAGTTGTCGACCTTGTAGTAGCCGAAGGTCGCGCCGGTAGGACCGAACCGATTGTCGTCCCAGGGGCGCTTCATCAGCCCCAGCGTGATCCAATCGACGAAGATCTCGGGACCGTCGAAGTAGCTCGAGTGTTGGATCCGTCGCCCCATCATCGGAGGCTCCCAAATGCTCCCGAAGCAGTCGCCGAAGTCGATGATGTGATGGCGGATGAAGCCTCGGTCGTCGCCCGTCGACACGAACATGTCGAGGGTGTTCTGCTCGCGTGAATCGTAGTGGCCGGTCCATGCCGCGAGCAGCCGATGCCCACGGAGTTCACGACGCTCCTCGTGGGGGATGACGTCGTTGGGGTCGTCGCTGCGGGTCCCCTCGTACCGAAAGGGCCCCAGCGGCCGCCCCGTGAGGTAGAGCGAGCCGCTCCCTCGGTAACGCCCATCTTCGAGACGGATGGCCTTGTCGAAGATCTTGTCGAGATCTTCGTCCGTCATCGGCACCTTCTCTCCGGTCGGTGTCTCGCTCTTGGCGTCGGGCGCGATGCGCACCACGGCGCGGTCGAACTGAACGATTTGGTTGCACGGGGGATTGAAGCCCACGGCGTAGTAGAGCTTGCTGACGATGGTGTCGGCCGCGGTGGGCCGGATCCCCTGGACGGTGCCATCGAACTTCAGAAGGAAGGCGCGGTCCTTTTGGTCTTTGATGGGGAACCCGGGATTGGCCCCGTTGGGCTTGGCCCCGGTCGCCGTCCACGGACCGGCGGGGTCGAGCCGGTCGGCGGCCCGACATGGGCCGCGCCGCACTTCGTCGGGCGTCAAGGCGCGGACGCCGGCGCGGTTGACGAACCAACTGGAGTCTGGGACCTCGTCGACGCTGTTCACGTTCATCGCCTCGTCGGGAGACGCGACGGCGAAGAAACGGGAGACGGGCCGAAACACCATCTGGTCGGCGCCATCCCAGAGGAACGACGAGTAGTACTCGTCGGGGGTGGTCGCGAACGGACGGGCGTCATCGTCCTGCCAGGTCGGCGGCGCCATGGGAAAAGGACGCAACGACGACCCACAGGCCACCGTCGCCAGGGAGAACAAGACCGCGGGCGCCACCCGCCAACCGACCACCGCGAGACCCTACACCAGGTAAAACCGAGCGATCAGGAACCTAGCCCTTGGGTACCCAGACACTAGGTACCCGGCCCTCAGGTACCCGCCCCTCAGGTACCTGGTGCAAGGGACGGGAGAAGGCTCTGCTGGATGAGATAGAGGTAGAAAGAGACACGGATGATGCGCAGCTGGCTGACGAGAAAAAAGGACCGGAACGAGACCCGACCCGCGCCCGCCGCCCAACAGAAAATCGAGTAGGGCAGAGGTGTCACCGCCGCGAGCGCCACGGCCGAGGCACCGTAACGGGTCAGGGTGGCCTGGATCTGACCGCCGCTCTTGTCGAAAACCCGCTGCACGAAGCGGGTGGTGCGTAGGAAGCGCCCGATCCAATATCCGGTGACGCCGCCCGCGAGACTGCCCGCGAACGCCCACAAAACGACCTCCATGAAGCCCATGCCGCCCGCAATACCGAGCACCGTGGCCGCATCGTTGGGGAGGGGAATGGTGAAGGCGTCCGGAATGTAGAACCCCACCGCGACCCCCATGCCCCCGAGATGTTCGACGAACAGACGGGCGACCCGGAGCAACGGCTCCCGGAAGAAGTACCCCACGACCCCGACCGCCCCCATCAGCAGGGCGATCCCGACCACGGTGGTGACGATGAGCCGACGCGGCGAAATCAATGACGGGGGAGAGGGTGTCACGTCCCCCGGGCGCGTCTCGGCGTCCATGGCGACGGCTTTGCACAGCCTCTGCGGTGCCGCACGGTTTTAACCAGACAATCGCGGGGGCCGACGCGCCGCGGCCATCCGCAGCCCCGTCCCGGGGACAAAAGCGATAAAACCCCAAGGGTGCACGTCGTCAGCCTCGCCCCGATCCCGGTCGCCTCCCTCATCTGGCGGCACCAAGGGGCGCCGTCCTGGTGGCAGACGGTCGTCGGCAAGCTCACCTTCCGGCTCACCCCCCCCGTGGCGACCCTGGCCAAGCGTCACGACCCCATCCACGACCGCGACCGCTTTGCCGACGACGACCCCGACGCCCCCGTGTACGCGCCGGCGGACTTGGTACCCACGAGGCCACGCGTCGACGTGACGGCCGTGGGCCCGGCGTGGGCGCCCGGCGGCGTCGCCGCGACCTCGATCCCGGTACGCCTCGCGGTGGGGACGCTCGACAAGCGCGTGGTCGTGACCGACCCCGGAGGCATCGTCTCCGCCGACCTCAGCTATGCGCACGGACCTCGCGACGCGCACAATCCGTGGCCGGGCGGAAGCCAGGTGTCTGCGGCGGCGGACGATGCCGGCGCGAGCCACACCATCGCCGTCGCCCGCGATGGGGAGCCAGAGGACGAGCCGACGCAAGGGGGTGACGAACGCATCGCCGCCGCGCCGCCGCCAGATGCTCCGACGCCAGGGTTCGGCCCCCTCGCCGCGCACTGGCCCTCTCGCACGCGTCTCCTCGGGCCTCGGAACCGGCCCCCACCCACCGTGCGTCCGCTGACGCCAACCGAGCTTCCATCGGATCTGGACCCGGGTTTCTTCAATGCCGCCCCTCGCGAACAACAGCTCGATCACCTGGCGCCCGATGCGTGGCTCACCCTGGAGCACCTCCATCGGGAGCACGCCTCGCTGCGGGTTCAGCTGCCCGATGTCGCGCCTCAAGTCTTCGTCGAGCGCGACCGCGAACGGGAGGAGGTCGACGCCCGCATCACCTCGTTGTGGCTCGACACGGACCGGGCCGTCGTCACCGTGACCTGGCATGCGCGGGTCAAGCTGGCCGAGACGCATGATGCCGATCGGATCTGGGTCGTCGTGGCGGGCCCCGGCCGCCGCGTCGACCGCGCGGGGTTGTCTCGGGTGATCGCCTCGCTTCGACCCGACACCGGAGCACCTCCGTCCGTGCCGAGGGTTGGTCTCGATGAGGGCGAGGAGGATACCCAAACCCACATGTTCGAGACGGAAGAGGAACGCGCCGCGGTCGCGGCACGTTCGCTTGCCGACACGGGGGGGACGCGCGTCGTAGGCTCCGACCTCTCCGACGATGGCATGCCGGAGTGGATGCGGGTGCCCCCGAGCGGCATGCCCCCTCCCCCGCGGCCCCGCCGCCGGCCATCGCTGTCGGATCCCCCGGGTCCGACCCTCCACGGACTCGGCCCCCCCCCGGGAGGGTGGGGCGGCGCGGGCACAGCACCGCCCCTCGCTCCTTCGGCACCACCGCCACCTTCGACGTCGCCTCCGGCGTCCGCCCGCCCCCCCGCGCCCCGACGACTTCGGGACACGGCCAGCCTTCCGGCATCCCCGGCTGCGACCGCGTCGCCGCCCCCAGCCCCCTCCGCGATGCCCCCGCGGCCCCCCCGGCCGCCCGCTCCGTCACTGGCGGCGACGGCAGAGACCGGGCCGTCTCGTGCGATGGCCTCCGACGAACCCCGTGGTGAGCGCCGGCGACGCCCCCGTCGCCGGCGCGCACCACGCGTCGTCGAGATGCTCTGGTTCGACGCCCCCACGACCCCACTCGTGCGCCAGCGTTTCGACCGCCTCTGCGCGCGCCTCGATTTCTCCCCCGCGGACGCCGCCCACGACCGTCCCGCCCTCGAGGGCCTCGACGCGGAACACCACCATCTTCACTTCGGCGTGCTGACCGAAGCCCCGCGCGACGAGGCGCGGTCCCTCGGCGACCGGCTGCGGGCCGCCATAAGCGACACGGGGCGGTTCACGGCGCCCCTCGTGGTCCTCGAGGGGACCTTGTCGTTCCCGTTCGACGATACCGATCGGTTGCGGGCCACCACGGCGGTCGTCAAGCCCCTCGCGGGCGCCGACCCCAAGGTGGGCGCGCTGATCGACCACGCTGAAGCGGTGCTCGCGAGTCCTGTCCTCAGCCCCACCAGCCTTCCCGTACGGCAGGCCTTGGAGCGGCTGCATAAGCTGTTCGGCCAGCAGAAGCGGGTGCTCACGAGCGCCGAGCTCGATGCCACGGTGACGCGAGGGCTTCTGGAGCGACGGCAGTACGCCCGCCGAAAGCTGCTCGGGGGCGACATGATCCGCGCCGCGTTCGACGCCGGAGACCCGAAGCATCCGCTCGTCGCTTACCTCCCGCGCGCCCTGGAGGACCGCCTCCCGCTGATGACTCGGTTCGAGGCTCGGCTGCTGGTCGAAGCGCACCTACGTCAGGACGAGGCGGAGGCCCATCCGCACGCCCTGCGGGTGATCACCCTCGGGCGGGTGCACACGATGCCAAAGTGAGCGGGGGCGGCGTGGTCGTCGAGGCGCCAGCCCGCGAACTCACGGCGGCGCCACCGGGCGGAAGGTAAAGCTCTGGAGAATCCGCGCAAACAACGGCGCCCATTGCCCGAGGTCGGCGTGCGCGGCCGTCATCGTGACGGTCACCACGTGTCGATCGGGGAGATGCACCATCGTGATCCGCTGGGCCAGTCGTGCTCCTCCCTCATCGCGACGGGTGGCGGCGAGGGTGACCGCCGGCCGGGTATCGATCTCCATCCTCTTGCGCCCGTGCACCGTGAACCCGGCCTCGGTGGCGGCGCGCGCGCGTTCCTGCCGCCTCACGAAAGCCTCCAAGTCTTCGTCGGGAGCGAGACGCGCCCGGGTCACCCTGACTTCGGGCGCGACGCGGCCCTCTTCGACAGGCGCCGCGTAGGCGACGACCGAACGGTCCTCCCACCGACGCGGAACGTCGAAACGCACATGTTCGTCTTCGTGGCGCGGCATGATGGTCCCTCAGGGGTCACGCGTGGCCCGCCGACGCCTCGACGAACGGGCCCAACCAATCGTCCCAAGCCCGCGTGTACACGGTGAAGCCCTGCTCTCCGAGCACCTCGGCGACCCCGTGCGTGGCCGGGTGTCCCTCCATTTGGGCCGCGACGACACGCGCCGACAGGGCCTCGGACGAGAGGGCCCCCGCGGCCTCCGGGCCCGGGATGACCAACAACTGCCCATCGGAGGGAGACTGGAGCAAGCTCGGGGTTTCCGGAGACACGAGACCGGCCACGTCTCCGGCGCTCATGGCCCCCGCTTGGCTCAACACGTCGGCCGACCCCCCGTCGACGGCGTGCCCCATGAGGTGCGTCCCGTCGAGCGGCGCGTCCAGCGACGCGGCGCCGGCGGGGGGGGGCCATGCGCTCGCCGCGTCGGCGGCCTTCGCCCCCGGGTACGGACCCGCCGCGGGAGACGAGGCCACCGTCGCGGGGGCGGACGTCGTCATCGCGCCCGCGGGCGCCGCGCCCGCGGGCACGAGCGACGACCCCGTCGACATCGCCGGGGCGGGGTCGGCGACGACCGGCCCCGCCGGGGCGGGGCCGACGACGGCGCCCCCCGGGGGCGCCGCGGTCACCGCCGCGGGGGCCACCGGGACGACGTTCTTCGCCGCCGCACCGTTCGCGGTCCACGTCGTCTTCTCGACCGCCACGGGGGCCACGCCGCCGCCGCCGCCGCTACCGCCGCCGTCGGGCGGCGCGAGCGACGGATGTTGGGGCGGCGGCTCGCCGGCGATCGGGATGGCCGCTCCCTCGCCGTCGACGCCGAGGAGGTCGGCGACGTCGTCGCCGACGCCGAGGTCGTCGGCGAGACCCTGAAGCCCCGCCGCGAGCTCGTCGTCGTCTCCGAGGACGATGTCGAGCACCGCGTCGCGTGGGTTTTCGATCAGGTCCTTGAAGCCCCCGATGTACTCGCGCACTTGGTCGGCCGCACCCCGCCACTCCGCCTTGAAGCGCTCGAAATAGGCGAGTTGGCGATCCAACATCGCCGTCAGGTCCGAGCGCAACGCCAGGAAGTTGGCGCGTTGCTCGCGCGCCACCGCCACCAACGCTTTCGCCGATGCGAAGAGATTGCCGCGCTCACCCCGAAAGATGGATCCGAGCTCCGCCCGCGCCGCCACCAAGTTGGCCCGCTCGACCCCCAGGCGCGTCCCCAGGCGCTCGGCCACCGCCGATACGTGCGCCCGCTGGCCGTCGAAGATCTGGTGAAGATCCGTACCGAGCCGCTTGAGGCGATCCCGCTCGATCGCGAGACGACGGTCGAGCCGTTCGTGCATGGCCCGGTACGTCTCGGGGTCGAGGACCTTGCCCCGCACCACGCCTCCGTTGTACGCGATTCGGCCCAGGCGCTCGACCTGCTCGTTCCACTCCGGGGGCAAGTACAGCTTCCGCGGCAACTTCAGCCCGTGCGCGCGCGCGAGGTCACGGAGATGGGCATAGCCGTCGAATTCCGCGTCCTCCGGTCCGTGAGGACCCACGACGGGTCCCCCCTGGTGGGGCGCCATGATCGGGAGGATCTTCGGGGCGGGGGGGCTCGAGGGTGCGCCGCCTCCCGGGGCCACGCTGGGAGCGAGCGCCGAGACTTCAGACGGGGTGAACATGCCCTTGTTGATGTCGACATCGGGACGGCCTTGGACCTCTACCGAGTAGCCGTGGAGGGCGAGCAGGCGGTCGGCGCGGTGGCGAATGCTGCCGAGGGCGTCCAGGTAGATGTTGGGCCCGTCGAGCACGATGGACGCGCTCCCGTTGCTCAGGACGAGTTTGCCATCTTCGAAGCTGACCCCGGTGCCGCGACCGACCGCCATGCGCCCTGAGCCCGCCGCCGTCTCCAGGCGCCCCGTCACCTCGACCGCGCGGTCTCCGCCCACCGTCTGGAGCTGATTCCCGGCCACGCGGCGGCGCTCATCGCGGCGGATGGTGGTGCTCACGGTGCCGCCAACGGTGGCGTCTTCGTTGCCCTGTACGATGCGGTGAAAATCTTTCTGCGCCCGAAGGTGAACGCGTTCTTCGCCCCGCGCGTCATCGAGGCGGATCTCGTTGTACCCCTCGTTGGTCGGCGTGGTCGCAGTTCGCCACACCGAAGCCGTCTTGGCCGCCGGCAGCGAGGCAGGGGGCATCGCGCCCCGGTGATGGGCGCGTCCCACCACGACGGGCAAATCGGGGTCGCCATCGAAGAAGTCGACGAGCACCTCGTGGCCCACCCGGGGCAGCGCCGACAGCCCGTAGCCCGACCCCGCCCATGCCTGACTGACCCGGATCCAGCTCGAGCTTGCCGCGTCCCGGGCGCCGTAACGGTCCCAATGGAACTGCACCTTCACCCGACCCATCGCGTCGGTAAAAATCTCTTCCCCCGTCGGTCCGACCACGATGGCGCTTTGGAGTCCCATCACGCGGGGCTTGGCGATGGTGAGGGCGGGGACGAATCCGTCGCCGGCCAGCACCGCCTCGGCTTCGACCGTCCACGACCCGTCCGCATCGCCGTAGGTCGTGCGGCCGACGACGAGCAGCGGCTCCGCCGCCAACTGGCCCCGCGGGTGGTCGTCGAGGCGGAATCGTCCTCCGGGGGCCAGCGTGAGCATGTTCGAGCGAAACGCCACCGCCCGCCGTCGGCATCGCGCCCGCGCGAGGCCGAGCTGCGCCGCGCGCGTGCCTCGCGCCTCGTCGGCGCCTTCCCGGTCGTCTCCCACGAACGCTTCGGGGCGGTAGACGTACTGCTCGTAGCGCGCCTCGCGCGCGCTGTCGGTGGCTCGATCCTCGGCCCGGAGACGGAGGTCAGGGCTGGATCGATAATCGTAGCCCTGCACCGTGTAGCGACCGGGACGGACGGCGCGACCGAACCGAACGGAGCGCACGTGAGGGGTCGCGCTGGGGGCCTCGCTCTGGCCGAGATACCGGACCGGAGACGATCGATCGGGCCCCGTGGCGCTCGGATCGTCCGTCACCACCAGGCACATCGACGGCAGCGCACGCGCGTCCCCCTCCTCGGCGCCGCGAGGATCGACCTGTTCGAGCGCAAACGTGAGGCCATCCTCCTCGAGGAGGCGGGCCACGAAGTCGTAGTCACTCTCACCGAACTGGACCCGGTAGGGGTGCACCGGAAGCGACGCCGGGTCGAGTCGTGCCACGGGCTCGATCCCCCAGGATTCGAGTACGCGACGGGCGATGCCGAGCGCCGTCTCGTCTTGGTACACGCGGTAATTGGAGCGGTGGGTCGCAAGCCAGAGATGCGGTGCGATCGTGACTTCGTAGAGGCTGACACCGCTCTCCTCGACCTGGACCTGCTCGACCGAAGCCGCCACGCCGCTCCACACCGCGTACGGCTGGTCGGGCTCGTGGGTGGCGAGGCGAAACGCGGCGGGCTGGCCGACGATGGCCTCGAGGTCGAGATCCGGATCACTGTGCTCTGCCCACACCCGACACTCGAACAATCGCGACAGCCCATCGACGATGCGAAATCGTCTCACGCTGAGGTCGAGGTCGGGATCGGCAAAGGCGAGTTCGTGAACGGGCGTCATGGGCGAACGCAAGCGTAGTGCGATCGCCTCGGGCGAGGGTTGCACAAATTCGTGCCGGCAACCGGGTTTCGGGGCCACCGCGGCTGCGTTAGGCCGACGCCATGTACCGTCGCCTGCTGGCCCTACCCCCGACCGCGCTCTTCGTCGGCGCCATCGCCGCCGCGTGCGGCCCCAACCGCACCTCCCCCCCCGCCACCAACCCCGACGAAGAAGTCGCGAACCCCGTCCCGACCGTGCCGCGGGCGACCCCGGATCCGGCCCCGTTCCCGACGGCCGCGCCCGCGCCCGATGCCGTCGGCGTCGCCGCAACGGCAGCGTCGGACGCGTCCGCACCGGAGGACCCAGCTCCGAGGGACGGGGCACCGGGCGACGGGGCACCCGGCGACGGGGGCCCGACGCATTGCCCGGCCGGCATGGTGCTGGTCGAGGGCGAGTACTGCACCGAGGTGCGACACACCTGCCTCGTCGAATGGTACGCGCCACAGAACAAGAAGCGCGTGTGTGAACAGTTCGAGCCGAAAGCGACGTGCGTCGGAAAACGGGTCGCCAAGCGCTACTGCATCGACAAGTACGCCTACCCCAACGTCGCGGGAGAACGGCCCGAGGTGATGAACAACTTCTACCAAGCGCAAGTGAAATGCGCGGCGCAGGGGAAGCGAATGTGCACCGAGAGTGAGTGGACCTTCGCGTGCGAAGGGCCCGACATGAAGCCCTTTCCCCACGGCTACGTGCGAGACCCGCGCAAATGCAACGGTGACCACGAGTGGGATGGGCCGAAGATGACCAAAGTCGCCAAGCGCGACCCCGCCGAGCTCGCCAGGCTATGGCGGGGCGTCCCCAGCGGCTCTCAGCCCGAGTGCGTCAGCGACTTCGGGGTCGCCGACCTCCCGGGGAACAACGACGAGGTGGTAGCCGGCGAGTCGCGCAAGGCCAAGTACAGCAGCGTCAACACCGGCGGGCCTTGGTACAGCGGCGTGCGCAACCAGTGCCGGCCCAAGATCTATTCGCACGAGGAGGGTTTTTATTACTATTTTCTCGGCTTTCGTTGCTGTGCCGAACCCGACGGCGCGGAGAGCGATCCCCGCACGCCCCGACAAGTCCGCGAAGGCTGGAGTTTCGGGCGCGTGGAGGGCTACGCGCGCTTTACCACCGAGCAGATGGAGAAGGCGCTCGCCCTGAAAGCCAAAGGGGAATGCACCTGCGAAGGGAATCGCCTCGGTGACATGAAGATCAAGAGCCCGAGCTTCACGTGCGACACGATGTGCGGAACGCTCTTGGGCCCCGGGGCGAAAGATGGCGACGACAGCACCCGGGTGCCGCACCGCGACCGCAAGAAAATCCGATGAGGGCCCACGCCGAGGATGCCGTGCGGCGTCCGCTCCGAGCTCCCGCGGTCGGGACGACCGTGAACTGGGACCGCGCGAGCACAGGACGGTATGGTGTGGCGATGACGTTGAGTCTGCGCGACGAGATGGCGGTGCGAATCGCAGCGGCGCTCGCCACCGCCAACGCCCTTTCACCCTCCGCCGTGGCCCGGCGGGCCTACGCCACCGCCGATGCCTTGATCGCCGCGCGCGCACCCGGCGGCACCCAGCTCGAGCTCTTTCCCGCAGCGGCCTCGCCCCTCGTCCCCGACCCCACGTCCGCGGAGGACGACCCATTCGACGGCCCGACGGAGCTCATCTGGACCCATGAGAACGGCATCCGCCCCGACGCGCGCGTGCCCGAGGCCGAGCCTGGGGACGCCCTCGCGGCTATCGATCCGGGTCCCGCCGTGGCGCCCGCATGGGAAGTAACCCCGAGGTGGTCGGTGGCCGACCGGGACGCCCTCGCCCAAGCCCGACGCGAGGCGGGCCTTCAGTCAGGCCCCGGTCTCGCATCCGGGCGGCCGACCGACGCCGACGCGGCGCCCGTCGACGCTTCTCCGGGCGAACGGCTCGGGCGTCGCCCCAGCTCCTCTTCGGGCCCCGAGGCCGACACCGGCTGACGCGTCGTCGTCGTCGTCGTCGGGGCACGCCGAAGCGGCCGTTCGTCAGGCGGCGCCGACACGGAGGGCCCTCAGCGCTGGTCCTTCCGGCCCCAGCTCGACCGAACCTCGCGGTCGCGCTTCCCGACGTCCGCGCAGCCACACCCCCAACGCGAAGCGCTCGTCGGTCGTCAAATCGAGAAAGCGGAGCCCCAACCCCGAAGCCGGGTCCACGCGCGCCACATCAGCAAAAACGATCCACTCGCGGCGACCGCGCACCCCGGGGCAGAAACACACCACGACGACGTCGCCCGGCCTGATGTCGACGACGCCGTCTGGGGTGTCGGCCCACAATCCCGAGATCGACACGTCGCGCACTCGGTGACGCAGCGGGGTATCGCGCGAGGACGTCACGAGCTCGCACGTCATGGCGACGGCGCGCCGAATGCCGACCCGCACCGCCGCTTTGGTCGCAGGGGCGGTCGTCGTCGTTGCGTCTTGTTCTCGGGTCGCCATCGTACGGAGCAATGTGGCACAGATGTAGGTTCATCACCTACAAACCGACCTCGAAGGCGCAGGCCGCGCGGCCCGGGAGCGCGCGAAGATTGAACTCCGAACCCACGGCGACGAGACTTGAAACCATGCGACGGGCGGAACGGTCATGAACGGGTCGGCGATGGCGAACCTGGCCGGAGTCCCGGGGGTGGCGCGTCCGTTGTGGCGGCAGCTCGTCGCCGAGCCGCTCCGTCCCGTTCACGAGCTCTTCGGCCAGGTGCAGGCGTACCGCGACGACCTCGCCCTTCCCCCGTCGCCGGGCGGACAGCCGGAGGTCGACCGTCAACTCGCCCGCGCCCTCGCGGACCGCTGTCTCCAGCTCTTGGGTACCCTCCACGACGACAGCCCCGATCACGAACGGCGCTTGGTCCAAGCCGCCGTCCGCTACTTTCTCATCGAAGACGACGCCGAAGCCGACCTCGACTCCATCCTCGGCCTCGACGACGACGCGCGTGTGCTCAACGCGGTGTTGACCCACCTCGGACACGAGAACTGGCTCGTCGAAGAACTCTAGATACCTTCGGACGGGTTCGCGACCCCTCGCGGGGTCACGGCGGGCGAAAAAGGCCGTTGACCGCCATGGCGGCCAATTCGCTGCGGTTCATCTTCGCCTCGTCGTCCATGCGGTAGTCGTCGATGTCGATCTGCAAGCTGCTCGTCGCGGTGACGTCTGCCGCCCCTACGACGCGGTACTTAATGGTGCGCTGGCCGAGCGTCGTGTTGAGCAGGGGCTGAATCATGTTGAACGGGATCCGCATTTGCACCGGCAGGGTGGTCGCGCGTTCGGCTCGAATCCAGACGTTCGGCGTGGCCACGATGGGAGGGAGCGGATAGCGCTTTTCGATGACGACCGACGCCCGGATGCCACGGACACGAACGTCGAAGCCATTGTCGTTGCGCACGCGAACGTACAGGGTGAGCAGGACCCCGCCCGGGTCGATGCCCGCGATGGTCGCCGCTTGGGGACGCACCGCAGGCTTGCTGATGCACCCGGGGCCCGCGCCCAGCGCCGCCGACGCCGCGACGACGAGCAGTGCCCGTCGCCTCGAAAAACCCTGCGACGACGGGTAGCTCCCCCGACGAGGAGGGACGGAGCGATGTGATGGCGGCGTCACGAGCGTGAGCCTAGCCCGAACGGGGGCGCGTCCGCGGCGAATTCGGCGTCGCGACCCGCCGTCCGCACCGTCGACGACTGTCCCGGCGCGCACAGACGGAGTACACCGCAGCCGTGACGAATGACCGACCATCCTCCTCGGCCGTACCGGGTCCGCCGTCCGCTTCGTCGCCCCCCGGCGGCCCCTACGCCTCCGCAACACCGTCGCACTTCATCGCCGACATCATCGCGGCTGACCTCGACGCGGGGCGCCACGACCGGGTCGTGACCCGATTTCCGCCCGAACCCAACGGGTACCCCCACATCGGTCACGCGAAGTCGATCTGTCTCAATTTCGCGCTCGCCGAACGCTTCGGTGGCCGGTGCCACCTCCGCTTCGACGACACGAATCCCGACCGCGAGTCGATGGAGTACGTCGAAGCGATGAAGCGTGACATCGCCTGGCTCGGGTTCGACTGGGGCGAGCACCTCTACTTCGCTTCGGATTACTACGAATGGCTGTACGACTGCGCCGTCGCCCTCATCGACCAAGGTCTCGCCTACGTCGATAGCCTCGACGAAGAGACGATGCGCGCCTACCGCGGGACGATCACCGAGGCGGGGCGGCCGAGCCCTCATCGCAACCGCTCGGTCGCAGAGAACCGCAGCCTCTTCTCCCGCATGCGCGCCGGCGAATTCAACGAGGGGGAACACGTTCTGCGGGCCAAGATCGACATGGCCGCCGCCAACATGAAGCTCCGCGACCCCGTCCTCTACCGGATCAAGCGCGCCCGTCACTACCGCCGAGGCGACGACTGGGTGATCTATCCCCTCTACGACTTCACTCATTGTCTGTCCGACGCACGGGAACAGATCACGCACTCCCTGTGTACCCTCGAATTCGAAAACAATCGGGCGATCTACGACTGGATCCTCGAACATCTCGAGCTCCCCCCCTACGAGAGCGGAACCCGGCCTCACCAATACGAGTTCGCGCGGTTGGCGCTGAGTCACACCCTCATGAGCAAGCGAAAGCTTCTCGAGCTCGTCGAGCAAGGCCTCGTCGAAGGATGGGACGATCCGCGCATGCCGACCCTCGCCGGGCTCCGGCGCCGAGGCTACACCCCCGCCGCCATCCGCGCGTTTGCCGACATGATCGGGGTGGCAAAGAACAACAGCGTCGTGGACCTCGGCAAGCTCGAGTACTGCATCCGCGAAGACCTCAACCCCCGCGCTCCCCGGATCATGTGCGTGCTCGACCCGCTCCCCCTCATCGTCGAGAACTTCCCGGCGGATGCTCCCCCCCAGATGTTCGACGCGCCGCTGTTCCCGCCGGATGTCGGTCGTCCCGGGTCTCGGCCCGTGACGTTCGCCCGTGAGCTCTTGATCGAACGGAGCGACTTCATGCGGGACCCGCCCCGAACCTTTCACCGTCTTGCGCCCGGCGCCGAGGTCCGCCTTCGGTACGCATACATCGTGACCTGTACCGGCTTCGACGAAGATGAACACGGCGAAGTCGTGGCCGTCCGGTGCCGCTTCGACCCCGACACGGCGGGCGGACGAGCGCCGCGGAGGGTGCGCGGCACCATTCACTGGGTGGCCCGCGATCACGCCGTCGACGTCGAGGTCCGCTGCTACGACCGCCTCTTTGCGGTCGCCCAACCGCGGGAGGCGAGCGAGGTGAACCCCGACTCTCTCCGCGTCGTCACGGGCAAGCTCGAGGGGCACGGCCCAACCCTCACCGAGACGCACCTCCAGTTCGAACGACAGGGATATTTCGTGCGTGACCCGGACGCGACCGCGGCCCGTCTCGTGTTCAACCGCACGGTGTCGCTCAAAGACTCCTGGGCCAAACGTGCTGTCACCGCGGGGACCACCTCATCATCTGGGGAAGCGGGCTCCGAGGAAGCAGGCGCGCGCCCCCGCGATACGTTGCCTCGCGACGCCGCAACGCCCGCGTCGTCGCCGACCGTCACCTCGAGACCGACCCCATCGCCCGCGGCCGAAGCTTTGAGGGCCGCCCATCTTGTCGACGGTGCGCCCGTGATCGCTATCGAGGATGCGGAACGGCTCGTCGCGCACCCCCACTTGGCGTCGCTCTTCGCCGAGGCGGTGGCGGCCGCCCCCTCGCGCAGCGAGGCCCTGGCCCGCTGGACCGTCAATGAGGTGGCCGCGGCGACCAAGGGCGACCCTCCGACACGCGGAGGTCTCACGGGAGCGGCGCTCGCCACGCTCGTCGCCATGGTCGCGGATGGACGCCTTTCCGTCGCAGCGGCCAAGTCGGTCCTGGATGCCCTGGTTCGCGATGGGGGCGATCCAGAGGCCATCGTAGCCGCGCAGGGACTCGAACGTATCGGCGATGAAGCGATCGCCACCTCCGTCGTCGAGGTCGTGACGCAACATCCGGACGAGGTGGCGCGCTACCGCGCCGGAGAGAAAAAGCTTCTCGGATTCTTGCTCGGTCGCGTGATGCGCGCGACCGGGGGTCGCGCGGACGCAGGGACGGCGCGTCGGGCGCTCCTGAAGGCGCTCGACGACGAGCAACCCAGCTTCTAGCGACGAGAGCGTCTCGCAACTCAGCGTCGGGCGGCGCGGATCCGGGCCGTGATGCGGTCGAAGTACTTCTTCCCCGCCGATCCTGGCATCGACGCGCGCCCGTATTGGGGCGCCCCGCCTTTGCGCGCTACGCAAGCCGCAGCGGTGTGATAGGCATCCCGCGCCGAAGCCATCTTCGCCTCGTCGTCGAGCGCGTTCGCGATGTAGGCGAGACTCTGTTCCATCCGACACGACGCAAAGCCGGACCGGAGCGCCGCCGCGTCGGGGCAGCAGTGCCCCCGCATGGCGGCGAAAGCGGCGGTCTCGTACCACCCGAGCTTCGACCACTCTCGCATCCCCTCCGTCACACCGCGGGCCCCATGGCGCACGATTTCGGTCTTGAGCCCGAGCATGGCCCGGTAGTCGCGGGCCTCTTCGCACAGATGCCCAAGGTCGCCGCCGCCACGACCGAGGCCATCTTCGGGAAGCAGCGACGCCCAACATCGTCGCGATCCCGAAGCCGCCACGGCGGCCTCCGTCGTCGACGCTGGAGCCGCGCCTTTGGTCGACGCCGTCGTCGACGCGGATGTCGACGGTGCCGGCGTCGGCCCGGGGGCCACCGGCGGCGCCATGGCCGCGGTCGTGGCGCCGGTGGTCGGCCCCCCCTCGGGGCGCGCTGTGGCCCCGACCCGTCGCGCCATCGGCGCACGGCCAGACGAGCGTGTCGACGGCGGCGCCGACGTCTCGGGCCCGCCGCGCCTGCGCGTCGTCATCCGCCAGGTGAAGGTAGCGACGGCCGCCGTCACGGCGAGGAACGCGAGCGCTCCCAACACGAGGATGGACCGAGACGGTCGGGGCGTCCGGACGCCCGTGCGTGTCCGCGGGTCCCCGTCCGTTTCCGCTAGCGTTGGAAGCGAAGCCCGCCACGCCTCCGGTACGGCGACCTCCTCCGCGGAGGCCGACACCGGTACCGCCGCCGGGGCATGACCGACCGAGCGGGGCGACGGGATCTCCTCGGACGCACCCACCCGTCGGGCGCCGGCATTCGCGTCGGTAGGGTTCACGGTCGCCGTCTTCGCGCCTCCGGAGGAGACCCCGACGGCCGGAGTCTCGGCGAGCGAAGCGGCGACCGCCGAACCTCGGGGGGCGGGCAACGGCCCGGCGAACGCCCCCCCCGGGCGCGGCAAGGGCCCCGCAAACGAGGCGCCTGGGCGCGGCAAGGGCCCCGCAAACGAAGCGCCCGGGCGCGGCAAGGGCCCCGCAAACGAAGCGCCCGGGCGCGGCAAGGGCCCCGCAAACGATCCCCCCGAGCGAGGCGGCGACCCCGGCCCGGGGGGTGGCGAAAAAGAAGGTGGGGGCCGCGATGATGTGGTGGCGGACCCGGATGCCGTGCCGGCCTGCGGCGGCGTGCCAAGGCGCTCCAGTCCCGGAGGCGGCCAGGGGGCGAGCCGTCCGAGGGTCGGCGCTCGGGGGAGCGGACCCACGCGTGACACCTGACTCGGTCGCGGCGGGGGAAGCGTCGAGACTCGAGGCCCCGGTCCGAGGGGTGGACGCAGCGACGGCACCGGTTGCGCCGGCGCTTCTTCGGGGAAAAGGGCGTCGGCGGGACGCGCCGCCTCGACCCCACGGGGCGCGACGGGCGGGCGCCCCGTTGGTCCTGCCTCCACTCCGTCGTCGTCCGCCATCCTGAGACGGCACTCCTCATAACACGCAATTCCTTGGCGCGGACCCCACCTCCCGCCATGATTGGGGCGCCGGGGCGAAGGACTCGGCGTTGAAGTCGAGGCGCCTTGGCCACCCAATCGTACGAAGACGCCGCCGAAGACCCGATGCGCGCGAAACTCTCTCACGAGTGGCGCGCCCGCGGCATCGACATCGCCACGCTGCGCCTCGACCGAAACGGGACGATCGTTCCGAGCCACCTCGCCGCTGCCCGCATCGACGTCTCGCATCATTCTCCCCTGGCGGCCCACATGGTCGCAGGGTCCCCCGTCGAGGGGGCGGCTCCCTCCGCGCGAGCCTTGGGGCCGGCGGCAAGACCCTTTGCGTCATCGGTCCCCCCTGCCCCCACCCCGTGGGACGAGAGCGCTCAATTCCGCGCGTACCCCAGCGCGTTGCCTCGCGGCGTCCCCTCCGAGGGCGCCCCCGTGGCCCGACCCCGGCCCACCGGGACGATACGGGCCGAGATCGTCGACGAGGGCTCGTACGTTCCCCGCAGCGGCGGCGCCGCCAGAATGAGTCAGCTCCCCCCGCTCACCGCGGCTCATCTGGACGCCAGCACGGCCGACGTCGAGCTGACGGAGACGATCGGCGAGGGCGGCATGGGCATCGTCTGGGCGGCCAAGCAAGTCCCCTTGCGACGCGAAGTGGCGGTCAAGAGCGTGCATCCTGCGGCGCCGCTCGAAGAGACGGCGCGGGCGCTGCTACGAGAGGCGCGCGTCACGGGAGCGCTCGAGCACCCCAACATCGTCCCCATTCACGCCCTCGGACAAGACGGCTCCGGGCGCCCCCTCATCGTGATGAAACGCATCGAAGGGACGACGTGGACCGACCTTCTCGTCGAGCACCGCAGCCGTGGGCCCGGGGCATTGATGCGCCACCTGGACGAACACCTCCGAATCATGATCGACGTGGCCAAGGCGGTGCACTTCGCCCACTGCCGAGGCATCGTTCATCGCGACCTAAAACCCGACAACGTGATGATCGGGACCTTTGGCGAGGTCTACGTAGTCGACTGGGGGATCGCCGTGGCCACGGAAGCGCACCCTCACCTCGAGGTGCAGCTCGCCCGGGAAGTCGACGAGATCACGGGTTCTCCGGCCTACATGGCCCCTGAGATGGCGGTCGGGGATGGGCCGAGCCTCTCCACCCAAACCGACATCTACCTGCTCGGCGCCACCCTCCACGAGATCTTGACGGGGGAGCCGCCCCACACCGCACCGAGCACCGTGGGCATGCTGACCAACGCCTATGCGTCCCGGCCGAAGACGTACGACCGGACGGTCCCCGTCGAGCTCGGCGCGATCTGCAACGAGGCCATGGCGCGAAACCCCAACGACCGTTTTGCCAATGCGGCGATGTTGGCGGCGCGTCTCCAGAGCTTCCTGCGCCACCGTGACAGCACGCTGTTGTCGGACGAAGCACGACTACGCCTCGAAGAGTTGCGCGAGCTCATCGCCGCCCCCGACAGCCTGGAGCCCGAGGCGGCCCGTCAGCGGATCTACTCGGTGTTTAACCGCGCGAGGTTTGGCTTCGAACATGCCCTGAAGATCTGGGAGGCCAATCGGCCGGCGCTCGATCGACTCCAGGCGTGTCTCGAGCTGATGATCGAATACGAGCTCGCTCACGGCTCCCCGGGCGCCGCCGAAGCCCTTCTCGCCGACCTCCCCACGCCGCTACCCCGCTTGTCGAAGCGCATCGCCAGCCGCAAAGAGTCGGAGCGCCGGGCGCGCCATGAGCTCGACGAACTCAAACACCGCGTCGACCCTACGTTGACCGATCGTCCTCGCGCGGTCACCGCGTTCGTCGTCGCGGTGACCTGGCCGGCGCTGCACGCGGGCCTCTTCTTCGTCGGCGCGACGTCGTCGTTCGCGGTCGACCACATCGCGATGACGGGACTCTACGCCGTCTATCTGGTCGCCTCCGTCGCGATCGGCATCGCGCAGCGCGAGACCCTCCTCACGCGGGCCGCATCCGGCCTGCAGACGCAACTCGTCAACACCCTGGCCTACGGTGCCCTCACCGCCCTCTGGCCTCTGTGTCGCGTGCTCCAAATCGGCACCCAGGCCAGCTTCGTGTTGGCGTTTTTCGCCGCGACGATTCTGTACAACGTCGCCGCGATCAGCATCGACCGACGGTTCGCGGCGTGGGGGGCATCGATGCTGGTTGGCCTCGTGCTCACCCTCCTGTTCCGCGACTTCGCCATGCTGTGGATGGGCGGCGCCGGCATGCTCGGCTCTTTGGTCCTCGGCGTGCTCCGGATGCGGACCAAGACCCCCGAGGACGCGTTTCCGCTGTCGCGGCAATGGTCCCACGCGAGGGTCGAGGAAGCGATGGCCACACGTCGTGCGGACCCGGTCGAACCGCCATGACGGGTCGCGACCGCATCGCCGCCGAACAGACGCCTCCGGCGACGGGGACGGTGGTGGGCCGGCGCGAGTTCCTCGGGGGTGCGGTCGGCGTCGCCCTCGGCGGGGGATGCCGCCCGGCGGAGATCCCCGCTTCGGGACCTGACGACGACGCGGGCCCGGTGGGGCACGGAATGGCTCGCGACACCGCCGCCGCCCCCTCTGCCCCCACCGGCGCGTTGGTACGCGCGACGCTCGTCGAGACCGTTCCCGTGGCCACGGTCCTCGGCTTCGAGGACGTCCCTGACACCCACGCCACGTGGCGCGCCATGATCGAAGGGGCACGACGCCGCGTCGTCCTCGCTCATTTCTACGCTGCCGCCTCCCAAGACGACGCCGCCTCACAAGACGACGAGGGCCGACTCCAAGCGGTGATCACGGCGCTCGAAGCGGCTCGCGCCCGCGGGGTCGAAGTCCGCTTTCTCTTGGACACGCGGCTGGCCGAGGTCAACGCGACGACGTTCGCCCGACTCGCGGCCGCCTTCGACGTGAGAACGACGACCCAGTGGCATGCTCGCGACGGCATCCAACACTGCAAGTACATGGCCATCGACGGGCGCGATGCGTACGTCGGCAGCGCGAACTTCGACTGGCGCAGCCTGACCCACATCCACGAACTGGGGTTGCGGGTCCGGGGTGCGGCCATGGTCGAGGCGCTCGACGCACTGTTCGACGCCGACTGGCGGGCCGCGGGGGGAGCGACCGTCGACTACGGAGCGCTGGCGCCCTGGCGACCTTTTTCCCTGCCGAGCGGCGGCCGCATTCAATGGGTCGGCGGACCTGGCGACGCCCTTCCCGGCGGCCGCGAGGCGAATGGGTGGGAGTTGCCGCGCCTCGTGGCGGCGCTCGACGGCGCCCGGTCATCGGTCGAAGTCCAGCTGTTGAGCTACGGCGCCCACCACCGCGACGGACGGCCTTTCGTCGACCTTCAGCGGGCCCTGCTCGCCGCGGCCCGTCGGGGGGTTGCGGTACGCCTTCTCCTCTCCGACTGGCAGAAGCGTTCGCTCGAGGACGTGATCACGCTCCAGCGGGCCGAGAACATCGACGTCAAGCTCGTCACCGTGCCGCCAGCCGCCACCGGGTTCATTCCCTTCGCCCGCGTGATCCACGCGAAGTACGCGGTCTTCGACGCGCACGAAGCGTGGCTCGGATCGAGCAATTGGAAAGGCGATTACTTTCACGCGGGGCGCAACGTCGGCGTTTGGCTCTCCGACGCCCCCCGCCTCGCCCAACGCCTGCGCCGCGGCTTCGAGCAGATCTGGTCCGGCGCCCTCGCCGAGACGCTCGATCCCGACGCGCCCCATGTCCCCCCCCGGGTCAGCGGATGACCGGGAGGGGTGTGGTCAGCGCGACCACGCCGCGGTAGACGCCCCGGGCGATGTTGCGTGATTGGAGCCGTCAGGCGGTGGTGACCGGGGTCGGGGTCTGCTGCAACATGGGCGACGAGCTCGAGGACATCGCGGCCAGGCTTCGGCGGGGCGATGCCCCGCGTTTCGAGACGTGGGCACCGGCGGTCACCTACCGGGCCGGCAACCAGATCATCGGGCGGTACCACGGGGATGTCTCGGACGATGCGCTCGGGGTGAGCAAGCGTGAGGGCCGGTTTCTCGGTCGCGCCTCACGGCTCGCCCTGCGGGCCGCACGCATCGCGCTCGCGCAGGCCAACCTGGATCCCCAACCGTTGGGGCTCGTGGTCGGAAGCGGTACCGGCGACGTCGACACCCACGTGCACATCCGGGAAAAACTGGATGCCACCGGCGCGTGTCGTCGCGTCGGGACGACGGTCATTCCAAAGATCATGGCCTCCACCGTGTCGGCCAATCTGGTGAACGTGCTGAGGACCCAGGGTCCCAGCGTCACCGCCGCGGCGGCGTGCGCGGGTGGCGCCTACAACATCCTGCTCGCGGCCCAGATGATCGAGATCGGTCACATGGACGCAGCGGTGGCCGGAGGCGCAGAGTCGACCGACATTCACTTCCACGCGGGCTTCGACGCCATGCGCGCCTACAACGCCACCGACAACGCGCATCCTGAGCGAGCGTCGCGACCCTACGCCGCGGACCGAGCCGGCTTCGTCTTCGGAGAGGGGGCGGGAATCGTCGTGCTCGAGAGCCTCGCCCACGCCGAAGCTCGGGGCGCACCGATCCTCGGCGTGATCCGAGGCTACGGAATGTCTTCCGACGGCGAGGGAAAAATGGTCGCGCCATCCCAAGAGGGCGCGCGGCGGGCCATGACCCAAGCCTTTCGACATGCGGCCATCGATCCGAGCCAGATCGGCTACGTGAACACGCACGGTACCTCGACCCCCGTCGGCGACGTATCGGAAGTCGCGGCCCTGAGGCGGGCGTTCGACGGTCGCCACGTCGCCTACGGCTCGACGAAGGGCTACACGGGGCACTCGATCAGCGCCGCCGGAGCGCTGGAGGCCATCTTCACCCTCGAGATGATGCGCGGCGGTTGGCTCGCCCCGTCCGTGCACGCGGTCCCGCTCGACGAGGCGCTCGCAGACTTCCCTCCCGTGGTCGTGCCGACCGATGTCGACGTGGACGTCGCGGCGTCGAACTCGTTCGGCTTTGGCGGCACCAACGCCACCCTCATCCTCAGCCGCCAACCCCATCGGTCCTGACCGTCACCTTCTTTTCCGGTCGAAGCACGTGAAGGGTGACCTCGGGCGCCACCCCGAAGCGGGCGGGCACCATCGTCGTCCCGAGGCCGGGATGGACATAGTCGCGCCCATCATCGCGCACCGTCCATCCCGACGTCGAAGCGAGTGCGGGGTCCAACCACCGCAACACGTTGTAGCGTGCTGCCGCGAAGGGCAGTCCGAATTGGCCCCAATGGGAGTGACCGCCGAGCACGAGGTCGGCCCCAAACCGGTGCAGCTGCGCGAATCGCGAGGGGTCGTGGGCAAGCACGAGCCGCGGGCGCGGGCCGGCCGCAGCAAACGCAACCTCTGCGTCAAAGCGGCGCGTGTAGACGTCGTCGAGGCCGACCACGGTGAGGGCTGCGTCGTCTTCGGGTCCACCCCGCCGGACCGTCGTCGCCGCATTGCGCAACCACGTCACCCCTCGCTCCGCGAGCCATCCCATCATGGGCTCGCCATCGCCGTAGTAATCGTGGTTGCCCATGATGGCGATGACCCCGTTGCGCGCCCGGAGCGCGCCGAGCGCGTCGGCGATGTTCCGGTGGAACGCCACCCCACTCGTGACGTAGTCGCCAGTGAGCACGACGAGGTCGGGCGCGAGCCGATTCGCCTGGGCCACCCAGCGTTCCACCCACGACCGCGGGGTCATCGACCCGAGGTGAACGTCGCTCAGCTGAACGATACGGTACCCGTCGAACGCCGAAGGCAGCCCCCGAACCGGGACCTCATAGCGGACCACGCGCGCCCACCGTCTCCGGACGACAACCGCCCAGGCCGCAGGAAGCCACGCGACTGGGTAGGCCCACCGGCCGACGTTCCGCGCGCAGTCCTCCTCCCACCCCAAACCGACCCCGGCGGCGGCGACCAGCGCCGGACCGACCGCGAGGGCGAGGGCGAGAAGATGGATGGCGTACGGTTCCTCGACGGCGAGCCGACGGGGGCGGGAGAGAGGTACATCGGCCTCGGCCCGCGCCCACCAGGGACCGGCGTGGCACGCGAGCAGTAAGGCCGTCGCGCCCGCGACGCCGAGCCGCGTCCCCGGACGCCAACTCTGCGGCAACCCCGCGGCGAGTCCGAGGCCAAAGGGGAGGTGAAGCGCCCACGTGATGCGCGCCGCCCGCCGGGTGAAGGTTCGGTCCACGTCGTCGAACCTCAGAAGCGAAGGGCCAGCCCGCTTCGGGCCTGCTCGGGCGTGACCACCAGCGTCGGCACGAGCTCTGCGCGCGTGCGGAGCAGCCCCGTCATCGCCCCCGACCAGCCCGCGAGCTGGAGCAGACCGTGCGCGACGAGGAACCCGACCTCACCTCCGGGCCGAGCGCGACCCAGGGCGATCCAAGAACCGAGAAGCGGCACGTAAAGGGCCTCGTTACGGTCTGGTCGATCACCCGGGCGGCTCGCGACGAGCTCGACGTCCGAGGCGGCCACGGCGACCCCGGTGCCGTAGGCGAAGCCAAATCCGACCAGCCCGGCCACGAACCACGTCGTATCGATCCGCCGCGCCACCCGAAATCCCGGCGGCACCTCGGCGCCCGGAACGTAAGCCCACGAACGCGGGGCTGCAGGGGCCAGCAGGCGGCGGCGTCGCCGGGGGACCAAAGGTCGGGGCGCTTCGTCGAGGGGGTCGACGGTCGAAACCCCGAGACCCGGTCCGGCGCGCCGGGCGCGGCCTCCCCGGGAAGTCCCAGGCCCCGCTCGGGGGCTCGACCCGCATCGACACCTTGCGCGCGGGCGGCCGAAACGCGTCCCCCGGGGGCGACGACGATCGCGGACGCGGCGATCACCACGGCGCCCGTCGCCCCCCCCCGCGCCCTCCGCCCGCGGCGGCGCTCGGGGCGCATCAATCGTCCTGGTCGAGGCGGCCCACGAGTCCGAGATGAAACACGGCACCCATGTAGCGGAAATGCGGTTGGATCTTCATGTCGACCTTATAGAAGCCCGCATTACCTTTGACTTCGTCGACGGTAATTTTGGCGTCGCGGAGCGGCCGCCGCGCCCGCACCGACGCCGACACCACCGCCTGTTTGGCAACGTATTGCCCGATCCAGGCCTGGAGCTCCCGCTCCAGGTCTTGGCGCTCTTTCCACGTCCCGATGTTCTCCCGCTGCAGGACCTTGATGTAGTGCGCGAGGCGGCACGACATGAACAGATAGGGGAGCTGGGTGCCGAGGCGGTGGTTTAACTCGGCGCGCCGTCCCTCTTCGCTGATGCCGAACGTCTTGGGGCGCTGGGCGGAGTTCGCGGACAGGAAACACGCATCTAGGGTGTCGGGACGGTACGTGAACGGAATGAAGCCCTGGTTGGAGATCTCGAATTCACGCCGCTCGGTGATGATCATCTCGGTCGGGACCTTGGTCTGAATGCGACCGAGCGCATCGAATTGGTGCAGCGGCAAGTCCTCCACGGTCCCTCCCGAGGAAGGCCCAACGATGTTCACGCACCACCGATAGCGAGCGAACGCCGCGGCGACACGGGTCGCGAACGCGAAGGCGGCGTTGCCCCACAGGTACCGCTCTCGATGACCTTGCACGCCCTCTTCGTATTCGAACGCCGCCACCCGATTCGCGTTCGGTCCGTAGGGCCGCCGCAAAAGAAACCGAGGCAGACACAAACCGACGTAGCGCGCATCCTCGCTGTCGCGAAAGCTGCGCCACTTGGTAAACTGCGGACCCTCGAAGTGGGCAGCGATTTCGGCCATCTGAGGAAGCTTGCGCCAGTCTTCGAGGCCAAAGAAACCCGGCGCCGCGCTCGCCACGAAGGGCGCGTGGGCCATCGAGGCCACCGACGCGCAGGCGTCGAGGAGCGCCATGTCCCGGGGCGACGGGGTAAAGGCGTAGTTGGCGATGACGAGTCCCCAGGGGCGGCCGCCGAACTGGCCGAACTCCTCCGAGTAGACCGTCTTGTACATGCCGCTCTTCGGCACTTCGACCGAGTCCTCGAAGTCCTCGAGGAGATCGTCTTTGCTCACGTTGACGAACGCGACCCTGATGTTCTCACGGAAGTCGACCCGGTCGACGACGAACTTCAGCCCCCGCCATGCAGCCTCCAGGGCCTGAAAAGTTGGGTGGTGGAGGATCGCGTCGATTTGTCCCGTCATGCGCTCGGTGATCTCTGCGATCAACAAGTCGACGCCCACGACGTCGAGCGGCTGCCCCGACTGGATCACATAGGACATCGCGTGCCGCAGGCCGTTTTCTACCTCGGCGAACGCGGTATGGTCGGGGGCAATGCCGGTGGTGGCCATGAGCTCGGCCCAGGGCGTCGCGGCCGCCGATGAGGGGGAAGACGCCTCGATCTCGTCGAGCGCAACCGCCGCGGGCACCGCCGGACGGGTCTCGGCCCCCGGGGACACCGCCGGCGGGGGGGTCGAGCGCGTCGCTCCGATCGGCGGCGCGGCGTCGCCGGCGCCGATCGGAACGCTCTCGAAGGGCGAGTAGACGGGCGCCGTTCCGACGCCTTCGTCGTCGTGTCTCCGCGTTCCGCGGTGACTGCCGGCGCCGGTGGCACCATCATCGGTGGCCGCGGTCCCGGGCTCGACTGGCCCATCAGTCGCCATCGCGGCGCAGATTATCGTGAAACCGCCGTCGGAAGACCGCATTTTCGCCGCGCATCGACGCCGGTCGTCTACCGTGACCGTCGTCGCGGACGAGCGACGTTCCCGCTTCTGTGCCGTCGTCGGCGTTCCTGGGCGCGGCGCCGGACGTCTCGAAACCCCGACCCACGACATGTTGCGACGGCGAACAGCCGGCGACGAGGCCGGAAACGTCGAGGGCGTGCACGTTCGTTCTGTCAGCCGGCCGGCGCGTCGTTTCCGCGCGAGCAGATCCCTTCGATGGCGGAGCACCGACCGCTGCGACGGCATACGTCGGCATCGGCACAGTCGGCGTCGGTCCGTGCCTCGCACTGTTCGTCGACGGCCGAGCACGCGCCGTCGGTGGTGCACTGCTTCGAAGCCCGACAATCCTCGTCCGAGCCCGCCACACATTCGTCGCGCGCGGCGGTACACAGCCCACTCAACCCGCACAGCGGCTCCGCCGCGCATGCCTCGTCGGTGCGGCGGGGCGACATTTCGTCCTCGCGCGCGTCGGCTTCCGCCTCCGCCGACGTCATGGGCGCAGAGGGCGTCGCCGCCACCGGTGGTTGGGCTCCTCCTTTTCCCCCGCAGGCCGCGCACAAGGCGATGAAGCCGGTAGCGACCCCATGGAGAAGGCCTCGCCGGGACGGCGCAAGACGCAATGCACATCGTTCGAACATGATGACCTGCGAGTGTACGTCACGAACCCGAGCACCTTCCCCTGATGGCGACCGGGCCCGGCGCAAGCGCGGGGACGTCAGCGAAGCGGCGCGAAAGGAGTGCTACGTCGGAGGGCCATGGTCACGAACGGCTTGCCCCCTGCATCCGAGGACGCGACCGTCGCGCCCCACATCGGCACCCTCGTCCAGACCCCGAAGGGATGGGCCGTGCGAGACTTGTACCCACCTTACCGGGCGTCGGGGCTTCGCGACGCGGAGGCCCTGGCGTCGGTCGACGCACCGGCCGAAGGCGACGTCGTCACCGGCGTGACGCCTCGGCGTGCGTACGCACCCTTGTCGCCTTCTTCCTCCGCGGCGCGAGGGCTGCGACGGCTCGCGAGAGCGGACTCGCCGCGAGCCGCCATGTACCAAATCGCGGCCCAACACCAACTCGCGCCCTACTACGGGCCCCTCGTGATGGCGGAGGTGGCGCGACACGGAGACGACCCGGGCCTCGACGACACGACGCTCGAAGACCTCGAAGCCGTCCCCTTCGTCACCATCGACGGACCGGGCACGCGTGACCTCGACCAGGCGGTGTTCATCGAACCGAGAACTCAAGGCGGCTTTCGGCTGCGATACGCCCTGGCCGATCCGGCCCACGCCGTGGCCCCGGGGACGGCCCTGTTCGAGGAAGCCCTTCGGCGCGGGGCAACCTACTATCTGCCCGGACTCGCCATCCCGATGTTGCCCCACGCGCTGTCCGAGGGAGTGGTCTCGTTGTCCGCCGGCCAGCGACGCCGGGCGGTGGTCTTCGACCTGGAGGTCGATCGTGACGGCACCTGCCAAAGAACCACCATCCGGCGCGCCCGGATCCGAAGCCGCGCCCAACTCACGTTCCGTGACGTGCAGCGTTTCCTCGATGGCGAGGCGCCGCTTGGGTGTCCCGAAGCATCGTCGAGCGTGCGCCACCTGCGGCCGCTCGGCGAGCGTCTGATCGCCGCGGCGCGCGACCGCGACGTCATCGACTACCGACGGCGGGAGACCGACGTGAAGATCGAGGGCGAAGAGGGGTTGCGCTTCGTCGTCACCCTGGGGGGCCGCACCCAAGTCGAGCGGTACAACGAGCAGCTCTCGCTGATGTGCAATGTGGAAGGCGCCAAATTTCTCCGCCGGCATCATCACGGCGAACACGTGCAACCGATCTACCGAGTGCACCCCGAACCCGAGCCCGGCCGCTACGAGGCGTTCCAGCGATTCGTCGCCGCCCTCGTCACCCGTCACGGTCTCGACCCAAGTCGGTGGGCATGGCGCCCCGAGCAACGTGATCTCGGGGACTATCTTCAAGCCCTCCCCGGGGGCCGGCTCGCGGCCGCCATTCATCGCCAGGCCGTGCTGATCAACGTGAAGTCCTCGTTCTCGCCCGACGCGGGGGAACATTTCGGCGTGGGGGCGGAGGTCTACGCTCGTTTTTCGGCCCCCATGCGTGAGATCGTGGGCGTCTTTCTCCACAAGGAGATCTTCGAGCAACTCACCGGGGCCTCCCGCGCGAAAGCGGCCGAAGACGAAGCGCTCCGCGAGGCCGTGGTGACGCGCGCCAACGAGGCCAAGCAACTCCAGAAGCGCATCACCAAAGCGGCGAATGCCGTCGTGCTCGACCGGGTGTTTCAGCGCGACCGCGGGCACGATGCGCCCTGGCGACAGGGCACCGTCATGGGTTTGACCCGCTCCAAGGTGCACGTCGTGCTCGACGACCCGGCCGCCGTCGAGGTGAAGGTGTACGTCCGCGGCCTTGGCCATCGGTTTGGCGGGAACCCTCCGACGCGAAGCGACGATGGGACCGCGCTGATGACCCCCGACGGGAGGGACGAGGTATGCCGCGTCGGCGATGCGGTCGAGGTCCGCGTCCTGGAGCGCGACCGCGACCGGTGGCGCCTCGACCTTCGCGGCGCGGTTGGCCCCGACCGGTGATCACCGAAGCCCCGGCGTCACCGGGACAGCGAAGAAAACCCCGCGTAGCGTCGCATCGACACGTTCATGAGCAGCGCGATGGCGAGCATGATCGAGACGACGCTCGACCCTCCGTACGAGAACAGCGGCAACGTCATCCCCACCACGGGGAGCATGCCCGAGGCCATGCCGATGTTGATGATGGTGTGCCAAAAGATCATGGCGCCGCAGCCGACGGCCACGATGGCGCCGAACCGGTCGCGCGCCAGCGCCGCAATGCGGATCGACCACAATACGAGAAACGCGTAGAGCGTGAACAACACCAAGGAGCCGACGAAACCCCATTCCTCGGCGAACACCGGGTAGGGGAAATCGGAGTACTGGTCGGGCAGGAATCGATACTGATTCTGCGTCCCCCCCATGAATCCTTGGCCGAACACGCCACCGTTGCCGATGGCGATCTTGGCGTGATGCGCGTGATAGCCTGCCCCCGAAAGATCTTCGCTCGGGTTGAGAAAGGCGGTGACCCGCGCTTTTTGGTACGGGAGGGCAAACTCGAGAATCGCCCATCCCCCGATCCCCACGGCCGCGATGCCCTTGAGAATGCTCGACCGCTTGATCCGCGTGACGGCCACGATGCTCAAGAACATGAGCAGGTGTACGAGCGCGGTCCCGAGGTCGGGCTGGCGGGCGATGAGAAGCGCCGGTACCGCGGTGAGGACGCCTGGCACCAACAGATCCCGAAGCCGGCGGGCGTCGTTGCGGGCGTCGTCGTGAAGAAATTTGGCGATCGCCAACACCAGGCACACCTTGGTGAACTCGGAGGGCTGAAAGGTGAACGGGCCCACCTGGATCCATCGGTTGGCGCCCCGGATGCCCGAGCCCACGGCGCTCACCAGGACGAGACTGAAAATCCCAGCACTGTAGAGGTGATAAGCGAAGCGTTCGATGAACCGATAGTCGACGCTTGCGACGAGGGCGCCGAGCGCACCGCCGATGGCAAGCCAGTAAATCTGCTGAATATAAATCTGACTGATGCTTGGCGAGATGCCGAAGTAGACGCTGGTGGCGCTGTAGAGATTGACGACGCCGAGGGCGGCGATGAGCGCCACGCATACGAACAGGGGCCAGTCGATGTGATCGCGCGGACGGCTCCCCAGCCCGCCGCCTCCCCCCAGGCCGAATCCGCCGTCGCTGCCGATGAGGGGACCGCTCCGCAACCATGCACGGTCGCCGTTTCCCCGATCCGGACCGCTCATGCTCACGGTCGCCGCCCCCTTCCCGGGCCGTTGTCGTCGTCGTCGTTGTCCGCCGCCGCCGCTCGCGCCCGTTCGCGTTCCGCTTTGAGCCTCTGGTAGGCCTGTATGATTTCGAACGCGACCGGCGCGGCGTGGGTTCCGCCCGCCCCCCCGTGTTCGATCAATACGACGATCGCGACCTCGGGCGTGGTCGACGGGGCGTAGCCCGCGAACCAGGCATGATCGCGATTGAAGTACCAGACATCCTCGATGTCGGCCCCCCGCGTCTTGTGCGAAACCTGCGCCGATCCCGTCTTGCCCGCGACGTCGACCCCCGCGATCCGCGCCCGGTGCGACGTGCCTCCCTCTTCGTTCACGCCTCCGTAGAGCGCGCTGTCGATGAACTTTCGATGGGTTCCGTCGAGCTTCAACCGCCGTCGTACGCGCGGCGAGAACTCCTGCACCACGGATCCTCCCGCCGTTTCTACGGCGTGGACGAGCTGGGGCTGAAAAAGCGTCCCTCCGTTGGCGAGGGCCGCGTAAGCGAGCGCCAGCTGCAGCACGCTCACCGTGGTGGCCCCCTGGCCCAACGCCGCATTCAGGGTGAACCCGAGACGAAACTGTCCTTTGTTCCGCATCGTCATCCACGCCCGCGTCGGCATCCGACCGCTCGTCTCCGCGTTGACGCCGAGGCCCGTCTTTTGCCCGAACCCAAAGCCCATGCCCATCTCGGCGATCATGTCCATCGTGAGGCCGTAGTCGGTGACGAGGTTGTAGAAGTAGACGTTGCACGACTGGGCGATCGCCTTGTGGAGGTCGGTCGCGCCGTGCGACTGCGTGCAGCGAAAAATGCGACGGCCGACCCGAACGAAACCGCGGCACGACGCCGAGATCCGCTGGTCGACGAGACCCTTGTCGAGGGCGGCGAGCGCGGTGAAGGGCTTGAACGTCGAGCCCGGCGGGTAGGCGCCGCTCACCGTCTTGTCGAGGGCCGGCTTCAGCGGGTTGTTGAACAAGCGCCGAAAGGCGTCGCGAATGACCGCCTTGCCGTGGCCTCCCGAAAGCTGATTGGGGTCGTAGTTCGGTTTGCTCACCAGCCCGAGAATCTGACCGGTGCGGACCTCGACGAGCGCGGCCCCGCCCGCCAGCTCGCCGCGCATGGCCTTCACCATCGCCCGCTGGAGTTCACCGTCGACGGTGAGGCGAAGGTCGCGACCGGGGATCGGCTCGACCCGTCGCGGCGCATCGATGATGCGTGCCATGACCTCCTCGGAGACGTCGGGACGGGCGCCCACGGCATTGACGATGACCTTCTCAGAGCCGCGCGTGCCGCGGAGGTAGCTCTCCCACGCGCGTTCGACCCCCGTCGCCCCAATGCGGTCGCCGGCGACGTAACCTCGCGAGCGCAGGGTGACGAGCATCTCGGCATCGACCTCCCGCATGTACCCGAGCATGTGGGCGCCCACCCCTTTGAAGGGGTAGAAGCGCACGCTCACCGGCACCACGAGCACGCCAGGAAGCTCGGCGCGATGGGTGCGGAGCATCGCCACGACCTCCCTCGGGAGGTCCTCCTTGAGCAAGATCTGCTGGTCGAGCCGAGATCCCGCGCGGCGGCGAATTTCGAGCAGCTTCTCCTCCAGCGCGACCCGCTCTGATTCGCCCATGGCCGCCCACGCCACCAGCTTCGACCACTGGGGCGCCATCTTCGGCTCCAGGCTCTCGGGATCGATCGAGGTGACCCGTTTGGGCACGACGAACAGGTTGTAGGCCGGTCGGCTCGCGGCCAGCGTCTCGCCGTTGCGGTCGCGGATGACCCCCCGCGTGGTGGCGAGCGTGATCTTGCGGACGATGTTCTCGCGGGCGAGCGCTTGGTTGTCCGCCCCGTGGAGGAGTTGGAGGTGGACGGCGCGGCCGACGAGGACGGAAAAGAAGATGAGCACCCCGAGCGTGAGCCACTTGAAGCGACGCCGGAACTCGCCGACGTCGGGCCGTTGCACGAGCAGGCTCATCGGGTCGGTACCTCTCCGGGACGAGGCACGATCACGGTCGCGGCATGCACCCGCGCCGCGAGCGCAAGCACCACCGGCGCGAACAACGCCGTCGTGACCGCATGGGGCAACACGAGCGACGCGAGGGCCCGTGGACGGGCGGAGTCGGTCCCGAAAATCGCGGTGAGGACCACGATGAAGAAGCCCTCGAGGAGCGAGAACACGAACGCTAGCGCGATCCGGGCCGGAAGGGTCTGCGCGGCCAGCCGGACCCCAGCGAGGCGACCGACCACGAACACCGCGACGCTGGTGAACGTGTAGAGCCCCACCGGCGCGGCCGCGAAGACGTCGAGGAGGTACCCGAGTGCGAACGACAAGCCCGCGCCGCGCGTGAGGCTGTACTCGCGCACCCCCATGAACACGACCATGGGCAAGAGCAGACTCGGGGTGAGACCCGCCAGCGCGGTGGTCGCGGCCACCTCCTCCCCCACGAGACGCAGCCAACCCACCACCCGAAAGAGATTGCTCTGGACCACGATGAGCCCGAGACCAAGCAGCAGAAACGCCGAGTTACGTAGCATCGCGTGGCTTTCTCAGCGTGGCCCGCGCTCCGCTTCCGCCCCCTCGGGGGGCACCTGCCCGCCATGCGAGACCACGATCAGCACCTCCCGCAACCGCGAGAAGTCGACCGTCGGCTCGGCTTCCACCGCTTGGTAAATGCCGAAGTCGCGCCGGATCACCTCCGTCACCCGCGCCACCGGGATCCCCGGAGGAAATCGGCGGCCCCACCCACTGGTGACCAGCACGTCGCCCACCTCGACCTCGTCGTCGCGCTTGACGTACTCCACCCGACAGCGATACGCGCGCTCGTTGCCGGCGCCGCGCACGAAGCCCCGGGCCCCCGTGCGCTCCACCACCACATCGACGGCGAACCCCGCATCGACCACGAGCTGGACCTCGACCGTCTCCGATGCGACCTGCCCGGTGACCCCCACCACGCCATCCATCGTGATGACCGGCATGCGCGAGCTGCCGGTGATTTCGGCCGATGGCTTGTCGAGGGTGACCTGGGCGACCCGGAAGTACTCCGAGGTGTCTTTGGCGATGACCTCCGCGCTCACCATGTCGGCGGTCACATTGCGCTCGCGCACTTCGAGCAATCCGCGGAGGCGACGGTTTTCCGCCTCGAACCCCTCGAGTTCACGGACCCGAGCTTCGAGCCGTGCGTTTTCTGCCACGAGGTCGGCGTTGTCAGCCTTGACGTCGACCAAGTAGACGTAATCACTCGCGTAGCCGCTCAACCCCCGCGCGAGAATGCCGACGGCGTTTTGGATGGGGGTGATGATCCGAACCAGGAATTTGTCGACGGGGCTCGTGAGCGTCGTCGGATCGCTCTTCATCGACACGCGGAGAAAGCCGAAGGGCAGCGCCAACGCGAGCAGCACGACGGCGGCATCTCGGTAGCGCTTGATGTTCATTCCCTAATCCCCGGGCCGAAGGACCCGACGCGACACCGGCCCCCGCGTCTCACGCGATCGTAACTTGTTTGAGGAGCTCGATGTGGTCCAAGGCTTTTCCGCTCCCGAGCACCACCGCGCTGATGGGGTCGTCGCACACCATGACCGGGAGCCCCGTCTCTTCACGAATGAGCACGTCGAGATTCTGCAGCAACGCCCCCCCGCCGGTGAGCACGATGCCCTTGTCGGAGATGTCGGCCGCGAGCTCGGGCGGCGTCCGCTCCAGTGCCGTGAGGACCGCTTCCACGATGGAGTTGATGGGCTCGCTCAACGCGTCTCGGATCTCGTCGGAGTTGACGACCACGGTCTTCGGGATCCCTGCGATCATGTCGCGCCCCTTGACCTCCATCGTCACCTGCTTGTCGAGCGGATAACCGTTGCCCACGGTCATCTTGATGCGCTCCGCGGTCTGCTCTCCGATGGCGAGGTTGTACTTGCGCTTCATGTACCCCTGAACGGCTTCGTCCATTTTGTCGCCCCCGACGCGAACGCTCTGGGAGTAGACGATGCCCGCCAAGGACAGTACTGCGACCTCAGTGGTGCCGCCGCCGATGTCGACGACCATGTTGCCCGACGGCTCGGTGATGGGCAGCCCCGCCCCGATCGCCGCCGCCATCGGCTCTTCGATGAGGTAGACCTCACGCGCGCCCGCCCCCTCGGCGCTCTCTTTGACCGCTCGCTTCTCCACTTCGGTGATCCCAAACGGGACGCAGATGATGATGCGGGGCTTGACCAGCGTCCGTCGGTTGTGGGCCTGGGCGATGAAATGGCGCAACATCGCCTCGGTGATCTCGAAGTCGGCGATCACCCCGTCGCGAAGCGGACGCACCGCCCGAATGTTCCCCGGGGTCCGACCCAGCATCTCCTTCGCCTCTCGCCCCACGGCGATCGCCCGCACGCCCCCGCGCGGGTCCTTCGCCACCGCCACCACGGACGGCTCGCACGAGACGATGCCTTTGCCCTTCACGTAGATGAGCGTGGTCGCGGTCCCCAGATCGATCGCGAGATCGTTCGAGAACAAGCCGTAGAGCCAGTCGAAGATCATGTCGTGGGTTCACTCTGGGTCCGGGAAGTCGCGCCCGGTGCCGCCCTCCCCGGAGGAAAGGTCGACGACGGTCCGCCGCGGTCGGTCGCACATCGTACTACGACCTGCGCGAAGGGCCACATACCCGCCCACCGTGCCCTGCGCGCGGGCCCCATCCGACGGTAATACCCTGAAATGATGAGACAACGACCCTCCAGCACCGCCCCCGGCGCAGGAACGCAACGCCTCCTCTAGCGCTTTTTCTTGGACGTCCGCTTCTTGCGCCGCGTCGCGCCCCGCGTTCCGGACGCCCTCTTCCGACCCGAGGCCTTCTCGTCCTTCGTCGGAGCGGCCGCCCCCTCGTCCGCATCTTCTTCCCCGTCGACCGCGGCACGTTCGTCGTCGTCGCGCGCCTCGTCGTCGTCCGACTCACCCCCCTCCTCATCATCATCGACGTCGTCGTCGTCGTCCTCGTCTTCAGTCGCCTCGGGGGGCGGCTCGGGCTCCCGCGGAGCGTTGGGCACATACTCGGCCCCCCAGATTTTGCGGAGGTAGACCACGCCGACGACCAGCGCGAGAAAACTCATCCATTGGGCGGGGGTGAGGCCCGCATAGCGATGGTCGGTCGCACCGCGAAAGATGGTGTCGCCGGGCTCGACCCGAAGAAAGTCCAGGAAGAACCGAACGGGAGCATAGGCGACGAGGCACAAGGCGACGTAAAAGCCGTTGGGACGATAGACCTTGCGGTGCCACAGGACGGTGCACGCGATCGCCAGCGGGATCGTCAGCACCATTTCGATCAACCCCAAGTCGAAGCGGCCGTCGAACCCCTCCTGGAGGTACTGCGGCGGGTACTTTACCGCGAACCACGCATTCGACAGCGCGCCCGGATGGTCGTGAACGACGGAGCATCCGGTGCGGCCGAAGATCCACGCGATGGGAAACGCCGACACGGTCACATCGACCATCTCCGTGATCTTTTCCTTGCGGTAGGCCCGCCAGGCGATGGCGCCGATGGTCGCCCCGAGAAAGCCCCCGTAGCTGGACAGCCCATCCCACACCTTGAGGAGGTAGAGCGGATCGCGTTTGACCGTTTCCGGGTGGTAGGTCAGCGCGTCGAACACGTGGGAGATCACGAAGCCCGCGACCACGACCCAGAAGATGAAATCACTCATCTTCTGCACGTCGATCCGACGTTGGCGGGCGCGATTCATCGTGACCCAGGACCCCACGTACACACCGATCGCGACCAGGGTGCCGAACGGCTTGATGGAGGGCGGGCGGTTGGGGTCGACGAGGTCGCCCAGCAGGGGGAGGTGCTGCAGGAAGGCGAGCGGCAGCTCGGGCGCGTCGATGTACGGGATCAGAGGACCGGACACAGAGCCGCTCTAACACGTTCCCGGCGCCAAAAAAGTCCCCATCGCCCGCGCGCGGCCGTGTTGAGGTGGTGCCGATGCCGCTGCTCACCTACGAGGAGGCACTCGGGCGGACGCTCGCGGGCGTACCCCCGACCGACGTGGCGCCGTGCGCGGTCGACGAGGCGGCGGGACGCGTGCTCGCCGAGGACGTGGTCGCCCGCGCGCCGCTTCCGGCCGAGGCCTACAGCGCGATGGACGGATACGCCGTACGTCTGCGGGACCTCGACCGTGAAACGGGCCCCCCGTGGACCCTTCCCGTCGTGAGTGCCTCTCGCCCCGGCCGCCCCGGCCCTGCCCTTCCCTCCGACGGTCCTGCCGCGGCCCGCATCACGACCGGCGGTTTTCTCCCCTCGGGCGCCGAGGCGGTCGTCCTGCAGGAGAACGTCACCCGCGAAGGCGACATCATCACCATCGCGCAAGCTCCCGCGCGGGGCGCGCACGTCCGCCCCGCGGGCGCGGATCTCACCGCCGGAGCACGCGCCCTGTCGGCGGGAACACGCCTCGGGCCCGGGGCCCTCGGACTGTTGGCCACCCTCGACCGAACCGAAGTGGCGGTGCGCCAGCGACCGGTGGTCACCTTCGTGAGTACGGGAGATGAGCTGAGAGAGCCCGGGACGGCCGGACCGCGGGGCAGCATCCCGGAGTCGAACACCCGCGTGCTGGCCGCCATCGCGCGTCAGGCCGGGGCCGTCGCGCGGGTCGCAGCGCCGCTCGGCGACGAGCATGCGGCGACCGTGCGGGGACTCGCGGCGGCCGCGCAAGACAGTCATCTCGTGGTCACCATCGGAGGCGCGTCGGTCGGGGATCGCGACCTCGTCCGACCCGCGCTGGCTGCGCTCGGAGCCGAGATCGCTTTTTGGGGGGTGGCCCTGAAACCCGGCAAGCCGACGGCCATCAGCCGCCTCGGAGGGGTCACGGTTCTGAGCGTTCCGGGCAACCCCGGCTCGGCGGCCGTGATGTTCAACCTCTTCGGCGTGCCGCTGTTGCGAGCCCTCACGGATCGCGCGGAACGCGCCCCCCGTCGTTTCTCGCTGCCGGCCGAGAGAAGCCATCGGCGTCGCAACGCAGCGCGAGAGGAGTACCTCCGGGCCCACCTCGTCGTCGTCGACGGGGGCCTACGGCCCCGGTGGTGGGCCAACCAGTCGTCCGGGGCCGTGACGGCGCTCGCGGGCGCAGATGCCCTCGCGGTGGTCGCGCCCGGCCGGGCCGAGGTGAAGCCCGGTGACCCCATCCCCGTGATCTCCCTGCGCGAGCTGTGGTGGTGACGAGAGCCGCTTCGAGGGCACGGCGAGCGCGCTTCACCGTCCCGCAGACCAGTGCTAGGGCTCTCAGCGGATGAAGCTCGCGGGCGCGCAGGTCCTGATGATCGTCGTGGGCACCCTCGCCTACGCCTTCTTCGTCTACTTCGTCGACCGCTGGCTGTCGGAAGGAGCCGACGACCGTCTCGATGCCCGCGCCCGGGAGGCGCTGGCCGCCCGGGACCGCACGAGTCGGCTTGCGCTCACCCTCGTCGGCGTCGGCGCGGCCGGTTATGTCGGCTTCCGGGCCTGGGGTGCGGCCGAGGCCACGTCCATCAACCCGTTCGACCACCGCAGCTCGGGCCTCGCCATCGCCGCGGTCCTCGCCGCCACCACCGCCGCCGTCCAGCTCAAGACCACCCGCCCTCGCCTCGCCCTCGGCGTGTATCGCTTCGCGATGGGGCTCGGGACCGTAGGGCTGTTCTTTTGGTTTTTGGGCGAAGGGCAGCCCAATTACAAAAAGGCGGTCTCGATCAGCAAGGCCGCCATCGCCATTGCCGCCGCCGCTTGTGTGTTCTTCGAGGCCCACCGCAAGGGCCAAGGGCGACCCATCGCTGAACGGTGGAAGAAGCTCATCGGCATCACCCTCGCCCTGATGGCGATCAGCGCCTACTTCAACGGGTATCGCTTCGGCTACCCGAAGTATTGGCACCGCTGGGACCAGTACCATTACTACATTGGGGCCAAGTACTTCCCCGAGCTCTCCTACAAGAACCTATATAAGTGCGCGGTCGTCGCGCAGCACGAGGTCGGCCGCCTTCCGTACAAGCTCGACCGACCCTGGGGGTCGGACAAACATGCGACCCGCAACGTCGACATGGGCAAGGAGATGCAGGAACCGGACAAGAAGATCCGCGACCTGCTCGGCGACAACTTGCTCATTCCCGTGGGCGACATCCTCGACCACCCGGAAGCGTGTCGCGACCGCTTCACGCCCGAGCGCTGGGAGCAGTACAAGCGCGACATCGCGTTCTTCCGCATCGTGTCCGGCAAGGGCTACTGGACCGACATGCAGAAGGACCACGGGTTCAATCCCCCGCCCGTTTGGACCATCGGCGGCAAGTTCTTCGGCGACCTCGCCCAGACCTCTTCGGTACGCTTCCACCAGTTCCTCGCCTCCCTCGACATCGTCTACCTGGTCGGCATGTTCCTCGCGCTCTGGTGGGGGTTCGGGTGGCGCGTCTTCGCCGTCGGGGCGGTGTTCTGGGGATGCCAGTCTTCGGCGCCGTTCTATTGGACCGGAGGCGCCTTTCTCCGCCAAGACTGGCTCTTCTTCAGCGTTCTCAGTGTTGCGTGCATTCGGCGCCGCTACTTCAAGACGGCCGGCGCCGCCCTCGTGTACGCGGGTCTGTTACGCATCTTCCCTGGACTCGTGGTGGTCGGCACCCTCGTGCCGACCATCGCCTATGCCGTGCGCCATCGCCGCATGCACCGCGACCACCTGCAGATGCTCATCGGGGGGACCCTCGCCGCGGCCGTCCTCCTGCCGTTGAGCATCTACATGAGCGGCGTGCCCGAAGGTAAGCCGTTCTACCACCCGTACAAGGTCTTCTACGAGCATACGATCGAGACCCACGACCGCACGCCCCTCACCAACCACATGGGACTGCGGGTGATTGTGGGGCACAAATTCGTGGAGTTTCAGGCCCCCGGGATCCGGCCCCCAGAAGAGCGCGAGACGTGGAAGGCGGGTCTCAGTCCCACCGTACGTCGCTTCCTCGGGTGGGCGGCGCCGCTGCAGCTCCCGGTCAAGGTCGCCCAGGGGCCCAGCTCAGGGCAGATGCAATACGTGCGCGACAACCGTCTTCTCGATCCGTTCGAGACGTGGAAGCGCATGCGCAACGAGCGCTACGAACAATACAAGGGCGTGGCCTACGCCATCGTGCTCGGTACCCTCGCCTTCTTCATTGTCGTCGTGCGACGGGTGAAGTCCCTCTGGGTCGCGCAGTGTCTAGGACAGATCTTCATCATCCTCGGCTCGCAGCTCACCTGTTATTACTACTCGTTCATGATCCTGGCCGCCCCGCTGACGCGGCTGCGGCGGCCGCTCGAGCTTGGATTGTTCGCGCTCGCGGCCATCACCCAGATCATCTGGATGAACAGTTACTGGAACGACAACAAGTACACGCTGCTCACCATCGTCTCCCTGCTGTTCTGTTACGGGATGGTCGCCAGCTTCGCGCGGGGACGCGCATGGCGCCGATGGCTCGCCGACAAGACGGGGATCGAGCGGCTGCGGCCCGCGGAAGACGCGCCTTGAGTCCGGGCGTCGACCCAAGCCGCCGTCAATCGACCCACGCCGCCGTCAGTCGTTCCCCGTGCCCTCGCCCGCCCCGTCGTCGGCGTCTCCCGGCGTCGTCGTGGGCGCCAGGCCGAGCTCCATCGCCGCTCGTTTCGACCGCTTGCGAATATCGACGTGAAGGGTCTCGTCGCGGTTGATCTGCATGTAGACCGCGCGCGCCTCCATCATCCGGCCGAGGCCGCGGTAGGCCTCGGCTTCGTTCCAGCGGAGCTTCCAGTCGCGCTCGGGGAGGTTCTCTATCGTCTCGCTGTCGGCGATGATGGCGTCGTATCGGGTCTGGTTGGCCAATTCCGCCCACCATTCGCTCCGGAGGTCGTCGTCGTCGGGCGCGAGGTTCACGGCGCGCGCGAACCCCGCCAGGGCGGCCTCCGGGTCGTCCACCACGAGCTTGGCCCGCGCCAAGGACCGCCAGGCTCCGGCGACCTCGGGGTGGGCATCGGCGTACGCCTGCAGTTGCGGTAGCGCCGCTCCGACGGCGGAGAGGCTCCCTCGATCTTCGGGCCACAGCTTCAGGGCAAGGGCTTCCTGATCGCCCGGGTCGGCCCCGAGCGCGGCATCGATCGCAGCCTGCGCTCCGGCCCCATCACCCGTCGCCGCGAGGCAGCGGGCGTGTTCGATGTGCGCGGCCGGTCGCTCGGGAGCCCGACCAACGTAGGCCTGCGCTGCCGTCAAGGCTTCCTCGACCCGGCCCAGGCGCCGAAGGGCATCGATCCGCCCCTCCTCCCCCCGAGGACAGACGGCATCTGACGTGGCCGCGATCGCACGCTTCGCGGCGGCTTCAGCCACCTCATCGCGGCCCTCACTGGCGTGGTAGCCCATCTGCTCGAGGAAGTACCCCGCGTCGCGCGGAGCTTCGCCCCAGTGCCCCTCGAGATATTCCAGTAGCGCGTCGGTACGCACGAACGTGAGCGACGCCGCGTCGCGGGGGTCTTCGTAGAACTTGATCAGATGACCCAGCTTGGCGAGGGCATCCATCGCCCCAAAGTGATCGGGTTTCGCTTC
Source organism: Myxococcota bacterium (assembly GCA_039027095.1). Taxonomy (GTDB): domain Bacteria; phylum Myxococcota_A; class Polyangia; order Polyangiales; family Polyangiaceae; genus JAPYTK01. The sequence continues at coordinate 87,103 of JBCCLB010000011.1, forward strand.
GAGCGCCGCCAACAACTCGTCGACCGCAGCGTCGTGATTCCCCCGGGTCACCTGCAGCTGGGCCACGGTGACGTGAAAGTCGGGGTCCCCGACCCATGTATCGCGTATCTGACGCAATTGCTTGAACGCCTTGTCGTGCTGGCCCTGGTTGGCGAGGGCGGAGGCGTAGTTGAGACGGGCGCCGTGGTCGTCGGGCATCATGACGGTGACCCGCTTCAGGGTCTTCAAGGCGCCCGCGTAATCATTTTCGGAGAACAAACGCTGTGCTTTCTCCAACAGCGGCTGCTTGTCGACGAACCCTTCGAGTTGACCGATCACCTCGCTGTTGCGGCGGCGCCAATTGCCGTCCTTGGCCACGGGCGCGGTGTCGAGGAACGCGCGGATCCAACCCGTGAGCTTGTCGCCGCTCAGCCCCACGTCCGCGAGTCCCTCGAACTCGTCCTTGGGTACGGGGACGCGCAACGGCACACCCTGGCGGCGCGCCATCGTCTCGTCCAACGGCAAGAGCATCCATTCCCGGCCCTCTTCGCTCATGACCCGCACGCTACTGCAAGCGCGCGTTGCCGCCTACACCTCGACCCCGGCCGGGGTCCGTGGTCGACTCCGCGTGGTGACCGACGGGTCGGGAGCATCTCTTTCCTCCTCGCGACGAGCCCGTCTCGCGGCGAGGGCCGAGCTCATGGCCAGATGTCGTGCGTTCTTCACCGGCCGCGATTACCTCGAAGTCGAAACGCCCATCGTCGTGCCCTCCCCGGGCCTCGACCTTCACCTCGACGCGTTTGCCATCGAGGGGGCGGTCTTTGCCGATGGGGCCCTGGGGTATCTGGCCACCTCCCCGGAGTACCAGATGAAGCGACTGATGGCCGAGGGGTTCGACCGCATCTTTCAGCTCAGCCGTTGTTTCCGGCGCGGCGAACGCGGTCGGCGCCACCAGCCCGAGTTCACGATGCTGGAGTGGTACACGCGAGGCGCCGACGCCGATGCCATGATGGATGAGACGGAGGCCTTGGTGCGTGCCCTCGTGCCGGCGCGCGAGGGGGTCCACGGTTTCACCGGACCGACGGCGTGCGACCTCACCTCATCCTTCGCCCGGATCTCGGTCGCCGAAGCCTTTGCACGCTTTGCCGACACCGGGGCCGACGAGATGCTCCGTCTCGCCGCCGAGGATGAGGATCGTTTCTTCTTCGTGTGGGTGGACCGCGTCGAACCCGCGCTGGCTCGTCTCGGCCGTCCCGTCTGGGTCTACGACTACCCCGCCGCCCATGCGTCGCTCGCCCGTCGCCGCCCGTCGGACCCCCGCTTCGCCGAACGCTTCGAGCTCTATATCGGCGAGGTGGAACTCTGCAACGGCTTCGTGGAGCTGACCGACCCGGTCGAACAGCGCGAGCGACTCCACGCCGACCAGCGCGCGCGCCGGGCGCAAGGGCGGCCCGTGTATCCCATCGACGAACGCTTCATCGCATCGCTCGAGTCCGGGCTCCCTGCGTGCACGGGCAGCGCCCTCGGCTTCGACCGGCTCGTCGCGCTCGCGCTCGGCGCGACGGATCTCGACGAGGTCGTGGCGTTCAGCCATCGCCGGCTCTAAGCCTCGGCGTCATGTCCTCCGACCGCCCCCTCATTCTGCTCAGCAACGACGACGGATTCGACGCCGCGGGGCTCATCGCGCTGCGGAAAGCACTCGCGCGGTTTGCGGACGTCGTCGTGTGCGCGCCCGCCACCAATCAGTCGGCCACCAGCCACAAGCTCACCCTCACGACGGTACTCCGGCTCCGCCGCATCGATCCGTCGACCTTCGCCCTCGACGGAACCCCCGCCGACTGCATCTACGTGGCGCTCCACTCCCGAGAGAAGCTGCTGCCCCGGTGGCCGGACTTGGTCGTCTCGGGCATGAACCACGGGCCCAACCTCGGGGTCGACGTCGTCTATTCGGGGACCGTCGCGGCGGCGCGCGAGGCCGCCCACCGCGGGATTCCCGCCGTCGCCGTCTCGGCCGACGTACGCGCCGACCGCGACGCGGCCGCCCGCTGTGGGGCGGACGTGGTCGCGCGGGTGTGGCGCACCTGGTCGGAGCGACCCGGCCCGCGCGAAGCGGACCCCGGCGGCCCGGCGCCCCTGCTCAACGTGAACATTCCGCCGGGCGCGGGTCCGTGGCCGGTGCGGGCGACGACCACGGGGCGCCGTCGCTACGACGATGACGTCGTGTACCGCGAGGACCCGCGGGGACGGGAGTACCTGTGGATCGGCGGCTTCAACGTACGACACGACGCGGCGGCCGGATCCGACACCGAAGCTTGGGATCGCGGCGCGGCGAGCGTCACCCCCCTGACCCTCGACGTCGATGAATCCCGCCACCGCGGCCTCGCCACGGCCGCGGCCGGCGACGGCTGAGCCCCGACCGTCGGATCGGCGTCAGAGGCCTCGGGGGACTTGGTCGAGGTCGACGCGCTCGAGGGCGTGCCGGATGAGGGCGCTGCGGTTGGCCTTGGTAAAGCCTCGCCGCTTCAGCTCGACCACCATCGCGTCGAGCCGAGCGAGCGCGTCGGTGTACATCGAGATGCAGATCACCTTGTAGTGGGTAGGCTTCGCCCGCTCCGGCGCCACGGGCGTCCGTGAACGGGCCGACGATGACGCTTCCGCGCGGTAAAACGATCCGCTCAGAACCCCCTCGACCTCGTCGCGATCGAACAAACCGTCGGCCTCGCTGCTTCTGTCTCCATCCATGCTCATCGCCTCCATCCCTTCGTCGCGGTCGCTCGTTCGGTCTTGGTCATCATGATCCGTGTCTGCCCTCATCCCGTCGCCCGTATCTCGGATGTCGTCGCATCCGCCAAGACGGCCTCGACCAGACGCGCGTAGTCCTCCGACCCGTGCGTGCCCGGCGCGTGCTCGAAGATGGACCGAGCTTGTGCCGGCGCCTCCTTGAGTTTGGTCGTCGCTCGGATGGGCCGCAGGCAACGGTCGCCGAAGTGGCTCTGTAGCGTGTTGAGCGCCTCCGCGCAGATCTTGGCACGGGCGTCGTAGAACGTCGGGAGCACGCCCCACACGCGGAGCGGATGCCGCAGGAGCTTGTTGACGTTCTTGACCGTCTTGATCACCTGCCTCACCCCCACGAGGGACAGGTAATCGCACGCGACGGGAACGAGAACGCTGTCGGCCAAGGTCAGCGCATTCTGGTTCATCAGCGAAAGGCTCGGCGAGCAATCGATGATGACGTAGTCGTAGCCGTCGATCGCGTCGCCGAGCCGCTGCGACAGGACCCGGTCCCGATTCTTGCGGCCGGCCAGATAGAGCTCCGCCGCCGCGAGGGTCTCGTTGGAGGGCAAGAGATCGAGCCCGGGCCGAAGCGGCTGCACCACGTCGGTCGCCCGCAGCCCCATGACGAGCACGTGGTAGAGCGACCGCTCCGCCCGCGCGCCCAAACTCACGGCCACATTTCCCTGGGAGTCGGTGTCCAAGAGCAACACCCGGTGGCCGCGGTCGGCGAGGCCGGCCGCGAGGCTGACCGAGGTCGTCGTCTTCCCGGTGCCCCCCTTGTGATTGAAGACGGCGATGCGCCGAGGACCTTGGCGGCCCGCGGCCGCCCTCGCCGCCGCGGACTTCGATGCGGCGAGACCGTCCGGCGAGGCCCGGCCCGATGAGGAAATGGGCACCGCCGCGACGACGGGTGACGCGGGCGCGGCGGCGGCAGGACGCGTTTTCGGGGCTGGGGCGGGTACGACGCTTCCGCTCGCGGGCGACTGGGTGAGCGCCCCGAGGGGGACCCCTGACGCCTCCCGAATCACCTGTGCCCGGCACGCCATCGAGCATGCGTATCGCCGCTGGCCGCCGACGTAGAACACCTGAGAAACCAAACTCACGGTGAAGTGCTTCGCGCACGCGGCGCACTGGGCCCGATCTTCACGCGTCTGCTTTTGGCTCTCGGTCAGGCACTTTTGCGAGCAGAAAAACGCAAAGCCCCCGTCCCGCTCCTCCATTTGGTAGCGAAAGGTGACGTCGAACGTTTTTGCGCACACGCTGCACGGCTCTTGAATCGTGGCCACGGGTCCTCCGGCCTTGTGGGAGCACTTCGCGAAGTGCGCCCGCCCCCGAGTCCCACCACGCGCCCGGGCCACGGGCCAACAAAGAGGACGCGCGACGGCCCGGCGGGCGAGGCGCCGCGCGGCCGACCATCCCCAGCCCGGACGAACCCCCTTCAGATGCGAAAGCGATCTACCGATTCGCTCATGACTTCGGACAGGGCTTTGACCTCCTGGATGGCAAGGGTGGCCTCCTTCGCACTGTCCGCAAACTCCTGAGTGACACTGGCGACGTCGTTCATCGCTTCGAGCACCTGCTCGGCGCCGCTGCTCTGTTGCTGCGTGATGAGCGAGATGCGTTGGGCGGCGACCGTGGTGTCCCGGGCCAGCTTCGTCGCCTCCTCCATCGAGACCACGGTGGCCGACGTCGACTTCGTAATGTCGGTCGTCAGGACCTTCACGTCTTTGATGACGCCGGCCGTGTCCTCGGCCAGCCGTTGCATCTGCGCCGCCACGAGCGAGAAGCCACGACCCGCCTCCCCCGCGCGCGTCCCTTCCAACGCGGCGTTCAGAGCGAGAATCTCCGATTTGCTCGCGATGTCTTTGACCAGCTCCAGCAGTTCGTCGATGCGACGCGTGTGCTGGGCGAGCGCGTTGAGCTGGGTGTTGGCGCGTTCGTTCGTCTCCTGGGTCGATTGCGCGTTCGCCACGACCCCCTCGGCCGATTCGTGAATGCGCCGCGATGCGGCGGCCAAGCTCTGAATGGTCTCTCGGGTCTCCGAGACCGCACTCGACTGGTTGAGCGCCCCCCGCTGCTGTTGGGTGGCCATCGAGTCGATGTTGGTGGCGGTGGTGGCGAGCACCCGAACCCCCTCCTGTACCCGGCCCACCATCTCCCGAAGTCCTGAAAGCATGTCGTCGATGACGCGGGCGACCTCGGCGTCTTTCGTCGCAACGTCCCGGGTCAGGTCGCCCACGGCCACCGACCGCGCGTGGTCGACCACGACGTCGATGTCGCGCAGCCGCTGAGCGAGCGAGGCGCGGCTCTCTCGGAGGTGCTTGTTGACCTGAGTCGCCGCGACCCACAGCAGGGCAAAGTGAATGACATCGGTGAGGCCGATGCTCAGGACGCGGTCGTCTGCAATTCGCTGCGCGCGCCACAGCATCGTGGCGGTGAGGATCACCATCACCGAGATCCCCCACGCGAGATTGTCGCGGGACGCGGTCAGAAAGGCGCTGAAGATCGCGAGCACGTACAAGACCTCGACCGCCACCGGAACGAAGACCAACTGGTCGACGACGATGAGGTACACCGCGGCGAGCGCGGTGACGCCGTAGGTGACGAGCTGCACCGCGCGGTCGCCGCGACCCCGCGCGGCCAGAAAAAACGCGCTCGTCGCGATGACGGCTCCCACCGCCAAGAGCCCCACGTACGTCGCCGGCGCCCCCGAGATGAACAGCCCTCCGGTGATGAGGAGCGCCGCGAGGGTCATCACGGCCCCTACCGCCCGCATGAAGCGGATTCGAAAGGCCGCAAACGGCGACAGGCCGGCGTCGATGGGGACCATGAGCGCAGCGTCGTCACGGCGAGGCATGGGGCGAAGGTTGCCCGCCCCTCTCCAGCGAGGCAACTTCACGCCCGAGGCCGTCGTCGACGGTCGCGAAGGTTCCGACGCGCCCGCTTCGGGTCACGAAGGCGGGACGTCCGTAGAGGCCGCTGTCTCCGGCGGGATCAATGGCGGAAGTGCCGATGGCCGGTGAAGATCATCGCCACTTCGACGGCGTCACACGCCGCGATGACCTCATCGTCTTTCACACTTCCCCCGGGCTGCACCACCGCCGTGATGCCAAGCGCGGCCGCGGCCTCGACCCCGTCCGGAAACGGGAAAAAGGCGTCGGAAGCCATCACGGCCCCCCGGCTCTTTGCGCCGGCTTTCTCCCCCGCGATCGCAACGCTTTGCACACGCGACATCTGCCCCGCGCCCACCCCCACGACCTCAGTCCCGCGGGCGAACACGATCGCGTTGCTCTTGACGTGCTTGCAGACCTTCCAAGCAAAGTCCAAGCCCGCGCGTTCCTCCGCCGTGGGCGCGCGCCGCGTCACCACCCGACCCGCATCGACCTCACCGGGCCCCGTCGCGTCCTCGTCCTGAACGACGAAACCGCCTCCGAGCCGCTTGTACGTGAGGCCGCGAGGGGCGGGAACCGACCCGACCGCGACGAGGCGGAGCTTCTTCTTGCGCCGCAGTCGGGCCAGCGCCTCCCCATCGAACGCCGGAGCCACCACGCATTCGATGAACGTCTCGGCGATGACTTCGGCGGTGGCGAGGTCGCACGGCCGGTTCAGCGCGACGATGCCGCCAAATGCGCTCACGGGATCGCCCGCACGCGCCCGGCGGTAGGCCTCGACCAGCTCGTCGTGCACCGCGAGACCGCACGGGTTCGTATGCTTGATCACCGCCGCGGCGGGCCGCTCGTGCTCCCGCACCGCGTCGTAGGCCGCGTCGAGATCGACGAGGTTGTTGAACGAAAGCGCTTTTCCTCCGGCGCCGACTTCCTGTGCGGCCGCGAGCGTCCCCGCCGCGAGACCGCGTTCCCGGTACCAAGCGGCGCCCTGGTGAGGATTCTCGCCGTAGCGCAGACCCGTCACCCGCTCGAGCGACACCGTGCGCGTAGCCGGGAAACGGCGCACCTCGGCGGCCATTTGGTCCGTCAAAGGAGGGTCAGCCGCGTCGACCTCGGCCTCGCCCGCGAGGTAGGCCGCGATCACCCCATCGTAATGGGCGGTGTGCGCGAACGCCTTCGCCGCCAGCGTCCGCCGGAAGGTGGCGGACACCGTGCCGTCCCGCTCGAGGGCCTCCAGCACGCGGCCGTAGTCGTCGGGATCGCAGACGACGGTCACGCGCGCATGGTTCTTGGCGGCAGACCGGACCATCGAAGGGCCTCCGATGTCGATGTTCTCGATCGCCGTGGCCAGGTCCGCCCCGCCGGCCACGGTGCGTGCGAAGGGATAGAGGTTGCAGACGACCAGGTCGATCGCGGCGGCCCCCAGGCGTTCCAGGTCGGCACGATCGTCGTCGTCGGCTTGGCCCCCTCGGTCGGGGTCCTCCGGAATGCGCGCCAGGATCCCGCCGTGGATCCGGGGGTGAAGGGTCTTGACCCGGCCTCCCATGACTTCGGGCGAGCCGGTGTAGGTTTCCACCGCTTCGGCCTCGATGCCCGCCTCCCTCAACGTCCGCAAGGTGCCGCCCGTCGACATGATGGCGATGCCACGGTCGGCGAGTCCCTGCGCGAATGCGACCACCCCCGTCTTGTCGCTCACCGATATCAACGCTCGCGTCATCCCTCCGACCTTTCGCCGCCCTCGTACCCCAAGCTCGCAGCGAAGGCCACGCGGGGCGTGACTTCCCCCCCAGCCAAGCCCGTGAGATGAGAGACCCGTTGTCCGGACCGTCCACCGCGCTCATCGTCGACCCCGAGCCGAACATGGCCCGCCATCATGCGGCCGAGCTGGAGCAGGTCGGTATCGCCTGTCGGGTCGTTCACGCGCTCCCCGCCGCGACCGCGGCGCTAGAAGCGCAGGGGGCGTCCTACGAGATGGTGTTCGTGTCCTTGGAGCTCCGCGCGCCCGCCCTCGAGACCTTCATCCGCCGCGCCCGCAGCGAAGGGGTTGCGCGCATCGTCGGGGTGTCGTTCGAGCACGCACGGCCTGCACCCGTGGGCCTGGACACCGTGATCGAGAAACCCACGCCTCCCTCGGTGGTGCGCGAGGTCGCCCGCCACGAGCGCGCCGCCGCGATGAGGGCACCGGCCGAACTGGTGACGCTGCTCATCGGGGCGGGGGCCCTCGGCCGCGAGGGCGACGGCATGACGCACACGGTGACCCGGTTGCTGCACGCGACCCAGGCCCACGCCGTGCTCGTCTACCAACGCCGCCCGCGGCGCCGATGGGTCGCGGTCCGCGAGGCGGCAACCGACGCCACCGACCGCGCCCACGCGGCCAAACTCGAACCCGTCGTACGTCGGGCGGCGGCGGTGGGCGCGCGCTACGTCGGGCCCGCGCGGCTCACCGGGGGCGAATCAGAGCACGTGGGCGCCACCGCCGAGACGGTGTTCGGATGGCGAGGCGACGTCGACACCGGACTCACCCTCGGCCTCGTGTACGCCGGCTGCGTCCATCTCCCGGGTTCGGTGAACGCGATGTTCACGGCGCTCGTCGAACGACTCGCCCGGGAAGTGAGCTGGCAACTCGTCCAAGACCGACTGATGACGGAACTCGACGCGGTCCGCGACGTCGGGGGCCTCGATCCGCTGCTGGGGATCTGGGGTCGAGGTCTGCTCAGCCGGCTGCTGCACATGATGCACGCCGCCTGCGCGCGCGATGGGTCCTCGCTCAGCGTCGCGGTCATCGACGTGGTGGGGATGGGGGCGATCAACGACCGATTCGGCCACCGCGAAGGAGACGGCGTCCTCAAGTACGTGGCCGAGCTCGTCGTCTACGTCACGCGAACCGATGACGCGGTCGCGCGCTACGATGGAGACGCCGTCGCCGTCGTGTTCGACGGTGCGACCCCCATTCAAGCCCAACGCGTGGTCGAGCGATTTCAGGCCGCCCTCGAGAGTCAGCCGTACCAAACCGAGGACAACGCCGAGATCGACATCGCGACCACGGCCGCCGTCGCCGTCGTGGGACCCCACGACGACCCCGACCTCGCGCTCGAGCGGGCGGCACGCGCCGCCGCTTCTCGTGTTCAGCCGGGCGTGACCCTCGTGGCCGAGGTGGCCCCGAGCCAAACCGTATCGTCGTCGTCCGCTTCCGACGGCCTGGCGCCCCGGCGCGGCGCGACGCCCGGGAATCTCGGCGGGGTGACGCTCGGCGGCGCCTACCGGATCCTGCACGAGATCGGCTCGGGCGGAGGCGGTGGCGTCTATCGGGGAGAAGACCTGGCCCTTCGTCGTCCGGTCGCCGTCAAGGTCTTGCGCCCCGACCTCGCGCGCGACGAGACGCTCGTCGAGCGCTTCCGCGACGAGGCGGCGACGTTGGCTTCACTGCGCCATCCGCATCTCGTTCAGGTCTACGCCTTCGGGGTCGACGACGGGCTCGCCTACTTCGTGATGGAGCTCGTCGAGGGAGAATCGCTTTTCGACACCATCGTCCGCTGCCGCCGCGAAGCGAATCGTCTCGCTCCCGCGCGGGTCGCGCAGATCGCGCGGCAACTCGGCGCCGCGCTCCAGACCCTCCACCAGTCCGGCGTTCGGCACCGCGACGTCAAACCGGCCAACATCCTGATGGACCCGTTCCGTGACCGCGCGGTGCTCGTCGACGTCGGCATCGCCGCCCGGGCCGGAGAGCGCAACGTCATGGCCGGGACCCCCGGCTACATGGCGCCCGAGGCCGCGACGGAGGCCGACGTCGATGCCTCCGCCGACGTCTACGGCCTCGCTGCGACGCTGTACGAGTTGCTCACCCTCACCCCGCCCTGGCCCGAACACGACGACCCCATCGTGGTCCTCCGTCGACAGCAGGCGGGTCCCCCGCGGCCCCCCTCGCGCTACCGCGTCGACGTCGGGCCCGTCGACGATGTGCTGCGGAGGGCCCTCGAGCCCGAACCCCATCACCGCTACCCCGACGTGGCTCGGTTCGTGGCGGCATTCGTCGATGCCCTCCGCGAGCTCGACGACGCCATTCCGCCCGCCAGCGCCGGCGCCGCTTCCTCTCCCGGTATTCCGTCTTCCTCCGGGGGCAAAGGCGGAGGAGGGGTCGCCCCCAGCACCCCCACCCCCCTGGGCTCAGCTCCGACCTTGGCCTGGAACCAAAGCCTCGACAGCCAGGCGGCCAGCACCCGCTCGGTCGTCTTCCGCTGCCTCCCCCGGGTCGTCGGAGCGCGCCCCGCGATCGCCTGGCGGGTCACCCTCGGCCGAACCCAGCCTCATCTCGCCGAAGCGCTCTCACCGTCGGCGCCCCCGCTCGGATGGCTGCCCTCCGCCTGGCTGGTCACCCTACTCCAGGAACCTCCCCCGGGCTCGGCGCGCCAACCCGCCGCGCTCGGTCGCGATCTGGGGCGGGCGACCGTACGCGCCACATTTCGTCGGTTTTTCCCGGTCAGTGTGGCGACGCTCTCGCCGAGCGCCGTGCTCCAGGCGCTCCCGCAGATTTGGCGCCAGTACCACACTTGGGGGGAAATCCAGCTCGGCCGTCAACGAACGGAATCCTCGGTCGTCATCCTTCGTCATCCTCCCGACACCCCGGCCACCGCCGTGTTGAAGGCTTGGACCCAGGGCATGCTCGAGCAGCTCGTGGTGATGGCAGGCGCCGACGAAGCCCAGTTCCAGGCCAGCGCCCCGGCGGCGGCGTCTCCCCCGCCGGCGGTCGCCGCCGCCGGCGACCGGTCGTCGACCCCGCCGAGCGTGTGGCAGTTCGAGGGGACGTGGACGTGGAGCCCGGGTTCGGACCGCGCGTGGCGGTGACCTCTGCCCTTCCTACGTCCTACTCTGGCCGTTCTGCTCTGCTCTTTCCGCTTCGGCGGCGGCTACCAGAGGATGGTCTCACAGAGCGCGCGAACTTCGTCGGCGAGACCTTCGAGGTCGTCGCTCTTGGTGACGAAGCCGTCCGCTTCGCAAGCGCGGGCCAACCGTGCGAGTTCTTCGGGGGCGAGGCTCGAACACAAGACCACGGGCACATGAGCGGTCTCGTACCGACGTTTCAGTTGCCGACAAAGCTCGTTTCCGGTCATCCCCGGCATGTTGACGTCCGTGAGAATCACCTGCGGCGACCAATCGGTCAGGTGACCGTCGAAGCCGTCGAGGTCCAGGGCGGTACGCACCTCGAAGCCGTCGCGACGGAGGACCTCCGCCGCGACCTCGAGGCTGATCTCGCTATCGTCGAGCAAGAGGACCCGGTAGGTCGCCCGCCTGTCATCGATGCGTCCGCTCATCGTCTCTATTCAACCTCGCCCCGTCGCGAGATGAAAGGCTACCGTCGTGGTCGGGCCCCGGCGGTGCGCGCGAGATGAAAGTGGCAAGCCCGCGCCGCTTCGTCCCGGCCGGGAAACAAGTCCTCCCACCCCGCCCGAAAGCTCTTGAGGGGTCGCGCTTCCGGGGCATCACGAAGAAGCGCTCGCGTCCGCTCGTAGTCTTCCCGCCCCCGTTCGACGGCCCCGAGGCGCTCCGCGAGCCCGGCCGAGAGAAAGCGTGCCGGCCATAGCGACGGGTCGAGAAACAGAGCCCGGCGACAGCTCTCGGCCGCCTCTTCCAGGGCGCCTGAGCGGCGCAGCGCCACCGCCCTCAGGTAATGCACTTCGGCGTCGAGCGGCTCGTGCGCGTGGGCCTCGTCGTACGCAGCGAGCGCCGTCTCGAAGTCGTGCCCGGCCAGCGCGCGGTTTCCCCGCCAGAGCGCCACGAGCACCGGCGCCGGCGCCGCCTCGGACGGTCGCGTCGGTTTCCGACCGGCCGCAGCCCCCCCCGACCAGCCCGCCCCCGATGGCCGCCCCGCTCTGGTGCCGAGCGCGATCGAGGACGTCGAGGACGCTTTCATGCGACCTTGAAGACGACCGCGAAGGGACGCCGGGATCACGCCTTCGGCCTCCGCCGCCAGCAGATCCCCGGGAGCGAGGCTCACGATGCCCTGCCCGCTCAAGGCCATGGCGAATCGAACCAACGCCCGCCGTTTTGCCTCCGCATCGAAGTAAATGAAGACGTTGCGACAGATGATCGCGTCCCAGTTCCCCTCCGACACCGGCGTTCGGGGGCGGGAGGTGCTCTCGGCCACGACGTTGTCGTGATGAAATCGTACCGCGGCCACCAGCTCTTCCACCGGGCGAAAGACATCGCCTTCGTGGCGAAAGAACCGGTCCCGGAGGGTAGGCGGCGTGCGCCGAAGCGACCACGCGCGGTAAGCGCCCGCCCGCGCCGCTTCGATCGCCTCCCGATTGATGTCCGTTCCCGTGACCTCTACCGCTTGTCCGCGCAGGGCCGCCAGCATCGCGAGCGAGTACGCTTCCTCGCCGGTGGCGCACCCACAACTCCACACGCGACCGGGGCGCCGTCCTCCCGTGAGCGTGGCCACCGTCTTCAACGCCAGCTCGAGCTGCGCGCGATCGCGGAGGAACGCCGTGTGGCCGTTGGTCACGACCGCGATGAGCTCCCGCCACTCGGGGCTCGAGAGCGGCTCGGCCGCGAGTTGGCGCCGGTATTGGTCCGGGTCCCCGCCCGCGACGATGTTGGCTCTCCGGTCGAGAAACTCGGTCACGCTCCCCGACGGGCTCAAACCGGTACGGCGACGAACCAGCTCCCGCCAACGTCGGGCCGGTTCCGTCACCGGACCTCCTGCGTCCGCGCCTGCACCCACCGCGTTAGTTCCAGGGCGACCACGTCGCGCGGCCAGACCGCGTCGACCGCCCCGGCCCGGCGCGCCGATCCCGGCATGCCGTCGACGACCGCGCTCGACCCATCCTGCGCCGCGGTGGCCCCGCCGGCCCGACGCAACGCAAGCAACCCGGCGGTCCCGTCACGACCCATCCCCGTCAGCACCACCCCGAGACTTCGATGTGGCGCGTGACGCGCCATCGACGAGAACAAGCGGTCGGCGGAGGGGCAATGGGCATCACCCCCGTCGGCGAGAGGCAACGCGAGCCGTCCTTCCGCGTCGAGCTCGAGGTGATGGCCCGCGGGCGCGACGTACACGCACCCACGCCGCGGCATCGCGCCCACCGTCGCGAGGGCGACCTCGAGGTCGCTGCGACCACGAAGCCAGGTCACGAACACGGGAAGAAAAGGCGCGCTGAGATGCTGCACCACGAGCAGAGCCGCTCCGAGGGAAGAGGAAAGACGCGCCATGATGTCTCCCAGGGTCGGAGGGCCGCCCGTGCTGGCCGCGAGGGCCACCAGCGGAGGACGGCGCGGGGTGGCCTCGGAAACGACCCGGGTCACGGGAGACGGGTCAGGTGGCGACCAGGGACAGGGGCCGAGGGCCGCCGACGACGACGTGGACGGAGGCCGCTCCCCCCGGGGCCACGACCGCCACTGATGACGGCGTCCCCTGACATGCCGCACGACGGGCACCCCCGCGAGGAGATGCATCCGCGACAGCAGCGCCCGTGCCTCCGGCCCCGCGAAGGGCAGCCGCTCGGGTTTGGGCATCACATCCAGCGCCCCCCGGGCGAGCGCCTCCAGCGACAGCCGCCCCGTGTGGCTTCTCGGATCGCTGCTCAGGACCAGGATCGGAGTAGGCGTCGTCGCCATGATCTCCTCCGCCGCGGCGAGACCGTCGAGTTCGGGCATCATCACGTCCATGACGACGAGATCGGGCGCGTGCGTGCGTACGGCCCGCACCGCCTCGCGTCCGTCGCGGGCCGCGGCGACGAGCGCCAATCCCGGCTCCTGATCGATCAAGGCGCACAAGACCTCGACGAAGAGGCTGGAGTCGTCCGCCACCACGACGCGACGCACCTCGAGCGTCACGATCCGGGCCGCTCCCGGCGGCCCCCGCCCCCGACGCATCGGGCGAGCGTGTCGAGCAGCGAAGCGCCGCTGAACTGCGCCTTGACGACGTAGGCGTCGGCGCCGAGGTCCGCCGCCCGCAACTTGTCGGCCTCACTTCCCCGGGTGCTGCACACGACGACGGGGAGGGTCCGCCCCCCCGGCTCCGCCCGAACCGCCTCGAGGAGTTCGAAACCGTCCATCACCGGCATCTCCAGATCGGTCAAGATCAAATCTGGCGGCCGCACGCGGACCCGCTCGAGTGCATCCCGACCGTCGACCGCCTCGGTGACCTCGTACCCCGCGTCCTCGATGAGCCTCACCAACATGTCCCGGGTGAGTTCGGAGTCGTCGACCACGAGGATCCGGACCGTCGTGTCGGAAGGGCCGACGTCCGCCAACGCTTCGGTCTCCGCGGATGGGCGACCGCCGGGGGCCTGCCGCAACCACGCCCGCGCATCGAGCAGGACGACGAGCCGTCCGTCGCGGGACAGCGCCGTCCCCGACGTTCCGATCACCTCGGAAACGAAAAGCGGCAGCCGCCGGACCACGAGTGGCTCTTCGCCCAAGAGGCGGTTCACCCGGAGCGCCGCGCAGCGCGCTTCGTCGCGTATGAGCACCACCGGAACCGACGCGCGGTCAGGGTCGCGGGGCACGAGACCAGGCAGCTCGAGCACCGGCCAATTCTCGTCGTGGACCCGCACGTAAGGACGTGTCCCCTCGCGCCGCATCGCGCCGGGGGGAAGGTTGGCGACCCCCTCGACGTCGAGCGAAGGGATGCCGAACACCGACGAGGAGACCCCCACCATCATGACGGGTATCCGCGTGACCGAAGCCGGCGCGGCGAGGGTGAAGGTCGTGCCCCGCCCCGGGCGGCTCGACAACGACACGGACCCGCCCAGGGCCTCGATCCGACGCTTTACGATGTCGAGGCCGAGACCACGACCCGACACTTCCGTCGCCGCCTCCCGCGTGCTCAGCCCGCTGGCAAACGAGAGGGCGTGCACCCGCGCCGACGAGAGGCTCGCCGCCTCCTCCGCACCCACGAGCCCCGCCGCTACGGCGGCCCGGAGCACCGCCTCCCGGTCGAGGCCACGGCCGTCGTCACGAATCACGATGCGAACCTGGCCACTCCGCTGGGAGGCGCGCAACTCGAGCCGAGCGCACTCGGGCTTGCCGGCGGCGACACGCTCGCGGGGCGTCTCGATCCCGTGATCGATGGCGTTCCGAATCAGGTGCAACACCGGCTCTTCGAGACGTTCGAGCACGGCCGCATCCACCTCGATGTCGGCCCCCTCCACCTCGAGCGCCAAAGACTTCCCTTGCTCACGGCTGAGCTCACGGACAGCGAGCGGGTAAGCGTCGAACAACGAGGACAAGGGCACCAACCGCACGCGTTGGAGCGACGACTGCAAACCATCGAAACCGGCGCGACCGTCGTCGACCGCCTCTCGAATCGCGCCTCGTGTTTCCTCCAAACGGCGCCGTACCAAGGCTTGTCGGTTGCGGACCGAAGCGATCTCGTGCCGCCAGGTCGTCTCTTCTGACGGCGAAGAGAGGGCGCCCGCAGCGCCGACCACGCGGTCGAGGTCGCGCAACACCTGCTCCGCCTCGGCTTCGATACGACCAAGCGTATCGAGTTCCCGGGCGAGCGCCCCTAGGGCGAGACGGGCCTCATCCGTGGTCCGCGAAAGGAGGTCGAGACGGGTCACGTCGACGCGCACGGCGGAAACGCCCGGACCGCGACGGGTAGTGATGACCTTCTCGAACCCGGAGGGAGGGTTCGGCGGCGGCGGCGACTTCTCCCCCGCCGGAGTCGCAGTCGGGAACGACGTCGCGGGTTGCGGGGGCGCGGGCGGCGGCGGCGACGTGCCGGATGCCAGTGGCGCTTCTTCGATGTAGGTCGCGGCCGCCCGCGCCGCATCCGGGTCTTCGGGCGCCCGCTCCAACAGACCACGGGTCAACTCCAACCCGTCGCGAAACCATGACGTCGCCGGATCGTCGGGGGCGAACCGGCCCGCACGTGCGACCGGAAGCAACGCTTCCTGCGTGTGGGCGACCCGGCTGATGGCGACGAAGCCCATCAGTCTCGCCTCGCCCTTGAGGGTGTGGAGTTCGCGGGCCAGCTCGGTTTCGTGGGACGGATCGGCCCCCGCCTCGGCGAGCCGATCGATTTGGCTCGCGATTCGCCGCAGTCGTTCTTCGGTCCCGCGAAGAAACTTCTCCACGAGGCGGGGAGCGCGGGGGACGCCTTTCACCACGTGGCCCCGAAGAGGGCCGCGGGCGACACCACGTAGGCCACGCGCGCGTCGCGGCGAACCAATCCAACAAAACCGAGGGCGTGCAGATACGTCGCAACCCACCGGGGCGCAGGCGTCGCCATGAGGTCCGGGGCCGCCGACACCTCGACTTTAGCCGGGACCCCGAGAAAGCCGCGACGGCCGCCCCAATGCACTTCGAGATAATGGCGCACCGCCTCGGTCGTGCCGACGAAACTGGAGCGCCAAGGTGGCGCGAGCCATGGTTGTGACGTCTCCCCGTCGTCGGAGGCCTGGGCGCCGGGGCCCGGGTCGAGGTCCCCGATCCGCCTCACCGCCGAAAGGGGAACGGCGAGATCCCACGATCCGGGATGATCACGACCCGCACACCACGCCACCCCCCCGCCGAGATCGAAACCCGCGTCGGACATCCGTCGGTTCGCGCCCTCGTCCTGCCGCCCCCGCTTCTCCTCCAGGGGGCCGTGCCCCGAGCGCGGTCGCGGCGCCAAGGGTCCTGCGTCGTCGTCACGAGGCACGAATGCGCGCTCCCTCCAGCAGGACCCGGAGGTTCAGGATGGCGACCGGGCGATCGCCGTCGAGTTCTCCCATGGCGTAGCGAGCCACCGACGACGGGACGAGTTGGGGGGGCCGCGCCCGGGCTCCGCCCGACGGGGCATGCCGTAGCTCGAGGCGCGTGCCGCATGTGGCCACCTCGAAGCGGCCGTCATCGAGCACCAGCATTCGGCGGTGGGCGCGACGGTGGTCCGCGGTTCGTTCGGCGTCCCGGTCGTCCCCACCACCGTCCCTCGCCGCCCGGGCGAGTCCGAAAAAGACCCCCAGGTCGAGCTCGGGAACCGCCACCGCTCCGACCAGGACCAGTCCCGGCACGTGCGCCGGCGCCCCCGGGAGGGGGGTCGCCGGCGCCACCGGGATCACTTGCCGAACGAACTGCGCGTCGACGGCGACCCTGGTCCCGTCGGCGAGATCGAACGCCACCCATGCGGCCGGGGTCCGATGCCGATCTCCCTCCCCTTCGGGACCGATCAACGCGCCGCTAACCGGCGGATCGGAGCTCGGTGACGGACGCGAGGGCACCCGTCAACGCTCGCGCGCCGTGGCGCTCGGTCGGTCGCCACCGCCTCCAGGCTCGGAGCCTCCCCCGCCTCCCGGCTCCGAGTTCCCTCCTCCCCCGGGCTCCGACCTTGGTCCTCGCGGCGACCCAACGGGACGGCTGGCCCCGCCAGCGGCAGGTTCAGCAGCGGGCTCAGCAGCGGGCTCAGCGGCGCTCGAGTCGCCGGCCTGCACCGAGTCACCAGGCCCGTCCTCCCCGGTACCTGCCCGCGAACGCACGAGTTCGCCGTCGCGGAACTCGACCACGGATGGGCCGGGCGCCCCGAAGGTCGCCTCGGGCGCATCGAGGACGAGCGCCGTGCGAAGAACGTCATCGACATGGTCGACGAGGACGAGCCGCAACAGCTTCAACACCCGGCGCGGAATTTCGCGTAGGTCTTTTCGGTTCTCGCGCGGCAGGATCACGGTCGTCATCCCCGCCCGATGGGCCGCGAGCAGCTTCTCTTTGAGCCCCCCGATCGCACGCACCCGCCCGCGTAGGGTGATCTCGCCGGTCATGGCGACGTCACGCCGCACCGGCGCCCCCATCAGCGCGCTCACGACCGCGGTGACGATGGTTACGCCGGCGCTCGGTCCGTCCTTCGGGAAGGCACCGGGGAAGTGCACGTGAACGTCGACCGATTGAAAGTGATCGCGACTCAGACCGAGTCGGTCCAGATGGGATCGCACGTAGCTGGTTGCGGCCTGGCCACTCTCCTCCATCACCTTCTTGAGTGACCCGGTGATCACGAGCTTGCCCTTGCCCGGCAGCACCGTCGCCTCCGCTTCGAGGGTATCGCCTCCGTACGCCGTGTAGGCGAGCCCCCGCACCAACCCCACCGTGTCGTGCTCTTCCTTTAGGTCGAGATGAAACTTGGGCACCCCGAGGAGCCTGGGGATCTTGGCGGCGGTGACCTCGACCGGCTGGTCCTTCCCCTGCTTGACGACCTGGCGCGCCACCTTTCGGCATACACTCGAGACCTCGCGCTCCAACGAGCGGACCCCGCTCTCCTTGGTGTAGTGGTGGATGACGGTCCGCACGGCTCCCTCCGTCATCTCGAAGCTCACGTCGTCGAGGCCACATTCCTTGCGTTGCCGCGGGATGAGGTACTTGACCGCGATGTTCAGTTTCTCGAACTCCGTGTAGCCGCCGAGTTCGATGATCTCCATGCGGTCCTGGAGCGGGAGCGGGATGCCGCTGAGCGTGTTCGCGGTGGTGATGAACATCACGTCCGTGAGGTCGTAATCGAGGTCGAGATAATGATCGTTGAACGAGTGGTTCTGCTCGCGGTCCAAGACCTCGAGCAGCGCCGCGGCGGGGTCGCCGCGGAAGTCGCTCGACATCTTGTCGATCTCATCGAGCAGAAAGACGGGATTGTTCGTCCCCGCCTTTTTCAGGTACTGGACGATCTTTCCGGGGAGGGCGCCGATGTAGGTGCGGCGATGTCCTCGAATCTCCGCCTCGTCACGCACCCCGCCGAGAGAGAGCCGCACGAAATTGCGTCCCGTCGCGTGCGCGATGCTCTTGGCGAGAGACGTCTTTCCTACGCCCGGCGGACCTACGAAGCACAGGACCGGGCCGCGTAACTGCTTGGTCAATGCTTGTACCGCGAGATACTCGAGAATGCGCTCCTTGATCTTGCGCAGTCCGTAGTGGTCGGCGTCGAGGATCTTCTCGGCCTCCTCGAGGTCGTAGCGTTCTTCGCTCTTGTCGTACCAAGGCAGCTCGAGGACCCAGTCGATGTAGTTGCGGACAACGGTCGCCTCGGCGCTCGTCGGGTGCATCATCTTGAGCTTCTTCAGCTCCTTTTTGATGCGCTCCTCCGCCTCCTTGCTGAGGCGCTTCGCCTTGATGGCCTCGACCAGCTCGTGCAGTTCGTTTTTGAACTCGTCGCGCTCACCCCCACCCAGCTCCTTCTGGATGGCCTGCATCTGCTCGTTTAGGTAGTACTCCTTCTGGGTCCGCTCCATCTGGCGCTTCACCCGGGAGCGGATCTTCTTTTCGACCTGCAGAATCTCGATCTCGCTCTGCATGATCTCCATCAGGCGCTCGAGCCGCTGCCGCGGGTCGTCCATCTCCAGCAAGGCCTGGCGATCGCTGAGCTTGGCGGTCGGCAGATTGGCGATGATCGTATCGGCCAGGCGCGACGGCTCATCGATCGCCTGCACGCTCATGAGCACTTCCGGCTGAACCTTCTTGTTCAGCTTCACGTACGTCTCGAACGTCGCCTGCACCGAGCGCATCAGCGCCTCTGCGGTAACGTCACCCGCCGTCATTTCCGCCAAGGGCTCGGCCTCCACGACGAAGCACGGGGTGTGCTGAACGAAACGCGCGGCCCGCGCTCTACGTTTTCCCTCGACCAGGACCTTGACGGTACCGTCGGGAAGCCGGAGCAGCTGGCGGATGTCGCCGATGGTGCCCACCTCGAAGATGTCTTCGCGACCGGGCTCGTTGGTCTTGGCGTGCCGTTGGGCGGCGAGAAAGATCTCCTTGTCCCGCCCCATCGCCTCTTCGAGGGCCGCGATGGACCGCTCGCGGCCCACGAAGAGCTGCGAGATCATGTTGGGAAAGACGATGATGTCGCGCAGCGGGAGCAGAGGAAGGGTCGTCGCCCCTCCGCGCCCCGCCGCGCGCCCTCCTCCTTCGCCCCCGGGGCCGTCTCCGTCGCCTTCTTCGTTCTTGAAAAACATCGGTCACCCGAAGCGTGTCGCCCGATCGCGCGCCGCGTCGCCTACGCGGGCTCGGCTTCGGCCTCGTCCATGTAGACCATCACGGGGGCGTCGTTGTTGTTCACGACCTCGTCGGAGACCACCACTTCTTTCACCCCGGTCTTTGACGGAACCTCGTACATGATGTCGAGCATCCCCTCTTCGAGAATGGCGCGGAGACCTCGCGCCCCGCTCTCGCGCTCGATCGCCTTCTGCGCGATGGCCTTGAGCGCCGGCCGCGTGAACTTGAGCCGCACGTCATCCATCTCGAAGAGCTTTTGGTACTGCTTTACGAGGCTGTTGCGCGGCCGGGTCAAGATGTCGATCAGCGCCTCCTCGTCGAGCTCGTAAAGCGTGGCCACCACCGGAAGACGCCCGATAAATTCGGGGATGAGACCGAACTTCAGCAGGTCTTCCGGTTGGACTTCCTTGAGGATGTCGCCGAGTCGCATCTCGCTTCGGCTCTTCACCTCGGCCCCGAAACCGATCGTGCTCTGCCCGATACGGCGTTGGATGATCTGGCTCAGCCCCACGAAGGCGCCGCCACAGATGAACAAGATGTTGGTCGTGTCGACCTGCAAGAAGTCTTGCTGGGGGTGTTTGCGACCGCCCTTGGGCGGTACGTTGGCGACCGTACCCTCGATGATCTTCAGCAACGCCTGCTGAACCCCCTCCCCCGACACGTCGCGGGTGATCGAGGGGTTGTCGCTCTTGCGGCTGATCTTGTCGATCTCGTCGATGTAAACGATGCCCCGTTGCGCCGCCTCCACGTCGTGATCGGCGTTCTGCAACAGCTGAACGATGATGTTCTCGACGTCCTCACCCACGTATCCCGCTTCGGTCAGCGTGGTCGCGTCCGCGATGGCAAAGGGGACGTTGATGATTTTGGCGAGCGTTTGGGCCAGCAGCGTCTTGCCGCAGCCGGTGGGTCCAAGCAGGAGGATGTTCGACTTCGAAAGCTCGACATCGTCGGCGCTGACTCTGGTCTCGATCCGCTTGTAGTGATTGTGGACCGCGACCGAGAGCACCTTCTTGGCTTGCTCTTGGCCCACCACGTACTCGTCGAGAATGGTCTTGATCTCTTTGGGTTTCGGCACCGGCGTCGCGCCGGCCGCCGGCTCCTCCTTTTCGACTTCTTCGGCGATGATGTCGTTGCACAAGCCGATGCATTCGTCGCAGATGTAGACGGTCGGCCCGGCGATGAGCTTCTTGACCTCTTTCTGCGACTTTCCGCAAAAAGAGCAGCTCAGGTTCCCGTTGGAGTCGTCACGCGGTGGGCTCACTTGTCCCTCGAAGGCATGCTGGGGTCAGACGTGGGGGCTACAGGTGTGGGCGCTGCGGCCAGCGACGTCGACCGCGACGGTCGACGGGTGAGAATAATAGGGCTCGCCACCTCCGGCAAACCGGGCGCGGCCGGGTGCGCGGTGCGCGTTCACTTCTTCCTGAGCTCGGCCGGCTTGCGCTTCGGGTCGTCTTTGCGAAGGACCTCGTCGATGAGCCCGTACTCCTTCGCCTCGGCGGCGCTCAAGTAGAAGTCTCGCTCGATGTCCGCCGCGATCCGATCCTTCTTCTGACCCGTGATGTCGGTCAGCATGTCGATGAAGGTGTCTTTGATCTTTTTGATCTCGCGCGCCTGGATCTCGATGTCGGTCGCCTGACCTCGCGCTCCGCCCAACGGCTGGTGGATCATGATGCGGGCGTGGGGCAGCGCGTAGCGCGACCCTTTTTGGCCGACCGCGAGAAGCATGGCCCCCATCGACGCCGCCTGCCCGATGCACATGGTCGAGACGGGACATCGGACGTAGTTCATGGTGTCGATGATCGCGAGCCCGGCGGTGACCACGCCCCCCGGACTGTTGATGTACACCTGCACATCTTTCTCTGGGTCTTCGCTCTCGAGGAACAGAAACTGGGCCACGACTGCGTTGGCCACGAAGTCGTCGATTTCGGTCCCGATGAAGACGATCCGGTCTTTGAGCAGCCGGCTGTAGATGTCCCACTCGCGTTCCCCGCGGTGGGTCGTCTCCGTGATGTGGGGAATGTAGTACGCGGCACGCTCGCGTTCGTGCGCGATGTAATCCGCCGCGCGAGAGATGATGTGATGCGCCTGGGTGCGGGACGTCGTCATATGGCTTCGCCTTAACGGGGGACGGGGTACTTGCTTGGGGCTGATGAAACGAACGGCAGGTGGGAGCGGGTGCGTAAGAGGGTCTACGGCGACGCGGCGCGGGCCTTGAGGGCCGCGCGAACATCGTACCCGGCAAACACAGGCCAGCCGGACAACCCAGCCGGGCAATACAGGCCAGCCGGACAATACAGGCCAGCCGGGCAATACAGGCCAGCCGGATACCGTGCGCGGGCGGATGGAGTTTACGCCTCGGTGATGGTGGCGGCTTCCTCCATGAGGTTGAGCACCTTGTCCTCCAAAATCATGCCGACCAAAAGGTCGCGCTTTTGCTTGTCTCGATACTCGACCCGAAGTCGGGCCACGTTTTTCCCGGTCTGCGCCGCGAGTTCCTCGTAGCCCTTTTCGAGGTCCTCGTCGGTGATCTTGATGTCCTTCTCCTTGGCGATCTCCGCCATGAGGAGCCCGGCGCGGACCTTCGTCTCGGCGTCAGCGCGCATCCTCGCCACGAGCTCGGGATCGTCGGGCCGTTGGCCGGTCATTTGGGCCACCATACGCAGCTCCCGCTCGGCCACCTCCTGCTGCTGCCGGACGAGCGACGGCGGAACGGGGATGGGGTTCTTGTCGCACAGGTTGGCCACGAGCTGCCGCGCCACATCCTCTTCCGCTTTCTGGCGATGGCGGTCGGCGATCTGTTTTTCGAGGGCGCTCTTCATGGCGGCGAGGTCGTCGTACTCCAGGTCTTTCGCCAGCTCGTCGTCGACGTCCGGCAGGACCCGCTTCTTCAGTTCCTTGAGGGTGATATGGAATGAGGTGTCCACCCCGCGCAACTGCTCGTTCGGGTGGTTTTCGGGGAACGGCCCGTTTACCGTCTTCTCGTCGTCCAC
This sequence comes from Myxococcota bacterium, assembly GCA_039027095.1. GTDB lineage: Bacteria > Myxococcota_A > Polyangia > Polyangiales > Polyangiaceae > JAPYTK01. The sequence continues at coordinate 109,685 of JBCCLB010000011.1, forward strand.
CTTCATCCCGACGACCCCCTCGTCGATAAACGGCAAGAGCTGACCCCCGCCCACTTCGGTGTCGAGTTCTTCGGACTGGGGCGCGCCGAGCGCCTCGAACGCCAGCCGCAAGGTGGCGGTATCGCCCTCCTCGGCCGCCCGCCCCTCGACGGGCTCCAGCGTGCTGTGTTCGAGGCGGAGTTTTTCGATCTCTTGGTCGACCTCCTCGGAGGTCACCTCGACCGAAGGCCGGGCGGCTTCGAGGCCCGTCCACGCCACCCCCTCGATCTCCGGGCGGACTTCGAATCGAGCCCGAAAAGAAAAGGCCTGCTTCGTCTTGAGTTCGGCCGGCTCGACCGACGGTTTGGTCAGCGGCTGGACTTCTCGAGCGTCGAGCGCCTCCTGCAGCGTCTGGTCGACCAGGCGCTGGGCGACGTCGGCCCGAATCGCCGGTCCGTAAAGCTGAGCGAGCACCTTCCGCGGCGCCTTGCCGCGTCGAAACCCTTTGACCCGCGCCGTTCGCTTGAGTTGCTCGTACGCGGCGTTGACCTCGTTGCTGACCTTGTCGGCGGGGACCTCGATCTGGAACTCCAACAGAACGGGAGACAACTTCTCGACGTTGACTTGCATGACGATCCGCGAGAGCAGGTGCCACGCGGTCGAAGGAAAAGCAAGCGGCCGCGATGCCTAGCCCGTGGCGCAAAAAAGAGCCCCAGCGTTGAGGCGACGCTGGGGCTCGGGGCGTCCCGGGAGGGACGAGCAAGACTGCGGGGAGCGCGAAGGCGAAGGGCGAAAGATGGCCACCGACGGCGGGGGGGGTGACGCTAGTAGTCCTCGTCCTCGTCCTCGTCCTCGTCGAAGGGGTCGCGGTCGAACCGAAACTCCCGCTCGAACGTGTTGTCGTGCAGGATGTCCTCCACGGACAGGCCGACTTTTCGCCCCGGACGGATGTATTCGCGTTCAAACTCAGCGAAGGTTCGGTACTTGTTCGACATCATCTTCATTCTCCTGTTCCCGATGGGATCCGAGCGGAATCACCTCGCCTCGGGGGCGCACCGAGGACGTCCGCCAGAAGCGCTCGAGAACGTGCGACGTGCGGTGCCCGGCCGGCTCGCCGGCAAACACGGTCGACATCCTCTTTCCGCCGCCCGCGCGGCGGCTCCTCGAGGCGCGATGTCCTACATGACCCGACATGTCGGCAACTGTAGTTTTCGGATTGACAGGGGCCAACAAAAGTGGTGCGTGGAGCGCCTCAGACGAGGACGATGACCACCGCGACTCGAGCCCACGCCTCCGCCGCGTCCCGCGGCCCAGGCCGGATCATCGCCGTCGCCAACCAAAAGGGGGGCGTGGGGAAGACGACGACGAGCGTGAACTTGGCCGCGTCCTTGGCGGCCGGGGAACGCGCGACCCTGCTCGTCGACTGTGATCCTCAGGCCAACGCTTCGAGTGGGGTCGGGGTCCGCGCCCAGGGCGTAGCCGCGACGCTTTACGACACGCTGGTGGGCCGCGCGTCGCTCCTCGAGCTCATCCGCCCCACGGACGTCGACGGCCTCTCCGTCGTCCCGTCCTCTCCCGACCTCGTGGGGGTCGAACTGGAACTCGTCGATGCAGAAGATCGGGCGACGCGGCTTCGTGATGCGCTCGCACCAGTGCGTGACGACTACGGGTACGTGCTGCTCGACTGCCCCCCCGCCCTGGGTTTGCTGACCATCAACGCGCTCACTGCCGCCCACGAGGTCCTGGTGCCCCTCCAATGCGAGTACTACGCCCTCGAGGGATTGACGCAGCTGATGAACACCATCGACCGGGTGCGCGACGCCTTCAATCCGGACCTTCGCGTGCTCGGCGTGGTGCTGACCATGTTCGATCCCCGGAACACCCTCACCCACCAGGTCGCCGACGAAGTACGCCAGCACTTCCACGTCTTCGACACGGTCATCCCGCGCAACGTCAAGCTCAGTGAAGCGCCGTCGCACGGGGTTCCCGTGCTGCTGTACGACATCGCCTGTAAGGGGGCGCAGGGGTACCTCGGTCTCGCGCGAGAGGTCATGCGCCGCACCGCCGAGGCCTCGCCCGCGGTGGCGGTCTCCCCGGAGCAGAGGTAGCCGACCTCCATGGCCAAGCCCAAAGGACGACGCGCCCTCGGACGGGGCCTCGATGCCTTGCTCCCGCCGCGTTCGTCCCCCCCGTCCGCCCCCGAGCGCGCGGCCGCTGTTCCCCCCGCGGATCGGGACGCCGTCGTCGCGACCCCGCTCGGCCGGGCAACGGTCTTCACGTGTGCCATCGAGCGGATCACGCCCCGGGGCGACCAGCCTCGGCAACACTTCGACGATGAAGCGCTCGACGCGCTCGCCGGAACCATTGCGACGCACGGGATCATTCAACCCTTGGTGGTTCGGCGCATCGGCCCTCCAGGTCGCGAGGAGCGCTTCGAGATCATCGCGGGCGAACGACGCTGGCGGGCCGCGCAACGCGCCGGGCTCCGCGACGTGCCGGTCGTGGTCAAGGACGTCGCCCCCCGCGAAGCCTTCGAGCTCGCGCTCATCGAAAATCTCGCGCGCCTCGATCTGAATCCGATCGAGGTCGCCGAAGCGTATCGACGTCTCCTCGAAGACCTGGGTCACACGCAGGAGGCGCTCGCCGAGCGGGTCGGCAAAAGCCGGGTGGCGGTGACGAACGCCCTGCGCTTGCTCAAGCTACCCGCCCCGGTGCGCGCCCTTCTCGCCGACGGGAGCCTCTCGGAAGGCCATGGTCGCGCGCTCCTCGGAGCGGAAGACGACGATCGAAAAATCGCCCTCGCGCGCCGCGCCGCCCGCGATCGTCTCAGCGTGCGAAAACTGGAGCGGCTCGCCCGCCAGGCGCCGTCCTCCGGCGCCGACGACGGCCGCCCCCCGTCCGAGACAACGCCGCCGGAGACAAAGAGCGCCGCCGTACGCGACCTCGAGACGCGCTTGTCGCGACGCTTCGGCGCCCGGGCCACGGTCGAGCCCACGGCCGGGAGCCACGGGCGCGGCGGCGGGAAACTGGTCGTCCGCTACGCCGACCTCGACGAGCTCGACCGCATCATCGAACGACTCGGGATGTGACCGAACCGTCGCCCCACGCCTGGAGCCATGCCGTCAGGTGCCGTGGGTGGGGGGCCCCCTCGGCCTTGGTTTCGCCGCCGTCAGCCCGGGGCCACCGGGCAGGTCCGTCGGCCAAATCCATGCGCAGGCGCTCGAGGTCGGCGGGTTCGTCGATGTCGTACGTTGCCGGCAGCAGGTACGTTTCGAGCCCGGCTTCTCGCGCTCGTGAACGGGTGACGGTCAGGACCTCGGCCGTGCTGAAGGGAACGTCGCGGAACAATGATGGCTGCGGCGTACGCATCCCGATGAGGTAGTACCCCCCATCGTCGCTCGGTCCCACCACGACGTCGACGCGCTCGAGCGCGACGGTGGCGGCGACGAAGGTCTGGTCGGGAACGAGGGGACTGTCGGCATCGACGAGCATGACGCGGCCATAGCCCCGAGCGAACAGCGTCGCCGCCGCGTGGATGAGTCGCGCGCCGAGTCCTTCCCCCCGCTGCGGAAACCCTGGAATGGGGGGCGAGGCAGGGGCGGCCTGCGGGGGTGGGGTCCCGGTATGGGCCAAGTGGGGATCCAGGCCGGGGATGCGCGTGAGCTGCTCGATCCGGTCGTCGAGGAGCGCCCGCGCCAACCTCGACCGCGCCTCGGGTGCGAGCACCGGCGCGAGCCTCGTTTTCACCCCGACGCGTCCCGGGGTTTTGGCCATGATGGCCACCGCCACGGAACCCGGTTGAGAGGTTGCGGAAGGCGATCTGGCCGCCGGGGGCACGGAACTCAAGGGCGACCGGCCAGACCGTCGAGTCGCTTTTGGGCGGCCTGCCCTACCTTGGACGTCTTGTCGAGGCGTACCACCTGCTGGAAGGCTTCGACGGCCCGGGGGCGGTTGTTGGACTCGAGCCAGCTCAAGCCGAGAAAGAAGTAGGCGTCCTGAAAACGGTCGTCGAGTTTCAGCGCGCGATTGAAGTCCTCGCGCGCAGCCTTGGCGTCACCGGCCTGTAGGTGACAGCGGCCTCGATCGATGAAGAGCGTCTTCACCTTCGGCGCGAGGGTCAGGGCGCGGTCGAGTGCCGTCACGCAGGGCTCGGCGCCGCCCGCCCGGGCGAGCATGCGTGCCACCGCCACGAGGATCTTGGGATCGTCCTGTACCGTGGCCACATACCGCTCGAGCGCGGCTCGCGCCTCGTCTTTGCGGCCCGCTTCCAGCAGCATGTCGGCCATGGCGAAGCGAACCTGAGGGTTGTCCTCGGCCCGCAGCGACGCCTCGTAGTGCTGTTGCGAGGCCGCGTAGTTCTTTTCGACGCGATGCGCAAAGCCCAGCACCTGGGCCACGTCAGCCCGCAGGCTCTTCTCGTCGGGCCCGTCGGGAATCGCAGCGAGGGCCGGCTCGAGAACCTCGATCGCCTCGCGCGCCCGAGGGGGGTCGCTGCCGGCGTAAAGCCCCCCGAGCTGCGCTCGCGCGAGATACAAGCCGGTGTCGCGTTCGATCGCCGCCTTGAACCCTGCCTCCGCGGCGACGGCGTCGCCGAGATTGAGATGCGCGACCGCGAGGTAGTACCGCGCGTCGCCGTCTTCGGGGCGGGCCGCCACGGCTCGCTCGAGGTGCTCCTTCGCGTCCTCCCACGCCTCTTTCTCGACGTAGGCGATCCCGCGGTCGAGGTCGGCGAGACCTTCACCCGGCGTCCCCGCCGCGTCCCCCGAGGGAGGGTCGGCGACGAGCGCCGTTTCGGGAGGAGGGGGGGGGCTGCCGCCGCACGCGACGAGGCCCATCACGGCCACCACGCCTCCGAACCAAGAACGCCAGAGACCGCGCCCGACCGCGGCCGGGACCGAACCAGAGCTCCTCATCATCATTCATCCTCTCCATCGGACGTGTCGGAACCCGCCCCGAGCGCTGCCCTCAACGACGACTGCACCGCCCGCATGCGCGCAGGGTCGGTGACCTTGTCGCCCGTGTCCACGTCCGTGACGTAGAATACGTCCACGACGCGGGCGCCTTCGGTCGAGATCTTGGCGAGGCTAATCGACAGCCGAGCCCGGTACAGGGCCCGTGCGAGTGGATAGAGCACGCCCCCGCCCTCCGCGGTGAACACCTCCACCACCGTCCGCTCCGGCGCGGCGCGGTTGTCGACGATCACCTTCGTCCGCACCCGGGGCCCTCCGCCTCGCATCGGCGACGGGGGCAGAGGCGGCGCCATGTCCTCGGCCGCGGTGTCGCCTCCGACGATCCCCTCGAGGGTCCGCCGCAGCCGACCAATCACCGATGCCACGGCATCTCCGCCCGGCCGCTCGACCCAGAAGACGTCCACGGCGAGGGGGGGGCCATCACTGCGGTCCCAGGAGTGGATGGCCGCGCTGTGCACCTTCAGACGACAGTGCGCGAGCGAGGCTGCGATCTCGCTGAGCAATCCCGCCCGGTCGCCCGCCACAACACAGATTTGGGTCGGTCCGGCCAGGCCTTCGCTGCGGGCCCCCGGGGGCGGAACGACGGCCACCACCGAGGCTTCATCGCCCGCCAGAAACGCATCGACCGCCCGCGCATGGCCCGCGATCTCGTAAGGCTGAAAGCTCGCCGCGTACCGCCGAGGCATTCCGGCGAGGAATCGCGAGAGCGCACGCTCCGAGAGCTCACTCGTCGCGACGACTTCCGCGACCACCGACGCTCTCGCCTCGTCCGAACCGGCGCCATCGCGAAGGTAGGCATCCGTCGCGACGAACAGGTCATCGAGCATCCGCGCCTTCCACGACGTCATCGAGGTGGGGCTGGTCGTCGAGAGGTCGGCGACCGTCAACAAGTAGAGGTTGCGAAGTCCCTCCGGACCGCGGACGTGCGCGGCGAAGTCGGCCCACGTCGCCGGGTCGTCGAGGTCGCGGCGGGTGGCCGTTTGGTACATCACGAGGTGCGCCTCGATGAGGGCCGCCACGTCCTCGATGTCGCGGGCGGCAAATCCGAGCCGGTCGAGAATGATCCGGGCCATCTCGGCTCCGCGCTCGCTGTGGTTTCGACTGCCGATGCTCTTGCCCACGTCGTGGAGGAGCGTGGCGAAAAAGAGCACCGAGGGACGGACGATCTCCGTCCCGACGCGACACGCGAGCGACCCAGCCCAGCGATCGCCCTCGGTCGGGTCGAGAACGATGTCCCCCCGCATGATTTCTCCAAGGCGATCCACCGCCGCCACCGAGTGAACGTCGACGGTGTACACGTGGTACGTGTCGTGGTGAACGCGGCCGACCACGGGGGCAAACTCCGGGATCATCGCCAGGAGCAAGCCGAGGTCGTGGAGCTCCCGGGTGATGGAACCCTGCTTGAGACGCGTGACCTTGGCGTTGGTCACCAGCGCGACGAAACGACGGGCGGCTTCTTCGCTCTGCCGCAAGCGGCGCGACCACGCTTCGTCCGCGCTGAGCTTGGCCACGGCATTGCGAAAGGTGTGGCGGAGCGGTACGTCCAGGCGGACCGCGCCCGCCACGGCCCGAAACGCCAACGCGGGCTCCGTGTGGAGCGCGTCGAGGCGTTGCACGGTGAGGCTTCCGTCGAAGACCTGAAGCCCGCCCGGCAGATCCCGGGCGGCGGGGGGGCGCCGCCGAACCACGGGTCGCGCCCGGGCGAGCACGAGATCACGGAACTGCGACACGGTCCGGGCCGCGCGGTAGTAGTCGCTCATCAGCCGTTCGACGCCTTCGCCGAGATCCGCCTCGCCATCGGCGTAGGCCAAGTGCCGCGCAATCCCCTCTTGCTCGTCGAAGCGGAGGCGGTCGTTGCGTCGTCCGGCCCGGTCGTGAAGCAGGTTGCGCAGCTGCCAGAGGCGGTCACGCGCGACGAGCGCTTCCGCGAGCTGTCGGCTCGTCAGCTCTCCCTGCCGTACCAAGTCCGCGAAGCGCGACACGCCCCAACGAGCTCGAGCCGCCCACCACGCGACGTCCAGGTCTCGAAGGCCGCCGGGGCCGTTCTTCACGTCGGGCTCGAGCAAGTACACCGAGCCGCCGAAGCGCCGGTGGCGCTGCGCGACTTCGTCTTCCAGTCGATCGAGAAATCTCGGCAAGGCGGCTTCCGTGAACATCGACGCGCGGGCCCGGGCCAAGAGGTCGACGGAAAGCTGCTCCTCGCCCGCCACATGGCGCCAGTCGAGGAGCGATGTCGCCGTCGGAAGATCATCCATCGCCGCCGCCAGCACCCCTTCCGCGGTCACGACTTGGTGACCGACCTGAAGGCCGGCGTCCCACAGCGGGTACAGGAGGGCTTCGACCACGTCGCGCGCGCGCCCGAGGTCGGGTGCCAGCAACCGAACATCGAGATCGGCGCCGAGGGCTACCGCCCGTCGGCCGTACCCGCCGACGCCGGCGAGCGCATGGCCTCCCTCCGGGTCGGACCCGCCGACGGCGACCGGCCACAGGGTCTCGACCAGAGCGTCGAGCACTTCCGCGTGAGAACGTCCCAGAGAAAAGCCGACCTCTGCCGGGCGTCGGCGCCCCGGGTCGCTCGCTCGCGCCCGAAGCGGCTCCGTACCTCGGTCCAGCATCGTACGCAGCTGACCGGCGACGTCTTCACCATCTCCCGCGTGCACGACCATGGGCGTAGCCCTCTCGCCGGGCCGGATCGATCGCTATCATGGAAGCCATGGCGGAACCGCAGCCTCCCGACTGGTTGGCCGACGACGACCACGTCGTGTTCGACCGGGTCACGAAGTCGTTCGGCAACACGCGCGTCCTCCGAGGCATCGACATCCGCTTCAAGCGCCACGAGACGGCCGTCATCATCGGAGGGTCGGGCGCCGGCAAGACCACGCTGCTCCGATGTCTCATCGGCCTGGAGAAAGCCAGCACGGGCCACATCTGGGTGAACCGCCGTGACATCACTCCGCTGGGGGAATTCGAGATGAATCAGGTGCGCCAGAAGTTCGGCATGGTGTTCCAGTACGCCGCGCTGCTCGACTCGCTCACCGTGCTCGACAACGTGGCCTTTCCGCTGCGCGAGCACCGGAAGGACCTTTCGCGCCGCGCCGTCAAGGACCGCGTGGTGTCGATGCTCAACCAGCTCGGCTTGTACGACAAGGAAAACAACATGCCGTCGGAGCTGTCGGGCGGGCAACGGAAACGGGTCGGACTCGCGCGGGCGCTGATGCTCGAGCCCGAGGTGCTGGTGTATGATGAACCCACGAGTGGGCTCGACCCCCTCACGAGCCGTATGGTCGACGATCTCATCGAGGAAACCCGCGACAAGTTCAACGTCACGAGCGTCGTCATCTCGCACGACATGGCATCCTGCTTTCGCATCGCCCACAAGGCCTATCTCCTCATCGATGGCGAGGTGGCGGCGGAGGGCGACCCGTTCGATCTGATCCGCGGCGACAACGAGCGCTCACGCGAGTTCATCGAGAAAAGTGGGATCTCCCCCGATGCCCTCGACCGTATCGTCGACTGATCCATCGCCCGTCGTCGACCGATGGCAGCGGCCGCTCCGCACCCTTCGGCTCAGCGTCACCGACCGGTGCAACTTGCGATGCCAGTACTGCATGCCGGAGGAGACGTACGTATGGCTGCCTCGCCCCGAACTCCTCGACTTCGGCGAGCTGACGCGGCTCGCCCGCCTGTTCTGCGAGCTCGGCGTCGCGCGCATCCGGCTCACGGGCGGAGAGCCCCTGCTGCGCCGCGACCTCCCCGTGTTGGTGGCCATGCTGCGCGCGAACACGCCCGTCCGCGAGGTGTCGCTGACCACCAACGGGGTGCTCCTCGCGCGCTTCGCCGCCGATCTCCGCGCGGCCGGTCTCGATCGGGTGACCGTGAGCGTGGACACCCTCCGGCGCGACCGATTCGCCGCGCTGAGTCGACGCGACCAACTCGATGCGGTGCGCGATGGCGTCGCGGCCGCCGTCGCGGCGGGCTTCGGCCCCAGCCTCAAGCTCGACACCGTAGTGATGCGCGGCGTCAACGAGGACAAGCTTTCGTCCATGCTCAGCTACGCGGCCGAGGTGGGCGCTGAGCTTCGTTTCATCGAATACATGGATGTCGCCGGGGCCACCCGCTGGCGCGACGAGCGGGTCGTGTCGCGTTCCGAGATGCTCCGGCGCATCGCCGACACCCACGGCCCGGCCCGGGCGCTGCCGGGTCGAGGCAGCGCTCCGGCCGAACGCTTCGCGCTCGCCAACGGCCAGGTGTTCGGGATCATCGCCAGCACCACCCAGCCCTTCTGCGGCGCCTGTGACCGCAGCCGACTGACCGCCGATGGGCTCTGGCTGCGATGCCTCTACGCTTCGTCAGGCACCGACCTGAAGACGCCCCTGAGGTCGGGGGCGAGCGACGACGTCCTTCGGAGCCGACTCCGAGCGGGCTGGCGCGACCGTGACGACCGCGGCGCCGAGCGTCGCCAGATCACCGCGGCGGTGCCGCGAGACCAAAGCCTCGTGCCCGTCGACCGACTTCGCCGCGAGCCGCACCTCGAAATGCACACCCGCGGCGGGTAATCGGGCCCCCGGCACGGGGCGCTGTCCGCCTGCGAGACCGGTCCCGCCCCGAGAACGGTCCCGTCCGCGAGAACGGTTCAGCCCGCGAGAAACCCGGCCTTGCGGGAGGGGCCATCCTTCGACCCCCCCACGACGGAGGCGGCGAAGACGTCGCTGCGGGTGAGGATGAACAGCTCCCCTTTCGCATTTCTCGCCTCCACGAGCTCCCCGTCCCGCGTCACCTCGACGATGCGCGACACCGTCAAGGACGATCCGCCGTGGGCAACGTACAGGCTGAGGGTTCGACCCTCGGGAAGCACCGCGTGGTCCCCCTTCTTTTCGCACTCGGCCTTGCGGAGAATGGCGTCGAACATCTCGTCGGTCATGCGGACCCCGTGAGACATAGGCGTGGAGGCGTCAACTCATTGCTCGAGCAGCTCGGCCACATCGGCGGCGAAGTTCTCTTCCTTCTTCTCGATGCCTTCCCCCAACTCGAACCGAACGAAGCCCATGACCGTCACCTCGCCGCCCGCGGCACGCGCGGCCTCCGCGCGAAGACCGTCGATGCTCTTTTTCGCGTGCTGGGCCGAGTCCTGGTCGAGAAGAACGGTCTCTTTGAACCAGTTGTTCACTTTGCCCTCGATGATCTTGGGCCACACCTTCTCGGGCTTCGGCTTCGGATCCTCCCGCAACTGCGCCTCGAAGATCTCCTTCTGCTTGGCGACAGCAGACGCGTCGACGTCGTCCCGACGAAGGTACTGCGGGTTCATGGCGGCGATCTGCAGCGCCGTGTCCTCCGCGAAGGACCGCACCGCTTCGTGGCCGGCCACGTCTTCGCTCGACGTCTCGAGGCAAACGATGACCCCGATGCGCCCGCCCAGGTGGACGTAATCGTGACAGAGGCCCGAGCGACCTTCCCCCACCGCAAGGCGCGCGTGACGACGCAGTGTGATCTTCTCGCCGATGACGCCGGTGAGCTCCGTCGCGTGGGCCTCGAGCGTCTTCCCGTCGCTCTCCAACGCGGCGAGGTTCGCCCCTTCGGGCGCCGCCGCGGCGGACGCCACGACCCGATCGAGCAGCGCCTGAAACTTGTCGTTGCGCGCGGAGAAGTCCGTCTCGATGTTGACCTCGACCACGAGGGCCGCGCGACCGCCCTCGATGATGCGGGTGCGAACTTCACCCTCGGCCGCGACTTTGCCCGCGCGCTTGGCGCTCTTGGCTTGCCCCCGCTTGAGGATCAGCTCGACGGCTTTCTCCATGTCCCCTTCGGCCTCGGTGAGGGCTTTTTTGCAGTCGGTCATCCCGGCTGAAGTGCGCTCCCGAAGTTCCTTGATCGACTGAATGCTGACGCTGGCCATGGTGATGATGGGTTCTCTCGAATCGTTGATGGATGAGCGCTGGTGTGCGTCGACGACGACGGCGGGACCTCAGCGCGCCGCCCCGCCTCGATAGCGGGCAACTTCGACTTCGGGACCGCCACCTCGGCGGTTGTCCTCGCGGGGCTGCTCTTCGACCTTTCGCCGGCTGAGGCCATCGAGGCACGCATCAGCCAGCCGCTTCGTGATCACGCTCAGAGAACGGATCGCGTCATCGTTGCCGGGAATGATGTAGTCGATGAGGTCCGGATCGCAGTTGGTGTCGACGATGGCGACGACGGGAATGTTGAGCTTTCGGGCTTCCGCAACGGCAATCGACTCCTGCTTGGGATCGATGACAACCATCACGTGCGGCAGGTTGCCCATGCCTTTCAGCCCCCCGATGAACTTTTCGAGGCGCTCCCGCTCTTTTTCGAGGCGCACGACCTCTTTCTTCGGGAGCTGCGCGTGCACGCCCTCGTCACGCATGCGCTCCAGCGTTCGCAGGCGTTCCAGGCCCTGTTTGATGGTGCGGAAGTTCGTCAGCGTTCCGCCGAGCCAACGGTTCGTCACGTAGTGCATCTGACACCGTTGTGCCTGCTCGACGACCACGTCCTGGGCCTGGCGCTTGGTACCGACGAAGAGCACGTGACCACCTCGTGCGACCGCCGCCGACACGAAGTCGTAGGCGCGCCGGAACAGGGCGACGGTTTGGTCGAGGTCGATGATGTGGATGCCGGACCGCGCGCCGTAGATGTAGGGCCGCATCTTCGGGTTCCAGCGGCGGGTTTGGTGACCGAAGTGAACACCGGCTTCGACGAGCGCCCGGAGCGACACGGTGTTGTCGCCAGGGACGTAAGGGTCGTGTTCGAAGTCTGCGGGTGGCGCCGCTTCCGGCGCCGGCGCCGTCTCCGCAGGGGGAGTTTCGGCCGGCGCTGCCTCGGACGAAGCGGCCTCGGACGACGCATTGCCTTGGGCGGGATCGGGATCGGGGGCGGCCGACGTCACCGCCGCGGATTCGGGTTCGGTCGTCGCAGCGTCGGCGGCGGGCGCTTTTTCAGTGGTCTCGGTCATAGCACGTTCCTCATTCGGTTGGTCCTCCGCCTCGGCGCGCCGCCAACCCAGCTCGGTCCCGCCGAAGCGGGGGCGCGAGGGGCACCGGACGACGCGAGCGTGCTCCGAGGCGTGTGTGTTAGCGTTTAAGGGGAGCGGGAGGATACGCGTCAACTAACCCGTGTCAACCGTCGGGCCCTACTCGGGAAATTGAAACACGACCTCGCTCTGTCGGATGAGCCCGAGTTCGTCGCGCGCAAGCTGCTCCACCGCCGCCGGATCGTCCCGAAGCCGACTCACCCGTGCCCGCAACATGTCGATTTTTCGGCGGAGTTCCTCATTCTCGTGCTCTACCGTCGACAACTCGCGCTCGACCGCTTCGAGCCGAGGCATGCCCTCCCGCGAGAAGATCAGAAGCGGCGCCCCGACCGACGCGAGGGCGAGCAGGCCGAGCGGCAACATGCGATGGGCCCATCGGCGTCGCGGCGAAGCCGCCGCACGGGGCCGGCGGGTTCGCCGCCGAGGGACCGGCGTCGCGCGAGGCAGCTCGACGTCGTCGTGATCAGGGTCGCCATCACGACCGTTCGGCGCGGCTTGCCGTGAGGATTCCTCGGGTGTCGACTCGATCATGAGCGCGCTCGGCGCCACCATCCCGCCAGGGTGTGTCCGGGGCCAAGTAGTGTGCCAACGGTCCTCGCTCGGGCGCGACGAGCGGGTCTCGCGACAGGAGGATCGACGTCTTCGAGATTCTGTGCGAAAGGCATCCGGGTTGGGCTCCGGGGTCGGCTCGGGTCCCGACCCGTGACCAACATGTCGATAGAACTCATCCGCGGCGAGCTCGAGCGCCTGTTTTCGCTCGAGGAGATGCAAGCCTTAGCCAACGACCTGCTCGGGTTCCCGCCGCAACAGGTCGGAGGCACCGCTTCATCGGCGTCTTTCGCGCGCGCCCTGACGGACCACTGCCACGAGCGCGATGCCGTCGCGGCGCTGATCGATGCAGTCACCGGCGTTCGAGACGAAGCGTCTCCGAAGCTGCAGAAATTCGCCACCGACGTGTTGCAAGCGCCGGTCGAGCTCAAACGGGGCGCGCGCCTCGGCGCCTTCGAAGTGGTCCGCAAGCTCGGCGCGGGGCCGAATGGCACCGTGTACGCGTGCACGCGGGACGGTGGAGCCAAAACCGTGAAGTTCCTTCACAACGCGGCCATCCACGACAAGAGCGCGGTCCATCGTTTCCTCACGCGTAACCGCATGCTCGCGCGCGTCGACGATGCGCACCTCCCCCGGGGGATCGAGGCCGGGCTCATCGAACACACGCCCTTCGTGGCGTACGATGCGGTCGACGCCAAGCCGCTCGCGCCGCGGGTGGCCCGCGTCGGCGCGCTGCACATCAACGAAGCGCGCGTCCTCCTCCGGGGCGTCCTCTTCGCCCTCCGGGCACTGCACGCCGCAGGGATCGTGCACGGTGCGCTCAAGCTCGAGAACGTCTTGGTCGCCAAAGGCGACGATGGGCCCCAGGTCGTGTTGATCGACGCCGGTGGCGACCTGCTTCGTTCGGCCTGGATTCACTCCGACGTCGGTCACGGCGGAGCGGGCCGGATCAAGGGGCTTGCGCCCGAGCAGCTCCAGGGCCACGGCACGCGGCCCGAAAGCGACCTTTACGGGTTCGGCGCGCTCCTCTTCGAGATCCTAACCGGGAAGCCGCCGTTCGAGGCGGCCACAGCCACCGCGACGGCGGTCGCCCACTTGTCCATGCCGCCCCGCCGCGCGGGGGATGCCGCGCCCAAGGGATGGGTGACCGACGCCCTCGACGACCTCGCCGCCAAGCTGCTGGAGAAAAACCACGCGCTCCGGCCTTCGATCGAAGAGGCCCTCGAAGCCATCGGCTCCGTCGAGCGCCGGGATAAGGTTTCGAACGACGAAGTCGTCGAAGCGATCGATGCGCTCGTGGCCGATCCCACCGACGGGAGCATGGCGATCGGGCTCGAGCTCATGCTCGAACGAGGCGCCGATACCCGACAGGTGGCCGACGCATTTCTCATGGCGGCCGACCTTCTCGATCCCGACGAGGCCGCGGCCGCCGCGCGGGTCGAGGAGTCTTCCGTCGCCGTGGCCGAGGTCAAGGCCGAAGCGGCGCGAGACCGGGCGGTCGAGCAAAAGAAGAGCCTGCTGTTTCGCGCCGCCCGGTTGTTCGACCAGAAACTCTCCGACCACACCAAAGCGGAGGAGATCTACCGGTGGCTGCTCGACCTCGCCCCCGACGACGAGGTGGCGCAGAACGGCTACGGAGGCGCCCTCAGAGCCCAGGAAAAGCTCGAAGAGATCGTCGAGTACTACCTCGACATCGGCGAAAACCACCCGCAGCACAGCAAGCGAGCGCTCGCGCTCAACAAGATTGGCCACCTCTACGCCGGCCCGCTCGACGAAAAGGACCAGGCGGTGTTCGCGTTTGCGCAGGCGCTGGCCCAGGACGTTCAGAACGATGGGTTTGCCGAGGACCTGGAGCGCGCGGCGGGCAGCGACATGCAGCTCTGGGCCGAGGCGATGCAGGCCCTCCACGAAGCCAGCGAGCATCCGAAGATCCCGCCGGAGGCGCTGGTCACGCTCTTCATGCGGCTCGGCGATTGGTACACGAGCAAGATCCAACGTCCCGACCTCGCCCTGCCTTGTTACCAGAGCGTCCTGACCCACGATCCCGCCCACGAGGGCGCGATGGCCGGGATGACGACGGTGTACCGTCGCGCGCAACAGTGGCCTGAACTGGTCGCGACGCTTTTGCTTCGGGTCGAGCGGGCAACCACGCCCTCCCGCGCCCGCGACCTACGCGCCGAGGCGGCGGAGATTTTCGACACTCGCCTGGGCGACATCGGTCGCGCCCGCGACCTGTACGAAGAAAACCTCCAAAGCGACCCCGGCCACCAAAAGACCGTCGAAGCGCTCGAGTGGATCTATCAGCGGAACGACGACTACGGCGGCTACGTCAAAATTCTGGACCGTCAAGCCAGCGCCCTCACCGGGACGGCGCGCGCCGAGACGCTCTGCCGCATCGGCGAGCTCGCCGAAGACCAGCTCAACGACCTCGCCGAGGCGGAGCGCCGCTTTCTCGCCGCGCTGGAGCTCGACCCCGGGAACATGACGGGTCTCCGCGGCCTCGACCGCGTCCTCAACCGGCAGGGTCGCTACCAAGACCTGCTCGCAAACCTCGAGCGACAACTCTTGGTGGCCGCGACGCCCCGACAGAAGATCAACCTCTTCACCCGGATCGCGGGTATCTACGACGAAGAGTACCTCGACCACGAAAAGGCCGCCTCGTATCTGGAACAGGTTCTCGCGCTGGACGGCGGTCACGAGGGCGCCCTGACCGCGTTGATGCGTCACTATCGGGCGCTCGACCGATGGGACGACGTGATCGATCTGTACGACCGCAGTCTCCGGGTGGCCACCGACGACGACAAGCGCGTCGCCTTGCTGCTCGCGCAGGGGCGTGTGCTCCTCGACTTCGGCTCTCCTGAACGAGCGCGTCTCGCCTACGAGAACGTCCTTCAGATCGACGCAGCGAACGCGACCGCACTCGAATCACTCGCCACGGTGCGCGCCGCCACGGGCGACGCCATGGCCGCCCTCACCGCCGTCGATGCCCTGGCGGAAAAAGCCGACGAGGGGGCGCCACGGGCAGACCTCTGGGTCCGCGCGGCCAAGATTTGCGAGGAAGCGGGAGACGTCGACGGCGCGATCATGCGCTACAAGAGGGCGCTCGACGCGCAGTCTGACCACGCCGAGGCGGCCAAGGCTCTCCGGGGCGCTTACCTGGGCCGTGGCGACGCCCAGGGCGCCGTGGACCTCATCCGGGCCGAGATCGACCGCACCGACGGCAAGATCGCGAGAGCGCGCCTGAACGCCGAGCTCGCGACGATCCGTCGCGACAAGCTGAACGACGTCGACGGTGGCCGAGAAGCGGCCGTAGCCGCCCTCGTCGATGACCCGACGAACATCGAAGCGCTCATGTTGCTGGGCGACACCGCGTTCGCGGCCGAGGGCTACCGAGAAGCCGTCGACCGGTACGGCAGTCTCGCCGGTCGTACCGATGTCCTCGAGCCCGAGGTCGCCCGCAGCGTGCTCACGCGATACGTCGATGCGCTGCGCCAGACGGGATCGACCGCGAAGGCCAAACGTCACGTTCCCAAGCTGCTCGAGCTGGCCGGCGACGACCTCGACGCGCGGCGACGCGCCGCCCTCGTCTACCTCGACGCCGAGGCCTACACAGAGGCCGTCCCGATTTACGATGCCCTCTGCGAGAGTCACCTCGATGCGTTGACCAAAACGGAGCGCGGCGACGTGCTCATGGAGTTCGGCCGCGCGCTTCGCAAGACCGGCGAACGAGCCCGCGCGATCGAGCCGCTCCAAGCCGCGATGGAGCTGCGGCCCGACGCTCCCGAGCCCGTGGAAGAGCTGGCCCAGGTCTACGTCGAACTCGAGCGTTGGAAAGACGTCGTTGCGGTCAAGCGTCGTCGCGCCGAAGTGACCACGGGAGACGAAAAAACGGAGCTCCTGGTCGCGGTCGGCGACGTCGAAGCCGAGCAGCTCCAGGACCGTACGGCCGCCGCCGCCACCTTCGTCGAGGCGATGGAGGCGTCCCCCGACAATCGGAAGGTTCTCACCCGTCTGATGCGCCTCTACTCCGAGGAGAAGGACTGGGGAAAGCTGGTCGACGTGGTTCTCCGACTGGGGGAAGGGGTCGAAGACCCAGCGCAGAAGATCAAATACATCCAGACCGCGGCCGGCGTGGCGTCCCGGCAGCTGGAGGATTACGATGCGGCGGTTCGGTACCTCGACATGGTGCTCGAGCTCGATCCCGACAACCAAAAGGCGATCGGCGACAAGATCGACGCCCTCCAGAAAAAGGAGGACCACGCTGGGCTCATCGACTACCTCCTCCGTCGCGCCGACGCGATCGACGAGGTCAAGGCGAAGATCAAGCTCACCCAAGAGGTGGCCAAGATCGCGATGGAGAAGCTCGGCGACGCCCCGGCCGCCCTCGAACACATGGAGCGCGTGGTCGGCTACGGGGCCCAGCTCGGCGACGACACCGCGCACGTGAAGCTCGTGATCGAAGCGGCCGGCTTCGCGTACGAGAAGGCAGGCGATGAACCTGCCGCCGTGAAGTACCTGGACCAAGCGCTGGCTCTCGCCGGCGACGATGCAGGCATCGCCTTCGCCGCGGCGAAAACGGCGATGGACAAATACGCGAACGACGAGGCGGCCGAGCGCTTTCTGCGCCGTACGCTGGAGCTGACGCCGGACAACATCGACGCCCTCCAGCGATCCATCCAACTACGCGAGCGCGCGGAAGACTACGCCGGCGTCGTGCAGTACCTCGAACTCGCGCTCGACCAGGCCCGCAAACAAAACAACCCGCAGGCGACACTTCAACTCCTCGAGCGCATGGCGCGCCTGAACCTCGACAAGCTCGACGACGTCGATACGGCCATCGGCTACCTCGAGCGCGCCTTCGAGGTCGACCCGGGTGACCTCAGCCGCGTGGAACGCCTCGCGGTGCTGTACGCCGAGCATACCGACCGATACTACGACAAGGCCGTCGGAGCGCAGACGGCGCTGGTGAAGAACAACGCCTTCGAGCCCGGAGGCTACCGGAAACTCCGAAAGCTGTTCACCGAGGGAAAAGAGGCCGACCCCGCCTGGTGCACCTGCCAAGCGCTGTACGTGCTGAACAGTGCCGAGCCCGACGAGGAACGATTCTTTACGCGAATGCGTGCCGAAACCGCGGCCGAGGCTCAAGCCAGCCTCGGCGACGAAGACTGGGCGGCTTCGATCACCCATCCGTGGTGCGACGCCTCAGTGACCGAGATCTTCCGTCTCATCGAACCGGCGGTCTTCGCGAAGAATGCCGACCCGCTGGAGGCACTCGGCTACCAGACCGCTTACGCCCTCGACCTGACGATGCACCCGTACCCCATATCGCGTACATTGTACTACACCGGCGGGGTCCTCGGCATGGAGGTCCCGATGACCTTTCAGAACATCAAGGACGAGGGGGGCATCTCATTCCTACACGCCAATCCCCCGTGCATCGTGCTGGGGAAGGCCGCCCTCGCCGCGGAGCTGCCTACCCAAGCGGCTGCCTTCATCGCCGCCCGCCATCTGACGTATTACCGGCCGGGCTTTTACATCCGTCACCTGGTGCCCTCTGGCACGGGCATGCGTGCTTGGCTCTTCGCCGCCGTACGCATGTTTCATGACCAGTTCCCAGTCGCCGAGGAGATGGAGACGCAGGTTGCGGAAAACCAGGAAATCATTCGACAATACATCCCTGGCCATCTGCGCGAGCACCTCGCCGACCCGGTCAACCGGCTCCTGCAATCGGGCTCGATCGACCTGAAAAGGTGGGTTGCCGGCGTTGACCTGACCGCCGACCGCGCCGGATTTCTCGTCGCCCACGACCTCGAAATCGCCACCGAAATGGTCAAGGCAACCGAGGAGGACAGCAGCGCGATCAACCATCGCGACCGCGTCAAGGAGCTGACCCTGTTCGGGGTAGACCGCAAATACTTCGACCTCCGGCGAAAGCTCGGGATCAACATCGACGCGTAAGTCGTGCCCACGACGGGGCCTACGTTCCGAAGACCACTGGCGGCGCGCGAGCCCGCCCACGATTTCACCATCCGGAGGGGCGTGTTTCGGCGCTGCGCGCAGGGACCCACTTGGCACTGTCCATCGGGTGATGAGCGTGCCTTCCGCGGAGACCGTCGTCGCCGCGGAGCGGACATTGTATTGACCAGAGAAATTCCAGGCTGCTAACGTCGGCCAGCCTCGGCGCGACAGCCGAGCTTTGGACTTTTGGCGGCCGCATTTCGGATACTTGCGTCTGCCCCTACCTACGTGAGCCTACAGTAGCTCCACGCGAGGTCATGCCGTGAGTAAACGAAGGTCGACTGCGTCGAAGACCGCGCGCTCAACGAAAAAGACACCGGTCAAGAAGAAGACCGCGCCCACCAAGAAGAAGGCCGCGCCGAAGAAGAAGGCCGCGCCGAAGAAGAAGGCCGCGCCCAAGAAGAAAGCCGCGCCAAAGAAGAAAGCCGCGCCAAAGAAGAAAGCCGCGCCAAAGAAGAAAGCCGCGCCAAA
>JBCCLB010000012.1:0-126198 GCA_039027095.1 Myxococcota bacterium
GCCGAAGCAGAGCCGGCCGAAGCAGAGCCGGCCGAAGCAGAGCCGGCCGAAGCAGAGCCGGCCGAAGCAGAGCCGGCCGAAGCAGAGCCGGCCGAAGCAGAGCCGGCCGAAGCAGAGCCGGCCGAAGCAGAGCCGGCCAAAGCAGAGCCCGAAATCGCGATGAGATGTTCCCCGACCGCGCGTCCCCACACGGTCGGCCGGCGCTCGCAAACGACGAGAACACAACCCTGGAGGCGCCGCAGGAGGACCCGCGCCACGTCGAGGGGGTGCTCATTGGACAACGCCCCGCGCTCTTGCCGGGCCAGTTCTCGCCATGGGTCGTCGCAACCGTCGTACACGGCCCGCGCCGGCCGCCCGTGCTTCGCCGCGACCCGGGCCACGTGACGGGCCAGAGCGGGGAACACCCGCGGCGCGGCATGGACCCGCACGATGCCTCGAGTCCCCGGCCGCTCCACCAACGCTTGCAGCCGGAGAAAGCCCGACTCTGGAGATGCCGCGGCCGCCCCCGCCCGCACCGTCACGGGCGCCGAAGATGATGACCGTTCGAGTTCGGCCTGGAGCGCGTATTCAGACAACCTCACGTCGCTTTGGCATCTTACCCCAAAACGCCCACATCCGGACGCCTTATCCCATACGCCCTGGGCGTCGCGCCGGTTTCATCTCCTCGGTTCATCGTTAGGGGGTCGAGGGGCTTGCTGTCCGCCCCACGTCTGTTCGGCGTCGTCGTCCTCGTCGTCCGGAGGGGATGCGACAGCGGCGGCAATGGCCTCCAGTTCCGCGCTCGTGGCCTCTCCCAACCTCTCAGCTGCCGACAACTGCGCCCGCACCGCGGCCCGATAGTGAGGTAGCTCGGCCGCCTGGTCGCTGCCCTGAAGGGCGCGGATGTGATGCGTCACGGTGGAAACGTCTCCGCGTCGGACGGGCCCGCTCAACGCCGCCTCCGCGCCCCCTCGCTGCACGTTCTCGGCCACCGACGCGAGCAGGGGCCCGAGGGCACGCCGCGCTGCGTCCCCTTGGAGCCCGGCCGCCCGAAGCATCCGCTCGGCACTGGCCGCGAGGGCGGCCGTGCCGTTCGCCGCCATCGCGAGCGCCGCGTGATAGAGCGCCCGGTCAAACGACGCCGCGGGCTCCAACGCCACCATCGAGAGGCGGGAACACAGGGTCCGACCTGCCTCGACGGCTCGTTCATCTCCACTGAGCACAACCGCCGTCCCGGCCCAGTCGGCGGGGCTACCGTCATCCCCGACGAAAGACCGAACGGGATGCCACTGGCCGATGGCGGCCGGACGGAGCGGCGCGAGCACCGACGGAGCCACGGCGCCCGCGACATGCAGCACCACCGCCGTGGGTTCGACCTGCCCCACGTAGGCCCGCGCGACCTCCGGGAGTCGGCCGTCGCGGACGGCAAACACCACGATTTCGGCGTTGACGGGCGTCGCCGTCGCGCGACCGGCGCGTAACTCGACCCCTTCGAGGGCGGCCGCCAGCGCGCGCCCGACCTTCCCCCGGCCGATGACGGCGACGCGCGTCAGGGGTCGGTCTCCGCGTTTTCCCCGACCCCGTACAGCCCCTCACGTCGGATCAAGGCCTCGACCGTCCGTGGCAGCCGGCCTGCGAGCGGCATCCCTCGCGCTAAGGCCGAACGCACGTCCCGGCTCGACACGTCGGGGAGCACCACCAACTCGGGAGCGTCCGGATGGGGGTGACCCACGCGACCGAGGACCAGCGGTGGCGCGAGGGCGGCGACGCGGTCGAAACGATGCCAACCCGGGGTGTCGCCGAGCACGTCCGACCCGATGACCAAGCGCATGTCGACGTCAGGGTGACGCGCTTGCAGGGCCTGGATGGTGGTGAGCGTTCGACTCTCGCCTCCGAGTTCCCGCTCGATGTCGTCGACGTGAACCCGTGGGAGCCAGCCGAAGGCGAGCTCACACAGCCGATGCCGGGTGACATACGGTGTGAGCGCCTTGCCGAACGCATGCGCGTACACCGGAATGACCCATACGCCGTCGACATCGGTCGACGACAACAGATAGGTCACCGCCAACACGTGACCCACATGGGGAGGGTCGAAGCTCCCCCCGAAGAGTGCGACGACCCGCCTCCGCGTCGTCATCCTTCGATGAGACTCCCGAAGAGGCCGATGCCGCCACTGATGAACACCACGCCGAAAACGGCCATGAGCGTGACGTAGTCACCCAGCTGGGCCCGTCCAGGGGCGAGGAAGAGTTCTCGCGTGCCCGCGACAGCAGCGAGCAACGTCGGCGCCAACAAAGGAAAGAGCACGACCGCCAACACGAGGTCCCGTGCCTCGGTCCGTACCGTCATCGCTCCGAACAGGGTCCCCGCCGCCGCAATGCCGGGCGTCGCCGTGGCGCAGAGCAGCAGCAGGCCGCCGGCAACCGGTCCGGGCGCGATGTCGAACATCAACAGGGTGGGCAGCACGACGAGCACCTCGATGACCGCGATGAATCCCGCGACGCCGAGTGCCTTGCCCGCGAACACCGCCGACCGCGACAGCGGCAGGGCGAGCAAACCGCTGAGGGCATCGTGTTCACGCTCGCGTTGCCAGGTGCGACTCAACGCGAGCACCGACGAGAAGGCGATCGCCACCCAAATCACCCCGGGCGCCACCTGGACCGACGCATCCGGACCGCCGTAGAAGGACAGCGAACCGATGACCACCACGAGCACGGCGAAGAAGCCGCTCGTGGTCACGACCTCACCGCGACGGAGTTCGACTTGGAGGTCCTTGCGAAACACCCACCATGCCTGGGTGGGCCAGCGCGACCGCCGTCGTCGCCACGCTTTCCCGGAAGACCCGACCCTTGGCGTGGCCTCGACCCGACGCGGCCCGGTATCATCCGCCGCCCCTCTCGCCGGGCGGTGGGTGCTCATCAGCCTGTGGCGGCGCGCGCCGCTTGGGCCTTTTCCGCCCGCACGGAGCGCTTCTTCGCACTCCGGTAACGGTCGTAGAGTCGGGGTACGGGGTATTTCTGTAACCTCCGCTTGTACCCCTCATCCTTGCTGCGGTTCTCGAGTTCGAGAATCGCATCGATCAGCCCCACCCGGCTGCCGAACTGTTCCTTCACCGCGGAGAAGGTGTCGTGGAGGCGCAGGAGCTTGAAGTTCGACACGTGTCGAAGCCCCTTGTCACCGCCGCGGTCGGAACTGAGGCGGTCGAGCCACAGGTCTTCCGTCATGAGCTTCTCGACGGCCTCGACGAGCTTCTGTTTGGACTCGAAGCGCGACTTCACGATGCTGAGGGGGCTGGGCATGTCTCGATTCTTCCTCCCCGTCGGCGCGCGGCGGGGTCGGGAGACGTAGCAGAGCGGTCCCCGCGACGGCAACCGCTTTCCCCGTCTCCGCTCAGAGCCTTGGATCGCTGGAGAAACAGCAGCGGAACCCCGTGTCGAGCAAACGAAAGCTCTCGTCCACGACGTAGAAGTCAAAGGAACACGTCGCCCCGAATTCGCTCGGCGTGTTGTAGGCGCCGCCCATCAAGGGATAGAGGTCCGTCGCCTCCTTGGTCACTTCCCGCAGGTTGCCGGTGATGTCGAACACGGTGGGCTCCGTGTTGAAAAAGAGGCCCGACCAATCCGCGCCGCAGTTTTGCAGCTCGGACGCACCGGTCGGAAGCAGCCCGTCTTGATCGCCCGCCACCGAGGTGTCGAAGTCGTACGCCCCGAGGTTGCAGAACTTGGTCGCGTCGGCCGGCGCGTCGCAGGCGGGCCCCCGAGGCGCGTAGCCCCAGGTGCAACCCGCCGGCGTCTCACAGGCCTGGAGGTAATCGGTGACGTCGCAGATGAAGCCACCGATGGCATCACACGTCTGCTCGACCTCCGTCGGCGAGACGTTGAACCAGGGCAGGACCCCGGGCACCGAACACGCGATCGTTTCGTCGAGGGGCTCGCCCGCGGGTGCCGGCGGAATCCCGGCGGGACATCCCGCGCCGGTGCAGAAGAAGCCGTTGCCATTGCCCGGGGTGAGCGGTCCGGCATCGGGGCGACTGGCCTCGTAGCTGAACACCCACAGATTGGCCGCCACTTGCGTCACGGCGGGACGTACGAAGTGGGCCGGGTCGCTTCCCTTGTCGGTGTAGTCCTCGTCGACGAGGCCGTCACAGTCGTTGTCGACGCCGTCACACGCCTCGTCGCACCCGCCGGGAAGCGTCGTGCAGCTCGCCTTGACCGCCGAGCATTGTGTCGCGTTCGGACCGCTGCAGACGAAGGTCCCCGTGGTTTGACACGCGCCGTGGCCGGGCGCCGGGAGCCCGGCGTCGCTCGTGCAACCGAGCCCGAAGTTGGGGACGTTCTCGTTGAAGCTGCCGTCGCAGTCGTTGTCGAGGTTGTCGCAGACCTCCGTCGCACTCGCGCAGTTCGGGCCGCATACCCCCGCCGGGAAGCTGCATTGCCAACTCCCGCCGGAACACTGCACGTTGACGCCCGACGTGCATTCGGGGCGGGTGGCCGCCGGGGACACGCCGCACACATCCACGGGCGTGGGTGCGGTGAGGTTGTCGTCGATCAAGCCGTTGCAGTCGTTGTCGATGCCGTCGCAAACCTCGCTGCCGGTGACGACGCAGGGCCCGTACTCGCAGGTCTGGTCGTTGTCCAAGTCGAAAAAGTTGGGGAGGCATCCGTTGAACTGGCAGGTGCTCGACACGCACACCCAGTCGCTGTTCACCGCGCCTACGAAACAATCGTTGCCGCACTGACCGCAATTACCGACGTCGGTCGACAAGTCGGGCTGTGCGGTGAGTTGCCCGTCGCAGTTGGCGTCGACGTTGCACCCATCGACGCTGCTGGTTGGCCCCACGTCGCCGACACACGCCAACACCCCGCCGCTACACGAGAGGGTGCCGCCGGCACAGGGTGACGTGGCCCCCATCGGGGGCGACGGGAAGACGTTACAAGCGCCGCCTGCGTCGATCGGGTTGTCGTCGATGACCGCGTTACAGTCGTCGTCGGCGCCGTTGCAGACCTCGGGCTGAGGATCGATGTTCCCCACGCACAAGAGCTGACCGCCGACACACTGCTCGGCCCCGAGGGTGCAGGGGAAGACGTTGCTCAGCCCGCACGCCGTCCCCGCGTCGGTGGGATTGTCGTCGACCACTCCATCGCAATCGTCGTCGATGCCGTTGCACGTCTCGGGCACGTCGTCCTCGTCGAGGATGTTGGCGCCCGTGCATACCACCTGACCCGCGACACAACCCGTCAGCCCCTGGTGGGGCGCGGTGGCGCAGAGCCCGTCGGGGTCCCCGAAACAGGGCTGGCCGATCGCCGGGTCCCCCGCGAGATTGTCAGCGCCATCGATCAAGCCGTCGCAATCGTTGTCGAGGTTGTCGCCACAAATCTCGATGCCGCCGTTCGTGATCTCGCAGGGATACTCACACCCCGTCGAGTAGAGGCCGTCGAGATCGTGAAAGTCGGGCAAACCATCATTGTCGGTGTCGTCACAGGTATCGATCTCGCACTGCGTATTGGCCGGCGTGCACTGCTGCATGGCCGGGGCGGCGCAGCGGCCGGTACCGTTGACGACACTGCAATTGCGGCCACAGGCGCCGCAATTCGAGGCATCGGAACAGAGATCGACGTCTTCGTCTTTAACCCCGTCGCAATCGTCGTCCCGATTGTTGCAATCGGTGTCATCCGCCGCCGTTTGAATGCAGAAGTACTCACAAGTGGCTCCGTCGCCGTCGAGATCGAAGTAGTCGCTGGCGCACGAGCCGAAGGAGCACGCACCGGGGCTACCTTCGGTCCCGTCCCAGGTACACGTGATCGACAGCGGGTCGGTGTTGAGCAGCTGCGTCAGACAATTGTTGGCGCACGTGCCGCAGTGCTGAATGCCATTAAAGTCGAAGTCCTCGTCGACCTCCCCATCGCAGTCGTTGTCGATGTCGTCGCAGAGCTCGATCCCCCCGTTGGTGAGCTCGCACTCGGAGCCTCCCCCTCCAGTCGACGATGACGTTGCAAAGAACCCGCCCCCCAACCCGGACGACGTGCTCGCCGCGTCGCCTCCCCCCTGGGCGGCGCTCCCCCCTTCCCCGCAGTCGGAGAAGCAAAAGGCGTCGTCCTCGCAGCCCGCGGTGAGCAGGGCCAGCCCCATCGCGAGCACCAACCGCCCCGCGGCGGGCGCCACCGTGGTCACGTGCGCCGCCCACCGCGTCTCTCGCCGTGTCCACATCATCGGGCCCCTCCGGCGCGACGCCGACGACGGCGGCGGACGATTCCGGCCCCGAGCAGGCCGAGCCAAGAAGCCCAGCGCCAAGGGGCGTCCTGGCTTCTCGCTGGCGTCGCGCCGGCGACCTCGCACGCGCACCCGCCGCCCCCCGTCGGCAGCCCGAAGGCTCCCGTCGGAACATCACCGCCTGCTCCCGTCGTGGCCGTCACCCCCGGTCCGGTCGGGCGATCGCCCCCGTTGCCGGCCTCGCCGCCGCTCCCGCCCGACCCCGCCGAGCCTCCTGTCCCCACGCTCGCGTCCTCGAAACAGTCTCCTTCTTGGCACCTTTGTCCAGAGGGACACACGACACCCTCGCAAGGATAGTCGCCGCACACCCCGGTGACGGGGTCGCAGTACGCGCCGTTCGGGCATCCATCGGGGGGGCACTGATCCGTCACGCACGTTTGCGTGCTCTCGTCGCACACCTCGCCGGCCGGACAGTCAGGGTTGCACGTCGGGACGCACGCCCCATCGCGGCAAGCTTCCCCGGCCGCGCACGTGACCTCCGCACAACTGCCGACACAGGTGAATCCCGTGAAGTCGGCGGTCGGCTTGCACACTTCATTCGCCGCGCAGGTGTTGCTCGCGCAAGGATTGGGCAAGCACGACCCGTTGCTGCACGCCTGGTCACAACCCGCGCACCCCGTCAGGTAACAGACGTCGTCGACGCAAGTCCCCGGGTTGGGCCCGAAGTTGCTGCAGACCTTGCCCTCGGAACAGTCGACTCCCGCGCATGGTTCGGTACACCCCGCGGGGCCCTTGCAGACGCATTCGGGCGTGTTGTTGCAATTCGCGGGGTCCGTCCCGAGCGGCGCACACACGGCGTTGCCGTCGCCGTCGTTGACGGTACGCGTGGTGCAGTCGCCGCACTGGGTTTCGAAGTCGACGACGCAGTACTGCGCCGTCTGCCCCATCGAACCCTGAATCTGTACCGTGCGGCAGACCTGGCCGGTCGGACAGGGAAACTCTCCCGAGCCGCAGGGCTCGGCACACTGGCAAAAATCGCTGTCCTTGATGCAGTCCTTGCCCGGGCTGCAAATCGGAGGTTCACCCGGCTCGGGCGACTCGTCGGACACCCCGTCGCAGTCGTTGTCTTCGCAATCGCAGGTTTCGAAGACGGGGCCCTGACCCCCGAGACAGGCGAAGAGACCATTCAAGCAGCTGTAGGTGCCAGGCTCGCACGTCCCTTGCGTGTCGTTGCACGCGTCGCCGATGTTGGCCGTCGGCGGGGGGAACGGGTTGGGCGATCCATCGATACCGTCCGGTTGGGCTCCGTTCTCGTCGATGTTGGCGTCGCAATCGTTGTCGAGACCGTCACACACCTCGGGCGTGGGCCCGACCCCACCGTTGCAGACGAAATTTCCCATGCCATCGCATTCCAGCACCCCCGGCTGGCACGGGGGATTGGTGCGTGGCCCCGGGTAAAGGTTGGTGTCGTAGGGGGGGGTGCAGGGACCCATGGCGGGCACCCCGTTGTCCGTCGTACCGTCGCAATCGTCGTCGATGTTGTTGCAGGTCTCGGGGGTCGGACCGACGTCGCCGACGCAGTCGAGCGCCCCGTTGACGCAGGCAAAGGTTCCCGGGCTGCAGGCCCCCACGTTGGTTCCGCACCCTCCCCCGACATTCGGAAGGGTGCCGTCATCGACGAGCCCGTTGCAGTTGTTGTCGGCTCCGTCGCACACCTCCGCCACGGGCGGAACGTCGTTGACGCACGCCCACCCGAGGCTGCCCTGACAGGTGAGGGTCCCCGCGGTGCAGGGAGCGCTCAGGGCACCGGGGCCATTGCACGCGCCTCCCGGAGGCGGGCACCACGAAAGGCCTTGTTGGTTGCAGCAGGTTCCGGGCAAGTTCCAACAGCCCGTTTGCCCGGGCAACGGCGCGTCGGCGAGCGGGGCATCGTCGATGCTGCCGTCGCAATCGTTGTCGAGTCCGTCACACACCTCGGCCTGGGGACTCACCCCGCCTTGACAGACCAGGGCGCCGTTCACACAGGCCGTCGTCCCGGGGGAGCACGGAGGGTTGTTGATCCCGCACGAGAGCCCCTCGCCGAAGACCGGACCTTCGTCGATCTGCCCGTCGCAATCGTCGTCGATGCCGTTGCAGATCTCGCCGGCCTGGGGTCCGACGCCACCCAGACACTGGGTCGCCCCGTTGACGCACGCCGTGCTCCCCTGCTGGCACACGCTGTTCGGGCCGTAGTCGAGACCGGGGGGATGCGAGGGAGGGACGCACGCGGTGGATGCGATGCCCTCGTCCGCCTGCCCGTTGCAATTGTTGTCGACCCCGTCGCACACCTCGGGCTGAGGGTTATTGGTGCAGCTTCCGTAGCCGGCGCCCGCGGCGCACGTACCCGTCGGCACCGCTTGGGGAGCCTGGCAGGCGAACGACCCGACGCAATTGGCCGGCGTGGTGAGCCCACACGCCAGGGTGGGAAAGCCACCGGGAGGGGGGTTGTCGGCGATGCCGTCGCAGTCGTTGTCGCAACCGTCGCACACCTCGGGGCTCGGGACACAGCCCGCGCACACGTTGCCCTCGTCGGTCTGGCCGTCGCAGTCGTTGTCTTGACCGTCACAGACCTCGGCGCTCGGACACGCCAGGGGGCTGCCGCACTTGGTCTGCCCTTCGTCGACACCGTCTTGGCAATTGTTGTCCTGCTCGTCGCAGATGTCGCCAGGGTCGAAGCACAACCACGTGGCGGGATCGGCCTGCTGGGCGGCGGTCGTACACGGAAGCAGCGAGAGGTCCCCGCTCGGCGGATTGCCCGGGATCGAGGCCTCGTAGTTGGCGAGGCACGTGTCGCGCTGCGCGGCCGTCGTCCACGCACAGCACGTCTGCGCCTGGTTGCAGTAGTGCCGGTAGCCCTCGTCGGTGCAGCCGTTGCAGTTGTCGTCGCCGTTGTTGCAGACTTCAGGCTGCACGGCGCCGGCGACGATGTTGGCGAGCGCGACCGCGAGCTGGGTCTCGTTCGTCGCGAAAATCGAGCTTCCGGTCCCTCCCGCGTTCGCGATCGCATCGGTGTTGGCTGCGTTTCCCCCGGCGAATTGAATGACGTGGGTTCGCACCGGCCAGTTCTTCACGCCGAGGGTGACCCCGTTGGAGAAGAGGTCGGTCGCCGCCGCCTCCGCGGCCGCCTGGCCGTTGCACGTATCGTCACCGTCGGTGACCAGGATCACGTTGACGCTACGGCACGCACGATCCTGGACGTCGAGCGGCGTCGGAAACGCGTAACTGAGGCCGGGGCAGTAGTTGTCTTCACTCCACGCAGGGTTCCAACCCGCACGGAGGTACTGCGCCGCCGACTGCAAGGCGCCGCTGATGGGGGTTCCGCCCCCGGCGAACAGTTCTCGGTCGCCCGTGCAGTCGCCATCGAACCATTCGAGGAGGTCGGCGGTGTTGTCGACGCTCGGCGTCGCGAGCCACCACGGATCCTGCTGCATCGGAACGACGATGTTGCCCCCATTCAGCCAGAGATCTTCTCCGAAGTTCGGCGCCGCGGGGCCCGCGCCCGCCAAGCATCCCGGGGTGTTCCCGCAGCTCGACACCGACCCGGGAAAAGCGTTGAACGTGCACCCGTAGATGTCGAAGTCGCACGTGCCTCCGTCGGGGGTTCCGCAGTCGCTGACGCACGCTCCCGCGTTGCATCCCGAGAGAAAGGTGCCGAAGGTGGACAGCCCGAAGTTGACCTGCCCACCGAAGGCCAGAACCGTCTGTTGCAGGGCGCATTTGGCGTCGTTGATCCGGTTCGGAACCAACCCGCACGAGTTGAGCTGGTAGCCCGGGGCCGTCTGGTCGCACTCGTTGGGATAGGCCGTGGGCGGGGTCGTGCAGGCCGTCATGGACCCCGAGGTGTCGACGACCAGCATGAAGTACGGCCGCGCGGGGGCCGGCCAGTCGGCCGGGTCGGGCGACAGGCACTCGGGCGGCTCTTGCGCCGCTGCGCGCCGCAGCGCTCCGGGAGCGACCACCGCCGTGGCGACGATCGCCGTGGCGACGAACGCGGGCGCGACGCGCACGGTCGCGAGCCGAGCCCCGAGGCGCCGGTGGCGGCCTCGTACGCCGCTCTGGGCCTCCTGTCGTTTCGCCCCCTGGGTTGACGTGTCCGGTTCGTTCTTCCCGGGAACGACCGCCTGCCACGAGCTGAACCGCATTCTGTCCCTGTCCCTCCGCCCATCTCGTCGCACCGAGCACGCGCTCGGCGTCGCCGGGGAAAACCCGATCTCCGACGATCTTGAATGCTCTCACAGCGGGGTGGCCGACGACAACGACGGGTCGCGTGACGATGAGCTTTTCCATCATCGACGTACGGCCGTCCAACCGACGTCTTTCTGCCATGCGGCCGCTGTTCTTACACGCCGGTCGTACATGCCGGTCTGCCATGGCGGTCTTAAATGCCGGCCGTACGTTCCGGTCTCAGCCTCTTACATGCGGACGAGGGCCGCGCCCCAGCTGATACCGGCTCCGAGGGCACACATGAGGACGTGGTGTCCTTTCTCGATGCGCCCGTCTCTCACCGCTTCGTCGAGCGCGATGGGGATCGAGGCGCTGGAGGTGTTCCCGAACTCCTCGATGTTGATGACGAACTTTTCGAGCGGGAATCCCAGCCGCCCGGCCACCTGGTGAATGATTCGGATGTTGGCCTGATGTGCGACCACCCAGTCGAGTTGGGCACTCGTCAGTCCCGATGCCTTGAGGATCTGCGCCGAAGAGGACGTGAGGTTCTTGACCGCGGTCTTGAAGACATGATTGCCCACCATCTGGACCTTGTGGTCACGCGCACGGATGCGCTCCGCGTCGAGCGGAACCGCGCTGCCCCCGGCCGGGATGCGCAGCGCGCGGGCGAGCGACCCGTCGGTGTAGATCCCACACGACAGCAAACCGGCCCGACCGGTCGCGCGCGCCCCGTCGTCCCCGGCGACGTCGAGGTCGGAGGGCCCGAGAACCACGGCTCCCGCGCCGTCCCCGAAGAGCACACAGGTGGTGCGGTCCTTCCAGTCGAGGGCACGGCTCAAGAGCTCGACGCCGATGATGAGAACGCAGCGCGCGGCGCCCGTGGTCACAAACTGCTGCCCGATTTGAAGTCCGTAGACAAAACCGGCGCACGCGGCCGCGATGTCGAACGCGGGGATGTCCATGGCGCCCAACTTGCGCTGGACCTGTACCGCGCACCCCGGGATCGGCGTGTCCGGGGTCACCGTGCCCACGATGATGAGGTCGAGATCCGCCGCGCTGAGCCCCGCGGCCTCGAGGGCTCGTCGGCCCGCGGCGGCCGCCATGTCGCTCGTGACCTCGCCGTCCGCCGCGACGTGACGACGACGGATGCCCGTGCGGGTCGCGATCCAATCGTCCGACGTGTCGACGAGCTTTTCGAGCTCGACGTTGTCGAGGGCGCGGCTCGGCGCGTAGTGCCCCGTTCCGAGAATGCGACTTGTCGGCGGGGCGCTCGCGACGAGGTCGGCCCGGCCGCCCGCGCCCATCAGACTTCGTCTTTGGGCGTGACCGCGATTCGGTCCTTGTACCAGCCGCAAGCCCGGCACGCCCGGTGCGGGAGGACGATCTCACCGCAGTAGGTGCAGGTGACGAACTGCCGCGGCGTGATCTTGTCGTGCTGCGACCGGCGCATGTCGCGCTTGCTCGAACTCTTTCGTCGCTTGGGGACTGCCATGGAACTCTCCGCCCGGGCTTGGCGCCCCCCGTCGGGGGCCGAAAACGAGGGGCGGGATGCCGTGGGGTGGTCGGCCCGCCCGAGGTGCCGGGGTTGCGGTTCGTAATCGCTACCGTCGAGGCTGTCCAGCGCTTTCCCTCGCTACTTCTTGCGCTTTTTGCCCCGTCCTTTCCCGCCCTGGTGGGCGCGGAGGACGGGTTTACGACCCATCGCCAACCCCCGTTGCGCCGCGGCCTCGAGGAGGTCGTCGATGCTCGCCGGTCCTTCGCGTTTCCGGAAGGCAGACAGTGGCGCCAAACGCGGGTCGAAGCGCGCGACTTCGGCGTGGTCACTCGTGAGGGCCGAAAGGCCAGGGCAATCGTCACGACACAATGGAAAGTTGGGGACCTCGAGCAGGATCGCTTCGCGAACGAATCCGTCGAGCTCCACCGCTTCTCCGTCGTAGACGTCGAACTCGGCTTCGTCGGCCTCGAACTCGTACTCCTCCGCGGACCGCCCCGCCGCGGCGGCGGCCGATGACGACGACGCGGGGGCGGCTCGAGGGCGCGCAACCCCACGGGCCTGCGGCCGCAACAAGAGGGACAACTCACCGACCACCGTCGCCTCGACCGGAGAAAGGCAGCGCGCGCAAGGAAGCACCAGGGTCGTGTCCACCCGACCCCGCACGACGATGTCGCGTCCTCTCGACCGGGAGAGCCGACCTCGGACGCGGACGCCGGGGAGGTCCGAGGCCGGGGTTGCATCCACGCCCTCCAACGCCCCGGTCAACCACTCGTGCGACAAGGAGCGGTCGAAAGCGAGACCCTCGGTACGGATGTCGTGGGCCGGATAGACGAGATGCGCGTTGCTCATGTCCGACCGCCTCACGCTAGCCTCGGGTCGAGGTCGACGCCAGGAACGTGCGCCGTGCCCGCAGCGTACCATCCGGACATTGCCGTCGCCGCGACGCCGGCTCGATGCGCAGGGTCCTCGGGTTGAGGGACCACCCCGCTGGGGTTACACGAGCGGAACCATGGCTCATCCTTCGTCGCTTTCCTCTCTTTTCGGGGTTCGCCGCGACGTCTGCGGCACGTGGGGGCCAAAGATGCTCCGGGTCGACGGGTCATGACGCCGTCGCCGCCGCGGATGCCTCCGCCCCGGCCCCGCGTTTTGGTGGACGTATCGGTCCTCGGCACCGACTCCCGCGACCGTGGCATCGGACGCTACGTGCGCGACCTGGTCGGCGGTCTTGCCGCCGCCGCGCCCGCCGACTTGGCGCTCGCGGCGCTCGAGAACGCCGCATGGGGTTCTCGGGCCGTCGTCGACGACGACCTCCGCGCGGCGGCGGCACGCCGCGACGCTGCGCCCCTCGCCCTGCACCGGCGCTGGGCTCGCGTCATGCGCTGGCGAGCGCCTCGCGTCGCCGCCCGACGAGACGTCGCCCTGCTGCATCTCGGCCACCCGGAGGCATCGCCGTTGCGACGCGTCGCGACGCCCCTCGTCATCACCTGCCACGACCTCATCCCGCTGCGCTTCCCCGCGCACTACACCAACTGGAAGCGTGGGTATGGGTGGGGGCAGCGCCGTCTCGACCACCGGCGCTACCACGTCGCCGATCACGTGATCGCGGTGAGCCAGGCGACGGCCCACGATCTCGTCGCCGAGCTCGAGGTTCCCGCTCACCGCATCACGGTCGTGCCCAACGGGGTCGACCTCGACCGTTGGTCGTCCCTGCCCCGCACCTCCGATGGTGACGTCCTCCGTCGGCATCGCCTCGAGGGTCGTCCCTACGCGCTCTACGTCGGCGCGGGTGACTGGCGAAAAAATGTGAGCGGGATGTTGGAAGGGCTCGCGCGCGCGCGCCGCCGACCTGGAGGCTCGGAGCTGCGCTTGGTTTGGGCCGGACGCCTCTCGCGTCGCTGGGCGCGGGACCTCGCGCGGGGCATCAGGGCCCGCGGCTTGAGCGGCGCGGTGGTGACGACCGACTTCGTCAGCGATGACGACCTCGCTGCCCTGTACCGGCACGCGGCCCTGTCCCTTTTCGTCTCCCGCGCGGAGGGATTCGGGTACCCGGTGGTGGAGGCGATGGCCTCGGGGTGTCCGGTCGTGACCTGCGGGCACACGAGCATGGGGGAAGTCGCCGGGGATGCGGCCGTGCTCGTCGACCCCGAGGACCACGACGACATCGCGACGGCGATGCTCGACCTCGTCCGCGACCCCGCCGCACGCGAACAACGGCGTCAGGCGGGACGAAAGCGGGCCGCTCGATTCACCCTGCAGGCGACGGCAGAGGGCACGCTCGAGGTGTACCGGCGCCTTCTCGGCATCTGAGGCGGTCAGCCGGGAAGCGGTTCCTCGGCCGCGAGGCGCCACAGCACGGCCATCCTCACCGCCAAGCCCGCCTCGACCTGGTCGAGAACCACGCTCTGGGTTCCGTCGGCGACCTCCGGCGCGATCTCCACGCCACGGTTCATGGGACCGGGATGCATGACCAGTGCGTCTGGCGCCGCGAGGGCGAGGCGTGCGCGATTGAGACCGAACTGACGGGCGTACTCGCGGGTGCTGGGCAGTAGGGCGCCGCCGAGGCGCTCTTGCTGAATGCGCAGCATCATGACGACGTCGGCCCCCTCGAGGGCAGGCTCGATCCGTGGGTACGCGCGCACGCCGAGCGATTCGAGCGCCACGGGGAGCAAGGTTCCTGGCCCCGCCATCACGACCTCGGCCCCGAGCAACCGGAGCAAGTGGGCGTTGCTGCGCGCCACGCGACTGTGGGCGATGTCTCCGCAAATCGCCACCCGCAGCCCCTCGATGCGCCCCTTCTTCTGGCGGATGGTAAAGGCGTCGAGGAGCGCTTGGGTGGGGTGCTCGTGCATGCCATCGCCGGCGTTGACGACGGCGGCCCGCGTGTACCGGGTCGCATGGTGGGCCGCACCGGAGGCCCCGTGCCGGATCACGAGCACGTCGGGGCGCATCGCGTCCATGGTGGCGATCGTGTCGCGAAGCGTCTCGCCCTTCTTGGTGCTCGACGTACTGCCGGAGAAGTTGATGACGTCCGCGCTGAGGCGCTTACCCGCGAGCTCGAAGCTGGTGCGGGTCCGGGTCGATGCTTCGAAGAACAGATTGATGACGGTTTTCCCGCGGAGGGTCGGAACCTTTTTGACCGCTCGTCGCGACACCTGGAGAAATGTGTCCGCGGTGTCGAGCAGCGCTTCGAGGTCTTCCGGAGCCTGACCCTCGATTTGCAGCAGATGACGGCGCTCGGACGGCGCGAGGGGGGCAGCGGCCGCCGTCACGTCTCGCTCCGCATCGCATGGGAGATCGCGCTCACAACCTCGAACCCATCGCCATCGGCGAGGGTGTGGACCTCCACCCGCCGCCCTTCGTCTACGGCGACCGTCGCCACGGCGTAGTCGGGCTGGATGGGGAGTTCGCGGCCGCCACGGTCGGCGATCACGCAGAGCTCGATGCGTCGTGGACGACCGAAGTCGAGAAGCGCGTCGAGCGCCGCCCGGATCGTACGGCCCGTGAACAGCACATCGTCCACGAGGACCACCCGTCGCCCCGCGATGTCGAAGGGGAGGTGACTGGGTCCGATACGCGGGCTCGGGAGCGCGGTGGCGGCATCGTCGCGGTACAAGGTGATGTCGACCGACCCGAGCTTTACCATGCGGCCGGTCCGACGCCCGAGTGCCCGCGCGAGGTGTTGCGCCACGGGTTCGCCGCCCCGACGAATGCCGACCAAAAAGACTTCATCGCTCGGCCCTCGGGCTACGATCTCGTCGGCGATACGGTCCAAGCCTTCCGCCACGGCCACGGGCGCGACCAGGGTCTTCCGTTCGCCTCCGGCGTCCTCCTCGTCACGGTCCCTCGCCATGAGGTTCTGCTACCCGGGCCCCTCGACTGGGGCAAGCGGCGCGAGGGACCCCGCGTGTGGGCGCCCTACACCCTCGACCACAACCGTTGATGGTGTCGCGATGCTCGCCGACACGTCGGCGAGGGCGAGCATCGCTTCTCAGAGCCGGTTGTATTGTCTTGGGAGTGCCTCATCGTCTGCGCCGGTCAAATCTACCGATTTAACCGACGGTGTATAGACCAGGGAAGCTGGGGACCCGGCAAGCCGGACGTTGTGGGCGCACACCCGGCTCAGCTGTCCACCTTGAGAATGGCGAGAAAGGCGTCTTGCGGGATCTCGACGCGCCCCACCCGCTTCATGCGCTTTTTGCCCTCTTTCTGCTTCTCGAGCAGCTTGCGCTTCCGCGTAATGTCACCGCCGTAGCACTTGCTCGTGACGTCCTTGCGGAGGGCCCGAACGTTGGTGCGGGCGATGATCTTCGCCCCGATCGCGGCCTGGATCGCCACCTCGTACTGTTGACGCGGGACGATGTCCTTGAGCTTGACGGCGAGGGCCCGACCACGAAAGTCCGCCTGCTCGCGGTGGACGATGACGCTGAGGGCGTCGAGCGGATCGCCATTGACCAGCATGTCGAGCTTGATGAGGTCGGCCGTCTCGTAGCCCTCGTATTCGTAATCCATCGAGGCGTAGCCACGGGTGGCGCTCTTCAACTTGTCGTGAAAGTCGAAGAGCACTTCGCCGAGGGGCATGTGATACGTCACGATGACGCGGTCTTCGGTGATGTACTGAATGCCCTTCTGTACACCGCGTCGCTCTTCGCAGAGCTTGATGACCGCCCCCACGTGGGCCGAAGGAACGTGGATGGTCACGAGGTAAATCGGTTCCTCCACGTGGTCGATTTGCCCCGGCTCCGGCATCTTCGACGGGTTTTCGATGCTTCGGACTTCCCCGTCGCTCAGGTGAACGCGGTAGACCACGCTGGGCGCCGTAGTGACCAGATCGAGGTCGTACTCGCGCTCTAGTCGCTCTTGGATGATCTCCATGTGCAACAGCCCGAGAAAGCCGCACCGAAAACCGAATCCAAGCGCCTCCGACGTGTCGGGCTCGAAGACGAACGCCGCGTCGTTCATGTTGAGCTTGCTCAGGGCATCCCGCAGCGTTTCGTAGTCCGCCGAGTCCGTAGGAAAGATCCCCGCAAAGACCATCGGCTTGACGTCCTGAAACCCGGGCAGCGGGGTGTCAGCGGGGTGCACGGCGGTCGTGACCGTGTCGCCGACTTTGGTGTCCTGCACGCTCTTGATGCTCGCGGCGAAGAAGCCAACCTCACCGGTGTCAATGTTCTTCTGGGTGACGAGATGGGGGCTGAACACGCCGACCTCGGTGACCTCGTAGTCGCGACCGGTCGCCAAAAATCGAACCTTGTCGCCCTTTCGCAATTGCCCGTCGACGACCCGGACCATCACGACGGCGCCTCGGTACGGGTCGTACCAACTGTCGACGACCAGGGCCCGTAACGCCGCGTCAGGGACTCCCT
This sequence comes from Myxococcota bacterium, assembly GCA_039027095.1. Lineage (GTDB taxonomy): Bacteria > Myxococcota_A > Polyangia > Polyangiales > Polyangiaceae > JAPYTK01. The sequence goes on from JBCCLB010000012.1 coordinate 17,251, forward strand.
TCGGCGGGGGGATCCGCGCGATCACGGCCTCGAGAATGTCAGCCACCCCTTCACCCGTTTTGGCGCTGCATGCGATGGCGTCGGTGGCGTCGAGCCCGACGACGTCTTCGACTTCTTGGGCTCGGCCTTCGAGATCTGCGCTCGGGAGGTCGATCTTGTTGAGCACGACCACGATCTCGAGGTCGTTGTCGATGGCCATGTACACGTTCGCCAACGTTTGGGCCTCGACCCCCTGGGTGGCGTCGACGACGAGGATGGCGCCTTCACACGCCTGGAGGCTTCGGGACACTTCGTAGCTGAAGTCGACGTGTCCAGGCGTGTCGATCAGGTTGAGTTGGTAGGTGCGTCCGTCGCGCGCGTCGTAGGAGAGCTTGACCGTTTGCGCCTTGATCGTGATTCCCCGCTCCCGCTCGAGCTCCATCTTGTCGAGAAACTGGGCCCGAGCCTCGCGCTCGGTGACGGCTCCGGTCAGCTGCAGGATCCGATCGGCAAGCGTGCTCTTGCCGTGGTCGATGTGGGCGATGATCGAAAAGTTACGGATGAGAGAGAGGTCGGACATGAATTGAGCTCGACGCTTGAACCGCAGCGGCCGCGGCGGGGCGACGTCTCCGCGTTGAAGCCGTGTCTAGCGCGACGTTCGCGCAAAGCCCAGATGTCTCGCTCGACCGACCTCTCGCTTCAGCGACCCCAGACGTCCCGATTCAGCCAAACGCGATCCCGCCCGCCGTGTCGTTTCAGCCAAGTGTCGTTTTAGCGAAGACGTGTCGTTACAGCCAGACGTGCCGATTGGGCCAAACGTCTCGACTTACGGAGTGGAGTCCGCCGGACTCGAGTCGTCGTTCCCACTGCCCGCCCCGCCTTCTGGAACCCCGGGGACGTCCTCGAGCGTGAGCTGACCCGGCAAGAGGTGGTCGTACTTCTGAAGAATCATGTCGATACCCTCACGGATGTACACCGCGACGGGCACCTTCGTGCGCGCGTGAAGCATCTTCAGCCGGTCCGATTGGACGGGCGTGATGTAGATGGTCGTAGATATTTTCTTGCGCGACATTTGAAGCACGCACCGCTGAAGAGACCACCAGCGCCGGGCCAGCGTACTGAGCGAGCCCTTTGGGGCCGCTCAGCCATCGTACCGCCGAGAGCGGTACGTGACGATGCCCTACCCTAGATGACGGCATACATAGTGTCAAACGCCACCGTCGCAGGGGATCTCTCCATCCGTGCCTCGACGGTTGGTTGCTGGAGCTCGGGCAGCTGACTACGGTTGCTCTCTCGCCGCGGCGTTTCTGACATGGCCTACAGATCGATCACTGGTCACATCGCACGTGACACCCAGGTTCGGATGTCGCAGGCGGCGGCGCCGCCCGCGTCGTCGCGGCCGCTGAAGGGTCCGGCGGGGCTGAGGCTTGGCGGCGGTCCGACCGCTCTGGGTCCAACCGCTCTGGGTCCAACCGCTCTGGGTCCAACCGCTCTGGGTCCAACCGCTCTGGTCGGGACATCTCTGCTCACAACGGCGCTTCTCGCGACGGCTCTACTCGTGACTGCTCTGCTGACGACCGGGGGCTGCGGTTCGGACGCGACCTCGGGCCCGCGGACGCCGAGCGACGGACCTGCGATGGAGCCTCGCGAGACCGCGTTCGAACACGAACCGTGCGACCTCGAGTCTTCTGGCGCGCGCGAGCTCCCCACCGCGCCGAACGGTCCGCGCGTGATCCGCGTGTTCGATGGTGAACGCGAACTCTGTCGCGCCGTCGACCTCAACGGTGACGACGCCATCGACAGCTTTCGGTACTTCGATGCCAACGGACAGACGCGCCGGCGGGAAAGCGGCTTCCGGTCCGACAACCTCCCCGGGCAAGTGTCGTTTTTTGAGGGCGGCGTGATCGTCAAACGCCACCGCGAGACGAACAACGACCGCAAAATCGACACGTGGGACTACTACGAAGGTGGTCGGCTCGCCCGGTCGGAACGCGACGCGACCGGAGACGGCTTCATCGACCAGTGGTGGGTCTTCAACCGCCCCGGGGACGAAGCGTGCGCCCTCGTCACGAGCGATGCCGACGGAGACGGCGAACCGGATCCGGACTCCGAGATCGACATCTGCGCCGACCGGGCCCCCGCCGAGGGCGCGCCTGCTTCGGCCACCAGCGCCACGAATGGCGATCAAGCGTCGAGCGCCGACGGCGAACCCGAGCCCGCCCCCCCGGATGAAGCAGGGCCCCCCGCCGAAACACGGCCTCAAACAGAAACAGGGCCTGAAGCAGAAACAGGGCCCCCAGACGACACCGAGGCGGGTCCCGAAGGTGGCCCCTCGCCCGCCACGTCACCCTCCGCGTCGCCATCGCCGGAAGGGAGCGAGCGCCCATGAGCCGCGGGGCCGTGGCACGGCAGCTGAGTGGGATCAGCAGGAGACTGGCTTGGGGCATGAGGCTGGATTTGAGCGTCGGGCCTGCGCTCGGCATCGGGTTGGGGCTCTTCGCTTTGGTCGCCGGATGCGGCGGCAGCGATGGGGGCCGCAACGGGCAAGGGTCCCTGGGAATGGCGCCGAGGGCGGCCGACGGGACGATTCTCGACGACCGTGCGCTGTGTACCCAGGCTCTGGGTACCCAAGCTCAGGGTAGTACCCAAGCTCAGGGTAGTACCCAAGCTCAGGGCCCTCGAGGAACTTCAGCCGGTGAGGGTCCAATGGCCAATGGGAGCCCCGCCTCCGCCAACCAGGGCGTCCTCGAAGTGGACGAAATTGCAGGTCCCGGAGCGCTCCAACCGAACGTACGGCGCGTGTGGCAGGTCTTCGGGAGCGGTGTGACCCGGCGCCGGGTGCTCCGATGTCGCGAAATCGACACCAACCTCGATGGCTACAAGGACGTGGTTCGCTTCTACAACGACGAGGGTCAGTCGAAAGAAGAGCGCGCCGATACCAACTTCGACGGCAACATCGACACCTGGAACGTGTTCGCCGCCGGCCGCCTCGCGGAAGTGCGACACGACCGCAACTTCGACGGCAACGCCGACGAGTGGAAGGTCTACCTCGAAGGCAAACTCAGCCGGATCAAGAGAGACGCCAACTTCGACGGAAAGCCGGACGTGTGGGAGATGTACCGCAAAGGCCGCCTGGAGCGCATGGGCGTCGATGTCGACGGTGATGAGCGGGTCGATCGATGGGACCACGACGCCGCCTACCGAAAGCGTCTCGAGGACGAGCGTCGAAAGCGCGAAGAAGAGGAAGAACGACGGCGCAAGGAACGGGAAGAGGAGCTGAGACGGGCCGCCGAAGAGGCGTTCTGAACGACGACGGCGACGCCGTCGTCGTTTTTCCTCAGCGCCTTTGTTGCTCCTGCGCGCCGCGAAGCGCACGACGACGACGACCATGGCTCAGGATCGCCTACAGAAGATCATCGCCCGGGCCGGCGTCGCCTCCCGTCGCGGCGCGGAGGAGCTCATCAAGGCCGGGCGCGTTCGGGTGAACGGTCGGGTCGAGCGCACCCTCGGCACCCGCGCCGACCCCCGGCGGGACAAGGTCGAGGTCGACGGCAAGCTCCTCCAGGCAGAGCACCTCGTCTACATCGTCCTCCACAAGCCGAGGAACTGCGTCTCCACCGCGAACGACCCGGAGGGTAGAGATACGGTCCTCGACTTCGTCAAGCCGCTGGACCTGCGCCTGTACCCCGTGGGGCGTCTCGACTTCGCGACCAGCGGCGTGCTGCTCCTCACCAACGACGGAGACTTTGCGCAGGGACTGCTTCACCCCCGTCGCCAGGTGCCGAAAACCTACGTCGTCAAGCTCGACCGAGAAGTGAGCGACCGAGACCTCGACCCCTGGCGTCAGGGGGTCCCCCTCGACGACGGGCCGACCTCGCCCGCCGACGTCCACCTCATGCGTCACGAGGGCGGGAAAAGCTGGATTCGCATCACCATCACCGAAGGCCGCAACCAGCAGATCCGACGGATGGCCGAGGCCACCGGGTACATCGTCATGCGGTTGGCCCGCATCGCCTTCGCCGACATCACGCACGACGACCTGCGGCCTGGACAGTGGCGGCCGCTCACCGTCGACGAATTGCGCGTGCTCAAAAAGAACTACGGGGTGCCTCGTCGTGTTCGCGCCCAACACGAGCTCACCCGCACCCGTGCGCGCGTCGCCAGGGGTCATCGTCCCCCTGCCGCGGGACGGGGTCCGAGGCGTCGCCGCTGATGCCACAGGGCGGGTGCTCGCCCGCAGTGCTCGCCCGCAGTGGTCTCGGTCTCCGGCTGGTCTCGGTCTCGGGTCGAGCGGGATGCGTCGTCAAAGGGCGGCGAAGCGACCGCTCTGAAAGGACGCTTCGAGCAACTGCTCGACCCGACCTTCGAGACCGCGGGCCCGGTCGCCGGTGATCGTCGACAAGGCGCTCTTGATCTCGCCGAGCGCTTTGAGTTGGCTAAACAGCTGGACGTCTCCCAGGGCTGCCCCCCCGGTGATCACCTGACGGATGCGGTCGATTTCGGCCTCCAACGCCTCGACGCCGATGCCGACGGCGCCCACCCGCCGGCGCTCGGGGTGCTCGCGGTAAAACGCGTCCAACACGGGTTGAACGATCGCGTCCAGCAGCGCCGCCTGGTCGTGATTGTTCCAAATGTGTTTGAGAATGAAGAAGTCGCTCGCGTCGGCCTCGGCCCTTCCGTCGAGGTAGGCGCTCGCCGCAAACAACTTGAGGAGCTTGATGGTGCGCCGGTCGGACACGCTGATTCCTTCGGCACGGACCTGGAACACGAGGCCCTTGTAGGTCGAAAGAAAATCGTCGGAGAACTTCATGTGGCGACCGAAGTCGCGTCGCAGGTTCATCAGCTCGGAGGCGGCCACCAGCGGTTCGATCGGGGCGCCCCCGAGATGGCCCACCTCGAGTTCGATCCCCCGCAGCAGCAGCTCGTTGAAGTGGTAGGCGTCGAGGTTGTCGGACTGCACGCGCAGCAGGAAGCGGTCGAAGATCGCCCCGAGTGCCTCGTCGGTCGGAACCTCGTTCGAAGCCCCGAACACGCTGATGAGCGGACACTGAATCGTGACGCCGCCGCTCACGAACTTGCGCTCGTTGAGGAGCGTCAGGAGCGCGTTGAGAATGGCCGAGTTGCTCTTGAAGATCTCGTCGAGAAAAACGATCTGGGCTTCCGGCAACATGCCTTTCGTCACGCGACGGTATTCGCCCTTCCGAAACGAATCGATGTCGACCGGGCCGAACAGCTCGTTGGGCTCCGTGAATCGCGTCAAGAGATACTCGAAGTAATCCGCCTCGATCAGCTTCGACAGCGTGCGGATGAGCGCGCTCTTGGCCGTACCCGGAGGGCCGAGGAGCACACAATGCTCTCCCGCCACGACGGCGACGCACATCAGTCGGATCACCTCGTCTTTGCCGATGAACTGGGACCGCAACGACTCCGCCACCCCGCGGAGTCGCGCATGAAGCGCGCCCTGCATGAGCGGAACGCTAGTCGCCCGTCGTCCCGTCGCAAAGCTCGCCCGAGCCGTTGCGTCCACGCTCGGTACCCTCGACCCGCGTGCGCTACGCTACCGCCGTGAAGATCGCATTGCTGGGGGCGCAGGGTCAGGTGGGGCGTGCCCTCACCGGTCCCCTCGCCACCCTCGTCGGAACCCGGGGCGAGCTCCGGGCGTGGGGTCGGACCGAGGTCGACCTGGAGGTCGCGGGAGCGGTCGCCGGCGCGCTCGACGATTTCCGCCCCGACCTCGTGATCAACGCCGCGGCGTTCACGCATGTGGACCATGCCGAGAAGGAGCCCGCGCGCGCCACGCGAATCAACGCGGAGGCGATGGCCGAACTGGGTCGCTGGGCGGTGACGCGGGTTCGGGCGGTGGTGCATTTGTCGACGGACTACGTCTTCGACGGCACCGCCGACCGCCCCTACCGTCCCGACGACTCGCCCGCACCGATCAACCACTATGGCCGCACCAAGCTCGCGGGCGAGCGTGCCCTTCTCGACGGCGGCGCGGCGGCTGTCGTCTTGCGGGTGGCGTGGGTGTACAGCCTCTACCGCGGAGGGTTTCTGTCTCGCATGATGCACCTGGCGGAGGAACGCCCCGAGCTCCGGGTCGTGGCCGACCAAACGGGGTCTCCGACTTCGGCGCGCGACCTCGCGACCGCCATCGCCCTCATCGTCCGTGACACGCGCGGTGACCCGGTGGGGGCCTTCCGCGAGCGTCGCGGCGTGTACCACCTCGCCGGCCGCGGGGCGTGCACGCGGTGGGCCTTCATCGACGCCGCCGTTCGTCTCCACCCTCGACGCGCCGCCCTCGCCGTCGAAACGATCGTGCCTGCTTCGAGCGAAGCCTTCCCCACCGCCGCGGCGCGCCCTCGTTACTCCGCTCTCGACAACGCAACGACGGAATCCACCTTCGGGGTCAACGTGCCGCCGTGGCGCGAGGGTCTTGCCCGTACCCTCCACGACCGTTTCGGACGCCACGACCCCGTCGGTCACCGGACATGAATCAGCCGTCGCCTCCGTCGAGGCCCAAACGCTCTCGCCGGTAGGTTCCCGTGTGGATCCGTTCGCACCAGGCCTCGTGCTCGAGATACCAACGCACGGTAGTGGAGATGCCGGGCGCAAACGCCATCGTCGCCGTCCATCCGAGCTCGGTCTCGAGCTTCGTTGGATCGATGGCATAGCGAAAGTCGTGGCCCGGTCGGTCCTCGACGAACGTTATGAGGTCCTCGTAACGGCCCGTGCGTCGCGGACGCTCGGTCTCGAGCGCGGCACACACGGCGCGCACCACCTCCAAGGTGGTCCGCTCTGCCCGTCCCCCGACGTTGTAGGTCTCCCCCACCCGGCCCTCCGCCGCGACCCGCCGCAACGCCCGAGCATGGTCTCCCACGAACAGCCAGTCGCGCGTGTTCGCGCCGTCGCCGTAGACCGGGAGCGGGCGGTCCTCGATCGCATTGAGGATCACCAGAGGAATGAGTTTCTCCGGGAACTGATGCGGTCCGTAGTTGTTCGAGCAGTTCGTCGTGATCACGGGGAGCCGGTAGGTGACGTGATAGGCGCGCGCCAGGTGGTCGGCGGCCGCCTTCGACGCCGCGTAGGGCGAATTGGGGGCATACGGGGTCGTCTCCCGAAAGGCTCCCTCGGCGCCGAGGGAGCCGTAGACCTCGTCGGTCGACACGTGGATGAATCGAAACGACGCGCGCTCGGCCGGGCTCAGTTCGGCGTAGTAATGTCCGCGCGCGGCCTCGAGCATCTCGAACGTCCCTTGCACGTTGGTCCGCACGAACGCCCCTGGCCCGTCGATCGACCGGTCGACGTGCGATTCAGCGGCGAGGTGAAAGATGTGGTGCGGCCGGTGCCGCCGAAGGACGTCGGCCACCCGAGCCCCGTCGCAGATGTCCCCCCGCTCGAAAACGCAGCGCGGGCCGATCCGCCCTTCGATGTTGTCGAGGTTGCCCGCGTAGGTCAGGGCGTCGTACACGACCACCCGCGTGTCGTGGTCTTCATCGAGCAGCTGGTGGGTGAGGTTTGCGCCGATGAACCCCGCGCCTCCCGTGACCATGACGACCCTCATGCTCGCTCTCGTCTCCTCTCTGACGTCCCTCGTGGTTCCGTGCCCGACCGGCGAGCCGCCCGCCGGCCGACCGTAGCGAAGCTTGGCCTCGACGCCGACCCCTCGCGGCTCCGTTCACTCGCGCCTCCGTTCAAGGGGTAGGGTTCAAAGGGGTAGGTCGGCGAGGGCACGGGTGAGGGGCCGACCCCGATCACCGCCCCGTTCGTGCGATGCCGCCACGTCTTGGACCTGACGCACGAATCCCGTCAACTCGCGTTGGCGAAGAGGACCCTGGCCTCCCGCGTGGTCCGCACGGGTGCAAAAAAAAGTCCGACAACCCAGGGGTCGCGACGCGTACACCGCACATCGTCCGGCGCGGTCCAGCATCGGACATGCACGTTCGTCCGCCGGACGAGCCGAGCCGAGGAGCGGAAGGGCGCGGCGACGAGGCGCGAGAGGCCCGCCGCGTTGCGCGAGCGCCCGACGCACGGCCAGCACCTCGATCGAGGTGACGTAGGGCTCCCGACCGGTGACGCCGAAGCGACAACACTCGGTCGTGTCGAGACACGACGACCCCGCGGTTCTGCGCGCGACCGCTCGGTACACCGCTTCGAGGGCGTCGAGGTGCACCCGGTCGTGTTCGGTCAGCGCACGACGGCCCGTTCGCCCCGACGCGCGTCGGGGGTAAGTGGCTTGACTCCGTCGACCCCGGTGACTACCTCTTCGCATCGGTTCGCGGGAGTAACTCAGTGGTAGAGTGCAACCTTGCCAAGGTTGACGTCGCGAGTTCGAATCTCGTCTCCCGCTCCAAACAGGAACCCACCGAAGCCTGACATCGTTTCTGCCTACTCATACCGCTGAGGTTCGGTCTCTTCGACTCAGATCCTCAGATCCTCGTAGCCTCAGCCTCGTAGCCTCAAATGTGTAGGCTCAATTGGGTAGCCTCAGCTTCTGGTCACGGCGACGACGCCCTCTACCTTCTTGAGCTGTCGGACGATGTCCTTCAGCCGCGCGAGGTCAGAGCAGAGAAACATGAAGGTGTTGCTGGCGCGTCCGTCGTCGCCGGCCCGACACGTCGCTTCGCTGATGTTGACCCCGAGGGCGTGAAAGCGTTGGCCCACCGTGGCCAGGATCCCGGGTCGGTTCGCGGTCACCACGGTCAACGTCACCGGACGGTTCGTCTTCGCTTTGGGGTCCCAACTCACCGCGACTTTTCGTTCCGGATCCGCTTCGAAGCCCTTGGCGCAATCGCGCCGATGAATGGTGATCCCCCGTCCGCGGGTCATGTAGCCGACGATCTCGTCGCCGGGGATCGGGTTGCAGCACTTCGTGAAGCGCACCAGGACGTCATCCTCGCCGTTGAGCAGGATCCCGTGGGAGGACCGGCCGGTGACCCGTCGCACGAAGGCCTCGAGCCTTCCCTGCCGGAGGCTTCGGGGCGGTTGCGAACGGCGGTTCTCGGCCTCGGCGGGGGCGAGGAAGTCGACGACCTCGTCGCTCTTGGTTTTCCCGTAACCGATGTTGACGAAGAGTTCGTCGAGGCGGTCGACCCCGAAGCGACTTTGGACCCGATCGCGCTCTTCGCCGCAGGCTTCGAGTCTCTCGAGCGTCATCCCTCCCTCGGCGAGGGCGCGCTCGAGAAGCTCGCGCCCCAGATTGCGGCTCTTGTCCCGTTGCACCATCCGGAGGTGCTGCCGAATTTTGGCCCGTGCGCGCCCGGTCTCCACCCATTCGAGCCACTCTTTGTCGGGCTCGCGGTCGGGATCCGTCGTCACTTCGACGAGGTCGCCGTTGCGTAGGCGGTAGCCCAAGGGAACGGCCGTGCCGTTCACCCGCGCCCCCGAGCAATGGTGACCGAGCTCGGTGTGAATGGCGAAGGCGAAGTCGAGTGGGGTTGCGCCGCGGGGAAAGGCCCGCACGTCACCCTTCGGCGTGAACACGTACACCTCGTCCTGGAACAGGTCGACCTTGACGCTCTCCAGAAACTCGGCCGGATTGCTCAGCTCGTTCTGCGACTCCATCAGCTGCCGCAACCACGCGAACTGGACCGCGTCGCGAGGGTCGATCCCCCCGCTCGCGGCCTTGTAGCGCCAGTGGGCCGCGATCCCCACCTCGGCGACCTCGTGCATTTCGTGGGTCCGGATTTGAATTTCGATCCGCCGGTGCCCGGGTCCGAACACCGTGGTGTGGAGCGACTGGTACATGTTCGGCTTCGGGAGCGCGATGTAGTCCTTGAAGCGACCAGGCACCGGAGTCCACATCGAGTGAATCACCCCGAGGGCGGCGTAACAGTCCGCCACCGACTCGACGACGACGCGAAACGCGGTCAGGTCGTACACCTGGTCGAAGTGGCACTGACGGTCCTGCATCTTTCGCCAGATGCTGTAGTTGTGCTTCACCCGGCCCGTGACCTGCGCCGCGAACCCCTGCGTGGCGAGCTTGGCCATCAACAGGCGACAGACGCGCTCGATGTGACGGTCACGACGCGAAGCCGTCTCGGCGACCGACTCCGACACTTCGGCATGGGCGTCGGCGTGCAGGTAGCGGAACGAGAGGTCTTGAAATTCGTTCTTGAACTGGGCGAACCCCAGGCGATTGGCGAGCGGGGCGTAGATGTCCATCGTCTCGCGGGCGATGCGCTCTTGACCGTCCGGTGACATGAACTCGAGCGTTCGCATGTTGTCGAGGCGGTCGCAGAGCTTGACGACGAGCACGCGGATGTCACGCGCCATGGCCACCACCATTTTACGAAAGGACTCCGCCTGGCGGTCCTGACGCGAGGTGAAGTTCATCTTCGTCAGCTTCGTCACCCCATCGACGAGAAACGCGACCTCGTCGCCGAACTCGCGTGCGAGCTGCTCGGTCGTGACCGGCGTGTCCTCGACGACGTCGTGAAGAAGCGCCGCGCATACGCTGGCGACGTCCAGTTTGAGGTCGGTGATGATGCGGGCCACGCTCACCGGATGGGCGAAGTACGGGTCGCCGCTCTTTCGCATCTGACCGGTATGCGCCTCCCGAGAGAAGTCGTACGCGTGCCGGAGAAGGTCCAGGTCGGCCGAGGGATGATACGCCTCGACGCGCCGGGCGATTTCGCGTGCCGTCAAAACGGCGCCGTCGCCCATGGTCGCAGACGACGCCACGGTGGGGGGATGAACGGGAGCGTTCGCCAAGGGTGCCCTACTACCTCCGGCGCGAGCGCTGGCTCGCGCCCCTCGCGTATTGTAGACCCGCCGCAGCCGGAACGGCCAACCGCTGCGCGCCTATGATGAGCTTAAAGCGCCATCGCCGCGAGACAACCCCGTCGGCGCGGCCGTCGCTGGCGGTCTACCTTCACTTCCCCTGGTGTAAGGAAAAGTGTCCCTACTGCGATTTCGTTTCCTTCGCCCGGCCCCCCGCGGCCGTCGACCATCACCGCTATGCCGCGGCGGTCGAAGCGGAGATCGAGCACCGGGCGTCGCTCTTCGAACGCTACCGCGTCACCACCATCTTCTTCGGCGGAGGGACGCCGTCGTTGTGGGCGCCAGAGGCGCTTGGCGCGGTGCTCGACGCCGTGTTACGCGCCGCGCCCCATCGCGCGCCGAATCTCGAAATATCCGTCGAGTGCAATCCGAGTTCCCTCGACCGGGAGCGCGCCCGAGCCCTCCGCGACCGCGGGGTCACCCGTCTCAGCGTCGGCGTGCAAGGCCTCGACCCCGAACGCCTTCGTTTTCTCGGCCGATGGCACAGCCCCGACGATGCCCTTCGCGCGCTCGACGACGCCGTCGCCATCATGCCGCGGGTCAGCGCGGATGTGATCTTTGGCGTCGCCGCCGATGACCCCGAACGCGCCCAGCGACCGGAAGAAGCCGCCGCAGAAGTCGCGCGGGTGGCGGCCACCGGCGTGAGCCACCTGTCCGCCTATGCCCTGACCATCGAAGACGGCACCCGGTTCGGCACGTTGGACCGTCAAGGAAGACTCCCTCTCGTGGGCGAGGACGTGGTCGCCGAGAGCTTTCTCGCCGTCCGCGAGACGCTCGAGGGTCGCGGATTCTCGCACTACGAGGTCAGCAACTACGCCCGGTTCGGGCACGAGAGTCGTCACAACGCCGCATACTGGCGCGGCGATGACTACCTTGGTTTGGGATGCGCCGCCTTCGGGACCTTGAGCGCGCGAGACGGCACCGCGCGGCGCTACCGCAACCCCCTCAACCCTCGGGCTTATTACGCCGCCGCCGAAAGGCGCGACTTCGAACCTTCATTCGAGGAGCAGTTGACCGCCGAAACACGGCTCCGAGAGCGACTCATGTTGGGCCTCCGCATGCGTGAGGGGGTCGACCTCGAACGGGCGGCGCGCACGCTCGGGCTCGACGAGGCCTGGCCGCCGCACCGGGAGGCCGAGGCACGAAACCTCATCGCCGAGGGCAGGCTCGAGCGGCACGGAACGACGGTGCGCATCCCCCCGGATCATTGGCTCTACGCGGACGGCATCGCAGCGCGGTTGTTTTGATTCGAGGTCGCTCGCCCCCGAAAAGGAAACGGTAACGCTAACGCGACGCTTCGGCGGGGGTCGCGGGCGCCGCGGAGGCGGAGCGAGGACGGTCCGGCACCGGTTTGGTCCCCGGCGGGCGGCCATCGAGGTCGAGGTACGTTCCGAGCACGAAGTCCCAAAGGGGCTGCGAGACGCCCCAGAGCCCTTCGACCCCGGTGTGATGCACCATGTGGTATTTTTTGAGGTATTTCCCAAGGCGGGTGCGCGGCCGAAGGTGGTGCGTCGCGTAGTGAATCGCGTCGTAGAGCAAGTAGCCCCCGCCGAAACCGACCATCAGAGCGATCGTGATGTCGAGGGGAAAGAGCGCCAACGCGACGAGAAAGAAAGCGAGCCCGAGGGGGATGCTGACGCCCAGGGGCATCACGAGCCGGGCGGCATCTTGAGGAAAGTCATGATGCACGCCGTGGGCGATGAAGTGAAACCGGCGCTGCCACGGGCGAGGCTTGACGTAGTGGAACACGTAGCGGTGCAGCAGATACTCCACGAGGGACCACGCCAACCATCCGGCGGCGGCCAACGCAACGAGAAGGGCCGCCGACATGCCTCGGTAGAGCACGTAGGCGCTGAGCAAGCCCAACGTAGGCACCCAGAACGCGAAGGGAGAGAGGGGATGGATCCGCGAGAAAAACTCGATCAGCGGCGTATCGAACATGCGGCACGTGGTGGGCCGCGTGCGCTTGTCGGTCCCGGACATGACCCGGACATAGTCGATCGGTGTCGGGTCTGCCAACGCGAGGGCCTTCTTCCGGGCTACGCGATGCGTACGCTGTGGATGCCTTTGGTCTCGTGGAGCGGCAACAACACGTCCGCCACGATCCTCTGGACGCGGAGGTACCGGCGGCGATGCGCCACGGTGGGGTTGCGGGGGTTGTCGAGGACCCCAATCTTGATCCCGACCTCGTTGTCCTGCTCGTCGTACAGCAGCGCGAAGACGTCCGGGTGGACCCCCCGCAGGAGCGCATCGAGTTCCGCCCGCGGCGGCATCACGCCCGCGAAACGCACGATGAGGGCATCCCCCACGCCGTCGAGGAGGCCGTTGACGTTGACGACGTCGAACGGGACGGAGGCGAGCCACGCGACGACGCGAGATCGGGCATCACCGATGGCGACACTCGCGACGAGGGAGCAAATCAGGGGCGACGCACATGCGGCGATCACGAGGGGCAACGCCTCCCCCGGCCGCCACCCGAGCCCTCCCGCGATGGCGGCTCCGAGCGTGAGCAAGGCCGTCGGGACCCCCACGAGGTAGGCGTCCGTCAGCGGACCCCAGGGCGAGGTGGTGGCCCGCATGTGTCGGGTGAGCCGGGTCGCGACCGCGTCGTCGGCCCGAGCTCGGCGTTCGGCATCGCGTGCCGCGGTCACTCGTCTTCGCCGCCTCCGACGAGGCTCACCATCGCGAGCACCACGCCCAGCGCCACGCACGCCGCCGCCACCCACCGGATTCGGATCGGACCCAGGGCCAACGGGGCCCCCGCCGTACGGGTCAGCACGACGTCGACCGCCACCAAGACCATGCCGATGGCCACCACGGCCATGGGAACTTTGAGCCGCGCGGCCAGGGTCGACGGCGCCGCCGCCCCCGGCGCGACGTCCGACGGCGGCGTCCACCGCCGCGTCGAAGAACCCACGACGGCGCCCGGTCTGCGGCCCCCCGCGGCGCTCGAAGAAGACGACAACGACGCCCGCGGGGCAGGCCCCCGAGGCCCGGAACCAGGAGCCGACGGGGCCGGCCGCCGCGGCGCTGGCTCCAAGTCGAGGTCGATGGCGGCCAGGGGCATGTCGGCCGAAGTCGGCGCCTCGGCCGCCACGGACGACGGAGGGGGGTGGGACGCCGCATCGACGAGGAATTCGCCGGACTCAAACCCTCGCGCAGAGGAGGTCGGAGCCGTAAGCGGTTCCTCGGACGGTGGCGCCGACGAAGGGATCCATTCTTCCGCCTCGGAGGCGCTGAGCGGCTGCGTCGCCGATGGCGGTCGCGAAGGGGGAGCCTCGAGTTCGAGGCCGAACTCCCCCGGCTCGGCCGCGGCGTCAGCGTCGACGGGCCGCGCGCCGACGCTCGCGAGCGCCGCGTCTCGCACCTCCTCGAGGTCGTCGTAAGAGACACGTGGCGCCGGTTCGTCGCGAAAGGTGCGCGGACGACCCACCGCGTCCTCCAGCTCGGTCCAGAAAGAGGCGATGTCGGTGTATCGGTCTCGAGGGTCGACGGCGAGGGCCCGGGCGAAGACACGCTCGACCTCATCGTCGACGATGACCCCCTCCGTGCGCGGGGTCGGGCGTCGACTTCGGTCGAGCGCGGTGCCCATCATGGCGTGCATCTCCCCGTCGATCGGGGGGCGACCGGTCACGCATTCGACCAGCGTCAGGGCCAGTCCCCACACGTCGGTCCACGGACCCGACTGGCCGTAGCGTTTGGGCACCCACTGCTCCGGCGCGCCGTAGCTGGGGGTGAAGGGGCGCGCCTGCTCCGTCGCCGTGATGCGGCCCACGGTTTGCCGCATCGAATCCCGCGCTTTCGCGATGCCGAAGTCGAGGATCTTGGCCCGGACGGGGTTGTCCCGGTCGGTGATGACGATGTTCTCGGGCTTGAGGTCGCAATGGGTCACGCTGACCACCGCCCCCCCGGGCACCTGAAAGCGGTGTGCGCGCGACAAGGCCCTCGCGATGGGCGCCAACATCTTCACCGCCTTGCGCACGGCGAGGGGCGGCAATCCGTCGTCTTCTCGCATGATGACGATCGAGTCGAGCGGTTTGCCGTCGATCCACTCCATCGCGATGTAGGGCACGAACGTACCCTCGCGGAGGGTCATCGCATCGGCATGAAGGGGGCGCACGACCTCGGGGATCTGCGCCGAGAGGTGAAAGAGAATCTCGGCTTCCTCGCGAAAGTTCTCGACGAACGTTTCGCTTTGCTCGGGCGAGATGGTCCCCGGGATCTTCAAGCACTTGAGCGCCACGGGCGCCCGAAACGCCACGTGCTCGGCCCGATAGACGACGCCGTATCCGCCTTCGGCGATGACCTCTTCCACGTGAAAGGCCCCGGCGAGCGTCGTCCCGATGATGCCGAAGATGTCTTCGACCATGCTTGCGTCGGAACATAACGCCGCTCGCACGGCGCGCACAATCCGCTCACGGAGGGCCGCGGAAGCTGAACCGCGAGAGGTACTCGAGAAGGTCGACTTCACGCCGCTTCGGCCATCGACGATGGTTGGCTTTCCCGATGCGGACGCTGCACCCCCGTTCGCTCAGCGAGCAGCTCGGCTCCAAGTTGGAGGCGCCGCCGAGCCGCCACGACATCGTCGCCGCGCCCGTTCGCTCGCGGGCCTGCAACCAGCGTTCGATGTCTGCGCAGGGAACTTCGGCATCGCACGCGCGGTAGAGCATCGCGGCCGGCGGCGGAGGGGCCGACGCGCCACAGCGCCACACGTAGGCCGGCGCGGCGGCAAATCCCCCGAACGCCACGACCTCCTCGGGATGGAGGTACGCGTAGAGGTTGGCCATGGTCGCGCCTCGCGAGGCCCCCACGGCGTAGATCTGACGCCGATCGACGATTCCCTCGTCGACCAGCGCCGCGACGAAGGCCCGAATGGCGACGATGTCGGCGTTGTCGCGGTCGACGTGGTCGACGTCCCACCGTAGCGAGGCCTCGATCCGGCGGGCCTGAGGGGCCAGGGTGATGAAGCCCGGGTGGTCGGGATCGCCGGTGAGATCGAGTTCGTGGTCCCGCCGTCGGAATCGCGTCTGACGGTGAACCGCCGTGGGGTCGTCGTACGCGCCGTGCAGAAAGACGACGAGCGGAAGCGGCGACGTCTCGGCGATCCGGCTGGGCTCGAAGACGCACGCGTACCGGGGAACGCGACCCTCGGCCTGATGCTCCAGCACGCGCGCGCGCCGACACGCCGGTCGCTTCCCCAGGCGCCGCGCCGCTTCCGCCGGCGTCCCGCTGGACGCGACGCATGGCCCCGGGACCCGCGCCCGCTCCCGCGCGGGAGGACGGGTAGGCCCGGATGCCGACGACGACGGCGACGCGGACGCCGACGAAGACGCCATGGCGTCGAAGACCCCCTGGAGGTCGTGCGCATCGGTGTTCCGGGAGGCGCACCCGCCGTCCTGTTCGTCGCTCCGACCGACGCATCCGACCAGGACCGCGACGACGGTCGCGACGAGAACGTGGTGCAGGACGCCACGCCGCACGCGGGGCGGCGAGCCGATCAACGCCGCTGCACCCGCGGGTCGAGGGCGTCGCGCAGCCCGTCGCCGAGAAAGTTGAAGCAAAACAGGGTGACGGCGAGCATCGAGGCGGGAAAGACGAGCAACCACGGGTACAGCTCCATCACTTCGGCCCCCTTGGCCGCCAACAGCCCCCAGCTCGAGAGCGGCTCTTGCGTTCCGAGTCCGAGAAAGCTGAGAAACGCCTCCGTCAACATGATCTGGGGCACGGTCAGGGTCGTGTACACGATGATGGGACCGAGGGCGTTGGGAAGCAGATGGCGAAAAATGATGGCCGCCGGACCGACCCCCACGCTCCGGGCGGCCTCGACGAACGGCTGCTCCCGGAGAACGATCACCTGGCCGCGCACGATGCGCGCCATCGTCAGCCAGCTGATCGCCCCGAGCGCCGCGAAGACGAAGCAAATCTGGAAGACCGGAAACCAAGACGGATCGCGCGCATCGGAGACGACGGGGCTGAGGATGGCGGTGAAGCCCCGGTGCAGCGTCCCGTCCTTGTTGGCGAAAAAGACCTGGAGCAGGATGACGAAGATGAGAAACGGAAACGTGTAGAGGACGTCGACGACGCGCATCATGAGCGCATCGAGCCGCCCCCCGACGTACCCTGCGATGCCGCCCCAACTCACCCCGATGGCGAAGCTGACGAGCGTGGCCACGATGCCGACCGCAAAAGAGACGCGACCTCCGAGAAAAACGCGCGCCATGAGGTCTCGCCCCAGGGGATCGGTGCCCATCGGATGGTCCCACGACGGGGGACTCGGACCGAGCGCGAGGTCCTGCGCCGCGTAGTCGAACCTCCCCCACGAGGGCACGACCAGGCAGGCGAGGATCATCACCGCCAACACCGCCGCCGAGGCCACGGCCGCCCGGTTGCGCTTCAGTCGCCGCCAGGCGTCACGCCCGAGGCTCGAACCCGCCTCCTCCCGCGCGTCCTGGGGATCGAGGTTCTCGGACCCGCGCTCCGTCACGACAGTTTCACCCGCGGATCGAGCCAGGCGTAGGCGAGGTCGACGACCGCATTCAAAACCATCAGCAGCGACCCGTAGACGAGGGTGACCCCCATCACGACGGTGTAATCGCGGTTCTGCGCCGCCTCGACGAAGTACCGCCCCATGCCCGGGATGCTGAAGATCTGCTCGATCACGAGCGAGCCCACGAGGAGCCCGGAAAACCCGGGCCCGAGAAAACTGACCACCGGGAGCAGCCCGCCCCGAAGGGCGTGGCGCACGATCACGTCACGCTCGGACAAGCCCTTGGCGCGGGCGGTCCGGATGAAGTCGGCGCGGATGACTTCCAGCATCCCCCCGCGGGTGAGTCGCGCCACGTAAGCCATCGTGGGGAGCGCGGCACAGGTGACGGGAAGCACCATGTGCCGCCACGTCTCCCAACGCGCCACCGGCAGAAGATAGAGGCTCAGCGACAGCCAGAGCACGAGGAGCGGGGCGAGCACGAACCGCGGCACGCTGATGCCCACCATCGCCGCCGCCATCGCGGCGTTGTCCTTCCACGTGTTCTGCCGGATGGCACCGAGAACGCCGAGCGGGATGCCGAGGGTCAGGGCGAGCAGCATGGCCCAGAACCCCAGGCTCATGCTCACGGGGAGGCTCGCCCCGATGATCTCTTGTACGGTGCGCCCCGGATACTTGAAGCTCGTGCCGAGGTCGCCGCGCACCAGATCGCCGAGAAAGTGGACGTACTGGGTGCCGAGGGGGGCATCGAGGTCGTACTTCGCCTCGAGTGCCGCGATGACCTCTGGCGGCGCCGCGCGCTCGGTATCGAAGGGCCCTCCGGGCGCGAGCCGGACGAGAAAAAAGACGAGCGTCGCCACCGCGAAGAGGGTCGGGACGAGGCCGAGGAGGCGCTTGATGATGAAACCGACCACGTCGGACCTCGCTCACAAGGGGCCGGGACGGGGAAAGACGCCCGGTTCAAAGGCCGGCCGGTTCGGCGCTCCGCCGCCCGCCGCGGTGGGATCGAAATCGGGATCGATCCACATCCAGGCCACGTTGTGGCGGTTCGCCGCGTTGGCAAAGAACCCGCGCACGTACGGCTTGATGAGGGTCGACTTGGTGTAGAAGTACAGCGGAAGCCGAGGGAGTGCGTCGACGAGAAGCGACTCGGCGTCCCGGTACCGCTCCATGCTCACGACCGGGTCGCCGGTGGACGCCGCCTCGGCGAGCAGCCGGTCGAACCGCGGGTCGCTCCAGCGCGTCCAGTTGTTGTTGCTGTACCCCGCGAAGGTCTCGAGCCAAGAGTGCGGATGGTTGTAGTCGCCGACCCAGCCGAAGCGGGCGATTTGAAACCGTCCGTCCCGCAGGTTCTTGATCATGACCTTCCACTCCTCGTTGCGAAGGGTGACCGAAACGCCGAGGTGGCGTTTCCACATCGCCTGGAGGGCGACGGCGAGCGAACGGTGGCCTTCGCTGGTGTTGTAGAGGATCTCGAGGTCGGGAAAGCCCACCGCCTGGCGCGACCCGTCGCGCTCTTGCACCGGGTACCCGGCCTCCCCGAGCAACGCCCGCGCCCGCTCGGGGTCGAATTCATGGCCGTCCCCCGCGAAACGGTCGCGGCCCGCGGACCGCTCGGCGTCGGCCTGCGCTCGATAACCCCCGCCCACGAAGTCGGGGACATAGTGGGTGGCGGGGACTTGTCCGCCCTTCGCGACCCGCGTCACCAGCGCCTCTTTGTCCACCGCGAGGTTGAGGGCACGCCGCACCCTCACGTCGTCCACCGGCGCCTGCTCGGTGTTGAATTCGTACCAATAGGTGGCGTTCCACATCGACTGCTGAAAGTCCTCGTAACGTCTCAAGGTAGGGAGAAACTCTTGCGGGAGCGCCAGGTTTTGGCCGAGGTAGTCGATCTCTCCGGTTTTGTAGAGATTCATCGTCGCGTGGTAGCTCGGCACCTGGAGCACCACGACGCGGTCGATGCGGAGGTCGTCGCGGCGAGGGTGATGGGGGTTTTTCTCCAACGTCATCTCGTAGCGGAATGCGTGCGCCGCCAACCGGTACGGACCGTTGCTGACGATGTGCTCAGGTCGCGTCCACGCCTCGGGCGTCGCCGTGGCGGCAAAGCGCTCGATGACATCGCGCCGCACGGGAAAGAACGTGGCATAGGCCAACAGCTCCAAAAAGTACGGGGTTGGCTTCTCGAGTTCGACTTCCAATGTGTGGTCGTCGACCGCCCGAACTCCGACGAGGTCCGGATCCGGAGCGAGCACCGCCGCGGGCACGAACCCCGCCGTCGCGCGGGCGGCGGCGCCACCACCATCCTCGCGTCCATCGGACGCGGGCACGGCGCCGCCGAAACGCGGCCGGTCGTCGAACGGGGTGACCACGGCCTGCTCCGCGATCGCGCGGGAAGCGAGGACACACCCGAGGAGAAACCCGTCCCCCCTGCCCTCGACCCGCACGCGATACCAGCGGTCGGCCGCCCCGTCGCAGCGTCCCTCCGGCCCGAGCGCAACCACCGTGACTGGCGCCGGGGATGCATCGACCGACGCCATCATCGCCGCGGCGGTGGTGCTTCGATCCTCGGGAACCGCCGACCGCGGACGGGCGCGCGTATCGGCCGGGAGCCGGAGCCACACGCGCACCGCCGACCCGGCTGGGAGGCGCGGCCCTGCGCCCTGCCCGTCGTCGCCCGCCGGGCGTGTTTCGAGCGCGACCGCCCCGGTGGTGCGCGCGACCTGGCGCTGATGGTAGGCGCGCCCGTTCTTCAAGTTGTACATGAGCTCCGCCATGCGGGCGCCGGTGGCGGGCTCGAGCGCCCGGCGCCACGCGTAGACGAAGTCGGACGCTCGGACGGGCACCCCGTCCGACCATCCCGCATCGCGGCGAAGATGAAAGCGAAACACGCGGTTGTCGTCGCTTTGGTCGTAGCGGCTGGCCACGCCGGGCACCGGAGCGAGGGTCTCGGGGTGCTGTTGCACCAATCCCTCGAAGATCTGAGCCACCACGAAGGCGCCCGAGCTCTCCGACGTGAGGGTCGGGTCGATGTATTCCGGCTCCTCCCCGTTGTTGAGGTAGAGGGTGGTCGGGGGTCGCCCGCGGCGTTCCGTCGTCCCGTAGAAGCGGTCGTCGGTCGGGCTGCCGCAGGCGACCCCGGCCCCGAGGGTGAGAACCCCGAGCCCGAGGCGTACCGCGGCCGCCGTGCGCTTCGCCCCTCCGCGCCGACGACCTCCGTGCTTCATCGACCGAGCTATGGCACCGCCAGCGACGCGCGAGAAGCCACGACCGTGTCGCCGACGGAAGGTATAAGCCGCCCATGGTCCGCGGTGTCCGCTTCACATTGTTCTTCGGGCTCGTCGCCCTCCTCGGTTGCGGGGCCGCAGCCTCCTCGACCCCCGGCGGTGCCGCGGGCGACGCCGATGCCTGCGCCACGGCGCCGGCCTGTGCCTCCGCGATCAGCGCCGCCGCCAACGCCGAGGACGGCGCGCGCGTGGCCGCCCTCGTCACCGCCTTTGCCGACCGCCACCAAGGCGGTTGGGACGAGGTCTTCAAGGCGTTGGGCTCGGACCGTGGCGCCGCTTTGGTTCTCGGTGACACGGTGGCCCTGCCTCCCGCTCGCGAAGACGTGGACCGAGACGCGCTCATCCTCGCCCTCGGTCGGGCCCGAGGACGCGCCCACGTGTTCGTCGCGGTGCCGAGCCCACGGCTCTTTTTTCCCGACGACGACCTCGGGCGACTGGCCGACCTCGTCCCCGCCATCATCGCCGTCGACCCGGAGCAGCGCGCGGCCGACCAACGCTTGGCGACAGGCATCACCCGCGCCTTCACCGCGGCCGATCGTTTCGACTACGTCGCCGCCGCCGCGGCCGCCGACGATGTGCGGGAGGCGCTCTCGGCGGGCGGGGGCAGCCTCGAGGCCCGACGCCGCGCCGAGCTGGCGCTGCGCGACCTCCGCGTCGTGGGCATCGCCCTCCCCGCGCGAAACGGCGCCCATGCCTCCGCCGCTGACGACGATGTCGATCCCTCCGCGCTCGGGTCGACCCCCTACGCCGACCTGATTCGGCACCGGCTCCTTCGCGCCGAGGACGACCCGTCACGCAATTCACGCCTCGAGCGGATCCTTCCCGCCGTCGCGAAAGACCGACGGGAGGCGCTCCGGAGGTTGGCCTCCGCGCCGCAGTCGTGTCCCGAAGAGGCGCCCTTCATCCCTACGATGGAACGACGGGCGGACCTCTTGTTCGCCGAGCGTTGGCCCCTCATTCTCGACCGCGACGCTGACCCCGACGGGGAGCGCGGCGAGGCGGTACCCGGCCATCTTCGTCTCGTCGCCTGGCACCAAGGCTACCGACGCCTCCTCGACCTCGCGGCGGCGCACCACCCCTGGCGTCACCTCGGGACCCTCCTCACCGAACGAGGCGAGCTCGACGGTCTGAGCGTCACGTCCGAGAAGACCTACCAACGCGTGACCGAGCTCGCCGCCAAGCACTTCGAGGCGCTCGGAACCCTCCGGGCGGCCCATCCCGAGCGCTTCGTCGGATTCATCTTTCTCGACCTGGCGCGACGGCCGGGAGCACTGCGCGACCCGCGGCTCCGGAACATCCTGAACACTCAGGTCGCGGCTTGGGTCGAGGCCGACCTGCGCCGGGCCGCCACCGGGGGCGCCTTGATCGAGCGGGCCGGCACCGCCGCCCTGGCGGCGATGTCTTTTCCGGGGGTCATGCAGGGGCCGTTTTTGACCACCCTCCGTAGGGCCCTCGACGAAAAGCTCGCCGGCGATTTCGGCCGTACTCAGGGATGGCAGATGGCCCTCGTCCACGCCGGCCATGCCCTCATCGGTCGCTTGTTCGACGACACCGCGGGGCTGGACGTCGCAACCGACCGCATCGAGGCGGCGTTGGCGAGCGATGACCTCTCCTACGCCGAACTCGGAACCTTGGTCCGTGCCGCGGCGGCGTATGCCCGCCTCGCCCCGACCGGCGCGTTGGACCCCGACCGACTCGACCCCCGATCCTTCCCCGTCCGCCGTACCGAAGCGCATCGGCAGCTGGTGGCCGCCATCTCTGCGCTCAGCCCTGGCGACCGCAGCGAGGCGGAGGAAGCCCTCTCTCGACTCCTCGCCGACTTGATCGATGGCCTCATCGCCGTTCGGTTCGGCCGCGCCGCGCCCGATTCGAACGAAGTGACGTGCTCCGACGGCGGGGGAAACGCCGGAGCGGGAGCGACCACGTCGGCCGCCGCTTGGCGCCGCCTCCGACAACGACAACGACGCCTGCTCCGCGACCCCATCTTTTCCGGTCGAGACGATCGCGGATGGGCGCGACGGACCCGGCTCGTCGGTCTTTTGGTCAGCGACACCCTCGACCTCCTCGCCCCCCCCTGGGCCGCGTCTTCAGGCGAGGCGCCGCGCATCTCTTCCTCCCGAGCGGAGACGATCGTCGATGCCGGTCTCCGCGATTGGGTCGAGGGACCCGAAGCCACCGCGGTCGCCGGGGGCTACCTGCTCCTGCGGGGTCGGCTCCTCACCGCCGAGACTGACGAAGAGGGCCGCGAGACCGCGCGCGCGGCCCGACGCGCCACCCTCGTGTTCGAGAACCTGAGTCGGATCTTCGCCGAGGACGCGACCCGCGGAGGGCTTTTCGCGACCCTCGCCGAGATCGGTCGGGACGTCGCGGCGGCCCCCGAGGACGCGGACCCCGGAGCGGGATTCGTGCGTCTGTTGGGCTCGTTCGCCGAGCGGGCGTACGCCCGGAACGATGCGCCGGTAGGCGACCTCCTGCTCCTCTTCGCCCTCGTGGGAAGCAACCTGGAGGAAACGCCGATCCCGGAAGACGTCATGGCCATCGCGCGCGCCCGTCGGCGACCGGTGCTGCTCCCCATGCTGATGCACGACACCGGCATCCGATCCATCGGCGAAAGCCCATCCCTCGACCCCGCCCCCCTCCTCGACGCGATGGCGGCCGCGGGCAGGGACTCATGCGGCGCCGCGAATCCTGCCGCCGTCATCGCGGTGCGGCGCGCCATCCACGACTTCGCCCACGGCGCCCGGGACGAGGCCGTCCACCGTCTCGACCGGATTTTGTCCGAGGGACGCGCGCGCGGACTCGTGGTGCCGCGCCAGACCTTTACCTACCTCCACGCGCCGGGGCGGCTCCGGGTGCAGATCTCGGCCACCGTGTCCCTGGGCGGGCATCTCCTGGAGAACAGCGGAGGCCTTCAGGCGGGGCTCGGCTACGGGACGTCGGACGGTGGGCTCGAGACGTCGCTCGACGTCACCTGGAGTTCTTCCGCCGACCCCGAGACACAGCGCCAATCCGCCCGATACTACGCTCATGTGGCGGCGCTGACGGCCGCCTATCACTTCGCACGTGACGACGACGGGCCCGCGCTCGGGGCCGCCCGCACCGCGGTGGGCACCTGGGCCAACGGCGTCAAGTTGGGCCCGACCCGCGTACCGAGTCAGGGCGACACGGCCACGTGGACCCGCGACGCGACGGCGACGATCGCCGTGATCGCCCAGAGCGCGGCCGAGCGGGGGCATCCTCTGCTCGCCGGAGACCTCTGGACCCTCGCCAAGATGTCCCTTCCGCCGGCCGCGGACGACGACGACGTGGCGGCGGTCTTCGACCCCGTCCCGGTGCCGCTCCGCGAGGTCACGGAGCTCACCCCGGTGATCGAGCGGGCCAAGAAGAGCCTCCAACGGGTGGCGGCGCCGATGCCGTGCACGCGGGTCCGCCTCAAAGCCCCGACGCGACGCGCCGTCGATTGCGAGGCCTACCCCGAGGCGCTCGCGCTGCGCGTCGCCGACGCCTGGCCGCGACTGCCCCGGCTGGCCCCGGGGGCCGAGACCGGACGTCCCGCCTGCCAAGCATGGCGCGCCGTGGACACGTTTCTCGCCGAAGTCGACGCCAAACGATACGACCCGGGGGCACTCGAGCGCGCCGTGGGTGCGCTCCGCCAATTCGGCCACGAGCAAGCCGCCGCCACCCTGATGGCACGCCAGCGTCACCCCGAACACTGCAGCCCGACGCTGGTCGACGCGGCGCGCGCTCTCTCGCGGCGAGAGGGTCTCGGCGTGCATCTTCGGGCCGACGTGCTCAGCGTCGCCGCGAACTGCAGCGCGACGACGCCCTCGGTCGACGACGACCTGCTCGCCCTCGACGACCTGACCCGCCGACACGCCCAACCCGCACGCAACTTCGAAGTGCTGCTGTTCGCGGCGCGCGTGGCCTTGTTGGCCAACCGCTTCGACCCCCTCTATGCCCTCACGCATCGGCCCGGGTTCATCCGCCGCTTCCAGCGATTCGGTCCCGACCTCGGCGCCGCCGCCCTGCTGTTGTTCCACGCTTCGGCCGCGGGGGCCGGGAAACCGATGACCCCTGAGGCCACCGCAGAGACCCGTCGGCTGGTCTGCGTGACCTACGCCGAGCCGCGCCGGGCCCAACTGTGCAACACCATCGCGCAGCTGACCGAAGCCGATGCGACCAATCTCCCGGCCTTGGCCCAGGACGCGCTTCGGCGATTCATCGAAGAGGCCGTACGGCAAAATGAAGGCGACTGAGATCGACGACCGAAGCCGAAGATCGACGACCGAAGCCGAAGACCTCGGACGCCAACTTGACGGTTCGAGCGCGTCCGAACAGGCTCCGCGCGTGCGCATCCCCGCGACCCTTCTTGCCCTCGCCCTGTGGGCACTCACGGGCTGTACGGCCCAGTCGGTGACCGGCCTCGTGGCGGACGAGCCGGTGTGTGTCGACTTCGCCATCGGCAAGGGGCCCACGATGATGAAGGGAAGCCTCGTTCAGCCGGTGGAATTGAGTATCGTCGACGACGACGAGGTACGCTGGCAGCGCGTGATCCTGGGCAAGAGAACCGCCGCCGATCCGAATTCGCGGTTCGTCGTCCCCGACCGCGACGATACCTACACGTTACGCTACGCGCAGTGCAGCAACCGATTCGCACCGCGGCCCGTCGTGGAAGACACGCGCTCGAGCGACGAGCGCGGCGCGTATCATTGCGGCGAAGCGGTCGTCTACAAGGAGGTTCCCTTGGAGATCCGCGAGGAGGACGAGACGTCCCGCGTCATTCCCTGGGTCGATCCTCCAGCCCCCGCGTGCTGGACATCGAAGACACCCGAAGCCCTCTGACCAGACGCGCGCGTTTCGGGCCCGAGGGGCGAGTTGAGGGACGCGACGGTTCTCGATAGAACCGAAGGCACATGGGCACTGAGGCTACGTTGCGCGATGCGCTCGAGGAGCGCCGAGGAGACGGGGACCGCTTCAACATGCGTCACATCGTGGCCATGATGGTGCCTCTGATCAGCGAGCTCGACGACCTCCACGCTGGGGGCGCGAAGCTGTTCGTCTCTCCGAGCTCCATCCGCTTCAAACCCTCGGGCGCGAGCATGATCGTGGAGGCCGCCCAGACGCTTCCCACCAGTGACCGCGACCGCGCGTGCATCGCCCCCGAGGAGCGAAGCGGCGACGGCGGTGACGCGCGCTCTAGCGTCTTCGCCGTGGGCGCGGTGCTCTACGAACTCGCCACCAACGAGATCGTCGGTCCCGGCATGCGTCGGCCCTCGGAGGTCGTGCCATCGCTGAGCCAGAAGTTCGAGATGATCCTCGGCAAGTGCCTCGTCGCCGACCGCAACGCCCGCCCCGCCGACCTCGCGGCCCTCGCCCAGGCGCTCCACCAATGCGCCCCGATGGCGAGCATGCCGCCGCCCGAGGCCGACACGTCGCATCTCGACCACGACGACGACTTCGAGGTGGACGTCTCGCTATCGATGCTCCCGCCGGCCCCACAACCCCGCGTCGACGTCATTCCCGCCTCTCCTCGCCTCCCCCGGCTCGACGTCGGCGTTGCGGCCTCGGCTCCCGGCGGGGAGCCCGCTTCGTCGCGAGGTTCGACCCAGCAGCTCGGCGCCCTCAAAGCGCGCCTCGAGAGTGACCCCCGGCCTCGCTACATCGTCGTCAAAGACAGCATGGACCACGGCCCCTTCAACGCCGTCGAGCTCCTCCAGCAGATCGCCTCGGGCAACTTTCGCTCCGAGCACTTCCTGCGCGACACCCTGAGCCAGGAAGAAAAGCAGATCGACGCGTGGGCCGAGTTTTCACCCTTCGCCGAACACGCGGCTCGTGGGCGTCAGAAAAAGGCGGATCAGAAGAGCCTGGTGCGGGCCCAAGGGCAGGAGAAGCGCGCCTCACAGAACAAGGTCCTGGCCGGCTTGGCCGTCTTCGTTCTCGTCGGCGCGGCCGCGGGCGGATGGTGGTTTCGCTCCCGGAGCGACCGCGGGGTTCGGATCGGGGTGGCGGGCGACCAAGCGCAGATGATCGACTTCGACACGGGTCTCGCCGACGGGAAGAAGGCCGCGTACCAGGGCGCAGGACGACGAGGCGGCGGGGTACGGCGCTCGGGGGGAAGCGACGATGGCGACACGTCCGCCCCCCGAGGACCCACGCCGCAAGTGGCGGGTGGACTTTCCTGCGCGGGGGCGCGTGCCCAGTACGTCGAACGCTACGAAGAAGGCACGCCACCCGATCTCACCGCCGGCGCCTACGGGGCGGTCCTCAACCGCGGTACCTACCTCAACTCGTGCGGTGTGCCGCCGAGCATGTCGGTCTCGATCTGTGCCGCGGTCCAGAACGGTCAAGCCAAGGGCGTCACCGTGCAGACCAATCCCAAGAACGGGGGCATCTCGTCGTGCATCTCCGGCCAGATCCGCAGCATGTCGTTCCCCGCGCATCCCCGCCTCGACATCACCACCACGGTCTTCAAGGCGGAGTAGGTCGGACGTCCGCGCCGGAGCTTCGGGGGAAGCCTGCCCGATCGACCAGGCGACGAGGGCGGGTCTGCTGGTTAAGGTGTTCGTCGAGCCGCGGGACTGCGCGCTCGCTGTTCTGGGGCTCGCTGTTCTGGGGCTCGATGTTATGGATCAGGCGTGAGCAACGAGCGTCGAAAGGTGTTCGAGGATGACGGTGACGTCGCCTTCGACGAGCGCAAAGAAACAAAAAAACCCAAGCAATACAAGGTCGTACTCCACAACGACAACTACACCACGATGGAATTCGTCGTGTTGGTACTGATGAAGTTCTTCCGTAAGAGCCAGACGGAAGCCGAGCACGTCATGTTGACCGTGCACCACAAAGGCACCGGCGTCGCCGGCGTCTACACCAAAGACGTCGCCGAAACGAAGGTCGAAGAAGTCACGGCGTTCTCCCGGGAACACGGGATGCCGCTGCGGCTGACCGCCGAACCCACCACCTGACGGAGCCGCTGTCATCGACGTGTTCTTCCGAGGCCCTGCTCTCCGAGGCCCTGCCCTCCTCCGCGGTGCGCTACGACCCCCAACCCCGCTGCGCCCCGCCCCGCTGCGCCTGGTTCCCCGACGCGGAGGCGCTTTGACGACGACCCGCCATCTCCGAGAGGTCCCATCACCGTGAGCGAAGTCCGCATCAGTCCCGAAGTCGAAGTCGCGGTCACCCTCGCCACCCGAGAGGCGATTCGGCGACGTCACGAGTACGTCACCGTAGACCACCTGCTCTACGCCCTCCTCTTCGACGACACGACGGCCAACGTCGTGAAAAAGTCGGGCGGGGACGTGGGTGCGCTCCGACGGAGCCTCGAACAGTTTCTCGACGAGGAGATGGAAGCCCTCCCCGATCACGCCGATGCGACGCCGACCCTCTCCCTCGGCTTTCAGCGGGTGCTCAGTCGGGCCCTCGCCCACGTGCAGAGCTCCGGCGACCAGGAGGTCAAGGGGGCCAACGTTCTCGTGGCGCTCTACGCCGAGCGCGACTCCCAGGCCAAGACCCTGCTCGAGGAGGGAGGGGTCACGCGGCTCGACGTGGTCAACTTCATCTCGCACGGCGTGTCGAAGTCGGGCGCCGACCGGAAAGGCGGCGCCCTCGCCTCCCGAGGCTTCGCCCCCGCCGATGGATCCAGCAGCGACGAAGAGGCCTCCGACGACGACGACCCGCTCGAAGCGTTCTGCACCAACCTCAATCGGCAGGCCGAAGAGGGAAACATCGACCCCCTCATCGGGCGGGAAAAGGAGATCGATCGCGTCACGCAGATTCTCGTGCGGCGGCGGAAGAACAATCCCATCCTCGTCGGCGACGCCGGCGTGGGAAAAACCGCGATCGCCGAAGGCCTGGCCCGCAAGATCGTGAACGAGGAGGTACCTGCCCTGCTCCACGACTGTGTCGTCTACTCGCTCGACATGGGGAGCCTTCTCGCCGGGACCCGGTTTCGCGGCGACTTCGAGAACCGACTCAAAGCCGTGGTCAAAGAGCTCGAAGCGAGGCCAGGGTCCCTCCTGTTCATCGACGAGATGCACAACATCATGGGCGCGGGCTCCGCCGGCGGCTCCACCATGGACGCCTCGAACATGCTCAAGCCGGCGCTCATGGGCGGGAAGATGCGGGTCATGGGGTCCACCACGTACGCAGAGTACCGGTCGCACATCGAACGCGACCGCGCGCTCGTGCGGCGCCTGCAAAAGGTCGAAGTCAACGAACCGAGCCACGACGACTGCATCGAAATCCTCAAAGGGCTCATCGACCGCTACGAGGACTTTCACAAGGTCACGTACGCCGAGGATGCGCTCGAGGCGGCGGTCAGCCTGTCCGAGCGGTACCTCCAAGATCGAAAGCTCCCCGACAAGGCGATCGACCTCGTCGACGAGGCCGGCGCTCGAGCCAAGCTCGACCATGAAGAAGGCTACGTCGTCACCGAGGACGACATCGAGAAGGTCGTGGCCAAGATGGCCCAGATCCCGCCCAAGCAGGTCAACACCGATGACCGGTCCGCCCTTCGCGATCTCGACACGGAACTGAAGGCGGTGATCTTCGAGCAGGACGCCGCCATCGACCAACTCGTGGCCTCGATCCGGCTTTCACGGGCCGGGCTCCGCGAACCAGAAAAGCCCATCGGCAATTTCCTGTTCACCGGCCCCACCGGGGTGGGGAAAACCGAGCTCGCCAAGCAGCTCGCCAAGACGATGGGGATCGAGTTCATCCGCTTCGACATGTCGGAGTACCAGGAGGCGCATTCCGTCTCCCGACTCATCGGCGCGCCTCCGGGCTACGTCGGGTACGACCGTGGCGGCCTCTTGACCGACGCCGTCAACAAGACGCCCCATGCGGTGCTTTTGCTCGATGAGATCGAAAAGGCCCATCGCGACATCTTCAGCGTCCTGTTGCAGGTGATGGATCACGGAACGCTGACCGACAACAGCGGTCGGCCCTCGGACTTCCGGCATTGCATCATCATCATGACGAGCAACGTCGGCGCCCACGCGCTCACGAAGACGCGTCTCGGGTTTGGCCAGCGCGGCGTGCAAACGGGCGAAGAGGAACGGGAGTACACCAACCGCTTCAGCCCCGAATTCCGAAATCGCCTCGACGCCCGGGTTCGCTTCGCCCCGCTGTCGCCCCGGGCGATGGGGAGCATCGTCGAGAAGTTCGTGCGGCAACTCGAGACCCAGCTGGGGGACCGGAACGTACGCATCGAGTTGAGCCGGGAAGCACGGGAATACCTGGCGGAAGAGGGATTCGACGAACAGATGGGCGCGCGGCCTCTCGCGCGCGTCATCGATCAAGAGGTCAAGCGCCCTCTCTCGAACGAGATCCTCTTCGGCGCGCTCGAAGACGGCGGTCGGGTCACCATCGTGGTGGAGGCGCGCGAGGGCGACGGCGAAGAAGACCGCGAGGCCCCCCTCCGCCGCCTCGCGTTCCGGTTCTCCTCGGCCGACGAGGGCGACAAGTTGCTCGGCGATGGGGGGACGAGCCAGCGCAAGGCGCTCCCCGAGAAGAGCGCGACCGGCCCGTCTGAGCCGCCCCCAGCCTCAGAGGGCGGTGCGCGCCCCTCGCCGCCAGCGCGCGACGATGACCCTCAGGTCGAGGTCGCCGAGGCCCTCGCGGACGACGTCGGCCCTTGAGCGTCGCCGCGTCGGGCCCGCGTTCGTCGCGGGGTCGGCCGTCTTCAGCGACGCGACGGGCCTTGGCGCTGATGTTGGTGTTCGGGGGCAGCACCACGACGACCATCGGCTGCGGCCGCGGCGGGGGGCCACGCGACGGGATGGGTCCCGAGGGGACCGTCGCTGCTTCTTCTGCGGGCTCGATGGCCGGCGCCTCAGCGCGCTCCCCCACGAAGGTCGCGCCGTCCCCTTCGCCGCCGGGCCCGCGCCGCGCGACCGGCCCCTGGCGCTTCGAAGCGGCGGAGCGCGTCGTTGCGCTCGGCGACGTACACGGCGATCTCGCGGCGACCCGAGCGGCGCTGCGGCTCGCGGGCTTGATCGGCGACGGCGACGACACCTGGACCGGAGGGCGCACGGTGCTCGTGCAGACGGGCGACATGCTGGATCGTGGCGACGACGAACAGGCCATCGTCGACCTTCTGCTCGCGCTGCAACGGCAAGCGGCGAACGTCGGGGGCCGCGTTCACCTCCTGCAGGGGAATCACGAGCTCATGAACGTGGCGGGCGACTTTCGCTACGTCACGCCGGGCGGATTCGCTGACTTCGACGGCGTCCCCCTCGCGCCGCAGGACCGAGCGCGGGCGAAGGGCTATGCCGGCACCGCGCGCGCGCGCGCCGCCGCCTTTCTCCCGGGAGGCCCCTACGCGCGCAAGCTCGCGCCCCATCCGGTCGCGATCGTCGTCGGCCGCTCCGTGTTCGCCCACGGGGGCGTCCTCCCCAAACACGTCCGGTACGGGCTCGCGCGGATGAACGCTGAGGTCACGGCGTGGCTTCTGGGCGAGGGCAGAGCAGGGCTGCAGGTCGTGCAAACCCCCGACAGTCCGGTGTGGAGTCGTCACTTCAGCGACCGGCCCGATCCCGAGGACTGTCAGCGCCTTCAACGCGCCCTCGTCGCCCTCGACGCAGACCGCATGGTGGTCGGCCATACGGTGCAGCCGACGATCACGGCCGCGTGCGGCGAGCGGGTGTGGCGGGTCGATGTCGGCATGGCCCGGCACTACGGAGGCCAGCCCGAGGTCTTGGAAATCACCGCGGCCGGCGTGCGACCGATTCGAGCGGCAGCGCCCGCGGCGCCCCCGTCCTCAGCCGTCCCGCGGGGCCGAGCCGACGGCAGACCATGAGCGCCCGGATGACGGATCACAACGAACACGATGGCGGCGGCGGCGACGACGACGACCACATGGGCCCGCGGGGAGGGACGCGCCACGACCTGAGCCACGGCGCCACCACCACGTCGTCTCGGCTCGGCGCCCCCGCGGGCCTACCCGATCGGCGCGTTGACCGACGCGTCGAAGGAACCGAGGTTGACGGGGAGGGCCCGCCCTCTTCCGGGCCCTTCATGATGTCGACCTACGCTGCCACCACCCCCGTATTCGGTCCGTCATCCCGGTCGGCGGTCGGCCCCGGGGTCGCGCCTGAGGGCTGCCGCGGCCGGGTGCTGCCCTCTCGCCGGCCCCCCCCGTCTCGACCGCCGGGAGCGTTGGAGGCGTCGCATCCCCACCCTTCCGCGCCGCCATCCTCCCCGGTCGCGGTCGACCGGCAAAGACCCACCGTCTTGTTCATCGGGCCCGTGGCAAATCGGCGCACGGCGCGGGAGTGGGCGCTCGTGCTGCAGTCGCAGGGCATCGCGGTCACCACCCGCCCGTCGT
Organism: Myxococcota bacterium; assembly: GCA_039027095.1. Classification (GTDB taxonomy): domain Bacteria; phylum Myxococcota_A; class Polyangia; order Polyangiales; family Polyangiaceae; genus JAPYTK01. Next base: position 49,100 of record JBCCLB010000012.1, read on the forward strand.
GGTCGCTGGACGCCGATCCCCAGGCGCCCCTGTCCTCGACCCGCCTCGACGCCGAGCCCTACCGCCGGGACCCGGCCACGCCACGCGCGTCGGGGATGATGTTGGAGGTTCGCGCGGACGACTACCCCCGCGCCCTCCGAAGCATCGAGCTGTACGAGCGCGAGAACGAAAACTGGCCCCCGCCCCCCGAACGCGACCCTTACCGGCTCCATCCGGCGAGCGCCCTTCTTCCGCTCGTGTTCCTCGCCGCCGCCTTGTTCTTCGTCGCCGTGACGGGCCCCGTCGCCGGAGGCTCCGCCTGGTTCTCCCTCGGTCGGGCCGATGCGTCGCGGCTCGCGACCGAGCCGTGGCGGATGATCACAGCGCTCACCCTTCACGCCGACGGCAGCCACATCGTCGGCAATGCGGTGAGCGGCTCGATCTTCGGCACCATGCTCAGCCGTCGGATCGGTCCTGGCGCCGCGTTGCTCGGCTTCGTGCTCGCCGGTGCGCTCGGCAACGCCCTCAACGCCTTCCACCACCTCGCGAGCGGCCACCTGTCGATCGGAGCCTCGACGGCGGTGTTCGGGGCGATCGGCATCCTCGCCGGGATCGAAACCATGCTCGTGGTCGCCCGCCGTCAGCGACGGGCACAATCCGGGACGCAAGACGCCGAGGTCATCGCGCGGCGCCGACGCTATCTCGACGTGGTCGCGCCCATCGTCGGGGGCCTCACGCTGCTCGGTACCCTTGGCGCCGGCGGCGGCAACACCGATGTGTGGGCGCACGGCTACGGCTTTCTCGCGGGCGCCGGGCTCGGGCTCGCGACGGGGGTCTGGCTGCGACGAAACCCCGCACGCCCGCCCTCCCCGGCGCGCCAACTGCTCGCTTCGTCGGTGGCGGTGGGCATGATCGTCGGAGCCTGGGCCCTCGCGCTGGGCTAGCCGAGCCGGGCTGGCCGAGCTGGGCTGGCCGAGCCGGGCTGGCCGAGCCGGGCTGGCCGAGCTGGGCTGGCCGAGCTGGGCTGGCCGAGCTGGGCTGGCCGAGCCGGCCTGCCGCTCACCCGTCGTCGCCGTCGCCGCCGACGTTCGTCCCGGGTCGCTCGCAGTCTCCGGTGTAGGGTCCCGCGGTGGCGTCGTCCGACTACCTGCGTGCTCCCCTCCCCTCGACCGAGATGCCGCGCGGCATCCCGTACATCATCGGCAACGAGGCGGCCGAGCGGTTCAGCTACTACGGGATGCGTTCGATCCTCGTCGTCTTCATGACCGAGTACCTCATGGGCGCGGGAGGGCAGCGCGACCTCATGTCCGCCGCCGAAGCGCGGGCCTGGTACCACGACTTCGCGACCGCGGTGTACCTGCTGCCCATCGCCGGGGCCATCATCAGCGACGGGTTCTGGGGCAAGTACAAGACGATCCTACGCCTGAGCCTCGTTTACTGCGTGGGGCACCTCGTGCTCGCGCTCGACGAGACCCGGACCGGCCTCGCGCTCGGCCTCGGGCTCATCGCCGTCGGCTCGGGCGGCATCAAGCCCTGCGTTTCAGCCAACGTGGGCGACCAATTCGGCGAGAAGAACGCCCATCTCATCAGCCGGGTGTTCAGTCTCTTCTACTTCTCCATCAACTTCGGATCGTTCTTCGCGACGTTGCTGATCCCGTACCTGTTGAAGGTCGCCGGCCCGAGCGTCGCCTTCGGTCTCCCCGGGGCGTTGATGTTTCTGGCGACGTTCGTCTTCTGGCTCGGGCGTCGAAAGTTCGTGCACGTGCCGCCGGCGGGGATGGAGTTCGTCCGAGAATCGTTTAGCCGTGTCGGGCTTCAATCCATCGGAAAACTCGTCGTCCTGATGCTGTTTCTCGCGCCCTTCTACGCACTCTTCGAGCAGACGGGCAGCGCGTGGGTCCTTCAGGCCAAGGCGATGGACCTGAACTTTCTCGGCCTCGAACTCCTCCCCTCCCAGGTCGGCGCCGCCAACCCCATCTTGGTGATGTTCCTCGCCCCCGCGTTCGCCTACGGGGTCTACCCCTTCGTAGCGCGCTTTACCGCGGTGACCCCGCTCCGAAAGATGGGCCTCGGGTTCTTCATCACCGGCGCGTCCTTTCTGGTCGCCGCCTACATCGAACACCGAATTGCTCAGGGGACCCGACCCTCGGTGTGGTGGCAAATGCTCGCCTACCTGGTCATCACCGTGGGCGAAGTGTTGACCACGATCACCGCGCTCGAGTTCTTCTACACGCAGGCGCCCACGCGGATGAAGAGCGCCATCATGAGCGTCAAGATGTTCGCCGTGTCCATCGGGAATCAGTTCACGTCGCTCGTCAATCGCATCATCGAGCGCAACGACGGGAGCGCCCGCCTCGACGGTCCCAGCTACTACCTTTTTTTCGTCGGGCTGATGTTCAGCACCGCCATCCTGTTCATTTTCGTAGCCCGCCGGTACCCGGTCCGCGACTACATTCAGGGCGCGAGCGGCGACGCCGATTGACGCACCTCCGCCGCCCCGGCCGTCGTGTTCGCGCCGTCGGGTGTCTCTGGTAGGTCTGCCCCATGCGCATCGCTCCCTCGGTCTCGTGTTGGTTCGTCCTCACCCTCGGAAGCCTCGCCGCCTGCGATCCTCCGGCCCCGCCCGCGCCCGGACCCACCCCCACCGCCGCCTCGTCGCAGCCCGCAAGTTCGGGCTCCGCCGTCGCGGCATCCGGGCGACCCGACGGCCCGGCGGCCGCGGCAAAACCGAAGACCAGCCCCGCGCTGAACTGGACGAAGCCCGAGGCGTGGAACAAGGTCGACCATCCGAGTCGAATGCGGTTGGCCACCTACCGGGTCGAGGGGGAAGAAGGCCCGGCCGAGATGAGCGTGACCCGGGTCGGAGGTGGCGTCGCCGCGAACATCACGCGCTGGGAGGGACAATTCGACGGCGGGCCCAAGGCCAAGACCGAGGAGCGAGAGGTGGCCGGGCAGAAGGTCACCGTGGTGTCGATCGAGGGCACGTACATGGGTGGCATGCGGCCCGCCATGGGGTTGAAACCCAAGCCCACCGAAAACGCCGCCCTGCTCGCGGCCATCGTCCACACCGAGCCCGCGCACTTCTTCAAGATGACGGGGCCCAAGACGACCGTCGACGCGGCCCGCGAGGGATTCGAAGAACTCGTCCGCTCGTTCGAAGCCAAGCCCTGATCCGCGACGACGGCGGCCCCGATGCGCGGCCGCGCCTGGCAATTTCCGCCCAGGCCTGCGTAGGCTCCGCCCCATGCCGCGCATTCACAACTTCAACGCCGGTCCCGCCGCGCTTCCCCTTCCCGTGCTCGAGACGGTGCAGCGCGAGCTGCTCGACTACGACGGCACCGGGATGAGCATCATGGAGCACTCCCACCGGGGGAAGGCGTTCGACGCGGTCCACAACGACGCGATCGCCCGCCTGAAGCGGCTCCTGGGCATCGGCGATGCCCACGAGGTGCTTTTCCTTCAGGGGGGGGCGAGCCTGCAGTTCGTGATGATGCCGCACAACTTCGTCGGGGCAGAGCAGAGCGCCGACTACGTCGTCACCGGCACCTGGACGAAAAAGGCGCTGGCCGAGTGCCAACGGGTCGCCCGGGGGCGCGCCGCGGCCGACGTTCACGACGCCGACGGCCGGTGCACGCGCATCCCGCGCTCCGAGGAGCTCGAATTCGATCCTACCGCCCGTTATGTCCACATCACGAGCAACAATACGATTTTCGGCACCCAGTACCACGCGTGGCCCGACACCGGTGCCGTGCCCATCATCGCGGACATGTCGAGCGACTTCCTGTGGCGGCGTCACGACCTCGAGGGCATCGACATGGCGTTTGCGGGAGCGCAGAAAAATGTCGGCCCCAGTGGCGTGTGCATCGTCGTCGCCAAGAAGTCGTTTCTCGCCACGGCCAAGACCGAAGGCGTGGCCAACATTCTTTCGTACGCGGTCGAGGCGGAGAAAAACTCGCTCTACAACACGCCCAACACCTTCGGGATCTACGTGGTACGGGCCGTCCTCGCCCACCTCGAGGAACGCGGCGGGCTCGAGGCGGTCGAGCGCGAAAACCGAGCCCAGGCCGCCCTGGTCTACGAGACGATCGACGCCGACCCCGATTTCTTCCGGGCGCCGGTGGCCCGCGACGACCGCTCCGTCATGAACGTCGTGTTCCGCTTGCCGAGCGAGGACCTCGAAGCACGGTTTCTCGCCGCCGCCGCAGAACGACGTCTCGCCGGCCTCAAGGGTCACCGCTCGGTCGGCGGCATTCGCGCGTCCATCTACAACGCCGCCCCGCGGGCCGCGGTCGAGGCGCTGGTCGCCTTCATGACCGAGTTCCGGCGTACCGCCTGATCCCGAGCCGGACCCTCACTCGACCGAGGGAAGGCTCTGGCAGCAGCGCACCCCCGTCGAGTAGTCGCCGTAAATGAGCGGATGCGCGCTCGTGTGACGCTCACAACCCTCGGTCGCGCTGCGGGCGTAAAAGCCTCCCGCGAATTCGCCGTCTGGATTGTCGACCCACTCGTCGAGATTGCCGACCATGTCGTAGATCGCGTCGTCGCCCCAACGGCTCGCGCAGTCGGGGGTGGCGCCGGTTTTGCGCAAGAGGGGTTTGCCGTTGACCGTGACCTGGTTGAGGCGGGGGTCGGTGTGCCCGCGGGAGGCGTCGTCGTGCAGCACCGCCGCCGGGTGGGCTTCACGGAATACGTTGCACCTTCCCCGCTCGTAGGTCGGCCCGTAGGGGTGTTGTTCCTGCGTCTCGCCGCGACACGCCCGCTGCCATTCATCCCATGTGCACAGTCGCTTGCCCGCCTCCCGGCACGCCACCACCGCATCGGTCCCGCGGACATGACCATTGGGGACAACGCCAGGGCGCGAGACCGCCTTGGGCGTGACCTCCCGTTGCAACTGCCAGGCGGGCAACGGGGGTAGCGGCACCGCCTGCGCTTTTTCATCGCCCACCTCGAGCCTCCGCTCGGACCAATAGCGGGCGGCTTGCCCCGCCCACTTCCGGCTCGGCGTGTAATACGGCGAGAGCCGCGCCCCCGAGGTGGTGTCGATGAGGATGGACTCGTAGCGGTCCACGCAAAATCGGCGGGAACCAGCCCACACGAGCACCATCTCGGGCGGGCAGCGGGGGCGCGGCATGACCTCGGGGGCAGAGGCCGTTGGGACCACGTCCGCGACCGAGGCCGGGACGGCGGCCGCCACCAACCCGACCTCGAGGGGCGCTCCGGGCGGCTCCCCGCAGGCGGCGACGAGGAGCACGACGCGTCCCGCCGCGACGCGGGCGCGACCGACAGGCGCACGACCGGGTCCCCCCCTCACTTGGAGTGGGGGGGAGGTGCGACTAGCCTTCACGCGGCGAGCATGGCCAAGGGTGACCAACGAGGCAACTCTCCGCGGGTATCGAAGCGATCGGTCCCCACGGCATTCGCGGCCGTCGTCCTCACCGCCTCGGCCTGCTCTGGTGCCGGCGCCTCCGGACCCACCCCCGAAGGGCCCACCGACGGGCCGACGACGGGCACCGCCGCCACGGTGGGCGACGAGGGAGCGGCGGCCCGAAGCGACCCGACGACGGGCGCCCCCGAGTCCCGCGACGCGTCCGACATCGCGGCCGAGGACGGTCCTTGCGCACCCTGTTCGGACGGCGCGGACTGCGAGGAGACGGCGACCGCGGCTCCCGCTCCGGGGTCGACGTCCGTCCCGCCTTCCCCTGCGCCCTCGTCGTCGACGGATCTCGAGGCGCCGCCGTCGTCATCGTCGGCGGCAGCGGCAGCCGCCGCCGCGAGCGCTTCGGCGCCGGCGACCACCGTGACCCCTCCCGCGGCGACCGCAGCCCCGAGGCCGCCATGATCCGCTCGCGTCGGCACGGAGCCAGCCTTTTCGGCCGAGGCCGCCGCGCGATCGCGGCCGTCGGCGCGATGGTTGTCTTCGCCCCCTCGGCCGGGCTCTCGGTGGGCCTGCTGGGCGGGTGTGGCCCTCGCGCCCCGATCGCGGCCGAGGCGCCCGCCCGCACCCCGTGTCCCTACCGGCGACCACCGCGCGCACCGCGCCCCGCGAAACGCTACCCCGTGCGGTGACCCCGTCCCGACGACGACGACAAGGACGACGTCCTTCCTCGATGGCGAGCGATGGCTCGCTGCGATAGACCACGCGGGTCATGCACTTTCAACTGCTCGGCATCCCCGTACACGTGCAGGTGAGCTTCTGGTTCACCGCGGGGCTCCTGCTGGGCTTCCCCTACCTGAACCACCCGGTGCACCTCGCCGTATGGGTCTTTTGCGTGTTCGTGTCGATCATCGTGCACGAGCTGGGGCACGCAACGGTGATGACGCGCTACGGGTTGCGCCCCGAGATCGCCCTTCACGGGATGGGGGGGCATGCAGCGGCCCACGGGCTGCAACGCCTCAGTCGCGGCCGAAAGATCTTCGTCAGCTTCGCGGGCCCGCTCGCCGGGTTCGTCTTTGCCGCGATGTGGATCGCGCTGGCCCTCGCGACCGAACCCCTCGCCATCCTCTCGGCGTTCCCCTACGACTGGGTTGAGTCGCTGACTTCCGCGGTGGTGGGCTCCGACGCCCTGCGCCAACCCGTCAACGAGGGTCTCGGCTTTCTCTTGCGTACGTTGATCTGGATCAACGTGGCGTGGGGCTTCTTCAATCTGGTGCCGGTGCTGCCCCTCGATGGGGGCCACATTCTCGAGGACGCGCTCGGACCGCGACGCTTTGCCCTTACGTGCTACGTGTCGCTGGCCTTCTGCGCCCTCGCCATCCTCTACGCCGCCCTTCCTCTCGCGCGCGGGTACGGCGGGATTGGGTCCTTCTGGCTCATTTTCATCTTCGGCGGCGCCGGCTGGCAAACCTACCGCCGCTTGAAGGACTACGAAGCCGCCACGGGGAAGCACCACCGCCGCCGCCGCCGGTCGGCGCCGCCGGAAGTAGACGCGACGCCGGAGGTCCGCGCCAAGCTCGCGCAGGCGCGCCGCGCCCTCGACGACGAAGCCTACGCGTCGGCGGCAACGGCTGCCTCATGGGTGCTCGGCCAGACGCCGCCGCGGACGGTACGGGGAGAGGCGACCCAAGTCCTCGCGTGGGCCGAGCTGTTGCGCGACGACGTGGCGGCGGCCCGACGGCGCTTCCCGGAGCTCAAAAAGCTCGACGCCGTGGACCCCGCCTTCGAGGGGGCGTTGTTGTTGGCGGAGGGCAAAGACGAGGCAGCCCGCACGGTGTTCGAGGCCGCCCGCGCCGAAGGCGACGACCGTAAAGAAGTGGTGGGGCCGCTCATTCAACTGCTCATCGCCCGCGACGAGGTCGCCCGCGCGGCCGCCATCGCCCTCGATATCGTCGCGACGCTGTCCGACGAGGACGTAGGCCAGATGGCCGAGATCGCCGCCGCGCACGGCGCCCACCGGTGGTCTGCGCGCCTCTACGAAGCTCGGTTCGAACGCGGAGGCGATCCCGAGGACAGCTACGCCGCCGCGCGCGAGCACAGTCGCGAGGGCGACACGCAGGGGGCCCTGGTGAGTCTCGAGCGGGCCCTGCGGGCTGGACTCGACGCCGAGCGGGTCCGCGGAGATGAGGCCTTCGCGGGGCTCCGCGACGGCGGGGAACACGCGTCGGCCTTCGCCGCGCTCCTCGCTGACGACACGGCACGGGTGGCGGTCGGAGCGTCGATCGACGCCGCCTCCGCCGCCGACGCGAACGAGCGACCGCAGCCATGAGGGTGCGGGTCCGACGCGTCGGCGCGGTCGACGTTCCCCTGCCGCGCTATCAGACACGCGGCGCCGCGGGCTTGGACCTCTACGCCGCACTCCCCGGTCGGGTGCATCTCGCGCCCCGCGCCCGGGAACTCATCCCGACGGGCGTCGCCATCGCGCTTCCGCCCGGGTACGAGGGCCAGGTCCGCCCGCGAAGCGGGCTGGCGCTCCACCACGGGGTGACCGTCCTCAACGCGCCGGGCACGATCGACGCCGACTTCCGCGGGGAGATCGGCATCGTCCTCATCAACCATGGCGACGAGGTCGTGGTGATCGAGCCGCGCGCCCGCATCGCGCAGCTCGTGGTGACCCCCGTGGCATGCGTCGACCTGGTCGAAGTCGACGCCCTGCCCCCCACCGCGCGCGGTGAGGGCGGCTACGGGTCCACGGGGGTGCGTACATCGTCTCGCGAAGAAGGAGGAGGGGTCGCATCGGAGCGTGGCGGCGATGACGACGATGCCTCGGAGGGCGCGCCTTGCTCCGGCCCCGACGACGACGCGGGCATCGCCGACGACGATCGCGCCGAGCGCGCGACCGCCTCGAGGTAGCGATGCAGGCGCTCGAATCGCCCGGCGTCGATGTCCGCCGCCAGGCACTCGAACCAGTGGCGGTCTACCTCCGGCCATCGCGGCCCCCAAGAGACCTCCCGCAGCAACCGGGCGCGTTCGAGGAGCGGCCGACCGAACATCGCCGCGCTTACCCGGGCCCACGCATCGAAGGACGGTACCTGGGGGTCGTCGTCGCGCACGGCGTTCCTTCCGTGGCGCAGGTACGATGGGTACGCAATCCCGAAAACGACGTGGGGCGACCGCCGCTTCCGCAGTAGTCTCGCCCGCCATGGTGGACGAGACCACCCAGCCGGGCGTAGGCGCCCGTGAAGCAGGGGAACCGTTGTCGTCATCGGCTCCGCCGACGACGCCCCCCCCCGCGGCGGCGGGTGCGCCCTCGACATCGCCGCCGCCTGCGCCGCGCGCGGACGCCGAGATGATCGCGGCGCTGCATCTCACGCCCTACGGCCGGCTCGACGCGTTTCGGGCGGAACGCCTCGGCCCCGAGAGCTGCGTCTCGCTCGATCACTTGGCGATGGTACGCGACGTCCTTTCCGTGCTCGTCGATGCCCTTCGCGACGACGACGACGACACGTGGCGCCGTCTCCGCGAGGTGACGGATCAGCTTTCGTTGCGTGAAACGATGGTACCCGATCCACCCACGCCGCACGACGAGCCTATGGCTTGGCGCGACGGCGCGGGGCTCGGACCGAACCCCACCGCCGTCGGTCGCGAACGTGGGCCGGAGGCACGTGGATCGGCGACCGAATGGCCCGAAGGGAGCCGCGCTGCACCCCTTGCCCCCCCCGCCGCCGAACTCTGGGGGCAGGCCTACGCCCCGGGCTCGCTCCCTCCCGGGGAAGTCGAGGAACGCCGAAGCGCGAGCGCGGCGGCCGCGGCAAGTTTGGCCGACGATCTGACCCCGCCCCGCGGGTACGCCCGTTCGTCCGCCTCCTCGCCGACCGGAGGCGCGACGACCTACCCCCAAGCGCCTCCGCCGGCGGTGAACGTCCTCGACGACGAAGACAGCGCCACGCACGAGTTGTCCTTGAGCTCACGGGCGCATCCGCTCGCCATGAGCGTCGAGGATTACGCGACGTTCTGCGCCGAGCGAGACGCCGACCCCGAACACACGGTGACCATCGCCCGGCGTTACGCGATCCCCGACGCGCGCGTCCTGGCGTTGGTGTCGCGCAGCTTCGAATGGCGGATGGCCCGCGACGCCGACCTCCATCGGCGCTGGCGCGAGGCGTATGCACGCCGCCGGGAAGCCCCACCCGCTTCCCGTTGAAACGCGCCGGGGCCGCGCGCCGCGACGCGTCGGAAGGCAAGACGGTGCCTCACTCGGTGCGCGTACCGTGACGACCCGAAAATCGCGCGGTTGCCTCCCGCATTTCGGTGTAGGCTCCGCCGCGGGTCTATAGCTCAGTTGGTAGAGCAGGAGGCTTTTAACCTCTTGGTCCAGGGTTCGAGCCCCTGTGGACCCACCCTTTCGACCGGAGCCCGGAATCAGGGCGACGACGACGGGACCGTCACGAACCTGAGTTCGGTGCGACCGTCGCGTCCCGTCGCGGTGCCGACCGCCGCAAGGTTGCCGCGGTCGTCGACCGTCAAACCGTCGAATCGCGCCGCCGTTGGCTCCCGCGGTGTGAAGAGCGCGCGCTCGCGCCCATCCCCGCGGTAGCGCACGACGAAGGGGCTCCCTCCCGCGTGACCTGTCGCGCGCCAGGCCCCCCCCGGACCGAGGCCTCCCAACGCGAAGTCCACGGTGCCCCGAAATCGACCCCCGATCGCGACGTCGTCGCCCCGCCACGCGATCGCGTTGGCCACGTCGGACCCCCCACCGCCGAAGGCGTGTTGCCATACGACGACGCCAGCTCGGTCGAGTCCGAGGGCGTAGGCGTCGACGCGTCCGTAGGCGTGCAGGTTCAGGCCATCCGAGGTCACCACCGTCCCCCCCACGTATCCGACGGCGACGACCGTCTCTCCCGACGCCGCGATCGCGGTGCCCGAATCGCGACCGGGGCTCGACAGGGTTCGGCGCCAGCGGACGGCACCTCCCGCCGCATCCAGCGCCGCAATGAAGGCATCTTCTCCGCGCGACGGTTCGTGAGGGCGCACGCCGTCCGCCGCGGTGTTCTCGTTGCCGGTGACAAACACCGCGTCGCCATCGACGCTCACCCCGGTGACCGTACCGCGGACGTCGCGCGCGGTGACGTAGCGCCACCACCGCACCGTCCCCGTGGGCGACACGCGGGCGACGAAACCCGACCGACCCTCATCCCGCGGAGGCGCGTCGACCCGCACCTCACCGGCGCGGACGCCGCCGTAGCTCCATCCGCCGAGGACGAGGTCCCCTCCGGACGACGTCACGAGGTCCGCGAGATGAACTTCACCGCGCCCCGCGTCCGGACCAGAGCGAGGCTCCGGGTCGAGCGACCAGGCGCCGCGCCAGATACCCGTCACCTGGTCCAAACGCGCCCAAAGGACGCGCTGCCCGCGCGCCTGGGTGGCCCCGTCGCCCCCGCCGACGTCGTTCTCGTTCGCCAGGGCCTTTTCGACCTTCTGATTTCCCCTGCGGGTCTGACACCGCAGCGGGCCGTCGACGCTCGCGCCCAGCCACACGTCGCCCCCGGGGGCACGGTCGAGTGCGCGCACCACGGCCCCGCCTCCCCCGCCGACACATCGTTGGGCCCATCGCGGTCGTCCCTCCGGGTCGAGGCCCCACGCCCACCCCACCATGCCATGGCCGTCGGGACGGGGGATCCCACCGCCGGCGACCCACCCGCCGCGGACGGCGACGATGGCCCTCATCTCGGCGGGCGCAGGCCCGGTCGCCAACACGACCGCGCGGCCCGGGCCCAACGCCACCGGCGCCGTCGATTCCATAGGTCGCGGTGGCGGCGGCGGCGGCGGCGGCACACAGACCAGGCCCGCGAGGCCGACGCACCCGAGGCCGACGCACCCGAGGGCAGCGCGAACGGGGCCAACGCGAACGGGGCCGACGCGAACGGGGCCGACCCGAACAGAGCCGACGCGGGCCCGCCGAAGACCTACCACCCCGAGGTTCCGGATTCCCCTTTGAAGGGTCCGACCAGCTCGGGCGTGATCCAGCCCCCGTAAAACCCTCCCGGTTGCGGGCGCACGCGGACGCCATCGACACGACAATCCAGGTCGACGGCGTAGAAGCAGATGTGGCCGGCGACCGGCTCAAACTCGCCGAAGGGCTCCGGGTAGGACCACGCCGCTCGCCCGTGTCGCGTCCCCGGTACCACGACGTCGAAGTACGTCGCTTCGCCCTTCCACTCGCATCGCGAGCCCCGGCCTACGGCCTCCAGAAACTCCATGCGGACATCTTCACGCGGGAGGTAGAAGGTGGGCGGGTGCGAGGTCTCGAGCACCCGGGCCGCCGCAGAGGTGTCGGCGATGACCGTGTCGCCACAGCGCACCACCACCCGACGATCGTCGCCTACGAGGCGGGGCGGCCGGGGGTAGTCCCAGACCGACTCCTGACCGGGCCCCGGAGCCTCGGCAAAGTCGGGTCGGCGCTGCCCCGTGTGGGTCCACCCCATACGTCCCCGCTCCGCCCATCGCGGCAGTTTCGCTTTGGCCATAGGGGGACATGGCGGCGTCGTGCCTCATGCGTCAACGGCGGTCTCACCCGCCCGACCGCGACGCCCGCCGGATGTTCAGGCCGCGGCTTGCCCTGACGAATTCTCGGCTTAAGGACGGGTGTGGAGGACCAGAACGGCAGTCACATGACCGGTAAGGGACCGAAGACCAGTGTGGTAGCCCGCTCGAGCCGCTTGTTCGGCATGGCGGCGAAGGTCGCATCGCAAGAGGTACGGCAGCGCGTGCGGACCAAGATGACCGCCTCCGCCGACAAACTCGCCTCGTCCGAGCTCGCGACGCGGATCGCACAGGCCAGGGTCATCACGGAAAATCTGAGCGAGCTGAAGGGCGCCGCGATGAAGGCGGGCCAATTGTTGAGCATCGATGCGGGCGACCTCCTGCCCCCCGAAGCGCTCGACATTCTCGCTAAGCTGCAGGGCCAAGCCGACCCCGTCGACTTCGAACACCTCGAGGGGGTGTTGCGAGAAGACCTGGGCGACGAAGGGCTCGACCGACTCGAAGGACTCGAACCCGAAGCGGCCGCCGCGGCCAGCATCGGTCAAGTCCATCGTGCGAGGTTCGAGGGGACCCCGGTGGCCGTCAAGATCCAGTATCCCGGGATCGCGGACAGCATCGATGCCGACGTCAGAATGCTCGAGAAGCTGTCCGATAGCCTGGCTTTGCTCGCACGCAGCAAGGTGGAGCTCGCGGAGGTGTTCGAGGAGATGCGCCAGATCCTGCACCTCGAGGCCGATTACGAGCGCGAGTTGGACAACCTCCAACGCTACCGAGCGCTTCTCGGAGACGACCCGCGCTTCGTGGTTCCCCGCGCCTTTCCCGAGGTGAGCGGGCGTCGCGTCCTGACCATGAGCTGGGAAGATGGCGTACCGCTCAAGGACTGGATCGCCGGCGGCCCGCCGCTCGCCGCGCGCGAGGATTTCGCCCGGGCGATCCTCGACCTCTACTGTCGCGAATTCTACCGGTGGGGCTTCGTGCAGACGGACCCCAACCACGGCAACTACCTCGTCCGCCCCGCGTCGAACCAGCTCGTGCTCCTCGACTTCGGCGCCACCCTTCACTACCCCGCTGACTTCCGAGCCGGTTACGTCGACTTGCTTCGCATCGTCGCCACGCGGGACCGAGCCGCCATCATCGACAGCGGGATCGACTTCGAGCTGCTCGACCCGCGGGAACCAGAGGAAGCCCGCAACAACTACGTCGACATGATGCTCTGCGCGTTGGAGCCCTTCGAAGCGAACCATCAGCCCTTTCGCTTTCGCGATGCGGACTACCAAGGACGCGCCCGAGAGATCGGACGGCGATTCACACGGTCCTTGGTGTATTCGCCGCCGCCCCGCCAGATCATCTTTCTGCACCGAAAGCTCGGTGGGATCTTCCAACTGCTCAAGAAGCTCGATCTGACGCTGGACCTGACGCCGTACTGGAATCAGATGGTGGGTCCGGTCGAGACGCCCCCGGACGCGCCGACGAACGTTGCGCGGGCCGGAGCCGCACACGCTCGGGACGAGCGCGAGGCAACGTCGGTAGCCCGGCCGTCCGTAGCCCGGCCGTCGGCTCCTCCTCTGGCGTCCCCCTCTCTGGCGTCCCCCTCTCTGGCGTCCCCATCGGGGTCGGGTCCTCTGGTTCCGCCTTCGTCCTCGTCGGCTCCCGCCTGAGGTCCGCATGTCACTCGTCTCTTGGGTTAAGGGTCGCCGTGGCGCCAGCGGGTTCGGCTACGCGAGCACCGCCACTGAAGTCACCGAGGGTCTCGACCTCACGGGGCTGACGTTCGCCATCACCGGCGTCAACTCGGGGCTCGGGGCAGAGACGGCGCGCGTGCTCCATCGACGGGGCGCGCGCGTCATCGGCCTCGCCCGCACCGTCGCGAAAGCCAGGGCCGCCGTCGACACCTTCTTCGGCGGCGACGCGGACCCGTGGCCGGTCGCTTGTGAATTGTCCGAGCCAGACGCGATCGTCGCCTGTACCGATACCCTGCGCGACGTCACCCTCGACGGCATCATATGCAATGCGGGGATCATGGCGCTTCCGCGGCGCGAGCTCGTGCACGGTGTCGAGCGGCAATTCTTCACCAACCACGTCGGGCACTTCATGCTCGTCACCCGTCTCCTCGAACAGCTGTCCGACCGCGCCCGCGTCGTCATGGTGTCGAGCGCGGCCCATGCGTGGGCTCCCGAGGGGGGCATCGCCTTCGACGACCTGGCCTTCAATCGAGACTATCGCCCCAACCGGGCCTACGGGCAGTCGAAGCTCGCGAATCTACTCTTCGCCAAGGCGTTGGCCCAACGCTTCGACGGCAGCGAGCGCCGCGCCTTCGCGGTCCATCCCGGGGTGATCGCGACCAACCTCGGCCGACACCTGGGGCGCGGCATGCAGGCGCTCATGCCCCTGGGAAATGCGCTTGCGTTCAAGACGGTGGGCCAAGGCGCCGCCACCTCCAGTTACGCCGCGGCGCATCCCGATGCCGCCCACCACAACGGCGCCTACTTCGTCGATTGCAACGTCGCGACCCCTTCGCGCCACGCGCGAGACGCGGACCTCGCCGAGCGTCTGTGGCGAACCACGGAAGCCATCGTCGACGGCTTCTGACGTCGCTCCCTTCCCCGCGTCATCCTGAGGTTCGACCCGACGACCGGCGCAGGGCGGCGATCGCGGTCGCGTAGTCGTCCTGACCGAAGACCGCCGAGCCTGCCACGAGTACGTTGGCGCCCGCCGCGATGCACGCCGGCGCCGTCTCGGGGTTGACCCCGCCGTCGATTTCCAAGTCGATGGGTCGGTCGCCGATCATCGCCCGCAGGCGCCGCACCTTTTCGAGCTGGGCGGGGATGAAGCGCTGGCCGCCGAATCCAGGATTGACGCTCATCACCAGGACGAGGTCGAGCCGGTCGAGGACGTAGCTGATGGCCTCAGGGGGCGTTTGGGGGTTGAGCGACACCCCCGCCCGCTTGCCCGCCGCACGGACCATCTGCAGTGCACGGTCGAGGTGACGCGTCGCTTCGGCGTGGACCGTGATGATGTCGGCGCCGGCCTCGGCGAAAGCGTCGACGTACGGCTCCACGGGCTCGATCATGAGGTGCACATCGAGCGGCAGGGTGGTCACCGGGCGGAGCGCCCGGACCACCACCGGACCCATGGTCAGGTTGGGCACAAAGTGACCGTCCATGACGTCGACGTGGATCCAATCCGCTCCGGCACGCTCGACAGCTCGGATCTCCTCGGCGAGCCGGGCGAAGTCGGACGCGAGGATCGACGGCGCGACCCGCAGCGGGCGCGGGGACGACGACGAGGGGGGCGCCGGCGGCATGACGCTACCCCGCGGCGACGAGGGTCCGGGCGGCCTCAGCCATTCGCGCCGCCGTGAGTCCGAAGTGAGCGTACAGATCCGACGCGGGCGCCGAGGCGCCAAATCCGTCGAGACCGAGCCTCACCCCGTCGGGACCGGTCCACCGCTCCCACCCGAAGGTCGTCCCCGCCTCGATGCTCACCCGGGGCACCGTCCCTAGCACCGCCGTCTGTGCGTCGCGGTCCCGCTCAGCAAAAAGCTCCCAGCAGGGCATCGACACGACCGCGGCGGATATCCCCTCGGCCTCGAGGGCCGCGGCGGCGTCGCTGGCGATCGACACTTCCGACCCGGTGGCGAGAAGGGTTACCTGTCGCGGCGCGGGGGGCTCCTTCAACACGTACGCCCCGCCGCGGCAGAGGTTGTCCGACCCCGAGGCGAGCTGACCCACGCGCAACGCGGGGAGCCCCTGCCGGCTGAGCGCGATCACACTCGGTCGGTCGCGACGCTCCAGCGCCACCTGCCAGCATTCCAACGTCTCGACGGCGTCGGCGGGGCGAAAGACCTGAACGCCAGGCATCGCGCGGAGGCTCGCGAGGTGCTCGATCGGCTGGTGGGTCGGCCCATCTTCGCCGAGGCCGATGGAGTCGTGGCTCATGACGTAGATCACACGTTGGTGCATCAGCGCGCTCAGCCGGATCGCAGGCCGGCAGTAGTCCGTAAAGACGAGAAACGTGCCTCCGTAGGGCACGATCCCTCCGTGGAGGGCGAGGCCGTTCATCGCGGCCGCCATCCCGTGCTCGCGCACGCCGTAGTGGATGTACCGCGCGCCGTAGTCGTCACGCGTGACGGCGCGCTCCATGCCTTTCGTGCGCGTCTTGTTGGAACCCGTGAGGTCGGCTGAGCCCCCGACGAGCTCGGGGATGACGCCGGTGAGCACCTCCAAAGCGTCGAGACTCGCCGCCCGGGTGGCTTTCTTCGGACGCGTCTCGAACAACTTTTCTTTTTGGGCCGACACCGCCGCCGCGAGCGCCGCCTCGGGCATGTCGCCCGACTGTTCGCGATCCCAAGCGGCGCGTATCTCCGTCGGTAGCGCGTCGCGACGCGCCTCCCAGGCGATGCGAGCCTCGCGGCCCCGACCGCCGATCTCGCGCCACGTCTCCAGGATGGGCGCGGGGATCTCGAACGGGGCGTGCGGCCATCCGTAGGCCGCGCGAGCCCCCGCGATCTCTTCCAGACCGAGGGGGGAGCCGTGCGCCGACGCCGTCCCCGCCTTGTTCGGGGCCCCGTAGCCAATCGTGGTATGGCAGGCCACCACGGCCGGGCGGTCCGACGCGCGCGCCGCCTCGATCGCCACCGCGACCGCCTCGGGGTCGTGTCCGTCCACACGATCGGCCGACCAACCCGAGGCACGAAAGCGGGCGAGCGCATCGTCCGAGGTGGCCAGCGACGTCGGCCCATCGATGCTGATCGCGTTGTCGTCGAAAAGGACGATGAGTCGGTTCAGCTTGAGATGCCCCGCGAGACTGATCGCCTCCTGGCTGATCCCCTCCATCAGGCAGCCGTCGCCCGCGATCACGTAGGTGTGGTGATCCACCAAGCCATCGCCGTAGCGTGCGTTGAGCCAGCGCTCGGCCAGCGCGAAGCCGACCGCGTTGGCGAGCCCCTGCCCGAGGGGCCCCGTCGTGGTCTCGATGCCAGGACAATAGCCAAACTCCGGGTGGCCCGCCGTCTTGCTCCCGAGCTGTCGAAACTTCTTCAACTCCTCGAGCGTCGCCTCTTCGTAGCCGGTGAGGTGAAGCAGCGCATACAGCAGCATCGACCCGTGCCCCGCCGACAGGATGAATCGATCTCGGTCGGGCCACGTCGGGTCGCCCGCATCGAAGCGGAGAAACCGGGAGAACAAGACGGTGGCCACGTCGGCCATCCCCATCGGCATCCCCGGATGCCCGCTCTCGGCCTGCTGCACGGCATCCATGGAGAGCGCGCGAATGGCGTGGGCGAGGTGTTGAATCGTGGGCGCTTCGCTCATGGGGAGCCTATCGCACAGCCGCGATGGCACCGGAACCAAGCACCGCCCACCGATGGCGGGCCATGGTCGCGCCGGACGACGCGAACCCTCAACCCCGGTGACGGGTACGCCAATCGGCGACCGCGCGATCGATGCCCTCGAAGGAGTGGATGAACTTCACCCCGGGCTCCTCCGGCATGAGGTCTACGCTCCCCTCGCCCCCGACCCACAACTCGAGCTTACGTGGCAAGTCACGAAGCAACGTCGCGAGGTGGGCGCGCGTGGGCGGCGCGGAGGACGCGACCGAGACGCTGATGCCGACGACGTCGACATCGAGGGCGACGGCCGCCGACACGATGTCGGACGTGGGCGCGTTGGGCCCGAGCAACCGGACCCCGGCCCCCACCAGAGCAAGATAGAGGGCCACCATCTGCAAACCGAGCGAGTGGAGCTCGTCGGGCAGCGTCGTGAGCAACACGGTGGGTCTCCCGCGAGCGACCTCGTAACCTGCGATGAGGGCTCGGATCTGGGTCGTCAGCAGCTCGCTGAAGAGGTGCTCTTGACGAACCGACAGCGCCCCGTCGCGCCACCGGTCACCCACACGGATCAGCAACGGATGGGCGAAGTCCACGAGAAATCGTTTCGGACCCAGCACGGCCACCGCCGCTCGGATTTCGTCGCGTATCCCCTCCAGGTCGTCGCCCTCGACCAACGCGACCGCACGGTCGAGACTCGGTCCGGATGCCCGATCCGCCGCGTCCTCGCGGATGACGGCCGCCGGTGCCGTCCCCGGTGCACGAGACAACACGGCCACCATCTCTTGCAACGCGGCGGGAGACTCGCCGACGACCTCGTTGGGCCGGTATCCCGCTTCGAGGGCCTTCGAAATGAGCTTGAGCCGGGCGACGTCGTCCGCGGTGTACCGGCGGGCGCCACCTGGCGTTCGCTGCGGGACCGGAAACCCGTACCGACGTTCCCACATGCGCAAGGTGTGCGACGAAATGCCCGTCATCCGCGACGCCACGCGAATCGAGTACTGCTTGTCGTTGCTGTTCTGCTTCGTCGCCACTGCGTCAGTTCCGCGTCAGACGCCCCCCCCCGGGTAACGTCCGTCTAACTCTCGTCGATGACAATATCCTACCGAAATGAGGGTTTTTCTAGATTTTCCTTGAGGGGCCCTTCCACAAAGGTTAGACACAATCTCGTCAACGGAAGGACGAGCCCATGGCCGCTGTGAAGAAAGACGACGAACTCTCCTGGTACCTGACGCAGGTGTGGAACTACCCGAAGCTGACGCGGGAGCGGGAACAGGCTCTGGCACGTCGCTGGCGCGACAAGGGTGACCGACGCGCGGCCGACCAGTTGATCAGCGCGAGCCTCCGCCACGTGGTGCCCATCGCCCTGAAGTACCGGCGCAGTGGCGAACCGCTGGCCGATCTCATCGCCGAAGGCAACCTGGGTCTGATGCATGCGATTCAGAAGTTCGACCCCGAACGCGACACGCGTTTCATCACGTACGCCAAGTTCTGGGTGCGGGCTTACCTCACGCGCTACGTGCGCCGTGTCCGCAGCATGGTGAGTTCGATGATTCAAGAGCAGGCCGCTCTCTACGCGAAAGTACAGGCCGAAAAGAGCAAGCTGGCCAGCCGGTACGGAGATGCCGACGACCTGAACGAACGGGTCGCAGAGCGCCTGGAGATTAGCTTGGAGCAAATCTACAAGGTAGAGAATCGCTTCTCCGGGCGTGATGTATCCATCGACGCTGCCATGGACGAGGATTCGACACAGTCGATCCGTCCCGACGTTCTCGCGGCGCCGGGCATGGACCCGAGCCAGCACGCCGAGGCGACCGAGATGAAAGCGATGCTGCGACGCGCGGTCGAAAATACCGACCTCGAACCTCGCGAGCGCTTCGTGATCGAGCAGCGCCTGTTGTGCCTGCCCGGATCCGAGCCCTCGTTCGCCGAGATTGGGCGCAAGCTCAACGTGACCCGCGAATGGGCGCGTCAGCTCGAGCGGCGAGCGATGAAAAAGCTACACGCGCACTTCGACGCCGAAGCCGCGTAGGGTCGCCGTTCGCCATCTGCGCGCGCTCGCCGGGGGCGCGGCACCCGACTTCGAGCACACGCCACCGAGTCCGATGACCCGGTGGTGTGTTTTCGTTTGTGCCTCGCGGGTTCGAGCCCGTTTGCTTCGCGCACTGTCGAGCTACTGATCGGCCGCCGAAGAATGTTTGAGAAAGTGTTGTGAAGCCATTGACGAAGGCCAAGCGCGGCTTAAAGATGTCGGTAAGGCGGCGGTGAGAATCGTCGTCCCCTCGTCCACACTTCCCCCGGGGAGGGCGCTTCGGCGTCCTCCCCTTTAACTTTTGTGGTGCGGGGGTGCGCCGACGCCCTCTTCCAGAGGAAACGCCATCGAACGGATCATCGCAGGATCTCTTCCGCCAGTGCGCGACCGCTTCGGAGCGCATGCGTGACGGAATCGCCGAGAAACCAGTCACCACACGCGCCGAGACCTTCATCGCCCGCATACCAACAAGGCTGTCCGTCGTCTCCGCCCGGAGTCGCCACGAGGCCGAAGCGCCACCCCTTGACCGTGGCGTACCGCACGTCGAGACCTTCTCCGAGGATGGTCTCTAGCGCTCGGTGGAGCCGAGCCCACTTGTCGGCAAACGGTGCGGTCCAGGCACGGCGGGCGAACTCCGAGGTGCTCTGGACCGTCCAGACGAAACCTCGCGGCCCCCGACCGGGCTTGGCGCCCTCGTCGACCACGCTGGCGATCGGATCGCCCTCCGGTCGCACCAACGCGGGCCCGACTCGGGGCGTGGCGAGCGCGACGAGCAACGACAACCGCGCCTCGAAGCGCGCGCGCACGCCGAGACGCCGCAGCGCTTCACCTCCCTCCACGCCCCGGAGGAGGTCCATGCCTTGAGGTGCCGGAACCGAGAGCGCGATGTCCTCGTAGGGGCCCCAAACGCGACCCTCGGCATCTTCGAGCCGCCAGTTCCCCTGGGAAGAGCGTCGGTCGCCGCGCTGAAGGGCTACGATCCGCGTCCTAGTGACGAGTCTTAGCCCGCGCGCCATCGTCAGCGGAAGGCGATGCATCGACGGCACGACCACCCTGCCTCCGTCCCAAGGCGCCGTCGCGACGCCCGCCACGCACGTGGCGGCCATGGCTTCCGCCGAAAGCCGCGCGCAGCCGTGGTCCCATCGGACGTCCATCCACCCTCGCGTGGCGACGCGGCCCCCAGGGGTCGCTGCCTTGTCGAAGACGACCACCCGTCGTCCGGCCCGAGCGAGTCGGCGAGCACACGAAAGACCGGCCATGCCGGCTCCGATGACGGCGACGTCCGCGGCGCTCATTCCCGCTCGTCGTCGTGGTCATCCTCAAGCAACCACCGCAACGCCTCTGCGCCCTCCATCCTCCCGGTGGGCGCCAACGCGGATGGCCCGGGGTCCGCTCGAGCGAGCCAGGTCTCGGGATCGAGCAGATACGCGTGCCCCATGATTTGAGAGGGAACCGGAGTGAGGTCTTCGGGCAACAACGACAGCTCGACCGATGCTCCCTCCTCCCCTTCAGCGTCTCCAACCGGCGCCCCGACGTCGAGTTTGAAATCGGAGATGGCCGCTTGATCGGGGCGGGGTGTCGCCTCGAGGAGGCGGGAAGCAACCGCGGGGCGCGTGACGAACGGTTCTCGGCCCGGGGGTGGTTCCGAGGGCATCCGGGGCGTCGCCCGTCGGGCCCTCGGCCACGCGTCGGCGATCGACGCGCGGAGCGGCGGCTCGGCCAGGGTGGACAAGGCGGTCGCGGGGGGATCGGTGTTTCGTTCGGCGCGTGGTGCATCCGCGACCGAAGCCTCCGGCGACGACCAAGGAGCCGAGCCCTCCGGACCAGGCCGGGCGAAGATCGACGCCCCCTGCGGCATCGAGGAGCGCGATGCGCCCCCGGAAGGATTAGGGGAGGGACGACCCGTCGAGGCACGGCGCTCACCCCGGCGACGCAAAGGGCGCCGGGGCGATGTACCGGAGCCCTCGTGAGCCGCCGTGGGCACCTCGTGCTCGCGGACCGCCGGGAACGTTCCCCGCTCGCGAGCCCGGCGAGACAAGCTGAAACGCTTGCCGCAGCGCCCGCACCGCGCGGTGGCACGGGCATCGTCGAGAACCTTCAGCTCCAGCTTCAGCCGGTACACGCGGCCGCAATGGGGACACGGAATCTCGACCAGGGTGCCGGTCAATGCCTGCCCTCCCGGGGTCCGGGCACCATCACGGCGAACGGGGCCGAAACGGCGAAAGGCAAACCCGCCCAGCCGACCTCGGGCAGCCCTCGGTCCCCCACCGGGCCAAACAATCGATGATGGGTCCGCAACGCGCGCACGGCCACCGCCGGGTCGGCGGCGCACAACATTCCCGCGCGGACCGCAGCGATCGAGAGCCGTCGTCGCATGCGCGCCCCGTCGAGCGGTAGGGAGAGGGCGGGTCCGAGGTCCTCCAGCTCGAGCCGCACCGGGGTCGAAAGCTCGTTGCGCAGGCGATCATGCACCGTCGCGGCGGCCGTACCCGCCGAAACCGGCGATCGCTGGGCCAGCGCAGCCGCGCCTTCGAGCAAGGCACCCAACGCGTCGTGATCGAGCGCGCGATGCCGACTGGGACCGATCGCGATGCCCCCGAATCGGACCGTGGCGAACATGGCGCCGAGCACGAAGGCCTGTTCCGCCGGGAGCGCATCGGCAAGCGAGGGGGGCACCAAGAGGAGCGGATCATCGTCGCGATCGAAGTCGACCGCCAAAGAAGCCTCGGCCGCGGTGATGACGAGCCGGTAGCCGTCGACACCGAGAACCCGTGCCACCCGCGCCACCTCGGTCACGAGAGAAGCGGGCGCCGCGTCGGGATGCACGCGGTAACCTCCGGAATCCACCCCGAGAATACGGGGCCAGGCGGCGTCGAGGGCGACGAGAAGCTGAGCCCCCGCATCGGCGAGATCTGGGTACAAGAACTCGCACATCGTATCGTCGAGGGCCATCTGGGGCACGGCGGTGAACCGCGCGCGACGGCGGGTATAGGAGGCGCGTTCTTCCTCCGTCGCCTCTCCGAGCCCCACCAGAACCGCCTCCGCCCGAAACGCCGTCACCTCTTCGCCGAGTTGGTCGGCCAACGCGCGGACCGCCCGATATCCTTCGGTCTGACTCGGGTACCGCTCGAGCCGCGCCCGCTGCTCGGCCAAGGCCCGAGTACGGTCGGCGTCCGTGAGCAAGAGGGCCTCGGCCCCCACCCCTACCGCATCGCGGCCGGGGCGCGCCGCCCGCAGTTTCGCCCTCTTAGCCTCCTGGTCCTGTGCCCCCGCCTCGTCGTCGAGTTCCTCTCGAAAGATGTGCGCGAGCCGTTGTCGCATCGCGCGGACCCAGTCGATGTCGAATGGCCGCTCCAGCACCGTGTCGAGCGCCTCCACCGCCTCCCGCCACCGTTGACTTCGGACCGCGAGGCCAAAGAGGCGCTCGACCGCATCCCGCCGTCGGGCCGGCGTGTCGACGTTGGCGAGCGCTCCCATGGCGCCCTTCGGGTCACCCATCCTCTCCCGCAGGATCGCCAATTGGAGCCAGTCTTCGGCCCTTTCGTCTGAGTCTCGGGTCTCACTCGCGGCGAGCACGGCGAGGGTCTGCGCCGCGGCGTTCCAGTCCTCGAGCAGCATCTCGACCTCGAGTCGCGCGACCGCGTTTCGATCGTCTTGGTCGTCCACGATTTCGTTCATCGCGGCGAGGGCGCGCCGCGCGCCGTCCCGATCGTGCAGCCGGCGAACGGAGAACCAAGCGATGCGGCGCCAGGCTTCCAGGGCGACGTCGGCCGCGACTTCGGGGTGCCGTACGACGCGGAGGAGGGCCCCGACGGAGCGATCGAAGGCGAACCGGTACTCGTGGGTCACCGCCGCCAGCATCGAGATCGAAAGGTCGTCGGGGCAGTCGGATTGGACCCGCTCACAAACGACGTGGGCTCGGTCGGTGCGGCCCCGACGCAAAAGCTCTGCGGCCAGCGCGGCCCCGATGGGCGCGAGGCGGCCGTGCTCACGGTCTGCCGTCGCGCGTTCGAAGCCTCGGGTCAACGCTTCGAGATACGCCTCTGCGTCGCCCTGACGCAGTCCGTCGCGAAGCGCCGCCCGTGCCGCAACATCGTTTCCCGGCGCGTGCAACGCCGGCCCTCCGAAGGGACCATCCGCCCCGCCGTCTTCACCCCGGAGGGTCTTTTCTCCCTGGCGGGCGCGCCAACAGAGCGTCCGTTCGGGACCATCGGGCGGCAAGGCCGCGAGCGCCTCCAGCGCCGCGCCACGACGCGTGTCGTCGCCGAGTGACGCCGCGAGGCGGGCCCTCGCCACCAATGCCGTGCGGTGGGCCGGGTCGACCATCGTCGCCGCCTCGAACACGTCCAACGCGTCCCGTCGGCGACCGCTCGATTCGAGCACGGCCCCGAGTTTGACCGCGAGGGCCGCACGGTACTCCGGTTCGAGGGCATCTTCGGCGAGCGCGGCGCGGAGCAACGCGACGAGGGTCGCGCGATCGCCCGATGCCTCGAGCGCAACCTCGACCGCAGGAAGCGCGATCGGGTCGGCGGGCGCTCGCTCGAGCAGCGCGAGGCGACGGCGATGAGCCTCATCATCGCGCCCGAGCCGAGCAAGGCTGACCACGATGCGTCGGAGGGCGGCGATCCCAACCCCAGGGTCGTCCATCGCCTCGACGAGTACCGACATGACGGGCAGGGCCGTCGCCGGTAGCTCGGGCCCCCACCATTGCGCGAGCGCCAAAGCGGCCGCGGGCTCGGGCTTCGCCGCGTGCGCGTCGATCGCGTGGCGGGTGGCCGCGTCTCGGTCCCCTCGCGCCGCGGCCCCGTGAGCCGCCCAGAGGTGCGCGGCGGAGGTCGCGTAACCAGAGGCGCTCGACGTGACATGACGCTCGAGTTCGTCCCACCTTCGCTCGGCGAGGAGCGCGCGCCGGTAGGGCAAACGCGCCATCGTCGACCCCTCGGCCAAAGCCTGCCGATAGCAGGCGAGGGCGCGATCATCCCGTCCCACCGCCTCGGCGAGTCCCCCCCGCCACAGCGACGGTCCCTCCGCCACCGGCTCGAGGCGCTCCCAGCGCTCGTGGCGGGCCAGGAGATCCTCTAGGGCCATGGACATCTCGGGGTCCTCCGGCAGCAACGCGAGCGCCCGGGATAGCGCCACCACCGCGTCGTCGACCCGGCCGAGCTGCATCTCGAGGACGCGGGCCGCTTTTTCGAGCCAACGCGCGCGGTCCCGCTCGCCCACCCCCGGACTCGCACCTTCCTCCAACAGCGCGCTCAGCTCCTCGTATCGTTCCATGCGCAGGAAGGCCCGCCCGGCCGCGCCGAAGGCCCCGTGGCTCGGGGGCGCGACCGCGACCGCCTCGCGATGGGAGGCCACCGCTGCCGTCTCCGCGCCGCGTCGCTCGTGAACCTCGGCGAGACGGGTCAGAAGCGACGCCCGGAGCGCCGGAGCCGCGGTCTGCTCGGCTTGGCGCGCCAACACCTCCGCCAAGGCGTCCAAGTCGTCCTGGTCCTCGAACAAGCGCGCCAGACGCAACAAGGGGGCAGGAGGATGGGCCACCGGGAGCCCTTCCATTTCCCGGAGCGCCTGCAACGCGCGGGCTCGGTCTCCCAGCTGCTCGGTGGTGAGCAACGCGAGCAGGGCGTTGAGCCAGCCGCGCCGCGCCGGCTCATCGCCGCGCGCGATCTCGGCCTCGTAGAGGTCACGCAGCTCGCCCCATCGACGCTCCCGGCGCAACGCCCGTTCCAACGCCCCGAAGGTGCCGAGGTCGCCCGGCAACGCCGCCAACGCCGACTGAAGGAGGCGAATTCCCTCGGCTCGGGTCGCCTCGTCCTGGATCAACACCTCTCCGGCCCGTCGGAGGGCGAGGCCCCGATCGCGCTCCGTCGGCGCCGTCTCCGCTTCGACCTGGTGCATGGCGACGAGGCGGACCACGTCGCCCCGCGACTGGTAGATCCGCCCCGCCCCCTCCAGGGCGGGGCCGTAGGTTGGATCTTGTTCGAGCGCCTGGCCGAACGCCGCCAACGCCCCAGACTCGTCTCCCTGTCGCAGCCGAGCCCCGGCGATGCGGGAGAGCAGATGAGCTCGATGCATGGGATCCTGGTCGACGCCGAGGCGGCGCTCCGCACAACGCACCACCTCGTCCCATCGCCCTTGTCGTTCGTAGATCGGCAGCAGCTCCCGGTCACAGGCGTCGCGGTCGGCCGCGGCGTCGCAGGCGGCGCTCGCGCGCTCGAAGGCCTCTCGCGCCCGATCGCCATCGCCGAGGCGGTACCGGGCCATCAAGCCCACGTCGAACCACCCCTCCCCCGTTCCCACCTCGCCGGTGTGGATGGCGCGCTCGCGCAACGCGACGACGTCTTCGTAGCGCCCCGCCGCGATCGCCACGGCCTCCGCCCGGACCGCGACCAACGGCGATACCGGCCCGTCTCCGGAAGCCGCGTGCGCGGCGAGGGACAGCGCCTCGTCGATCTGGCCCGCCTCGAGGGCGTAGCCGGCGGCCCGAGCGAGGTGTTCTGCCCGTACCGCGGGTTCCCACGTCGCGCCCGCGAGCCGACTCGCGTAGCCCTGCGCCTCTCCGAACGCCCTTTCCCGACGAGCCAAGCGCTCCAGTCCTTCCAGGGCGACCAGGTTGACGGCACCTCCGTCGAGCGCTCGCAGATACGCGACGCGCGCCGCGGCGGGGCGATCGACCTCGAGCGCAAGACCCCGTTCCATCTCCAGCAGCGAGCGACGCGTCGATGCCCGCGCGTTCCGCGCCTCCCCCTCGATCGCCGCGAGCACGTCTTCGGATGCCCCCACCCGGAGCGCCGCGCAGCGGTAGGCTCGGGCCACGAAGACGTCTCGGGAATGCCGCAGAAACGCCTGTCGGGTAGTTTCCAACGCCTCCTGCGGTGCCCCCGCCCCGGCCAGCTGTTCGCCGATCTCCGCCAGCACCCGGGCCGCTTCGGCGTCGGGCAACCGAGGCACGAGCCCTCGGAGCCACGTCACGAGGCGACGCTGACGCTCGGTCACCAGCCTAACCCTGGCTCTCGGGTGCCAAGGGCGCGAGCAATTCGGCGACCCGGCGCGAGACCGCGGCCCCTTCCGACGCGGGCCCTTCCGCCGTCACGTCGATAAGGCTCGGCCGGCCGCGAAGCAGCGGCTCGGCGATGAACATGGCGAACGAGGCGTACTCGTAGAGCCACTGCCCCAGCATCGGGGTCGCGTTTTCCGAACCGGCGAGCTGCTCGACCGTGACGGCGACTTTGGCCGCATCGAGCGTCCCGTCCGCACGGGGTCCTGCGTCGCGAAACAGGGCGTCGTAAACCCCACTCGCGGTCGCGAACGACGCCAATTGCTCGCGCACCTCGACGCCACCGCCGACTTCGTCGACACGATTCAAGATGAACGACATGGCCTGGTTAAACAACGTCACGATCGCGAGGGCGCCCGTGGGCCGGGGGGGGTGAAGCGTGATCGCCTTGCGCTGGAGGAGCTGGAACAGGGCGCGCGTCGTCTCGAACGTTCCCATGCCCAGGGCGCGGCCGATGTCCTCGACGTTCGCCAAACCGTCGATGGCGGCGAAGACGGGGTGGTGCTCGTCGTCCGTCTCGACCTCCGCCCCGAGCACGACATCGGGCACGTGGAGCTCTGAGGGTATCCGAGCCCGGAACAGCTCGATCTCGTCCATCCGCCGGACCCCCTCCATCAGAAGCTGTTGGACCGAGAGATTGAGCCGGTACGGAAGCCGCTCCTCGTCGAACGATTCGACGTAATAAAAGGTGCCGGCGCTGACGAGCATGGTGGCGTAGACCACCTCCTCGGCCTGCTTGCCGATGACGTCGAAAAGCCGCTCGCGGGTGAGGTATCCGAGCGCGACGGCCGTTTCGCCGAAGCGGCGTTCTCGGTCACTGTTGTCGGCGATATCCTGGATCTGTGCCGCGCTCAAAACGCCGTATCGGTAGAGGACTTCGCCAAGACGCTCTCGTTCGGCGGTCGAGCTCGCCGCCACGATCGATCCTCGTTCAAAGAAGATCGACCGTTCGCACGCGTCGCTCCCCACCACGAGCTGGCCGGTCCAGTTGCCTTGCCCGGCGATGCCGATGAGATCCCAGAGAATACCGGGACGTGTCACCTCGCCCGTCAACCACGCCCGGGGGTCGGCATCGGCCTGACGGAGCACGAGCGTGTGCTGGGGCCCCTTGAGCAGGCGGAGATTGCCCTGTCGCTGGCGCATCTGCCGACTCGCCTCCCGCCCCACGGGATGGGCCGCACCGGTCGTGTCGATGCGCACCAGCGCCCTCTCGTCATCCGGCATCAGCCTGCCGTTATAGCAATGGGCGGAGCCCGAAAAAACTTCCGTGGGGTCTTCGCCCCTCGGGTCGTCACCGCAACTCGGTGACGCCGTAGCCGAGGATCCGCTCCACGCGCGCGAGCAGGTCGTCCGTGGGTTCGACCCGAAGGCCGTCGCCGACGCTCAGAACGGCCTCGGCGCCCTCCTCGGTCACGACGATGAGCTGCACCGGGCATCCCCCCGGGGAGCAGCGGAGAACGTCGGCGAGGGCCTCGACCTGTGGCCGTCCGGCCCCCTCCGCCGACAAACGAATCGACACCGCGCGCGTCTCGGCGCGGATGGCCTCGCTCAGGAACTGGACCTCGTCGAGCAGCAGGGTCGGTTCGCTCGGCCCGGCGTTGCCATCGTCTTCCCCCATCCGGAACTGGAGCTTGCCGCGCACCAGCACCGGCTCCTTCGCCGCGAGCACGGGCCCCGCCGCCTCGAGCTGGCGACCGCGTACTTTGACCTCGATCCCCCCACTCAGGTCTTCGAGGGTGAAGAAGGCGATCTTGTCCCCCGAGCGAAAGATGCGCTCCCGGTACCCCTCGACGGTGCCCGCGACCCGCACCCGCGACCACGGTGCCATCTCGATCAAGCTTCGGGCCGGGACCACCTCGAAGCGCGACAGCTCCACGCCGTAGCGGTCTAAGGGATGACCGGAGACGTAGAAGCCGAGCGCTTCTTTTTCGCGGCGTAGGGTCTCGGCCAAGTCCCACGGGTCGACGCCGACGTATTCGTCTCGGGCGGGCGCCGGCGCCTCCGCCGCAAACAAGCCGAACAGCGTCGTCTGACCGGCCTCACGGTCGCGCGTCGTCGCGCGACCGCGCTCGAGCGCGCGGTCGACGCTGGCATAGGCGCGCGCCCGACTCACCCCCTGGGCCTGGAGCGTCGCGTCCAGAGCGCCGCACTGCACCAACGCTTCGAGCACGCCCTTGTTGAGCCGACGGATGTCCACCCGCTGGGCCAAGTCGAACAAGTCTTCAAAGGCCCCGCCCTCGCGGCGGGCCTCGAACAACGCTTCGAGGGCACTGTCGCCGAGGCCGCGCACCGCCCCGAGCCCGAAGCGAATCCGAGGCTGCAAGGGATCGGCGAGCCGGGGCCGCTTTCGACCCGAGGAGGACGAAGCGGAAGCGCGTCGCGGGCCGGTCGGTCGGGCGCTTCCGTTCGCGGGCGCCCCGTCGGCGCCTCCCGTGTCGTACACGACGGTGAAGTCGAGCCGGGAGGCGTTCACCTCGGGAGGGAGAATCTCGACGCCCCACGCACGTCCCTCCGCGATGATGCGCACCACCTTGTCGTTTTTCTCCCGGTCGGCGGTGAGGAGGGCGCACAAGAACTCCACCGGGTAGTGGGCTTTCAGGTACGCCGTTTGGTAGGTGAGCAGGGCGTAGGCCGCCGAGTGTGACTTGTTGAAGCCGTAGCCGGCGAAGTATTCGAGCAACCCGAAGATGTGTTCCGCGTCCTCTCGCGTCACATCGTTGCGGAGCGCGCCTTCGACGAAGACGGCTTTCTGTTTGGCCATCTCCTCCACCTTTTTTTTCCCCATGGCCCGTCGCAGCAGGTCGGCGCCGCCGAGCGTGTACCCGGCGAGCTTTTGGGCGATCTGCATGACCTGCTCCTGGTAGACGATGACCCCGTAGGTGGGGACGAGGATGTCGTCGACGAGCGGATGCATCTTGCTGACGGGCTTGCGACCATGCTTGCAGTCGACGAAGTCTTTCACCATGCCGGTGCCGAGAGGGCCCGGTCGGTAGAGTGCGACGGCGGCCACGATGTCTTCGAACGACGTGGGCCGGAGGTCTTTGAACAGCTGCTGCATGCCACTCGACTCGAGCTGAAACACCCCGGTCGTGTCGCCCGATTGGAGCAGGGCGAACGTCCGCCCGTCATCGAGACGCATCCGGCCGACGTCGAACCCGTCGCCCGCGACGTCGGGCCGCTCCCGCACGAGGCGCTGGGCGATGTCGATCACGGTGAGCGTCTTGAGGCCGAGAAAGTCGAATTTGACGAGGCCCGCCGCTTCGACGTCGTCCTTGTCGTACTGCGTGACGATGACGTCGTTGTTGGCGAAACAAGGTACGTGCTCCCACAGGGCGCCTTCGCTGATCACCACCCCGGCGGCGTGCATGCCAGCATGCCGGGTCAAGCCCTCGAGGCGTTGGGCCTGGGTGATGAGCTCGCCGATCGCCGGGTCGGAATCGACGGCGGCGCGAAGCTTGGGCTCGATGTCGAGCGCTTCGGCGATCGTGTAGGTCTGGCCGGGCGCTTTCTCGGGCACCATGTTGGCGATTCGCTGCGACTCGGTGGCGAGCAAGCCCATGGTGCGGGCGACGTCCTTGATGACGCTGCGGGCCTTCAGCTCGTGAAACGTGGCGATCTGGCCTACCGAGGAGACCCCGTACTTTTCGGCGACGTACCGGATCACGTCGTCGCGACGGTCCATGCAGAAGTCGATGTCGAAGTCGGGCATGCTCACCCGCTCCGGATTCAGAAAGCGCTCGAAAAGCAGCGCGTAGGCAAGTGGGTCGAGGTCGGTGATGCGCAGCGCGTAGGCGACCAGTGAGCCCGCCCCCGAGCCCCGGCCCGGACCGACCGGAATCTGCTGTTCTTTCGCGTAGCGGATGAAGTCCCAGACGATGAGAAAGTACCCGGGGAACTTCATCCCGATGATGATCGAGAGCTCGCGCTCGAGGCGGTCCCAGTAGGTCGCCTCATCGAACTTCCGGCCGGCGGTGATGAGCTCCGAGAATCGCTGCTTGAGGCCCTCGGCGGCGACGTGGCGGAGGTACGACGCGGTGTCGAAACCGTCCGGGACCTCAAACGTGGGGAGCATCGGTTGGCCGAGGGGCAACTCGAGGGCCTGACACCGTTCGGCGATCTCCAGCGTGGCGCGCACCGCCTCGGGAACGTGTCGGAAGAGCTGCACCATCTCCGCCGGAGACTTCAGGTACATCTCGAAGCTCTGGTGATGGGTCTCGACCGCGTCCGCGAAGGCGCGATTGGTCGCGATGCACTGCAGGTAGAGCTGCGCCTCGCCGTAACTCTTTTCGAGAAAGTGGCAGTCGTTCGTGGCCACCAACGGGAGGTCGAGCGCACGCGCCGCCTCGATGAGGAGGCGGTTGAGGACCGGCTGCTCGACGAGTCCGTGGTCTTGGAGCTCGACGTAGAGGTTCCCCGGAGGAAACAAAGCGCGCAACCGCGCGAGCATCGCCTGCCCCGCCGCGGGCCCGTACTCGAGCACCTGTTGCGCCACGAGGCCCCCCATGCACGCCGAGGTGCAGATGATGCCCTCGGTGCTCCCCTCGCCCAGCGTCTCGAGGGTGACGCTGGGCGCGTTCGGGCTCGCCGGCTCCAGGTGGCCCTTCGACACGATCCGGAGCAGGTTGCGATACCCCTCGAGGTTCTCGGCGAGCAGGAGCAGATGGTCCACCGGCGCCTCAACCGCGGTGGTCCCGACCCGGGTCGCGGCGGGGGCGACCGGCGGGCGCCGAACATTGATCTCGCAGCCTAGGATCGGCGTGATCCCAGCGCGCTGACAGGCCGTGTAGTGCGTGATGGCGCCAAACATGTTGGCGTGGTCCGTCAACGCGATCGCGGGCATGCCGTGGGCGGCGGCCGCCGTCGCGAGATCGCGACACCGCACGGCGCCGTCCAAGAGCGAGAACTCCGTGTGGACGTGAAGGTGGACGAACGCGTCGGTCACGCTGCAGCCTCGCCCGCATGCGTCGCGCCCCCTACGACCCAACCACGACGGACCCTGGGGACCTACCTCAACCCGGGGCGGGTCGTAAAGCTGCGGGAGCCTCGACGTTCGCCCTTGCGTGAAATACGCCTGCAGCGTAAGTGAAACACTCGTGTGAATGTCGGCCGGTGTCCGATGTTGACCGAGGCTGTCGCTCTGGTGCCGACACCACCGTACACGGTGCGGTACCTATGCGACGACAGATCAGGACCCATTGCGACGTCCCATCGTGCTCTGGGTCCCTCCATTCTTGAATGAATACGACCCCATGCGTCATGAGGAGGACGCGGGGGCCAAAGGTAAGGACAGGGCTAGGAAATGCTTCGCTCGAGCGTGATTGGTGCAGGAATTTCGTTGATGGCGCTGGCTGGCGCGTACGTGGTGGGCTGCGGCAGCAGCGACGAGGTCGACACGGACCTCATGGCAGGCATCCAGCCTCCCCCACCGGTGGACGGGGCGCCCGCGGGCGAGGTCGGAAGCGCAGGCCAAGTCTATGCCATCAGCCAACTGTTCATCGGTGACACGGACCGGAACGGCGCCGCCAGCAGCAGTGCCTGGCGCCAGTTCGGCTACGACCTCGACGGTCAGATCACGACCGACGACTTCTCGCAACACTGCGAGCCGGTTCCCGGAGCCCAACCGCGGACCGCGTTCCCCGACGGCGACCAAGGTCGCGACAACGCGTTCGGAAAGACGATCGTTGCCGAGATCCTGGCGCCGCTCCTCCCCGATGGCCTCACCAGCACGGTCAACAATCAGATCGCCGAAGGCGGGTTCACCATCATCATGGATCTCGACGGTCTCGGCGACGCGCCGAGCTACAACGGGATCCCCGCGTTCCTCAACATCGGCGCCGACCTCGGGGCGATTCCCGCGTTTGACGGCACGGACGAGTGGCCGATCTTTCAAGAGGTCTTGAGCAACCCCACCGATCCCCGCAGCACCCAGCTGTCGTTCGCCAACTCCTACGTCAACGAGGGCGTGTGGGTCTCGGGAACGGAGGGCAACCTCGACCTCAACGTGTCGGTGGCCGGGTTCGACCTCACCCTTCCCATCCAGCAAGCCGTGATCACCATGGAGCTCGCGAGCAACCGGGCCGACGGAGCCACCAACGGCGTGATCGCCGGCGTCATTCCCGTCGAGCCGTTCCTCGACGAGCTCGAGGCCATCGCGGGGAGCTTCGACCCGAGCTTCTGTCAGGGCTCGGTGCTCGATGGCATCAAGGACCAGATCCGGCGCGCCGCCGACATGCCGCTCAACGGCGCCCAGGGTCCCGGCCAGGAGTGCCAGGCGCTCTCCATCGGGATCGGCTTCGAGGCCTTGCCCGTGCAGATCGGTGAGATTCAAGACGCGGTCCCGCCCGCGCCCGACCCCTGCACGGGCGAAGGCGGCGGCAGTGCCCAGGGCGGCGGCAGTGCCCAGGGCGGCGGAAGTGCTCAAGGCGGCGGCAGCGCTCAGGGCGGCAGTGCCCAGGGCGGTGCAGGGGGCAGCGGCGCCTGAGGCTCGTCGTGCTGAGGCTGGACGTGCTGGCGCTCGTCGCGCTGGTGATGGGCTGCGGGGGCTCGGATGCGCCGGCGCCCGTGACCCCGGCGGCGATGACAGCCGCGCCCGTCCCGCCTCCGCCGGCAGACGCCGTCGCGACGCCCGTGACGGCGCCCCGCCCGGCCCCGCCGCCGAACGACCGCGTCCCCCTTAGGGCCGACGACCGGGGGGTCGTCGTCCTCCCGGACGCGATCCGGTTCGAGACGGGCACCGACACGCTTCTCGCCGCTTCGGACGACGTCCTCGCCTTGGTCCGCGCCTATCTGGTCGACAACCCCGAAGTCACCAAGATCCGCATCGAGGGGCACACCGACGGCGACGGCGACGCCGAACGCAACTTCGAGCTTTCGAAGCGCCGCGCGATGGCGGTGGTGGGATGGCTGGTCGCCCAGGGCATCGACTGCAAACGGCTGGTGCCCGTGGGGTTCGGCGAAGCGAAGCTTCGGGTCGTCCCCGACGACACGCCGGAGGCCAAGGCGAAGAATCGGCGGGTGTTGTTCATCCACGCCGAAGTCGACGGAAGGCCAGTGGGCGGCCTCCCCATCGACGGCGGTGAGCCCGGGCAATGGGCGGGCGATCCCTGTGGCTGATGCGCTTCGGCGCCCAAAGCGGGTTTTCGAGGGACGGGCTCCCGGCTAAAGCCCGGAAGGTGACGTGCCGTCTGGGCCCCGGCTCCTCGCCCCACCACCTGCGACCACGCTCTCGCCGACGACGATGGGGCGTGGGCGCGGCGGCGACACGACGGGCCCTCGCGGCGATGGGGTGGCTTGTCCTGCTCGTCGGCGGGGGAGGCTGCTCCGAGGACCGCGGGCCGGTCCGGGAATGGACGCCCGCCGACCACAGCAACAACGAACGTCCCACCGGCCAGGTGGCGGGGACCGCCGCGCCGGGGCAGGAAAACGCCACCCTGGTGGCCGTGACCTGGCGGCAGAACTGCGCCGTATGCCACGGCGGTACGGGCCGCGGCGATGGACCGCAGGGGCGCATGCTCCGGGTCCCCAGCCTCGCTCGAGCCGAGTTCCAGCGGGGGAACACCGACGCGCAAATCGCCGCGGTCATCCGCGACGGACGGAACAAGATGCCCGCCTTCGGTCACCTGCCGCCCAATGTCGTCGAGGGGCTCGTCGGCTACATCAGGGCCTTCGGCGGTCGTCGCTGAGGATCCCTTTACGGCTGGGCCCCCTACGGCGGGGACGGCGGCGGCGCGATCCGCACTTCCGTGGTGTCATCCTCGATGTCGACCACCCGGGTGACGGCGGCCTGCTCGGCACCGATCTGGGTCTCGATGTCGATCCGATAACGACCGGGAGCGAGACGAAACGTCCGGCGCAACGGGACCAACCCCGCGTCGTAGGGCGACGTTAACGCGACGCGTCGCAGCAGGTTTCCCGCCTGGTCTCGCCACGACACGGTCATCCGATCCACGCGAGGGTCCGCCGCCGTCACGATGAAGCGTCGCTCCGACGGTACGGACATCACCAGGGGTCCCACGGCCAAGACCGCGCCGAAGAGCAAGACGAAGAGCGCCGCCCGCCGCCTCCGCGACGCGTCGCCAGCACCCATGGGTTGTGGTGGCTCGCCCACATGACGTGTCGTCCCAGCCACGGACTCGGGCTGCCCAGATTCACCTATTTCATCAACGTTATCTGACACTTGAGTCACATCGACACCAATGGTCCGACGACTGCACATCGGTGTAGCAGCGACCACGTCAAGACGCTTCGAAATGAGCGCTTGTCCACGCGCAACGTGGCCGCTAGAAGGTTGGCCACCGGGGAGCCGCAGTGGCAGTTTTCGCTACACACTCCTACACTGCACACGCCCGCACTGGCCATCTGCTTCGCACCCACTCGAGGTCTTCGATGAAAATCGCTCCCTGGTATCTCGCCGCCCTCGCCCCGTTTGCCGCCATTGGCTACTCCGGGGCTCATCTCGGCCACGCCATCGTGGTCGTTCTGACGGTCGGGATCTTTTTGGGTACGCTGTCCATTGGGCGCCAGCCGAAACTGTTCGGCGGCCCACGGACCGACCCTTGAGACCTTTCGACCCCGGACAGCTCAAGCGTCTCGAGGACTTTTCGCTCACCGACCTGGAGAGTGTCTGGCTCATTCTGTCCGGC
This sequence comes from Myxococcota bacterium, assembly GCA_039027095.1. Taxonomy (GTDB): domain Bacteria; phylum Myxococcota_A; class Polyangia; order Polyangiales; family Polyangiaceae; genus JAPYTK01. The sequence continues at coordinate 84,053 of JBCCLB010000012.1, forward strand.
CGGAGTGTCATCGACTGGCGCCGCCTGAATCTCGAGAGCGAACACGACACCCGGGTGCTGCTGGGGGCCCAGGGGTTCATCCCCGACGACGGCGGGGACCGGGTGCGACTCGAAGCGCTGCGCGACGACGCCGTCGACTACCTCCGCCGCCAATTCCAGTTTCCCATCCCCAAAGCGGTGGCTCAGAGCAGCGTCCCCGACCTCCTGCTCATGGCCTCCGCGCGGGGCCACCGCCAGTTGTGTGCGTGCACCATCCTGAAGGCGATGCACATCATTCACCACGTGCAGGCGCGGGAGCTGCTCTTCTCGCTCGCGATGAGCGACCAGGACCTGTTCCAGCTCATCGAGGAGCGGGTCTATCGGTTGGTGGGTCACATGCTCGCCTCGGGCCTTCCGATCACCGAATTCGTCGGGGGCCGAAAGCGACGCGACGCGATCTACACCAAGCTCCTGAGCAAGTCCGACGCCCATGCGTCGGCGGTCTACGACAAGCTTCGCTTTCGCCTCGTGACCCGTTCCCGCGACGACATCTTGCCGGTCCTGCTGTTTCTTTCGCAGCACCTTTTCCCGTTCAACTACGTGGTCCCGGGCGAGAGCATCAACACGATCTTTCACTTCCGAAGCTACTGCGAAGAACACCCCCACCTCGCGGCCCTCATGGGACGAGCGCAAGGCGACGGGGCGGATGTCTTGCTCGCCGGGGACAATAAGTTCTCGGCGGAAAGCTACCGGATCATGCACTTCGTCGTGGACCTACCCGTCCGCGTCCCGGAGTCGGTGCTCGCCGCCGGCTCCGACGCACTGCGACGGCTGGGCCCGGTCGTGTTCGGCTTGTGTGAGTTCCAGGTGTCGACGCCGACACCGAGGAAGCCAACGAGCGCGGCGATGCCGCCCACGACCAATACAAGTTGCGTCAGCGGGAGGCCGTGATGTCACGCCTCAAGTTGGGCATCGAGGGCAAGCCGAGGGGCGCCAAACGGCGCCCAGCGCGCAACAAGGCGACGACCGGGAAGAGCGCGACGGCGCGGCGCGCCGTCAAGTCCGAGCCGCGCGACGAGGACTGACGAGAGGGCTCCTCAGCACCCCAGCTGAAGCGCCAGCGCGACCGCGGCCAGCCCGTTGAGGGCGATGATCACGACGCCGTACCGGAATGCGACATGGTCGTACGCGTCGACCGCGAGACGGTCCACGACGTGTTCACGCTCGAGCCGGCGCCGCGTGGCGCGCAGTGCTTCCCCACGCACGCGCTCGTCCGGACGCAGCAACTCTGGCGCCTGGTCCAGGACGGCCTCGAGCGCCCGCAGGGAGGCGTCGCATCGCGCGTCTTCCCGCACTGCCGCCAAGGGAGAGGCCTCACCCCCACCCGTCACGACGCGGGGGCCCCGCGTCCGCACCATCTTCGAGCGGGGCGGGCGGGAGGGCGTCGGCGTCCCAGGCGCCCCGGCCGCGGCGAGACCGGCGGCGGGCGGGCGCACCCCGTCCGCCGCCCCCTCGACCGCGCGCCGCTGGGCCTCGGCCGCGAGCAATTGCGCGAGTTGCTCATCTCTGCGGGCTTGCGCGGAGACCCGCTCCCAACGGCGTTGCCGCTGCGTCTCGGAGACGTGTTGCGCGGCCGCGGCGACATCCTCTCGGGCCAGGTCAGTTCGCACCGCGATCACGTCTTCATCGAGCGAGGACAGCCGCTCCCGGAGCCCCGCCACCGCCTGGGGATGACGCTTCGCGACCGCGTCGAAGAGTTCGCGCGCTCGTCGTCCGAGGCCGACCTCGGCCGCCGCGACCGTCTGCCCCCGCAACGCCAACCCTTCTCGGAGGGCCCGGCGGCGGCGCCATACCCGAACCGCATAGGCTGGGGTCTCGACCCAATGCGTCGGCGCCGGTCCGTAGCCCGCCGCCATGGCGACCTCCCCTTCCGAGATGGGCGCGGCGAGGGTTCGGGCCCCCTCCGGCTCCGGCGGCGAGGACAATGCCGGTCGTAACGAGGCCAGCCGCGATGCCGACCGTGGCGGTTCGAGGTCGAGATCGACCTCGAGAGGCTCAGTCGCCCGCCACGACGCCAGGGCCTCCTCGTCGTCGTCTTCGCGCACGATCCGAGGTTACTCGGGTCGTCGCCCGAGGCCCGAGAATCCCGGCCCTTCGCTCGGGGATTGTTGTATGGGACCTCATGCACCTGCACCGGGGTCAGGTCCCCTCCTTGAGTCGCCAGATCGTCGGCGCCCTGGTCGACCACGAGGACATCGAGGTCGTCGACCGCAACGAGGTGGCACGCGACGTTCAGGCGGTCCTCACCAACTACGTCAACGACGTCGACAGGGTGAACCAACGGGCCCGAGAGTTGGTTCACCAGCGCGGTCTGCCCCAGGGAGAGTACGGACGCATCAAGCGCCTGGCGGCCGAGCAGGCGGGGATCAAAACCGGCGAGGAGGCGCTCGACTACGTCCTCGACCAATTGCTGGAGATGCTCATGCACTCGGGCAACGTGGAAGAGATCTACGCCGATGACCCCGTGCTCAAGCGGCGTATGCGGACGTTTCTTCGCGCCGACGACGCCCGCGAGTCGAGTCTCGAAGCGGAGGTGCGCGCCAAACTCCGGCACGTCGAAGAGGGGTCGCGCACGTGGGAGATCGAGTACCAGCGGATGAAAGCCGAGATCCGCCGGAGGAAGGGTCTGGAATGACCGGGACCGCCGCCGAGGCGTTCCTGATGCTCATCGTCTCGTCTCCTTCGGGGGCGGGCAAGACCACGCTCTGCAACCGCCTCCGCTCCGAGTTCCCGCGGCTTCGCTTCAGCGTTTCCCACACGACGCGCCATCCGCGCCCGAACGAGCGCGACGGACGCGAGTACCACTTCGTCGACGCCGAGACATTTCGGTCGATGGTCGACGACGGAGCGTTCGCCGAGTGGGCCCAGGTGCACGGCCGCTGTTACGGGACGTCTCTGGCCGAGATCGAAGCCGCGAAACGAGACCCCGATGTCGACGGGATCATCTTCGACATCGACTTTCAGGGGGCGCGTCAAATACGCGCCAGCTTCGCCGACGCGGTGACGGTCTTCATCCTCCCCCCCGACCTCGTGGAGCTCGAACGCCGCCTGCGGGGGCGAGGGACGGAGGACGAGGCGACGACCCGTCGACGACTCGCAAACGCAAAACGCGAGATCGCGCACTACGGCCTGTTCGATTACCTGGTGGTCAACGATGACGTGGCGCGGGGGCACGAACGAATGCGCTCGATCGTGATCGCCGAGCGCTGTCGGCGCCAGCGCCATGCCCACCACACCGAGGCGCTGTTGCGCGCCTCGGGCGCGATGCTCGACGGGGGTACGTGACGCCGCCCGACGTCGAAGCCCCGTCGGACGACGAAGCGCGTCTCGACGTCACCCCCCCCTCCGACGACGGAAACGCCGAGATCCTCGCCGTCATCGGGGGAAGTGGATGCTACCGCCTGCCGGAGCTCGCCGACGTCGAGCGCGTCTCGGTGGCGACCCCGTACGGCCCCCCCAGCGACGCCATCGTCAGGGGGCGGCTCGGACCCCACACCCTGCTGTTCCTGCCTCGGCACGGCGCGGGCCATCGGCTCGCGCCCCACACCATCCCCTATCGCGCCAACGTGGCGGCGCTGAAGCAGCTCGGCGCGACCCAGGTCTTGAGTCTCAGCGCGGTGGGGTCGCTCCAAGACGACATCGCACCCGGCGACTTCGTGGTCGTCGACCAGTTCATCGACTTCACGAAGCGACGCGCCGCCACATTTTTCGACGCGGGAGCCGTCGCCCACGTCGCCCTCGCCGACCCGGTGTGCCCTACCCTCGCGGCGCGGGTGGCCGCGACGATGGTCGACGTTCTGGCGGAGGCGGCGACCGCTCCTGCAGATCCGATCGTGCGCCCCCCTCGCATGCACCCGCGCGGGACCTACCTCTGCATCGAGGGACCTCAATTTTCGACCCGGGCCGAGAGCCGGTTGTATCGTCGCTGGGGCGTCGACGTCCTCGGGATGACGAACCTGCCCGAGGCCAAGCTCGCCCGAGAAGCGGAGTTACCCTACGCCACGCTGGGAATGGTGACCGACTACGACTGCTGGCACCACGACCGCGCCGACGTCGACGTGACGGCGATGATCGCGCTGCTCGACGCCATGGTCACGCGCGCCCGCGCCATGGTCGCGCGCGTGTCCCGACGTCTTCCGGATCACCGCGACAGTCCGGCCGCCACCGCACTCGACGGATGCGTGATGACCCCGTGGTCCTCGTTGACCCCTGAGCGGCAGAAGACGCTGTCGTGGCTCTTGGGCCCCGACGGACCGCGACGACGCGGGCGCCGCCAACCCCGCGGATGACGGTTGCGCTCCGCCCGATGGCTCCACTACAGCTCTGCCGGTGAGCACCGCCCAAAGCATCGTGATCGTCGGCTCGATGGCCTTCGACGACCTCGCCTTTCCCCGTCCCGTGCCAAGCCCTCATGAACCGGGCGTCGAGGGAACCGCCTTCACCGACGTGGTGGGAGGGTCGGCCACCTACGTCTCCCTCGCTGCGGTGTCGGGCGCCGCCGATCGCGCTGATGTCCGCGTCGTGGCCATCGTCGGCGACGACTTCCCCGCCGCCACCCTCGATCGACTCCGGGCGCGCGGCGTCGACACCGAAGGCGTCGAGCGGGTGGCCGGCAAGACCTTCCGGTGGTCGGGGCGCTACCACGAGGACATGGTCGGGCGCGATACGCTCGACACGCAGCTCAACGTGTTCGCCGACTTCAACCCGCAGTTGCCCGAGAACTATCGCAACAGCGACCTCGTCATGCTCGGCAACATTCACCCCGCCCTGCAACTCCAGGTGCTCGACCAGGTCGTGACCCCGAAGTTGGTCGTGGCCGACACCATGAACTTCTGGATCGAAGGAGAACGGGAACTCGTCGGCCAGCTGTTGCCGCGCATCGACGTGCTCGTCATCAACGACGAGGAGGCGAGGCTGCTCGTCGGCGAGCACAACCTGGCCCGCGCCGCGCGGGCGATCCTCGACCTCGGCCCCGACCGCTTGATCATCAAGCGGGGCGAATACGGGTCGCTCTATTTTGACGAAGAAGGCGTATTCTCGGCGCCGGCGCTCCTGCTCGACGCCGTCAACGACCCCACGGGCGCCGGCGATGCCTTCGCGGGAGGCCTCATCGGCTACCTCGCGCAGCACGCTGGGGAAGGCCGGATAGACCACCGGATCATGCGTCACGCTATGGTGCGCGGCACCGCGACGGCGTCGTTCTGCGTCGAAGCGGTCGGGCCGAGTGGTCTCTACGGGTTGGCGGACGAACAGGTCGATGCCCGCATCCGACAAATTCATGACCTCGTCCGCCTCGACGGCTGATATCCCCTATCGTTTCCTCCCATGGACCACGTGCTCGAGCCTTCTTCTCCCCCCTCGAAACCGTCTCGTCGTGTTCGTCGACGCCGCCCTTGGGCGCTCCCCCTCGTCGGGTTGGGACTGCTCGGATTCGCCTCGGCCGGCGCCGCCTGCGGTAGCGACGAAGAACCTCCACCGACCGACGGCGGGGACTGCACGCCGACCGACCCCAACTGTCCCGGGCTCGGGAGCGCCTGTCTCGCGCTGACCGACAATGCCGGTCTCGATGAATTTACGCTCCGGCTCGCCCAGCTGTCGGTGTTGCGGCCCGCATCGCTGACCACCGACTTCGTGCGGTCTCTCATCGCCGACGGGGTCAACGCCAACCTCGACGCGTGCAACCTGTTCGGGATGGGGAGCTTCAACCTGATGGTCACCTTCGACCGGCCCGCGGACACGCTCACCCTCGGGGGGGCGTTTCCCGAGCAGGATCCGACGCAGGGTTATTGCCTCGTCGACGACCCCGACAACGACGTCGCGCCCGTGACGGTGGCGGCCAACCTGCAGGACGACGGGTCATTTTCCACCGACCCGATCGATCGGTTCGTCGTCCCGGTCTTCATCGACACCACCGCGACCGAAGCGGTCTATCTGCCCTTGCGTCAGGCCCGCATCACCGGCGGCCAGCTCTCGGCCGACCAAAACTGCGTCGGGCGCTTCAACGCCGACGGACTTCAACCCGACCAGAACTGCGCGCCGTTCCCCGAGATGGGCATCGAGTACTTCGTGAACGACGCCGAACTCGATGGCTTCATTCGCATCGAAGAGGCGGACGAGGTGTCGGTGGATCTCGCGCGGCAGAGCCTCTGCGTTCTGCTCAGCGGAGACGTCAACGCCTTCGGCGACGGAAACACCGAAGGGATCGAGCGTTGCCGGCGCGACGGGGACGGCGAGATCGTGCTCGAAGGAGACTGGTGCTCCACGAGCAATCAGGAAGGCGACTGCCGCGATAGTTTCAAGCTGCAGGGTCGCGTGGCCGCCAGCGCCGCGACCCTCCGGGCTACGAGCGACTGCCCCGCCCGCTGAACGCGCCCGCTGAGCCCCGCCCGCTGAGCCCCGCCCGCTGACCAGGCGACGGATCGCAGTCCCCCGGCCGCCTGGGACCGGGCTCGTCGGCGGCCAACGCACTGCGTCAACGTAAACCCGCCGAGATGCCCTTGCGCGGCGCAACCTCGCCCTCGTACCATGCTAGGGCATCACCTACTTGGTAGGTCCTGCGCGCATCTCCGACCACCTCGTCGTCGACGACGAAAGGACGGGTCGAGGGACCGATGAGGTCCGTCGATTGGCGTGGGCCACGATGACATCCTTGGAAGACGACGACGCCGGCCCCCCTCGGGGGTCTGGCCGACGAGGGAGAAAAGCATGACCCGCTTGTGGCAACGTTTGGTGGTCGCGGTGGCGACCGTAGGCACCATCAGCTGTGGGGGCGGCGGGGACGCCGGAGGCGGCGGATGCGCCGGGGTCGCCCCCTTGGCGGGCGGCTTTCCCACGGACCGTCGCATCGAAAATGTGGGCTCGGTGCGCCTGACCCAGGGCGGCATCACCTTCATCGAAAACAACCTCGGAACCCTCGCGTCGCTGCTCCTCGGCGACATGAATCAGGGCGGCAACCTCACCTTCGACGTACCGCGTAGCGAGGGCGGTCTCATCTTGGGGATCTCCTACGAGCTGTGTCCGGATCAGCCCGACCCGAGCGCCGACCCCCCGACGTGCCGCGCCGAGGTCGACCTCGAGGGGTCGCAGCTCGCGTTCGACCCCGTCGACCCGCACACGCTGCGCATCACGGGTCCGCTGTCGGTCCGCCTCCAGGACCTCCCCCTCCGCGTGGACTACCCCCTGCTTCCCGACGGCAACGTCAACGTCACGATCAACGGCGATGGGGGCTGCCCGGGGAAAGACCGACCGTTCGCCGCGCTCGACTTCGAGGTGAACATCGACCTCGAAATCGAAGAAGACCCGAGCTTGGCGCGCTTCGGTTATACCCGCGTGCGGATTGGCGACATCCAACTCGACGAGGACGACCTGCTCGACCAAATCGAGTACTGCAACGGCGGCCTCACCGGCAGCATCATCGACCTCGTCGACGGGCTGATCATCGGCAACCTCGTCGATGGCCTCGTTGGTACGCTCGGCGCGTCCATCGAGAGCCAGCTCTGCCAGCCCTCCAATCCGGCCCTCAATCCGCCCTGCCCCGTCGGCACCTTCGACGTCGAAGGCATCTGCCGCTACCAACCTCAGGCCGATGCGGACTGCGCGAGCACGGTGCTCGGGCTCGATGGGAACTTCGACCTCGGGTCGCTCCTGAGCGGCTTCAGCCCCGGGACCAAAGGCGCGTTCAATTTTCTGCTCGCCGCGGGCGGGGACAGCCCTCGTCCCGACGGCTCGGGTCACTTCTTCGGTGATCTCGACCCCATCGCCAACGGCGCGACGCTCGGTCTTTACGGCGGCTTCGACCCCACCCCGGTGAGCAATTGCGTGACCCCGGTCGATGCCCCCCTGCCCACGGGGATCCCCATCCCGGCAGAGCTCACTGCCAACACGGTGCCCGGATGGCCCTCCGACCGCGACGACCCTCATTTCGGCTTCGCCTTGAGCGAGCGATTCTTCAACTACGCGCTGGTTCAGGCCTACAACAGCGGCGCGTTGTGCTTGGGGGTCGGCGGGGATGTGCTCGGCGGTCTCTCGCTCAACACCGGCCTGTTGGGCGTCGGTCTGGGTGCGCAATCGATCAGTGAACTCGGGCTGCAACGGCGGAACCAACCGCTGGCGCTGATGATCCGACCCAACGAGCCGCCCACCATCGACATCGGGGGAGGGACCGACGCCGCCTCCGATCCGCTTTTGCGACTCACCTGGAACCAAGTCAGCTTCGACTTCTTCGTGTGGTCGCTCGACCGCTACATCCGCGCCTTCACCACCACCCTCGACCTGGACGTCCCGCTCGACCTGATGGTCACCCCGGACGGGCTTCAACCGGTGGTCGCAAACCTGTCGATCGCCAACGCGGCCGTGACCAACAGCGACCTCATCCGAGAGAACCCGGAGACGATCGCCGCTTCGCTGCAGGAGCTTCTCGGGGGACTCGTCGGGGGGCTGCTCGGCGACGTCTTTCCTCCCGTCGACGTCAACGGGCTCTTGGGCGGACTCGGCCTCACCCTCGACATCCCCCCCTCCAGCGACGGGATGTCGTCACCGGGCCTTCGACGCCTGACGGCCGGCACCGACGACTTCCTCGGAATTTTTGCGACCCTCGGCGTCAGCGGAGCCACGTCGATGAACGTGCGTGGCGGCGCCGCCGGTGCTGATGATACCGCCGCCAGCGACGCGCCGGGCCGCCGGCGCGCCTCGGAGACCGACGCTCGACTCGAATGGTTCGACATCGATCCGAGAGGCCTGACCCTCGACACGATGACGCCAGAAAACGGACCCCGGGCCCGCATCGCGCTCGGCTCGGACCTCGACGACGGCACGCGTCGGATCGAGTGGCAGTACAAGGTCAACCGGGGGCTGTGGCGACCCTTCACCGAGCGTCGGTACCTCGACGTCGCCGATCCCATCCTGCGGGTCCAGGGACGCCACGAGATCGCCATTCGCTCCCGGGTGGTCGGCGTCCCGGGTTCACTCGACCCCACCCCCGAGGTGGTGGTGCTCCGCGTCGACGAGGAACCTCCGGTGGTGCATCTCCGCGAACACGCCGACGGCCATCTCGACATCGTCACCCGCGACAACGTTTCCGGGCACGCCGGGACCACGGTCCGCGTGCGCTACCTCGTCGACGGCGACTGGAGCGAATGGTCGACCTGGGCCGCCCCCGACACGCTGGAGCTGCCGCGGCAAGACGACGGCGAAGTCGACGAAATCGAGGTCGAAGCCCGCGATGAGGCGGGCCACATCGGCACCACCAGTTCGGCCTTGATCCGCGGCCGCAACACGGGCGGGGCGGGCGACGGCGGCTGCGGATGCCGGGTGGCGGGATCGGTTGACGACACGTCGTCCTCGGGTCGCGGCGCCGGAATGCTCGCCCTTGCCGCGGGGTTGGCCGCCCTCGCCGGGCGTCGCCGTCGACGCCGCCAACGCGTGCCCCAATCAGGACCCCGCCGCCTCATCGGCCCTTCGAGGCCATCGTCGCGGTCGATGGCCCGCCGGGCCGTCCGCGCCGCGGCGTTCGTCGCGCTCGGCGGTCTCAGCGGATGCTCGTGTGGGGACGACGACACCATCGTCGACAACTGCGTGGCCCGCGGCGACTGTCAAACGCCGCTGAGCCCAGGCCTCATCGGGAGCTACACGAGCGCCGCGGTCGCCGACGATGGCACCGTTTGGGTGGCCGGTTACCTCGAAGCCGACTGGGAAAGCGACTGGACCTACGGCGACCTGGCCGTCGGGCGGGTCGTCGACGGAGCCGTGGCCTGGGATCTCATCGACGGCGTCCCCACCGACCCGCCGGTCAGCGACCAGACCTACGACCTCAATGGGTTTCGCGGCGGTCAGACCGAAGCCGGAGATGACGTCGGCCTGTGGACCTCCATCGCCATCGGTCCCGCGGGCCAGCCTGCGGTCGCCTACTACGACGCGACGAACCGCGCGCTGAAGTACGCCCGCTTCGACGGCAGCGCCTGGACGGTAGGTACCGTGCAGACCCCACCGGCTCAAGGCGAAGTCGGACGGTACGCCAAGCTCCGCTTCGCCGGCGGCGTTCCCGTCATCGCGTACCTCTTCGTCGAAACCGACGCGAGCACCGCCGCCGTTCAGAGCGGGGTGCGCATCGCCCGGGCGAGCGCCGGCGGGAGCGCCGCCGACGACACCACGTGGACGTTTGAGGATGTCGCCGTGAACACGGCCTCGCCCTGCAACTCCGCCCTTTGTCCGAGCGCCTTCACCTGCACGGCCGAGCTGGTTTGCCGCGAGACCTCTCGCGACTGCAGCGAGGACTGCGGTGATCTCGCGTGCGTGCTCCAGGACGGCGCCCCGACGTGCGTGGCCGAAGGCGGAGGCGGCGACACCTACCCCGACGCGCTCGGCCTTTACGTCGCGATGGACGTTCTCCCGGGCGGTAACGACGTCGGCCTCGCGTTTTACGACCGCACCAACGGAAACGTCGTGACGGCGATTCGAGGCGAGGAGGGATGGACGACCACCGTCGTGGACGGCCAAGCGGCCGACGGTGCCGACACCGGCGACAAGGGGATCGGGTTGTCGCTCGACATCGATGACGCGGGCAACTTTCACTTGGCCTACGTGGACGGGCTGGACGAAGGCCTCAACTACGTGGCCGTTCAAGATGGCACGAGCGTGTCGGGCACCCCGCAGCTCGTCGACGATGGCCGTGGCATCGGCGACGGCGTCCACATCGTCGGCGACGACAGCTCCATATCGGTGGCCCCGAGCGGCGAGGTCCAGATCAGCTACCAAGACGCGTCGAACGGTACCCTTCGCTACGCCGTGGGGGTGCCCAACGCCACCGGGCACGACTGGACCACGCGCGCGCTCGACCAACCCGGGTTCTCGGGCTTCTTCAGCCAGATCATCGAAGCGGGAGGACGTCGCCAGGTGGTCCACTGGTCGCGCCAGGCCAGTCCCGTCGCCGTCGGCGAGGTGCTGTTGGTCGCGCCCTGACGCGCCTCGCGCGCGAGACCGGGCGGCCGCGGCCGCCCGGTGGTGGTCGGAGGGGGGGCTGGCTCAGGCCACCGCTTCTACGGCCGGCCGCACGTCGCGCTCGATGGTCGCGGGACCCGAAACCCGAGTGCGAACCCTCGCCACCAACCCGAGGAGTTCGCGCTGGTCAACGAGACCCGCGTCGAGCAGGGCTCTCATGTAGCCGTCCGCACAGCCGCGCGCGTGAGACACCCGAGGGTGAACGGCGCCGGTTTCGCGAACGGTGAACACGTCGCACAGCATGGCCTCGAGCTCGCGGAGCATGTTTGCCTTGGTCGTCACCCCTCGACGGCTACCCGAGGGCACGGGGGACGGCCAAGAACCCTGTCCGGAAAACTGGTCCGGACCCGGCGCCCCTCCGACGTGGGGGTGCGGGCGCGGGGGCGACGGCCGTTTCAGGCTCCAACGCGGGCCGCGAGTTGGCGGAGGAGCCCGTCGGCGGCACCGTTGGGATCCGTCGACAACGCGAGCGCGCGGCCCTTCCGGGGCACGAGAAGCAAACGATGCTTCTCCCGCCGGGCCGGGACCACCACCGTCAGCAGCACGTCGATCGCCACCCCGAGCGCGAACACGCCGGCTCCGATGGCGAGCATCGAAGGAGAGCCTGCGCGCACGCCGTCGGTGACGAGGGAGGCTCCGATGAATGTGCCCGTCGCGAGCGCCATGAGCCCCGCGTACACCGCCAGCCGCGGATGGCGGATCTCACGCTCGGCGCGGGCGAGTTGGTCGAACGGGATCACGACATCGGCGCGTTGAAGCCGACGCCCGAGCAGGACCCAATCGCTCTTCACCCGCACGCCCTGGGGTTCGAGCGTCGCGGTAGCGGGTCGCCGCGTGCGCAACAGACCACGGGTGACGAACCGCCACGCCCAGCGCAAGAGAATGACGCCCGTGGCACAGGCGAGCGCGAGCCACACGGGATGGAGACGGAGTGGCACGAGCTCTCCTTCGACGGCCGCGGCGGCGCCGTTTCTTTCCCCCCCCATCGGTGCGGCCGCCGCCGATCCTGGCGACGGGTCGGAGGACGCGTCTCCGGCTCGGGCACTCCCGGCCGTCAGGGCGGCCGCCGCCGCGAGGGCTGCGCCTCGACCCCGCGCGGCCCCGATCGCTTCCGTGTGTGCGATCACCCCCTCGAGCCCCTCAGTCCAGCGGGCCCGACGCGCCTCGGCGTCTGGCCCTTCCGTCCGCATGGCCTCCGCGAGTCGCGCGTTCACGTCGGCACGAGCGTCGAGCCACGTTTCGGCGGCGAGCCAGCACAACGCCGTCGTCGCGCGGGATGCCGCCTCCACGTCTCCCGCGAGGTCGACCTCGACCACCGCATCGGCCAGCAACCCGCCGACAACCGCGCGAACGTGGGGAGACGGAGGGGTCGACGCGCGGAATACGGCCCGGACGTCCCAAGGTTCGCCCGTTTCGTCGTCCCCCATCTCCCCGGATCCGAATGCCGCGCTGAATTCGGCGTCGTTCGCCATTTCCTCGAGACCATCCGAAAAGCGGGCGCGACGCTCGTCGGCGGCCGACAACGCCACCATCCGCACGAACCGTCGGAGCGCCTCCGCCGCCGGGCCAGATTTCGGCACCGGCGACGAGAAAGCAGACGCCTCGGGTGCCTTCTCGGCGCTTGGTAAGGGGTTCGACGACATGATCGGGGAGCGACAGTTGTGACCAACGCCGAAACGTCGTCAAGGCATCCCGAGGGCGTCGTTCAGCGGGCCTTTGTCGGGGGCGCCGCGCCCGCCGAGGCTGAGGGCGCAGGCGGGGGTCCCGACGACGACGACGACGAGCCCGATGCAGAGGGAGGCGCGGAAGGCGACCGCCGGGAGGGGCGACGCGGACGCATCCGAGGGCCACGACGGCCATCGAATCGGAGCCGCGGTCGCGCGGTCGCACGGGGAGACGGCCCCCCCCCGCCGCCTTCCTTCGCGGCCGCCGCGCTCGTCGAGGCAGAAGGCGACGGGGCCGTTGAGGGGGAGGATGATGCCGACGCCGAGGGCGCCGCCGACGCAGACGCGGTCTCTCCGCTGGCGGCCACGAGCCCCGCCGCGAAGTCGAGGATGAGGGCGAGTTTGTCTTCCCCGATCGCAAAGCGGCCCAGGACGTGGTTCTTCACCGCGCGAAACTCGATCCCGCCGAGGATGTTCGAGAGAAACCCCGAGGAGCCCGTTCGCTTCAGCGCCCCCAAGATGCCCGGGGGCTCGAATTCGCGCTGGAGATGGGCCGCCGTCTTCCGTGCCGTAGCCGCGTCTGCGTCCCACGCCTCGACGCGCACGCGATACGCGTCGCCGGCCGGGACGAAGTGAAGGCGCATGCGGGTGAGCGACGTCGGGATGTCGTAGCCGAGCCGCCGGAACGCCTTGGCGGGATTGACCACATCGACGACGATGCCGGCGGCGCCAGGAGCGCGAAACCGCGGGAGCGCCGCGACCGAAGGGATCTGATCCTCGGCGCGAGCAGGCAGGACGACGAGGAGACGACGATCCGGCACCAGCACCGCGTAGCGACGCAATGCGTCGGTACCGATGGCGGCGACGCGCAGCGCGTCGGGGTACGTCTCGTCGCGACGCCACCCTGCGTCCCCTCCGTCGCGCTCGATGACCCGGTCGATCGCTTGCTTCACCCGCTCCGGCGGCGGGTTGAACTGAACCGTCGCCACGAGCCACCGCGGGTTGCGCATCTGGGGCGCACTCAAGAGCACGTGGTCGAAGTCGCGGAGGGGGTCGAGGCCGGTTCCGCCCAGCAGCGCCTGCCACTGGGGAATGCTCCCCAACAGCGTACTGAACGTGGCGGCGTGTTTCTCCCGTCGGAGGGTCGCGCCCGCGATGTAGATGTTGACGTTCGGCGTGGCCGCCCTGAGGCGTCCCACGTCGCCGACGATCGAGAAAGGGTCTGCGAGCTTTCCCGCGGGGAGGGGCGATGGCGTCGGCAGCGACGGCGTGCCCGCCTCGTCGTCCCGGGGCGGGGGCACGGGGGGCGGCGGCACCTTTTCGGGGGCGGGAGACGGCGGCGGCGGCGCCTGCTCTTCGTGCTCCGAAGGGGGCGGCGGCGCGGGAGGGGAGCGAGGAGGCGGCGCGGCCGGGGGTGGGGGCGGCGGCGGCCGTGGCGGCGCGGCGACGTCGGCATCCCGGGGCTGCGCCGGGGCGGCTTCGGGATCGTCCGTGTCTGCCTCCTCCGGAGCGGCGAGGAGGTCGAGGTCGATGGGCAGCCGGACCGACTGCTGGGGTCCATCGTCGTCGTATTCGAGAGGAGCTGGCAGGAAGAGCTCGAAGAGACCTCGGAGCCAGGGCGACGCCGGCGCATGGATCAGCGTCGCGACCACGAGGGCGAGAGCGACCCCGCGACGGGAACGGGCCGGGCCGAACCGAAGTCCCCATAGGGGCCACGGTGTGGGCGAGGCGACACGAGGCTGGGGTCGAGAGGACACGACGAGAGAGACCGAGACGCTATCACGCGCTCTCGTGAGACGGTTTCATCGCCCCGACCGGGCAAAATGGGCATGGATCCCGCGCCTTGGCCGCAGCCGGCCCACGTTTTGCTGTGCTGTTTAGTGGTTCGACAGGCCCCACCCCGGGTACTACATCCTTCCCGCCCTTTCGGAGAGACACATGGCCCCACGCCACAGCACCGGATCTCGTCCCCCCCGCGACCCTGCGTCGGCGGCGCCCCGCCGACCGTCCCCTCGTCCTGGGGACGAGACGGGCACCGAGAGGAGCGAACCGTCGACCCCGCGGTTGCGTGCTCGCCCCCTGCCGACGGCCATCGGCGCGGTGCTCGGCGTCGTCGTGGGCGTCGGTGGGATCGCCGCCGCCACGTCGACGAGCGGCTGCGGCGAAGAGACCTCCCCGCCCGGCCCCGCCCTCGGCGACGCCGCGGGCCCCGCCTCCGACGGTACGACCGGACTCGCCGCGCTTCCCACCCCGCCGCCCATGCCGGAGGACGACCCCGAAGCGCCCGTCGTCGAAGAACCAGCCGCGCCGTCCGAGAACGACGAGGCGCAGGCGGGGGACGAACCCGAGAAGCCCTGGGAGGGTCCTTGGCTCGGCGCTCTCGCCCAAGCGACCCCCGTGTATCCGACGGCCCGCTTCTCGAAGAACCGAATGGGCTACGTCCGCCGCGGCGGCAAAGTCCCCGTCATCGACAAACCGGTCAAGACGAAGTCGTGCAAGCAAGGGTTTTACCCGCTCGTGGACGGCGGCTACGTCTGCGGCAAGTACGCGACGACCAACATCGACGACCCTCGCGTGAAGATGGGCGTGAAGGCGCCCAACGTGGATGCCTTGCTCCCGTATCGCTACGCGTACAACCGAAAGCACGGAACCCCGCTCTACGTCCAGGTGCCCTCCAAGGAGGAGATGCTCCGCTACGAGCCCTACCTCGCGCCGGAGAAAAAGCCCGAAACCTCCGAGGGAAACAAGACGGCGGCGACGAAAAAGAAGCAGGCCGACGACGACGACGCGAAGAAGCACGCGGAAGAGGCGGACAAACCTCGGCGCGACCGAGACGACCCGCGTGAGGGTGGGACCGTCCGTGCTGCGGACCTCGTCGAAAATCGCCGTCGGGCGGCGGCCGAGCCTTCCGCGGTGGCGTCGTCGTCGCCACCTCCCGTCCGGCCGGTCGCATCGACCGCACCCGCCCCTTCTTCCGGGGCGCACGCTTCCTCTGGAGACCGGGCCGCCGCCACGCCATCGCCGTCGGCGACGGCGCTGCTGCCCGCTCCCGGCGCGGAGGGAGGCGGGGGCGCTTCCGCCGACGGCGACACCCCTTGGTGGCAAAAGGACAGCGTCGACGTGAAGCTGTCCGACCTCGACGAGGCGGACGGAACGCTGCGAAAGCGGATGGTCAAGGGCTTCTTCATCGCCGTGGACCGCACCTTCGGGTGGAACAACCGCATGTGGTACAAGACCACCGACGGGCTGATCGCGCCGGCGGACCGCATGATCATTCCGAAGACGCCGGAGCTCGAGGGGCTGGCGTATACGGAGGGGATGAAGGGCGTCGCCTTCGTCTTGTGGCGGAAGGGCTACAAGGTCCACTTCGAAGGCGAAGGGGACGACGTCGAAGGCAAGCGCGGTGACCGCCTAAACCGCTTCGACGCCTACGGGCTCACGGGGAACACCCGCCTCTATAACAAGCACCGCTACCACGAGACGGTCGAAGGCTGGTGGTTCAAAGAGCAGCACGGAACGCTCACCGCACCCGGACCGCGTCCCTCGGAGGTCGGCGCCGATGAGAAGTGGGTGGACGTCAACATCTCGCGCAAGACCCTCGTCGCCTTCATCGGCGACCGGCCGGTGTACGCCGCGCTCAACGCACCCGGAAAGAAGTCGAAGATCCGGAGCAAAGACCACCGAACCAAGAAGGGGAAGTGGCGCGTTCGGGAAAAGCACGTCACCACCACCATGGACGGTGACGGGCCATCGGGAGACCTCCCCTACTCCATTCAGGACGTGCCCTACGTCCAGTACTACGACGGCTCGTACGCCCTTCACGGCGCGTTCTGGCACCACAACTTCGGCGCCGAGAAGAGCCACGGCTGCGTCAACCTCGCGCCGAAAGACGCGAAGTGGCTCTTCTACTGGACCGAGCCGTCGCTGCCCCGGGGTTGGCACGGCGTCTGGTCTTCCGACAAGCGACGCGGCAGCATGGTGGTGGTGCACGATTGAAGCGCCAGCCGTTCTCATCGCATCGCATCGCATCGCATCGTGGGTGGGACCACCGCCGCCGCCGACGAAGGTTCGGCGTGACCACCGACGACGGTGCCGGGCTTGACGCGGGTCGCGCTCCGTAAAACGTCTGCGGCCGACGATATGATGGACCAGTTGTCCGCGCACCTTGAACGGGGTTGGGACCTCGTGCAGCGGGGGGACGTCACCGGCGCCCGCGCGTCGGCCCAGCGCGCCTTGGCGCTGGATCCGAACGCGCCCGAGATCCACAACTTGGTCGGCTACGTCGCCGCCCTCGACGGAGACAACGACGAAGCGCTGGAAGCGTACCTTCAGGCGATCGAACTCGACGACCACTACGTCGAGGCGATGCTCAACGCGGCAGAGCTTTTGGTACATCCGCTCGACGATCCCGCGGCCGCGCTGCGCATGTGCGACCAGGTGCTCGACCTCACCGAATACGACGACGAGGTCGTCGACGCGCTCCTCATCAAGTTCGAAGCCCATCACGCGCTAGAAGCGCCGGACGAAGCCCGTCACGTGCTCGCGCTCCTTCCCGCGGGCCCTTACGAAAACCCGGGCCACAACTTCCTCGTGGGTCGGGCCCATTATGAGGCCGGAGACAAGGAGAAGGCGCGCGCCCTCATCGAGGCCGCCCTCGCGGGGGACGACACCCACGCGGAGACGCACTACTACGCGGGGCTTCTCGCCGAAGACGCCGGTGACCGCCGCGGGGCCGCCGTCGCGTTTCTACGCACCCGACAACTCGAGTTGGAGCTGGGCATGCCGGCGTGGGCCCCCAATCCGGAGGCGTTCTTGCTCTTCACGCGAGGCGCGGTCGAGGGCCTTCCCGCTCATCAACAGGCGTACCTGGAAACGGCCGAACTCTACGTGGCCGACGTCCCCGGTCCGGAGATGGTCGTCGACGGCGTGGACCCCCGGACCATGGTGCTCGTCGATGCCTCCTTCGTCGCGCCCCCGGAAGGCGACGTGGGCCCGAAGACCGCGGGTGCCTCGACCGAAGGCGCGCCCGAGGATGCCCCTGCCCCCGAGCACGTCGAGCTTCGGGTCTTTCTCTACGCGGTCAACATCCTGCGGATCGCGGTGGGCCTGCACGACGTGCAGCGAACCATTGCCGTGGCCCTCGAGCGCGAGCTCGCCCACATCCTGGAGGATCTGGCGGCCGAGCGGCGTGAGGGCCACGCCGACCTGTTGCTGTCCTGACCCGCCGGCCGCCGCGTCGGCGCTCACTCACAGTAAGCGCGTGCGGTCTCATCGAGGTCTCCGCCCGCGCCGTCGTCGGCATCGTCAGAGAGCACCGGAAGCCGCCTCTTGCCGTTCGGGCCTTCGTCGACGTAATCGCGGAGCGCCTCCATGTCGCGGAGCGCCTCCAGCTTCGCCAGCGCCCGTACCTCCACCTGCCGGATCCGCTCACGCGTGAGGTTCATGATGGCGCCCACGTCCTCCAGGGTCGTGCCGCCGCGGTCGGCGATATCGAGGGCACAGGTCTCTTTCATCTCCCACACCTCCAGGTCGGGGAAGTTGAGCTTGATGGCGCCGGTCCGCGGGGAGACGTCGAGGTACAGGTGATGCTTGCACGACACGTAGGGGCACGGTCGGTCTGAGCCGAGGCAGTCGGCGCGCTGTTTGGGTTTCCAGTAGTTGGTCTCGGGATAGAGCATGCGCCCGAGCTCGAGCTCGCGCTTGGTCATGCGCTTGACGCTGATGGTGCGGGCCCGGACGGCGCGCTTCCGGCGTGAGCGACGTTGTTCACGGGTGATCGCCGTGTCGGCCGTTGGCGCATCGCCGCGATCGAGCGCCAAGGTTCCATCGATGGCGAGCGGGTCGATCTCCTCGACCTTGATGTCGCCTTGTTCGACCGCCTTCATCAGTTTCTCGGTGGTTTCCGTGGCCATGAGCTGCGATTCTCCCGGGACGAGTGCGAGCGCCGCCCATCCGCCTCGATGGCGCGGGTCGCCCGTGTCGACGGCGCGACTCGGCGGGGGCTCCCGAACCGAGTGCGCGGCGACGGCTGTGGTTGTCGTTGCTGAGGGGGGGAAATCCGTTCACGAGGGTGCCGCCGCGGGACCGGGAGCGTGGGCTCGCCGACCGACACGAGGGACCTTGGTCCGTCTCCGGGATTTCGACCGATTCGTCGTCTCTCGTGGGTGCCTCTCGGGGCGCCTCAGGAGACGCGCGCCTCCTCGCCCGCTCCGGACTGGTCGGGGGGCGTCAATCTCTTCTCGATGCGCTCGAGCCGCGTGACCAGAGTCTTGGCGACATCTCGCGTTGCTTCGATGTCGGGCTTGACCGCCCGCACCGCAACCTCTCTTCCGGCAGCGTCGGCGTCGACGATGTCGTCGAGCGCCGAAAAGATACGGTCGAGGCTGGTTTGGAGAACCTCGATGTCGCCGCGGATGAAAAGGTAGTTGTTCTGGATCTCTTCGATCGTGAGACCCCGCGCCATGAGCGCTTTGATTTTCAGGATGAGTCGAACCACGCGGACCGGGTACTTCCCCCGCGATCCTTGGTGTTTGCCCTTTTTGCCCACGCGAACGCTCCGAGGCAGCAGGCCCACTTGAACCCAGCGGCGCAGCGTCGCCTCACGGAAGTGAATGCCATGCGCGGCAAAAAACTC
Organism: Myxococcota bacterium; assembly: GCA_039027095.1. Lineage (GTDB taxonomy): Bacteria > Myxococcota_A > Polyangia > Polyangiales > Polyangiaceae > JAPYTK01. The sequence goes on from JBCCLB010000012.1 coordinate 103,385, forward strand.
GAGAAGGTCAAAAGAGCTGATGCCGTCGGCGTGCTCGCGCTCGATCGTGCGAAGGACGCTCTCGGCGACTGTCTCCATCGGTGGCGTGACCTCGGACCTCGTTCCCCGACCACCAGGGGGCAGCGCGGTGTGGAACACCTGGGGACAACCCAAGTTGGACACGGAACCTATGCCACTCAATGGACGCCAGTCAATTGAGCACCTCGCGTTTTTTTTTGCTCTATGTCAGACCCTCGTGAATCCGAGGGCTAGCCGGTTTTCGCCCGACGTTGTTTGTCCGCCCTTGGGCTCTACTCGCGTCAAAAGCCCGGCGATTACTTATACTTGCATACCTAGTGGGGTAAGTACTCACATAAGCCTCCACGCAATTCGGTCGACCCGGGGGCGGTGAGCGTCACGTCGGGCCCGTGACCGCGGAGGACAGCCGGGGCATGCTCGTTCAGATGGTGCCCGTTGGCTCCGCCCCGCGGCAAATCCGAGACGTCACCGCGCGTGGCGTACGCATGAGGGTGGTGGAGGCCGGGGAGGGTCACCCTCGGGCGGTGGTGCTGCTGCACGACTTTCTCGCGAGCCATCTTCAATTCGACGCCATCATCGACGCGCTCGCCTCCGGCGCCCACGTCCTCGCCCCTGACCTCCCCGGCTTCGGAGAGAGCGAAAAGCCCAGCCCCGCACGCTATGCCTACGGGGTGGATGGGTTCGCGGAGGCGATCGCCGACGTGATCGCTGCTTATGGCCTCGGCCGCGTCGATGTCGTCGGTCACGGCCTCGGCGGGGCGATCGGGATCACCCTGGCGGCGCTGCACGCCGAGCTGATCACGCGCCTGGCGCTCATCGCACCCCTCACCTACGCGCACCCCCTCAATCGTCGCCTCCAACCCTCCTTGTGGCCTTTCGTCGGGGGCTCCATGTTCAAGCAGCTCTTCGGCCGACGCGCCTTCCGCGCGTTTTACCGTCACGAGGTCGAGCACGTCTCCGGACGGGATGCCGCCTTCGATCCCACGCCCGCGCTCGACGCGATGTACGCCCAGTTCAACACGCCGGCCGCGCGCGAGAGCGCCTACGCCGTGTTGCGGGCCATGCGCGACACCAGGCCGGTGGTGGCGCGCATCACCCGCGTCCGGCAACCGACGTTGGTCATGTGGGGGCGCCAGGACCGGATCTACCCCGCGGCGTTCGCCCTCAAGCTGTGCCGGGAGCTCCCCGACGCCCGCCTGGAGCTGTTTGATGCCGGACATGCCCCCCACGCGCGACGACCCTCCGAGTTGGCCTCGGTGACCCGGGAGTTCTTTGAGGGCCACCGGTGAACCGGCGGAAGCCGCTTCGCGGGCTTGCCCGTGATCCTGGCATTCGCTTCGGATGCTGCCTTCTCGGCCTCGTGGCCGCGCTCGCCCTCGTGGGCCCGTGGCTCACCGTCGACCCCAACCAGAGCGACTTCACCGCGTGGCGGGAACCGACCTCGGGCGCCCCCCCGGGACCTTCGCTCGCGCATCCCCTCGGCACCGATCCCCTGTTTCGCGACGTCCTCGCGCGCGTCTGCCATGGAGCGCGCGTCTCGCTCGGCATCGCCCTCGGCGCGACCCTTCTCGCCCTCGGGCTCGGCACCGCGTTCGGCACCCTCGGCGCGACCTTCCGCCGCGCGGGATATCCTCGTGTCGACGCCGCAGTGGAGCGGCTCGTCGATGTCGCGCTGGCGTTTCCCTACCTTCTTCTGATCACCGCCATCGGGGTCGCGGTCGAGCGCGCCGACGCGCTCACCCTCGTCATGATCCTCGGTTTCACCGGATGGCCGGGACTCGCTCGGGCCGTGCGTAGCAAGACGCTCATCGTTCAGACGTCCACGTACGTCCTGGCGGCGGAGGGACTCGGGGCGTCTCGAGCCCGCATCTTCGCCCGCCACGTCTTGCCCGCCCTCGCCCCTCTCCTCGTGGTCGTGGGGACGCACGCGGCGGGACAAATGGTCATGGCCGAAGCGGTGCTGAGCTACCTCACCGTCGGGATCGCCCCGCCCGACGCGACATGGGGACGGATGATCCACGAAGCGGAAGGTCAGCTCGCGGTCGCCCCGCGATTGCTCGCCGCCCCCGGACTCTGCATCCTCGTCACGGTGCTGGGGTTCACGCGTCTCGGGGAGGGGTTGCGGCGCCACCTCGGAGCCGGGACGACGCGGGCCAAGGCGGTGGCTTCCTTCCGGTCGACCCTGGACCTCGCCCTCATCGCGGTCATCGCGGGGGGCAGTGCGTGGCACGATGCGCGCGCCGTCGCGCCCCCCGTCGGGGCAGAACGCGAAGGGGCCGGGCGCGCCGACGGCGAAACGGCGGCCCCGCCCGATACGGTACGGCTTGCCGTGAGCGTGCCCGTACGGGGGTTGGACCCAGCCCTCGCCTACGACGAAGCGGCGAAGACCATCGATGCCCATCTCTTCGCGACGCTGCTCACCTGGGACCACGAGGGTCACCTCCGGGGAGACCTCGCCCGTTCATTTGCCGTCGAGGACGATGGGCGCCGGTTCCGCTTTCGGCTTCGACCGGACGCGCGATTTCACGACGGGGCCCCGGTCACCGCCGGAGACGTCAAGCGCAGTCTGGAGCGCACGCTCCACCCTGCCACCCCCTCCCCAGGCGCCGCGCTCTATGACGGGTTGACCGGCCTCGAGGCATTTCGCGACGACCCGACGCGGGGCATCGCCGGCATCGAAGCTCCGGACGACACCACCGTCATCATCTCCCTCGACGCCCCCGACGCGGGCTTTTTGTCTCGCCTCGGGCTCGCATTCTCCGCCCCGGTCTGCCCTTCGGTACCGAGTCCCGCCGACCCGGGGCGCCCCGTCCCGCCGTGCGGCGCCGGCCCCTACCGGCTCGTCGAAGCGACGTTGGAGCGCATCACGCTCGCGCGGGTCGACCCGGCGGCCGCGACGACCGGGGACCGCCCGTCCCCTCCCGCGCGCATCGTCTGGGACCTCGAGATGCCGGCCCGAACCCAGCGCTATCGATTCGAACGAGGCGCGCTGGACGTATTGACGGAGCTGTCCGCCGTGGATGCCATCCGGTACCTCGGTGCCGACGCGTGGGCGTCTCGGCGCTTCCGCGTGACCCGGCCGACGATGAGCTATGTCTTTCTCGATACGACACGACCGCCGTTCGACAACCTGAACCTTCGGCGTGCGGTCGCCTTTGCGCTCGACCCGACGGCACTGGAGCGCGTTCGCCCCGGGGTGCTGACCGCCGCCGATACGGTGCTCCCGCCGCGCTTCTTGGCGGGCCCGCCGTCCCCCGACGAAGATGTCGCGGCGACGGAACGCGGAGGACGGCGGCGCCACGACCTCACCGCTGCGCTCGAAGCCATGCGGGCCGCCGGGTATCCCTATGACCCGAGTCGCGGCGTGGGTGGTTATCCCAACCCCATCGCGTACGTCACGGTCCCCGACACCTTCGAACAGGCCGCGGCCGAGATCTTTCAACAGCAACTGGCGGCCATCGGCGTGCGGGTGAACCTCACGCTGATGTCATGGGCGAGCTATCTGGCCACGATCAACGGGGACGCCCCCCCTGCGATGGGGTGGTTCGGTTGGGGCGCTGACTACCCCGACCCGTCGACCTTCTTCGAGCCCCTTCTCCGCGGCGGCGCGGGCCACAACGTGACCGGCTTCGACCACCCTGAACTCGACGCACTCCTCCGCTCGGCGCGGCGGGAGAACGACCCTGCGAACCGACGTCGCATCTTCGCCCGCGCCGAGGTGGTGGTCGCCGAGTACGCTCCGCTCATCCCCGTGTACGCCGCGCAGGCCGTGCACCTCGTGCAACCGCGCCTCCGCAACTACCGACCCCACCCCGTCTTCGGGGTCCGACTCCACACCACGCATCTCGCGACCGCGGGCGCCGGAGCTGAGCGCTCGAGATGATGCCCCCCACCCCGCCCCGTGGCGGCGGCGCCGGTCGTCGGCTCGGACGACGCCTCGCATGGGCCTTGGTCGTCGTGATGGGTGTGGTCACAGTGTCATTTGCCATTCAACGCACCCTCCCCGGCGACGCCGTACGGATGCTGCTTGGCCCGCAGGCCGACGCCGCGGACGTCGCGCGCGCGCGGCGGATTTACGCCCTCGATGCTCCGCTCTGGACTCAGTACCTGCGTTTTTGGAAGCGCTTGGTGCATCTCGCCCCCGCCCCGGAGCCGGGACGGCCATCGGCGACCGAAGGGCATCGAACGTGCGGACGGCCGGGCCTCGGCCTTCACGTCGATCTCGGCTATAGCCACCGGTATCGACAACCGGTGACCGCGCTCATCGCCCGAAAGGCCCCGGCGACCTTCGAACTCGCGGTCGGCGCGCTCGGTCTCCAGGCGGTTCTCGGCCTCGGCCTTGGGGTCGCGGCGGCGCGTACGCGCCGTTCGAGTACCGACCAGGTGATCGTCGGCGCGACCCTCGTGAGTTCGAGCGCGCCCATCTTCGCGCTCGGACTTCTCCTTCAGTACCTTCTCGCGTACCGGCTCGGCTGGCTTCCGTTCGACGGCGCCGGCGACGCCTCATCGCGCGGACGGCATCTTTTGCTCCCCACCCTCACGCTGGGGCTCTACGGCGCGGCGCTCTACACACGGCTCACACGGGAGGAGATGATCGATACGCTCGGGTCCGACTACGTTCTCGCGGCGCGAGCCCGGGGGGCGTCGACGTGGCGCGCCACCGTCGTTCACGGGCTGCGCACTGCATTGCTTCCCATCGTGACGCTCCTCGTCCTCGAGCTGGGCGCGCTCCTCGGCGGCGCCGTCGTGACCGAGAAGCTCTTCCGGTGGCCGGGACTGGGCGCGTTGGCCGTCGACGCGATGGTCCACCGCGACGGCGCCGTCATCATGGGGACCGTCTTGTTCGGCGCCGTCACCATCGTGATCGCGACCCTCATCGTCGAGCTGCTGGCACTCCTCCTCGACCCACGGCTTCGTCGATGACCCTGCGCCGCCGCTTCCCCCCAGGTCCGAGGATCAGCGCGCGACGCTCAGGGAGCCGCCGCGGCGGCGCGAGCACGTACCTCGGGGCTCGAATAATTGATGCACCAGCGACGGTACTGCCCCTTCGCGCCGCGTTCCACGCACCGGTCGAAGATGGCTCGCGCGTCGTCGGCGCGCCCCAACCCGCGAAGGGCTTCCCCGAGAAGGTAGTACGCATCGGCGTTGTCCGGCGACTTGGCGATCGCAGCCCGTCCGTAGGGGACCGCCTGCTTCATCGCCCCCGCTCCCAGCAGCTGACGTAGTTTGGTCATGGGATCGGGCTCCGCCACCGCCGCGGCCCCCCCCACGCCCTCGTTATCGCCGTTGGCGCTCACGTCGTCCCGCTCATCTGAGGAAGGCCCATCTGAGGAGGCCACGGCCGACGCAACGGAGGACGGGACGGCACGCGGAACTTCAGGCACCGGCGGCGATGAAGCTGCGGTCGGAGCGTCGTCGGCCGCCAGCCTCGCGGCGGACGTGCTCGAGGGCATGGATTCCGACGACGAAGCCGACGTGCGGTCGGCCATCTGCGTACGCACAAGCGCAAACACGATCAACCCAGCGAACAACGCCACGACCCCCATGACGCCCTTACGGAGGTTCTCCCGGCGATGCTGCTCCGCTGGCGTCAACCCCGGCTCGGCGTCGAACCCTTCCTCGGCGAGGTCACCGAAACCGTCCGACGCCGGGAGCTCATCATCGTCTCCCGCTGGGGCTTGTTCGAAGAACCCGTCGGTCACGCCACTCTCGGACAGGGAGCGTCGTTCGACGTCCTCGTCCTCATCATCATCGGCGTCATCGTCGTGCTCTGAAGAGGCCACCGGAGACGTCAGCGCGCCGGGCGGGGGGGGCGCCCCCTCCGTGGAGAGGACCTCGCCGACGCCGTCGACGTCGTCCTCGACGAGAACTCCCTTGCCCGGAGGCCCGTCGTCTTCATCATCGTCGTGACGGGCCGAGGAGGCCACCGCCGCCGTCGTGTCCCCCCGCGACCCCGGGTGGTCCTCCGGTGTCACGTCGCGAGAGGCCGGGACGGGCGACGGAGACGGTGACGCCGATGCCCGCGAAGCGTCGTCACCCTGCGCGCCCTCGTGGAACAACGATCGGTCGTCGCGGACGGCCTGGGAGACGACCTGATCGGCGGCGGGACGCGGCGACCCCGACAGTCGTTCTCGGGGGGGCCGTTCCGACGGGGCCACCGCCGCCCGATCAAACTCTTGGGCCCACCCCGTCACGTCCTCGTCGACGGCCTCTTCCGCCCCCCCCTCCTCGGAGGCGCCCGCGTCGGACGCGGGATCGAAGTCACCGTCGTCGTAATGCGCATACATCGAACCGACCCCGGCCGACGACGCCGGGACCGACGACGGTTCCTCGCGCACCGCCGCCGCGGCCTCCCCGTCTCGATCCTCGAGCGAACGCCCCGGTTGCGGCGGGGTGAAGTACGCCGGCCGTTCCGGCGTTTCGTAGCGCGACGTAGGCTCTTCCTCCTCCTCCGCGTGCGTCTCGTCGCCATCACCACCGACGCCATCGTGGATTGCCGGCGCGGTGTCGTCGTGCCCCGCGGGGGGTGACGACGACGACGACGACGACGCCCCCCGGAAGGCTTCGGTCGCCGCTCGGCCGGCCACGCGTCCCACCCCGTCGAGGTCGACCGCAAGGGCGGCCCCAGTGGCGGGGGGAGTGGCGGGGGGTCCCGCCACCACGACGGGCGCGTCGGGCGATCCAGCGCCAGCCTCGGCGGAGGCTTCCGGTGTCGTCGTCGGCGCGATCTCCGCCACGGGTGCGACGTTCGGGGGCCGCATCGTGACGAGGCTGTCCGCCAAGTCGTCGTCGGACGCCTCTGCCTCGGGGACGAGCGGCGTCGCCGAGCGGTCGAGCGACGTCACGCCCTGCGCCACCACGCTCATCAAGCTTTGCGCGTAGAGTTTCGCCACCGTCTCCAGGGTCGACAGATCATCGAACGGCGACTCGTCCAAGAGATCGTTCAACGTGCGACGTCCGTCGACGAGTTCGACGATCGCCCGGATCTCCTCGGGGATTTGGTCGGCGCGACGTGCATACGCGTCCGCATCCACCTGAAGCACCGTCTCGAGCGGAGGGAGTTGGTCGCTGAGGGCGCGGAATTCGGCGGCGTGCCGCATGCCCGCTTCGATGATCGCCCGCGTGCTCACCTCCACGGTCGGCGCGACATCGACGTCGCTCAGGTCCACTTCGTAGGCTCCGCTCACCCAGGTGAGCAGACGGTAGATCACCTCCTCGCCTCGGAGCCGACGGAGACGCGCGTCGATGATCTCGCCATCCTGAAACACGACCGTCGCCTCACGGTCCCCTGTCCTCATTCGGACCACGCCGCTTTGGCGGCCATGCTCCAACGACTCGAGCAGATCGATCGGCGGCAAGTCGGACAGGCGACCCTGGACCCGGGTTTCGAGCACGCTGCTGCTCAGGCGATGGCGCACGCGCTTGGCGAGCAGCACCTCGACCTCACTCAGCAGCTCCTTCACGAAGATGGGCTTGACGAGGTACGCCTCGACGCCGAGCTCGAGGCCTCGGATCTTCGCCTCGATGGAGTCGTCATCCAGCAGAAAGACGACGGGCATTCCCCCCAAATCCTCGTCGCCCTTGAGGCGCTGGACGAGGCCGTACCCATCGAGCTTCGGCACGGTGGTGGCGGTCAAGACGAGGTCGTAAGGGGTCTCGACCAAACGGTTCCATGCATCGAGGCCGTCGCGTGCGACATCGACGTCGTACCCCACTTGCTCGAGGCTGACCTTGAGCAGACGACGGGTTTTGGCGTCGCGTTCGACCAGCAACAGGTGGGCTCTCGCCATGGGCGCGGCACCTTATCCCGCTCGCACGGTCCCCGCCACCAAGAGCGCCGCCCGGCGCTCCCCCCACGAGGCGTCCCCCGCCCTCACGATGCGGGGGAACGCATCTCGTCGCGTCAGGTTCCGCCGGAAGATGAATCGCCCCCGCCGGATGGCCCATTTCCTGCGGGTGGAGGGGTTCCCGCGGGCGCCCCTCCCGGCACGGGTGATCCCGGTGGAGGCCCTCCAGCCGGGGGATAGCCCGCCGGGGGCGCCGCTTGCCCGGGCGCCGGAGGCGCAGCGGGACCGGGCGGCGGGTAGCCAGGCTGCGGGGGATAGCCGCCGGGCACCGCGGGACCTCCCGCGTATCCCGCAGGGGGCGCCGGATGTCCTGGCGGCGGAGAACCAGGGGCCGCGTATCCTTGCGGTGGGGGGTACCCCTGGGGCGGGTACCCCTGGGGCGGGGGGTACCCCTGGGGCGGGTAGCCGCCTTGACCGGGCGCGGGGTGACCGGGCTGAGGCGGGTAGGCTCCCTGACCGGGCGGCGCTCCCCCGTACGGACCCCCAGGCGGCGGATGGCCGGCCGCGCCTGGCGGAGGATATCCACCCGCCGATCCCGGCGGCGGCGCCCCCCAAGCGGGAGGGCCCGCGGGGTATTGCGGGGCCACGAGCGGAGTCCCACAGTTGCGGCAAAACTTGCTGCCCGCGGGATTCATCGTGCCGCATGGCCCTGGGATTTGGCCGCCCGCCTGCGCCGGTTGCGCGCGCTGGTACTGGGGGGCCTGAAACCCCTGTTGGAACATTCCGGCCATCCCGACGCCGACGGCCATCTGGGCGCCGAGATTCGCGACGCCCGCGCCCCCACCGCCGTCGCCGCCCCCTCCTTGAGCCATGCCCTGGCCCGCACCCATGAGCGCCTCGGCCTGGGCGTGGGCGAGATAGCCGGGATTCTGGTTGGCCATGTTTACGTAGGCTTGGCGCTCGGCGAGATCGACCTCTACGTCCATTTTCCGCGCGGCGATCTCTGCCTTCTTTTTGCGCAGCATGACTTTGGTCTCTTTCCAGACCTCCATCAGCTCCGCCTTCTCCTCCGGGGGCAGGGTGCAGGAGAAGTCGATGAGTTCGGTGACGTGCACGCCGATCTCGTCCAAGTCGGGCACGCCCTGCTCGAGGCGCTGACCGATGAGGTTTCGGCTTCGTCCGATCTCGAGGACGCTGGTCATCTCAGCATTGAGGACGTCGACGAGCGCGGTCTTCGCGGCCGACCGAAGCTTCTCCGCGATGTACCTAAGGATTTCGGCGTTGTCGTGCGCCTGCCGCGCCTGACCGACGAACAGGATGAACTTGACCGGGTCCATCACCCGCACGACCGACTCGCCGAAGATCCGAGGCGTGCACGGCATGTCGGTCCCGGGGTCGATGATGCTGTCGGTGCGGCCACCGAACTTCACCGGGTCGTTGCGCAGCGGTTGGGTGTTGATGAAGAACACCTCGCTCTTGAAGACGTCGCCCCCGCCGTATTTGTCGACGAGACCCGTCAGAAACGGGTACATCGCCGCGTCCAGGGTGTGGCGGCCGGCGCCGAGAATCCCATGGACGCGGCCGTCGCGAAAAAACACCGCCCCCTCGTCGCTGTCGACGGTGAGCTGCGCCCACTTGGGCACGGTCTCGTCGGGATGCTTGTAGATGATGAGGTGTTTGAAGTCGTCAGGGCGCGCGATCGCGAGCTGGCGGACCTCATCCTTCACGAAGCCGAACAATCCCATTTTCGTTATCTCCCTCTGCCCTTCCCCGTTCGTGGCCCGGCCCTGTCGGTGGCCTCATCCGTTCGTCGCGCCGTGGTACGGGCCTCAGCGGTGGGGCCCTGGCCAAAAAAAAGCCGCCGGCCCCGCAAAGAGAAAACGTGGCGCATCGAGACGGTTTGCCGACGCTGCGACGGGTGAAACATAATCAGGAGCTGCGACGGGAGCAACGCCCCCCGGACGCCCTCGAGACGGCATGACGCAACCCATCGACCCGACCTCCCTCCCCGGCCCCGCCCAAAAGATCTGCGCCGAGGGCGCGCCCGCGAAGCTTCAGATGATGGCCGCCAAGGGCATCGTGCCCGGACTTCGGCCCGACGCGCTCGTGGCGGTGCTCGTCCTCCTGACGCAAGCCCCCCGCCACGAGGTGGCCGACCAAGCGAAAGCCACCCTCGGCAAGCTCCCCGAGCCGGTGTTGCAGGGGGCGCTCGGAAGTCCCGATCTTCAACCCGCCGTGATCCTCGCCCTGGCGGAGCGGTACAAGGACGACGTCTCCGTCCTCGAGCGCCTTTTGACGCTCCCCTCCCTCCCGATCGAGGCGGTCGAGCTGCTCGCCGAGCGCGGCGGCGAAAAGACGGTCGAGCTGGTCGCCACCAACGAGGAGCGGATGCTCGCGCATCCCCGCCTGATCGAACTCATCTACACCAACCGCGCCGCTCGGATGTCGACCGCAAACCGACTGGTCGAACTCGCGGTCCGCAACGACGTCGAGCTGCGAGGGTTGGCCGCGTGGAAGGAGATCAGTCAAGCGATCGCGGGCGAGCTCATCGCCGAGGCCACCGAGGAACGGCTGCCCGAGGACGAGATGTACTACGAGCACACCGCCCTGGCGGCAGAGCTCACGACCGAAGACGACGAAGACGTGTTGGAGGAAGACGAGGAGGGAAACGTGTCGGTGAAGCCCGACTTTCGTCCTCTCTTTCAGATCTGGCAGGAAGCCACGGTGGCCGAGAAAGTCCGCATGGCCACCCTCGGCACCAAGGAGCAGCGGATGCTGGCCATTCGTGAGCAGAACAAGGTCATTGCGGGTGCGGCCGCACGAAGCCCGCTCATGAAAGAACCCGAGGTCGTGCTGATCACCCGCAATCGCGGGGTCCCGGACGAGGTGCTGCGCATCATCGGGACCACCGGCGAATGGCTCAAGAGCTACCAGGTGAAGCGAAATCTCGTCGAGAACGCCAAGACCCCGATCGCCATCGCCTCGAAGCTGGTCGTTCAGCTCCGCGAAGCGGACCTTCGCAAACTCGCCAAGAGCAAGAACGTCTCCGGGCCCGTGCGCATGGCCGCGCGACGTCACCTCGACCGTCGTAAGACGTGACGGGACGCCCGCACCGGGACGCCACCACCACCACCACCACCACCACCACCACCGTTCGTCAGGGGTTGGATGATTCCCCGCCGCCCTCCGCCGGCGCGATGTGAATCTTGGTCTTGGGCGGGTTGACCACGAACGTGGCCAGCCGCTCTTTTGCCTCGAAGTCCTGCTTGTAGATGACGGCCGAGCGCCGGTACTTGAACGGGCCGATCCGAACCCGGTGCCAGAGACCGCGACCCTTGACATTCGCCGCGACCACGTACGCCTTGTGACCACGCCGTCGCAGGCTGAGGGCAAAGGCGTCGGCGTCGCCCTGGGCTTTGAAGGAGCTCACCTGGAGCTGGTAGCCGCCGGGCCGCCCCGATTCGGCGAGCGCTCCCTCGGGCTCGCGGGCGAGGGACACGGCCATCTCCCGCAACGTGTCGTTGGGCGAGACCCGGGGCGTCGGCGTCGTCTCGAGCAGCTCGGCCCCGGGAAGAGGGACCACGGGGAGGCGATCGGTGGCTGGAGGGGGCTCGGCGTAGCGACCCGCCCCAACGTCGTCGACCAGCGGGAGGTCGGAGCGGGGGTTCCGTACGGCCTCCATGGCGGTGGTGGGGGCGGCGCGGTCGGTAAGCACGGTGGGGAACGTCACGTCGTCGGGCGCCAGCCCCCGCGCCTCCTCGTTCCGCCCGTCGTCGTCGTCTTCAGAAGCGTCGTCGCGGTCAGAGCGAGCGACCAGCGCGCCCAGGGGGTCCGCTTCCTCCGGGTTGGGCCCCGCCGATTCCGTGGCGTCGGTGCGCATGAGGGCGAGCGCCCCGAACACGATGCACGCGCCCCCAAAGCTCGCCATCACCATCGCCGTCACGCGACCGCCCCCGGTGTGGTCACGCGGGTCCTCTTCCTGGATCTGTTCCAACTGACGGATGACCGCGTTTCCCTCGACTCTCACCATGCTGATGCCTCTCGCTCCCGCGCCCCGGCCCACGCCGGGGATGTCCTGGGGTAACGAAGGGCCGTCTCCTCGGCCAACTTTTTGCCTACATGCTCGCACAGTGTGCGCCATCGAGACTCGAAGTCAGCCGGGACGGAGTGGACCCGGGCGACGTCGCCGACTCCGGCTTGACAGCCCCCACGACCGAGGCGTACCGAAAGCGGCCGTGTCGAAGTCTCTGGTCATCGTCGAGTCCCCTGCCAAGGCGCGCACCATCTCTTCGTTTCTCGGAGATGCGTACATCGTCGAGTCCTCGATCGGACACATCCGTGACCTGCCGCGTCGCGCGAGCGACGTCCCCGCGGCCTTGAAGAAAGAGAAGTGGGCCCGGTTGGGCGTGGACGTGGAGAACGGATTCAAACCCCTCTACGTGCTCGACCCCGACAAGAAGAGCCACATCGCCAAGCTGAAGAAGCTCATCAAGGACAGCGACGAAGTGTTGCTCGCCACCGATGAGGACCGCGAAGGAGAGAGCATTGCTTGGCACCTCCTCGAGGTGCTGAAGCCGAAGGTGCCGGTCAAGCGCATGGTGTTCCACGAGATCACCCGCAAGGCCATCCAGCGCGCGATCGAGGCACCTCGGGAGATCGACCGGCGTCTCGTCGACGCCCAGGAGGCGCGACGCATTCTCGACCGGCTCTACGGCTACGAGGTGAGCCCGGTCTTGTGGAAGAAGGTCATGCCTCGGTTGTCGGCCGGGCGGGTTCAAAGCGTGGCCACGCGGATGATCGTCGGTCGCGAGCGGGAACGTATCGCCTTCGTCCCCGCCTCGTACTGGGGCATCGAAGGTAGCTTTACGGCGGCCTCCGGCGAGCTCGCCGCCACGCTCTTCAGCATCGACGGAAGTCGTCTCGCCACCGGAAAGGACTTCGACGACCAAGGGAAGCTGAAGAAGGCCGACGAAGTCGCCATCCTCGACGAGGCGGGCGCCCGGGCCCTCGCCGCAAAGCTCGCCCGTGCCTCGTTCACGGTCGACTCCCTCACCACCAAGCCCTACCGTCGGTCGCCGTCGGCGCCCTTCATGACCTCCACCTTGCAGCAGGAGGCCGGTCGCAAGCTGCGGTTCGGGGCCCAGCGAACCATGCGCGCCGCGCAGCGCCTCTACGAGAACGGGTACATCACGTACATGCGGACCGACAGCACGACGCTGTCGGACGCCGCCGTGACGGCCGCCCGCCGTCAAATCGGCGAGAAGTACGGTGCCGACTACGTGCCCGCGGCGCCGCGCACCTACCGCAACAAGGTGAAAAACGCCCAGGAAGCGCACGAAGCCATCCGCCCCGCGGGCGACCACTGGAAGCTCCCCGAGCAGGTGCGACGCGAGGTCGGTCCCGACGAGGCGAAGGTGTACGAGCTGGTCTGGAAGCGCACCCTCGCCTCTCAGATGGAAGACGCCCGTGGCCAGCGGGTTCAACTTCGCCTCAGCACGCGTGTCGCGACTGTCGACGACGGGGCCGCCGTACCCGTCGTGTTCGGCGCCACGGGTCTGACCATCACGTTCCCCGGGTTTCTACGGGCGTACGTGGAAGGGAGTGACGACCCCGACGCCGAGCTCGAAAATCGAGAACGCCACCTCCCGCCGCTGCGCGAAGGTGAACAAGTGGCCGGCAAAACGTTCGAACCGGGCGGTCACGAGACGCAAGCCCCGGCGCGTTACACCGAAGCCTCGTTGGTGCGTCACCTAGAGCAGCTCGGGGTGGGGCGGCCATCGACGTACGCCAGCATCATCAACACGATCGTGGAGCGGGGCTACGTCTGGAAGAAGGGCAGCGCCCTCGTCCCGTCGTACAAGGCGTTCGCCGTCATCACCCTTCTGGAACAACACTTCCCCGACCTGGTCGACTACGCGTTCACCGCGCGCATGGAGGACGACCTCGACGAGATCGCCCAGGGTCGGCGCGATTCGGGCCCGTGGCTCGAAAAGTTCTACTTCGGCGAGCCCGCGAACGACACGAACGGGGGCCTCCAGACGATGGTGGCCGAAAAGCTGGAGGAGATCGACGCGCGGCAGATCAACACGCTACCCCTGGGCGAGGATGGCAACGGCGTGCCGGTGGCCGTCCGGGTCGGTCGCTACGGGCCGTATCTTCAGCGTGGCGATGACACGGCCAACATTCCCGACGGCACCGCGCCCGACGAGCTCGACCTCGCCGCCGCCTTGGAGCTGTTGGCGCAACCCACCGGCGACGAGCCCATCGGTCACGACCCGAGGACCGGCCTCCCCGTGTACGTCAAGGCGGGGCGCTACGGCGCCTACGCTCAGCTTGGCGACATCGACGGCGAAGAGAAGCCGAAGACGCAGTCGCTGTTCCGCACCATGGACCCGTCGAACGTGACCCTCGAGCAAGCCCTGCGCTTGTTGAGCCTCCCGCGGATGGTGGGCCACGATGCCGAAGGCGAGGAGATCACCGCCACCAACGGCCGCTACGGGCCGTACATCGCGCGCGGCAAAGATCGACGAAGCCTTCAGGACGAGGCGCAAATCTTCACCATCGACACCGAGGGCGCCCTCGCGCTCTTCGCCCAGCCGAAGCAACGCGGTCGACGGGCCCCCGCCGAACCCCTGCGCGAGCTGGGCGACGACCCCGTGAGCGGGGGAAAGATCACGCTCCGAAAGGGCCGATACGGACCGTACGTGACCGACGGCGAGACCAACGCGTCGCTTCGAACCGGCGACGATCCGGACTCGCTCACTTCCGAACGTGCCCAAGAGCTGCTCCAGCTCCGCCGGGAAAAGCAGGGCACCAAGAAGAAGGCGACCGCAAAGAAGAAGGCGACCGCAAAGAAGAAGGCGACCGCAAAGAAGAAGACGACCGCCAAGAAGAAGACCGCCGCAAAGAAGAAGACCGCCGCCAAGAAGAAGACGACCGCAAAGAAGAAGACCGCCGCAAAGAAGAAGACGACCGCCAAGAAGAAGACGACCGCCAAGAAGAAGGCGGCCAACGGATCGGCGAACGCGGCGAAGGCCGAGCGAAGCGCACCGGCGACCTCGCCCGATACGTCGGGCTCAGCGCACATCTGAAGGACCGATGCCGATCGACGAAGGACGCACCTTCGTGCCGTGCCGGATCGCCGTGCTCACCGTCAGCGACACCCGCACCGAGGACAACGACACGTCGGGGCAGCTGCTGGTGTCCCGCGCGAAAGCGGCGGGACACGTCGTCGTCGACAAACGCATCGTCCCCGATGACCAGGCGCGCATCGAAGCGGCCCTCCGCGGCTACGTGGCCGACGACGGCATCGATGTCGTCATCGCCACGGGAGGGACGGGGGTCACGGGGCGCGACACCACGCCCGAGGCGTTTGCGGCCGTCTACGACAAGGAGATCCCTGGGTTCGGCGAGCTCTTTCGCTGGCTCAGCTACGCCAAGATCGGAACGTCGACGATTCAGTCCCGCGCCACGGGAGGGGTCGCGGGGGGCACGTACCTCTTTGCCCTCCCCGGCTCGACCGGCGCGTGCGCGGACGGCTGGGACCAGATCCTCGCCGCCCAACTCGACGCGCGTCATCGTCCCTGCAATCTCGTCGATCTGCTCCCGCGTCTTCGCGAGCCCTGAGGCGCTTTCTTCAACCGCCGCCGGCGGCGCGGGTGAGCTGCAGGGCCTTCCAACCGGTCTCGGCCAGCTCCCGTTCTGGATCGGAGGCGGCCACGATGCCTCCGCCTGTGAAGTAGCTCCCCACGAAAGCGTTCGTGCGACCGGCGAGACCGTCCTCGGGGCGGAGCGTGACGGTGCGAATGGCCATCGTGAGCTCGAGCGTACCGTCGTGGGCCAGCGTGCCGAACGCGCCGGTGTAGAGCCCCCGGCGCGATGCTTCGAGGTCGGCGATGATCTCCATGGCCCGCACCTTTGGCGCCCCCGTGACGCTCCCGCTCGGGAGGTTGGCCGCGACCAGCGCATCGTCGTTCAGGTCGGACCGCGCCCAGGCCTGGACCTCGGCGCTTCGGTGCCAAACCGGTCCTCGCGCCCAGACGTGCGGGCGGCGCGACAACGTCACGGTGCCCGTCTCCGCGACGGCGCCGAGGTCGTTTCGGGCCACGTCAACGATCATGGCGAGTTCGGCCCGTTCCTTGGGATCGGCATCGAGGTCGGCGGCGAGCCGTCGGTCGGCCTCGCCCGTATCCCCGCGGGGCCGGGTTCCCTTGATCGGCTCCGTCACCAACCGGCGGCGGCCCCCGGGATGTCGTTCGATGCGGAGGCAACGCTCGGGAGAGGTCGAAACCACCCACCCCGACCCGGTTGCGAAGACGGCGCCGTAGGGGCTCGGCGCCGTGCGACGGAGCGCGCGAAACAACGCCAGCGGATCGAAGACGCCGGTCACGCGGAGGCGACGCGCGAGGTTCACTTGATAGAGGTCGCCGTCGAGAATGCGTTCGATCGCCGCGGCGACCCGCGCCCGATGGGCCGCCGGAGGGTCGGTGGGCTGGACCCGAATGTCGTTACGCGTCGCCCGGGCTCCGCCCCGCAACGCCGCGCGCAAGGTCTCAGCGTGGACCGGGTCCTCGGTGATGAGGGTGACACGACCCCGCCGCGCGTCCCGTCCCCGCCCGCGGCCGACATCGACCCGAAGCACACTCGGGTAGCGACGCCAGGTCCGCGCGGCGAGCCAGGGGGGCGAGCGTGTCTCCGCACCCACCCATACCGCGCGTTCCCAGGCGCCACGCGCCGCCTCGTAGGGCAGCACCCCGATCCACCGGGGCGCCTCGGCGCCGGGACCGCGGCAGAGCTCCGACGTGGGCGGATGGAGCGCCGTACTGCGCTCCCGAGGCAGTGCGGTAACGTAGTCGACGCCGTCCCGTCGTATCAACGCCACCCCGGGGAGGCCGGCGGCACGAAGGCGGGCGGCGAGGTCGATGGCATCATCGTCGCGCTGGCCGGAGCCGACGTGGTCGTCCAGCGTGCAAACCCGGAGGTCGGAGCCCGAACGGTCGGGCTCGGCCGCCGACGGTGAGAGGGGGGCCGCCACGGTCGCCGTATACACCAGTCCGGCGTCGCGAGTGGCTCGAGGCGTGAGGACCGTGTATCGACTCCGGGTGCGGCGCATGGAGACGGCGGGGCGCCAGGCCCGACGACCAAAGGGATTCCGCGCCGCGGTCGTGCTCGCGGCCGCGGCGACCGCCGGGGGCGGAGCGACCGCGTGCGGCGAGCCCGAGCCGCTGATCGTCGATGTCATCGTCGGCCAGGAGACCGATACCTTTTCTCGCGAACCGGCGGTCACGCGCGTCGAGCTCCGAGCCGTCGGCCCCGGGGGGCAAACGCTGACCGCGGGCCGCGCCGCCCCGGGGGGCGAAGTGTCGCTCGGCGCGTTGTCCGACGAGACGCTGGTCCGTTTCGACGTCGAAGGGACGGACGTCGACGCGGTCACGCGGGTGCGAGGTCGATCCCTGTCGGTGCTGATCGGCGGGGTCGAGGGAGGTCCGATTCCCGTCTTTGCGGCACGGCTTGCGCGTTGGAGCCGGCCGCCGGGCACCCTCGCCCACGGTCACGCCTTCGGCCACGGCGGCATCGTGGGCGAACGATTCGTTTTTCTAACGGGGGGAGAAGGCCTCGAGGGCGATGCCGAGCGCATCGCCTTCTACGACCTGCTGGGATGGAACGGCAGCCCCGGTGCGACCCTCCCCGTCGCAGCCGAGAGCCTCGCCGTTTCGGTCGACGGTCGCGCGACGCTCTTGCTCGCGGGAGACACGGCCACGTGGGTGGTCTTCGACGACGACACGCGAATCCCCATGGCGGCCCCCGAGGGGCTTTCGAGCTTCGCCGACGTCAGCGGAGGCCGTACCGTCGTCGGTCCGGACGCCACGTTCATCGTCGGCGCCACCCGAACCCGAGGGGCGCCAACCGACCGCGTGCTCGTGGTCGAAGCTGACCGCTCCCTCCGCACCGCACGACTCGTCCGACCCCGAGCCGGCGCCGCGGCGACTTGGGTCGACGGCGTCGGCCTCGTCGTGGCCGGCGGCAGCGAGGAGGCGCCGGGGGTCGAGGTCGTCGCGTACGACCCCGAGGTGCGCGTGCTCGAAGCCACGTCGCGGCCCTTCGCGGCCGATCCCACGGTGGGCGCGACGGCGGTGGCCGTGAACGGCGAACCCTGGCTCGTCTGCGGGACGAATGCCGCGGGCGAAGCCGCGCCGCTGCGACGTCTCGACCTGGCCGGTTGCGTCGAGGGGTGCGCCGCCGAAACGCAGGCCGAGGCCCCCCCCACGTCGCTGGTGCGCTGCGATGGGTTCACCGACGGCCCGACCGGCATGATCACCATCGGGAGCACGGTGACGTCAGCCTCCTCCGGTGCCTCCCCCCCGCTCGGCCCCGCGGCCGCGTTTCGCATCGACCTCGATGCGGGCCTTTGGACGGAGCTTCCCCTTCGCGAGCCGCGCATCGGCCCCGCCGTAACCCCGACCCCCAACGGTGCCATCGCGCTGCTGGGGGGGCGCGCTCCCGACGATGGCAGGCCCGTGTTGAGCGTCGAGTTGCTCTTCCCCAGCGCTGAATGAGCGACGCGCCCGCCCCGACGCCCCTACCCTACGTCAACGGCTGCCACCCTCACCCCCGCCCCCGCCCTGGTCGCTCCCTCCCTCCGCATCGCTCCCACCATCGTCGCCCGCGTCGTCGACGGGGGTCGCCTGAAGGAAACGGCATTCGATGAGATACGAGGGGAAGTTCAAGACTTGGCAGGCGCTGGCCACGCTCACATCGAGGCGCCCGTCCGTCCCGGCGGCAGGCGCGTAGCTCGCGTCGAGGGCCGGCGCCCCGGCGCACGTCGCGAGCGCCTCGTCGTCCCCCGCTCCCTTGCAGCCCGCGGCGGCGTCGAGCGCGGCGAGGCAACGGTCGAGTTGAGGTCCGTCGGGTTCGAAAGCGACATCAGCGGCGAGGCCAAAGTCACACTGATCACGATAAAAGAGTTGGCACGCCGTGACCTCACTGGCCTCATCGAGGTCGAAGCCGTCGCAACCGGCGAGCACTTCACAGCGCTTCGACTCGATGGAACGACAGACGTCCTGACCGAAGGCGCCGCTGGAGCACGCTCCGGTGGTGCCCACGGCCGATCCCCAGGTGAGCATCAGCCACGTCAGGACACCACCAAAACGATGACGACGCTTCGATGTCTGCTCGCGGGACGACGCCGCCGTCCGCGCTGAGGCGGCGCGGATCTCGACCGGCGGTGTCGTGCCCGCGTCCGCCCCGACCCACCGCCTCCGACGCCATCTCATGCGACGGGGGCTATCACGCCGCCGCGACAAGGGTGGACTTTTCGGCGAAAGTGGTCGACCACCACACCATGGAGGTGGCGATGGTCCTAGCCGCCGGGTTCGGGACCCGACTTCGACCGCTGACGGACCTCCGCCCGAAACCTCTGGTCCCCCTCGGCGATGACACCGTGCTCGGAACCATCGTGGCGCGGCTCGTCGAGGCGGCCGGGGTCCGGCGGTTCGTCGTCAACGCCCATCATCACGCGGATCAAATCCAAGCGGCCCTGACGCGCCCGCCGCCCGAGGTCGATGAGGTGCGCGTGCTGGCCGAACCCGCGATCCTCGGCACCGCCGGCGGGGTGGCGAATGCCCACCCCGCCCTGCCCCGTGACGCGTCTGTCCTCGTGCACAACGGCGACATCGTCGCCGACCTCGACTTCGTTGCGCTCGCCGCGCACCACCGAGACGAGCGCCCCGAGCCCGCCGCGACCCTAGCGGTGCGGCCGCGTCGCGACGACAGAGGAAGGGTGGGCGTCGACGCCGACGGATGGGTGGTACGCCTCCGAGATCATCGCGTCGACGGCCGCCCAGAAGTCTCGACGGCCGACTTCTGCGGGGTGCAGATCCTCGGCCCTTCCCTTCGCGCGCGTCTCCCCGCTACCGGCTGCCTCGTCGGTGACGCCTACATTCCCGCCCTCCGCCGAGGCGACCGGCTTCGCGCCGCCCCGGTCGTCAGGCATTTCGATGACATCGGGACCCCGGCCGCCTACCTCCGCGCGCACCTGCGCTGGCTGGAGGATCGAGCCCTCCCGTCGTGGTGCCATCCCTCCGCGGTCGTCCCGCCCGGCGTGACCCTCGACCGCTCGTTCGTGGGCGCCGGCGCTCGCGTGCGTAGCCTTTCGGGGGTGATCGCCCGTTGTGTGATCTGGCCTGACACCGACGTCGTCGCGATTCCGCCCCCCGACGCCATCGTCATCCCGAACCACACCGTGCCGGTGGTCGAGGGTGTAGAAGGCGCGTCTGTTCTGCGCTAGGTCCCCTCGGTGATCAGCGGAACATGGGTGGGCGGCGGTTCGGAAAACGCCCTTCGGCCCCGCCGCCGCCGCATCGGGACCATGCTGGGGGTGGTGGCGTCTCCGCTGCTGCTGCTGGCCACTGCGGCCGGATGCGGCGAAGACGACCTGCTCGGCAGCGCCACCGCCGTCCCCACCGAAGTCGCGGTCGACCCCGCCGACTTTTTGGGTGACGTCCCCTGCCGCGCCCTCGTCGGGGCGGCACAGAGCTACGTGTTGACGCTCGACACCTTCGGGGTCGAGGGCGACGACGACGATTCTGCGACCCCCATTCGCGTCGGCAGCAGCGGGCCCGTGTCGTGCGCTTCCGAGGTCGGGTTTCGCGACGTGATCGTGGACGGCGCCCGCTACGTCGCGAGCGTGGACGTGTTCGAGGCGGCCCCCGACACCCTAACGCCCGAGGGCGGCTTCGGCAGCGGTGCCCGCACCATGATCGACCGTTCGGGCGCACGCGTGTTGCCGCGCTGGACGACGACCTGCGGCGGAGGCGTTGCGTCTGCCGTGGAGGCGGTGGCCGACGCCCGGGTCGCCGTGCGGCCGTGTGCACCGCTGACCGACCGCGAGGAGGAGACGCCCCCTCCGACCCGCCTCGTGGTGCCTCCGGAGCAGGTCTTGGGGCCCGAGCCGTGCGCGGTCGCGTCTCGTTTCGCCCTCATCCCGATCGCCGGGGACCTGCCCCTGCGTACGGCCATTGCCTGCAACAGCCGCACCCCCGAGTACGATGTCGTCGCCGACACGGCCTACCGGCTCTACGCCGAAGCCGAGCGCGAGGACGGAACCCCCGTCGGCGCCGTATGCGAGGCACGGGCGATCGCAGGCCTCACGGTGGTGGCCACGTGCGGCCCCCTGTCCGACCGCGGCGCGGTTCAAGTCGACCTCGCATCGCTCGACGTGAGCCGCGCGTCGGCCCGCTGCCCCGACGGCGCCCGTTACGATGTGGTCGATGCGCAAGGAAACCCGCTGAACGCCGTCGCCGTGCCCTGCGGGGCGACCACGAGCATCACGTCCGTGGTCCCGGGCGAGCAAGTGTACCGCGCGCGCGTCTTCGAAGCCGATGGAGCCCCCACCGGAGACATCGCCGAGTGCACGGCGACGGTGTTGCCCGGACGGTCCGTCGATGCCACCTGCGGCTACCTTTGAGCGGGGCGCGCGACGCGTGCCCGGAGGGCTCCCGGCCGAGCCGCGCGGCGCTTGCCGGTACCGATGCCGGCTGTTAGCGATCCTCCATGAATCAGCCGGCGTCCTTCACGTTCCGCAAACCGAGCCGCTCGGTGGCCGGCCTGTTGATAGGACTCCTGGTCTCGTGGGTCGCATTCGCGCTCGCCATCAACTGGGCCGAAGTCGGCGAACCGCTGTTCGGCCTTCTCGCCGGCGACTCGTCGCAGGTGTTGCGGGGACAGATCTGGCGCCTGGTGACCGCGAGCTTGGTCCACGCACCCGGCAGCGTAGGCCACATCCTGGTGGTGCTGCTCATGCTTTACTTTTTCGCGACCCCGCTCGAAGAGCGGTGGGGAACGCGGCGTCTCTTCGTCTTTCTCGCCCTCTCGAGCGTGTTCGCGTTCAGCGTGGAAACGCTCGCGTGGCTCGCCGCCCCGAGCGCCGCCGCGAACCGCTGGTTGGGCGGCATGGTGATGGCCGACGCCTGCATGGTGGCTTGGGCTTTGTCGGCGCGCGGAGAGACCATCCGCCTCTATTTTCTCATCCCACTGAAGCCGATGGTGCTGGTGTGGCTGCTCGCGGGGTACAACGTCCTTCGCATCATCGCCACCGACCGACCCCCGGAAGGCCTCTTCGCGCCGTTCGCCGCGATGGGGGCCGGGTTCTTGTTCGGCGCCGACCAGTCTCCGGTTCGCCGTGCTTTTTTGAAGTGGAAGCTCCGGCGTCTCCAAGCCGAAGTCGACCACCTAACCCGAACTTCTGGCGGGTCCTCGCGACGACCCGCTAAGGCACGCCCTTCCCACCTTCAGGTGATCCGCGGGGGACGACGCGACGACGATGACGAGCGTGGCGGCCCCGACCGTTCTCTGAACTAGGATTCCCTAAACTAGGATTCCCTAAACTAGGTTTCCCTAAACTAGGTTTCCCTAAACTAGGATTCCCTAAACTAGGATTCCCTGAATTGGGGGTTCGACGCGGTCGCGGCGTCCCGCGGTCAGAGACCCTCGATGCGGACCGTGGCCCCGGGCGCGACCCCGTGCCGGCGCGCCCATCCCGCGTTCACCTCGAGCACGAACGACGACGGGCACCGCACCCCGTAGGTGTTCGTATTGAGCGTCGGCACGTTCTCCTCGATGCCGACCACGAAGCCCGCCCGGTCGATGAACAGCATGTCCAGCGGCAGGCATGTGTTGCGCATCCAGAACTGCATGACGCGAGGGCGCGCGAACGAAAAGAGCATCCCCTCGTGCTCGGGCATGTCGCGGCGGTACATGAGGCCCCGCTCCCGGTCGGGCGGTCGCACCGCGAGCTCGACGTCGACGGTGGATCCATTGTCGAACGTCACCCGACCACGACCCAGGTGCGGTCGCCCGGTAGGATCTTCGGGGCAGTCCGGGGCCGGGCCCCGGGGCGGGGGGGGGGGGGGGGGGGGGGGGGGGGGGGGGGGGCGCGGGGGGGGGGGGGGGGGCCGGCCCCCCGCCCCCCCCCCCCCCCCCCCCCCCCCCCCCCCCCCCCCCCCCCCCACC
>JBCCLB010000013.1:0-124816 GCA_039027095.1 Myxococcota bacterium
CCCCAGGGGCGCCGTTTCCTCTGCCTGCGATGGGGGCGCCTTGGCCGCCTCCCCCGATGATGATGGCCATGCCGTTTCCTCTGCCTGCGATGGGGGCGCCTTGGCCGCCTCCCCCGATGATGATGGCCATGCCGTTGCCGCCTCCGCCGCCGATGGGAGGGCCCTGGCCGCCTTCGCCGACCGTGGGATCGCCCATCCCTCCGTCGCCATCGACGAGAACGCCCGTCCCGCCTTCGCCGATGGCGCCGCCGTTCTCGCCGGTGAAGAAAGAAGACGCCTGACGATGCCGTCGAGGTCGATCGATGATGCTGCCGGAATCCGGGCGAGGGGTTGTGCCCCCGCCTCGCTTTGCTACCGGTGAGGGCATGAACCGTCCCGCCGTCGCGCTCGCCCTCGCTGGAGTCCTTGGTGCGTCGACGATGTTGCAGCACGTCGAGGCTGGCGCGAGCGCGCTCGGCGCAGGCGATCGGGCGGGCACGGGGGCGTCGGCCGAGGAGGAGATACCGACCGGCGACGGCGTCGCCTCGAGGGACGTTTCCAATTCCCCCGAGAGGCTGGCGCGACGAGAGCTGCCGAAGAAGTTCACCAAGCCGCCCTACGCGATCATGTCGCTCACGGTGGGGCATCCGAACGACGGCTATCAACTCCGACCGATCGCCCTCAAAACCAACCGCCACCGGTGGGTCAAGTCAGCCCCCCGGGGACGTAACTGGGGCCACCCTGCGTTGGTGAAGATGCTCAAGCGCAACGCGCGTGACATCGCGCGGGCGGTGCCGGGATCCAAGATGCTGGTCGGCGACATCTCGAGCAAGAAGGGAGGCCCGTTGTCGGGCCACCACTCCCACCAGTCGGGGCGCGACGCCGACATCGGGTTCTTCGCGCGCAACGCGAAGGGCAGGCCGGTCGCGCTTCAGCGGTTCGTCGCCTTCGACGGCGAAGGAAAAGCCAAAGACGGAAGCGGGTTCACCTTCGACGACCGGCGCAACTGGCTCCTCGTGCGAGCCTGGCTCCAAGACCATCGCGCAGGCCTCTCGCACATCTTCGTGTCTCGCCCCTTGCGCCAACGCCTCCTCGCCTACGCCCGCAAACACGCGACCAAGGACCACCTTCGGCAAGCCACGGTGCTGCTCAAGCAGCCCAAGCGCGCCGAAGCTCACGACGACCACTTTCACGTGCGTATCTCGTGCCCTCCCAAGCAAAAAGAGATCTGCCGCGAGCAACCGAGATCCCGCTGAGGCGGTGATCTCCGAGCAGGCCTCCCCGCGCCCGGCCGCAGCG
The DNA here is from genome assembly GCA_039027095.1 of Myxococcota bacterium. GTDB lineage: Bacteria > Myxococcota_A > Polyangia > Polyangiales > Polyangiaceae > JAPYTK01. The sequence goes on from JBCCLB010000013.1 coordinate 1,279, forward strand.
CCGACACGGCAGGAAGGTACGGCCCTCGTGCACGCTTCAGAACTGCGGGTCCGCTTGGCCGACCGGGGCGCGGCGAAACGGTTGTCGTTCTTCCTCGGTCCACGGATGTCCGTGGGACTTCACCGCGGCAGCGAGGCCGACCCGGTAGGGAGTGAGTTCACGGCGATAAATGGAATCCCTCGCCGCGGGCGACAGGTCACGCGACCTCCGCCGCGTCGACGCTCGACCCGTACGAGGGTCGTACGTGGCGCCCCTCTCCTGGGATCGGATGTCGCGGTCGGCGGAACGACGTGCCTGGTTGAGTCGCACCCTGGCGTCGAGGACATCAGACGAGCGGGCCAAGGCGCGAAGCTCCTCCGGTGATACGAACGATTCGGCACGCACCACTTCCTGCGTGACCGCGACACGCTCCTTCTCGATCGCTTCGGCCGTACGCTTCTCGAGCAGGGTCGCTACCTTTGGTGAGGTCGCTCGCGATTGCGATGGTGGCGCGTTGAGGCCGAACTCGCCCCTGCGGTCGCGCCACGCCCCGATGATTCGTTGGCGCTCATCGAGGGTGAAGCGAAGGGTGCTTCCGCCGAAGTCATGAACGTCGACGTCGACTTCGTATTCACCGGCAGGCGCCTTGTCGAGGCGCATCGAGCTTTGCAGCGATACGGGCTGCCACAGAAGAGCTTCGTCCCAGTGCCGCGACAGCGACGCGAGCTTCGTGGTCTCGAACACGCGTTTGCGCAGCCGGAGGTGGTGGTCGTGGTGGACGTCGTCGCCGAACGAGACGACCTCGCCGTTGCATCGCCACGTGGTGTGGTGCGCGTGGATCTGATCACAGGGCAACCATGCATCGAGACGGATGTAGGCACGGGTCCCAGAAACCCAGACGCGGCCCCCGTGGTCGCCCGCTCGCCACATCTCGCCGCCGCCCACCGCCAGAGAGGGCCGCAGCGTCATCCCGGCCCGGAACGCTTTGCCCCGGGCGTCGACGACGACGACTTCGTAGTCGCCCGCTTTCAGAAGCCTGAACGTCGTGATCGCTACAGGTTCTTCCGGCCGCTGCGGGTCGCGGCGGATGCGCTCCCCGCGTCGCACCTCGACGAGCTCGCCGTCGGCGACGAGGGCGACGGCCACGGGGTCGCCGCGTTCCGGCAGCAACAAATTGGTGTAGATGCGCACCGCGATGTCGAGGGGTGGTTTCCAACCCGTGGGCGTATCCGGTCGCGGCGTGAGGGGTTCGAGGGTCACGTCCTCGACTTCGAGCGTCTGCGCCGGCGCCCTCGCCCCTTTGCCCGCCAAGAAACACCCCGGAACGCCCAGACCAAGCGCCAACAACACTTCGCGTCGCGTATTCATGGTTGCCCGGGCCGAGGACGCGACGGGCGGGACCCGGTCGCGCGCAATTTCCTCCCGGCCTAACGTCCTCGGACGCGCCCCGGTCTTCCCTCTCGTGGCGTCAAATTTTTCCGCGGAGGAGGGAGCGTACGGTTTTCTTCCCGTAGGCGCGCAGGGTGGTGCCGAGGGTGGCGAAGTCGAGGGTGCTCACGAGCGTGTCGGCGAGGCCGAAGGGCAACATCGAGGGGATCACGCCTCTCGAATACTCGAGCATCCATGCGTGCTCGGGGATCCGGTAGCCCTTGACCTGATCTCGGCCGAGGTAGGCCGCGCTGCCCGGTTCGTAACGTGTACGCTCGGTCTCCCCCTCGAGGTAGCACCACATCTCACCGTTGAAGACCCAATCGTAGACTTCGGTTCGGTAGCGGCCCGAGTGTCCTTCGGTCCCGATGGGGCTCCCGAAGAAGATGAGGTACTCACTCAGCGACCCGTGCAGCAGGGTCAGTTGCCCCATGGCGCCGCCGGCGTTGTTGAGGATCCAGCGCCGAGGCCCATCATCGATGTGCTCGGGGTAAGACGCCTTGAGCTGCTCGGTGACCGCGTCAAAGGCGTCGTCGAGAGGCAGATCCACCCCTGCGCGCGCACAGCGATGGAGTTCTTCGGGATGGAAAACGTAGGGCATGAGTCCGTGGGGTTCACGAGGCGACCGCCCGTCGCCCAGCGTGGGCTTGCATACCAGCGGGGCGGGGGACGAGAAAGCACGCCGCAGCCCACGCGTTACGTACGCGTCGTCCGCGGCCATCCCGGGAGGCCGATGATGGTGGATGCGACTGGTACGGAGACAGGGGGCGACGCTAATCTGTCGCGATGAGGTTTGTGGGAGGAAACAAGTGGCTCGCGCTCGCGACGGGCCTGATGGTCGCCTGCGGGGGCACCAGCGGCGAAGACACCACCACGGAAGGCGCCGGGGGGTCCTCCGCCGATTCGGCGACGACGAGCGGCGCGGGCGCGGGGGCCAACTCGGGAACCGGAGGCGAGGGGGTCGGGGCGGGAGGGCAAGGCCCTGGCCCCGAGCCCGCGGCGGCGTGCCAGCAGACGACCGACGCCATCGTCGCGGCGACCGGGAACACCATCACGGTCTCGCCGGGTCCGGACGGTCAGGTCGAGGTGGAGGGTCAGCTGAGGACGCTGCGGGCCGTCGTTCGCGACGCGATGCCGGGGGACACGGTCTTGCTCGAGGACGGCACGTACCTCCTCCCGGAGGCAGATCCATCGGGTTTCAGCGGCGTTTACATCACGACCCCCGACATCACGATACGGAGCGCCTCGGGGGACCCGCGCGCCGTGGTCCTCGACTCTGCGTACCGCATCCACGGGGGGCAGAGCGCTCCGATCACCGTGGCGGCGGCGGGGGTCGTCTTGTCGGGCTTCACCGTGCGTCGGTCGATATTCCATCTCGTTCACTTCTGGGACGACGGGGACGATGCGGTGGTGCACGACGTGATCCTCGAGGACGGGGGTCAGCAGTTCATGAAGGCGAGTGGTGGCAACGTCGACGGGGTCACCGTGAGCTGCAGCCGTTTCGAGATGACCGACGACGGCCGCGACAACGTTTGGGGTTACGGCTCCCAGAACGGCAACACCACCTGCTACACCGGCGGCATCGACACCCACGACGCGACGAATTGGCACGTGCACGACAGCTCTTTCGTAGGGATATACTGCGACGCGAGCGGTGTGGCCCGGCCGGCGCACGGCCGGGCGCCGGACGCGCGAAACGGCATGACCTACCAAGGCGGTCTCGCCGAGCACGCGATTCACATGTGGGACGCGCCCGACGGCCAGGGCCACGTGATCGAGCGCAATGTGATCCTCGACTGCGCGCGCGGCATCGGCATTGGCTTCAACGCGGAGGTCCACGACACCCTCATCCTCAACAACATGGTGTCGAGTCGGTTCGCCGGGGCGCGGGAGCACGACGTCGGCATCTCGGTCATGCGCGCCTTCGACACCCTCATCGCCAACAACACCGTCGTATACACGCACCCCGAAGCGTACCCCGACGGCATCGAGTATCGATTCTCGGCCACGGCGGGCGTCTCGGTGGTGAACAACCTCACCAATCAGCGGATTCGGGCTCGCGACGGGGCGACGGCATCGCTCGCGACCAACGTCGATGATGCGGATCCGGCGTGGTTCGTCGACGCCGCCGCGGGTGACTTACGGCTGCTATCGTGTGACGTGGCGGCGGTGGTCGACGCGGGCACCGCGACCGCCGAGGTGACGATGGACCTCGACCACGATCCGCGCGAGGGAGCGCTCGACATCGGCGCCGACGAGTGCACGCCAGCGCCCTGAACTTCAGTTCGGGGCGTGTAGGCCGGGGGCGTCGAAGAAACGCACCCATTCGTGCCCGTAGCCGGGCGCCTTGGTCTCGCCGTCGCGCGCGTTGACCATGGTCGCGGCCAGGTCGCCCCGTACCGCTTCGGGACCCCAGGCCGCGTGGGCGGACCATAGATTGCGGGTGGTTCCCAACCGCTGAAAAATCTGGCCTTCGGCGCAGGTGCGAAACCCGAATTCGTCGACGATGGGCGGGGCCACGACCTGACCGAGATGGTCGGTGCAAAACGCGTCTTGGTCCGTCGCGTTGTTTTGGTCGGTCCGCTTCGGATGAATCACGCGGACGGCACCCTTGAAGGGGCTGGTCTCCAGTTTCCACCACTCCGTCGGCGCGACGTCCGAGGGAAACGAAGGCAAGTTGGCGCACAATCCGTCGCTTCTATCGAGGGCGAGGCAGACCTCGAGGCTCGGGATGTAGTCGTCGACGGTTCCGTCGCCATCGACGTCGCGCCGTGGCACCAGCGTGCCGTCGTTGTACATTCGGACCGGGTCACGGACGACGTAATACGCCGACGACAAATACATCGTCTCTCCGTTCGTGTCGGTCATGATCATCCATGGCTTCCAGAGCTCGTCGGCCCCGGCGTCGACGGGCGCGAAGTTGGGTTCGCCGGTGGGCCCCACGACTTCCGTGGGAAACGCCTTGTAGGTCCATCCCTCCGAGGCGCCCGCACATTTGATCTCACGCCCGGTGTCGGCGTCATCGGGAGGCTCATGGCCGTGCATGGGCAGGGGGGGGTAGTGCTGCGGAACGAGGCCATCACAACGTTTGAACCAGCTCGGGTTGCCCCAGAAGGTCAGTGTCTTCACCGAAGACTCGGTGTGGTCTCCCGCGCCGGCGTTGTGCTCTTGGCCGGGATCGGGCTGACGTGCTGCCCCGTCATCACAGATCATGCTGTTCTGATATTCGTGCATGTTGTGCACGAACGCATCGGGCGAATGTGTCCCCTGGTGGACCTTCGAAAGCCAATAGCAGTGAAAACCTGCGGACTGGATCGCATCTTCGGAGGGTCCATTGCCCACCGCGACCTCGTAGAGGTTCTGCACCACCACTTTGTGACCGAAATGGTCTTCGTGGCGATGGTGCCCGTTGGCGACGGCGACGACGTTGACCATGCCAAAGGGGACGCCGCCCGCCCACGCGTAAAGTGGTGAGGTGCGAGGGTCGTCGCCGTGTTCGTGACCGAACGAGCAGGGCTGTCCGGTGACGACGTCGATGGTCGAAGGCGGGTGCCAGGTCGGGTAGACCTTGCCGTCACGAGCCCGTACCCAATATCGGTCGTGGGTGGCCACCGAGCATTCGCCGTCGCGCGGCGCGTAGTTGGAGAGCGGGAGCACCGCGTCGGGGGGAGGAGGATGCGTCCCGAATGAATCCTGCACCGGCGGGACGGTGTAAGTCCGGTCACCCGACGGAAAGGGGATGACGATGTCGATCGGCCCGTCGGGCCGAGGGTCGGGCGCCTCGCCTCCGGTGCCGCCGCCACCCGACCCCGTTCCAGAGGAGGCGGTCTCGGCGTGGTCGTCGTCCACCGCCGCGCCTGCGCCGCCCGCCCCGGGGGTCGATGCGTTGCTGCTGCAGGCGACGACCCCACCGGCGACGGTGAAAACGGTCGACCGTATGATTGCGTGCATGCCGGGAAGTTACGCGCCTACGAGAGCCCGGAACAGGCCCTTCTGAGGACAATCACGCCCACGGTCCGTCGAGGCCGTAAACGTCCCCTCGGCCAGGAATCTCGAGGGGCGGTCGGCGAAGTTGGCCCTCCCGGGGGGTAGGGTCGAAGGATGAACCGATGGGACAGCTGACCGTGATCGCGTTTGGGGGCAATGCCCTTCTCGATCCCGACCTCCCGCTCGGGATCGACAGTCAGTTCGCGGTGGCGGCACGCGCGGTGAAGCCCATCGCGGATCTGGTGGCGGCGTCCGCATGGCCCGACCGCATCGTGTTGACCCACGGCAATGGGCCGCAGGTGGGCTTTCAGGCGCTTCGGTCCGAGCTGAGCAAAGACGAGCTGTTCGAGGTCCCGCTCGACGCGCTCGTCGCCGACACTCAGGGCAACCTCGGCTACACGTTGCAGCGAGCGCTGCGCGAAGAGCTGTTGCGCCGGGGCCTCGCCCACAACGTGGTGTCGGTGATCACCGAGGTCGAAGCCGATCCTGACGACGACGCGTTCAAAGAGCCGACGAAACCGATCGGCCGGTTCTACACCGAGGCGGAGGCACAGATCCTCGGGTCCGAGCGCGGCTGGGGGATGAAGGAGGACCCCCATCGCGGATGGCGGCGTGTCGTCCCGTCGCCGGCCCCGGTGCGCATCGTTCAACTCGAGAGCATCGCTCGTCTCACCGACCAGCGATCGATTGTGATCTGCTGCGGGGGCGGGGGGATTCCGGTGATGCGGATGCCGGACGGCAGCATCGTCGGACTCGAGGCCGTAATCGACAAGGACCGGGCCAGTGCTTTGCTCGGCGTGCGCCTCGGCGCGCAGCGGCTCATCATCACCACCGCCGTCGACGGGGTTTACCAGGGCTTCATGACGCCCTCTGCCAAGCGGTTCGACACGTTGAACCTCACCGAGCTTCGCGCCCTCGCCGATGCGGGTGAATTTCCCCCCGGCAGCATGGGGCCCAAGGTCAAGGCGGCCGACCGGTTCCTCACCCACGGGGGGCGCGACGTCATCATCTGCAAGCCCGAGGCGTTGATGGATGCCTGGCACGGCCACGCGGGCACCCGCATCGTACCGGGGTGAGGAGCGCGCGCATGAGCGTCACCGCGGGCGCGTATCGGGCGGGCGCTTCACGAGGCCCATCTCGGCTGCGGCCTCGCACCAGGGACGGGGTTCACCACGCCCGGCTTTCGCGCCTGAGGACGCGTACCCGAGGCCGCGCTCGCGGAAGCACTCCTGCACCACCAGCTCGCGGTACACTTCAGGTGCACGCGCGTTGAGTCGAATGCATGTCGTGGCTCGGGGGTACTTTTTGCGACATCCAAAGGTGAGCTGGCGGGTGGCGTGGCGCTCACAGGCGAGGGCATCGCCATTGAAGCAGGCGTCGCGATCCACTTCTCCGGCGCGGCGACGGCTGTCGTCGGTGGCGGCTTCGCACAGGTCGGCGAAGCCGGCGGGGCCGCGGCTCGGGTCACATCCCAATTGCAGGCCCCGGCGTCGTTGGGCGGTCGAGCCATGCTCGGCGAGCACCTCGCAAGATTCCTCCGAACCCAACTCGCACCCGCGCTGCGCCAGCTGCATCGCGCGGTCGGGGTCCTGCGCGATTGGACCATCATCGCGGAGAAACAAGAGCGCTGCGTCCCGGCACGCGTATCCGTTGTCGCTGTGGATGCACACCAGGGCGTTCGCTTCGGCGGCCTCTTCATAACGCTCGCGCTGGAACCAAAGGTCCCCCGCGTACTTGCACGCATAGCTGTCGCCCCCCTCGCAGGCCCGCTGAAGCAGCTCGAGCGCCACCTTCGACTTTGGGTCCTTGCGGCGGAGGGCGTCCGCGAGGCGACGACACGCCACGGTGCTGCCGAGGTCGCATCCTTTGCGCAACAGCCGCTGCTCACGCTTCGCGCTTTCACTAGGGGCGGTGACTTCGACCCTTCTCCGAAGGGTGGTGTCCGGACGGAAGAACTCGGCGGCGACGAGGCACGACAGCGGGCCGCCGCGGTCGCACGCCGCGCTGGTGGTCGCGGCGACCTGGGAGAAGTCACCGTCGTTGGCTCCGCTGAGGACCTCGACGGCCATGATGGAGTATTGGCCCGCCAGGGCGCAGCCTCGGTCGTGGCGAAGTTTGCAGCCGCGGTCGGCGAACGCCTGGGCTCGGACGAAGCGCCGTTTGATCTCTTCCTTGGTCAGGGGACGGGCGCGGCGGTTCGCCCCTCGCCGCGATAGGATCCCTTCGGCGCCGGTGGTGCAGGCCCATCCGTCCCCCACGTCGCAGAGTTGATCGCACGCGGGCAGGTTGCCGCGCCAACAGAGGCGTTCTTCTGCGGTGGCCGGAGCGCACTTACTGTCGCGCCACACCGTGTTCTCGGGGCACTCGCGGGGCGACGGACCGAGGCCTCCCTTACCCTTGGCGGCCGGGGCCCCACCCTTCGGGGTTTTCGCTTTCGACGCGGCCGCCGCCGCGCGGGCGGCCGGCGCGATCGGCACCAGCTCCAGCCGCAATGCCGCCGCGCAGCCTCGCGGCGCCGCGTCTTCGTCGCCTTTCCTCTTGCAAGCCTTCCGATCACCATCACGGGTGACGTTGCTGCGGCCCGAGCGGCTTTTGGCCCCGGTGCTGGCCACGAACAGGTCGGCTGCGGCGCGCACTTCACCCGACGAGCTGCGATCCATCGCGAAGGCACCCACGGACGCGGCGCGCACGTAGTGGGTCGCGCCTTCGCAAGAGCCTTCGAGCATCCCCGCGTCGGCGTCGCCGAGGGTGGTGGTGCGCTTGCCGACCATCACGAGCGCGAGGTCGAGCACCGAGGTCGCATTCATCCCCGCCGAGATCCGCACGCCGGAGACCGGCAGGTTGGCCCGCACCTCGTCGGCGTTGTCCATGCGGATCAACTCTTCTTTGGGGCTCACCCCGGCGAACGCGTAGCGCGCCGGGAGCCGACAGCCGTTGACGAGCCGCAGTGCGTCGCAATCGTATCGAACCACGGCCACCCCCTGTTGCATCGCCACTTCGAGGTCGGTCCGGCTCGAGGTCGACCAGTCGACGATCAGCGGCTCAGCGTACGACTGCGGACCCGAGCAGGCGACGGTGTCGGCGAGGGCGTCTGACGCCGTGGGTGCCTCTGGCCGCACCATCTCGGCCGCATTCATCCCGCCGCCGCAGCCCAGGAGTTGAAGCGCAACCACAGAAAACCACTTCCGCACACCTCGCATGGCGCAAGTGTCGTCTCGCGGCGCCCGACGTCAAGGCCGGTTTGCTGCTGGAGCCGCGCCGGGCGCTGCCCTCGGGCTCCACGCTCACTCGGCGTCTTTGCAGCAGCGGATGCCCTGGACACTGCGCCAGTGGCCCATAGGTTCAGGGTTCTCGTCGTCGAAGTCGTCGATCCGCGCTTGTCGCCGTTCCTTTTGGTCGCATACGTCGTATGTGTACAGGTCGTTGTCGCCGACGGTGCCGCCGCGGATCATGCACTTTGCGTCAGGGCCATCGCCGTCGCATCGATTCGTCCATTCCATGATGTTGCCCACCATGTTGAACAGACCGGGATAACCCCCTTCGCAATCGGGGTAGCCCCGCGCGGGACCGGGCTCGTTGGGGTTGCCCGGAGCAGGCCCAGAGCATTGGTCGCAATCCGCCCCGTTGGCGCAAGGCTCCCAGTGGCCAGGGAAGTAACACGCGCAGATGTCATTCACACCCGGCCCGCCCCCGTCGGGGCGGTACGGCACCGCGCGGCGGCCGCCCTCCGAGCAGGCGAACTCCCACTCGTCGCTTTGGGTGCCCGGATAGGGGTCGCCTGGCTTGACGACCGGCCCTCCGGCGCCGATGGCGCCGCAAAGACGTTTGCCGCGGTAGGCGCAGTACGCGTACGCATCACACCAGTCGACGCAGTTCACCGCTCGGTCGGGCCCGGTGAAGTTCTCGGGACACGCGAACCCGGTCTGCCGAAACGTCACATTGCCGTCGCAGGCGGGGCTCGGTTGTTCGGCGGTGGTGGTGCCGTTGGCGAGTTCTTGGAGGAACACGTCGTGCTCGGCGACCGTCGTCTCGTACGCGTCGATGCAATAGTTGGCCAACGGGTTCACCACCGGGTCGGTGACGTGAATCATGTCCGGCGGGCACGGCGCCCCCCCCGCGGCGCCCGTCGGGTTGCCGCCGTTGCCGGCCGCCGACGAGGTCGAAGCCGTCGACGGCGCTCCGCCCGTTCCCTCGCTCCCGGTGCTGCCGGTCGCGCTCCTCAGGTCTTGGATCTCGACGAGGCACGCAGGACTCGCGACGCCCATCGCGGCGCCCACGACGCCGGCTCGAAACAACCACCGCATCGTGGTCACGATAGCGCCTGTCGGGGGGGGGAGGCGACCCCTACCTCGGCGGCTCGGGCACGGTGGCTTCAGCCGGAGGCACCAGGAAATAGACGTTGCGACTGTCGAGGGGAGAGCCGTCGCCCGAGACCGTGAGCCTGGCCTGGAACAACTGAGGCTGGTCTGTGGGTGGCGCGGTGCTCTGGGCGGCCACCGGGTTCACGTTCCAGCAGACGGGCGTACCGCCGAGCAGGGCAGGAAAGCTGTCGTCGAAGCCGTCGGCGTCGGTGTCGGCGGTGGGGTTGACCGTTGTGCAGTTGCCCGTGCCGGAGATGTTGACTTCGAGGTAGTCGAGGAACTGAAGCGCATCGCCGGCGTCGTTGGGCTCGTCGGTCGCGTCGATGGTGACGTCGAGCGGAACCCCGCGCACCACCTCGAGCACGCCCTGTCGCGTCGCATTGACCACGGCGGCGTTGAGGGCGGCGTAGGCGAACGGGTTGCCGTTCGTGTCGACGGTGCCCGACGCCGTCCCGAGGTTTTCCGCGCACTGTTGGGGGCTGCCGCAGAGGGTGCCGTTGCCGTCGTCGCCCGTGCCGTACAGGCCGATGAACTTGATGTCCTGGTTTTGGAGCGCGGTGCCGGCCGCAGCCACCGACGGCACGCTCCCGCCGCAGGTACCACCCTGGTTGTCCGCATCGGTGATCGAGATGAGGATGCGTACGGCCTCAGGACGGTAGCCCGCGCACCCGACCGGGTTCGGGTTGCTCGGGTCGGCGCTGCAGCCCGGGTTGTTGCTGCACAGTGATGGGTCGGCGACGCACGCGGGCGACTGCACGACCGACTCGGCAGAGCCGGGGCCGATCCCCCCAATGGCGTTCGCCGTGGTCTGCGCGTTGGGTTGGAGCGGCACGTTGTGCTGGTAGGTGTTGCAGTTGTTGTAACGACCCACGCCCGTCCAGAGGTCGGGAACGCAGCCGTCACCGTTGTTCGCGGTGAGCGGGTCTTCAACGCACGTGCTCGTGCCGGAAAAACAGATTTCACCCGCGGCGCAATCGCTGTCGATGAGGCAGGCATTGCCGGTGTTGTTGCACGTCAGGTCTTGAATGATCTGCGGGACGCTGCTCCCCATCGCGGCGAATTCTTGGCTCATGGAGCCCGTCTCGTCGAACAGGAAGTAGATGTCGGCGAACTGCACGCTGGTGCGGAACTCGAGCGTGTCGTCGGGGGGGGTCGTCGCTTCCTGGAAGGGCACGACGAACACGAAATCGCCGTTGGCCTGCGGGTTGTCGGCCGGGTCGTTGGCGCCGGTCCCCGCCGCGACCTCGATGAGGTCGCTCACGCCGTCTCCGTCCGAGTCAACGTCGGTGGGGTCCGTGTTGTTGTTGAACTCCTCCAGGTCGGACAGGCCGTCGCCGTCCGAGTCGGGGTCGCGAAAGTCGGGAACGCCGTCGTCGTCGGTATCGACCGGGGCCGTCTGGAGGTCGCTGTCGCCCGCTTCGACGGCGTCGGGGAATTGGTCGCTGTCGCTGTCGAGATCGTAGCGATCGAAAAAGGTATCTTGATCGGTATCGACGGCGGAATTCTCGGCCCGGTCGAGGATCAGGTCTCCGTCCGAATCGAGGTCCATGAAGTTGGGGGTGCCATCGCCGTCACAGTCGGCCGGCGCGCCCGGGGTGCCGGTCGCGTCGAGCACGAGGTCCCCGTCGCAGTCGGCCCCGTCGCCCAGGATCTCGGCGATGTCGCTCGCTTGGTCCCCGTCGTTGTCGGTGTCGGCAAAGTCGCCGAGGCCATCGCCGTCGAGGTCGGCCGCGCCCTCGGTTGCGTCTTCGATGCCGTTGCCGTCGGAATCTAGGTCCTGGAAGTTGGGGATCCCATCGCCGTCGGCGTCGTCGGGCGGGGTCGCAGGATCGTCGTCTCCCGCTTCGACGCTGTCGTCGATGCCGTCTCCGTCGGAGTCTTCGTCCTCGAAGTCGGGGGTGCCGTCGCCATCGGTGTCGACCAGCGTCGCCGCCCCCTCCTCGGCGTCCGAGATGCCGTCGCCGTCGGCATCGCCCGCGGGTACCTCTTGAATTTCGCCCGGAGGCCCCGAGAGCTCGGCGTCGCCGCAGCCATACGCCCACGCGAGGGCAAGGGGGGCCATCAACAAGACAGAAAACCTGGGTCGCTTCGTAAGCATCTCTTGCGAGGCTACGGTACCAAGGACGGAACTTTCCAGTGTTGATGCGCCATCCACCGAACATTGGTGGCAGGTTCTCGCACCGATGCGCCCATGCGGGCGCCATGGGGCACATTTCGGATCATCGTGTGGTGAACCGCCGGTCCGGGGTTCTTCGGTTCGACGTCTCGCGCCTCGGGCGACGTCAATGCATGACCTTGCTATGGCCAGCCTCATGGCGGGAAGGGCGAGGACGCTAGGGACCGTGACGATGGCATGCCTGGTGGGATGCGGCGCGCGGACCGAGCTCGAGCTGCCGCCTCCGTTGCCACCGCCGGCCGTCTGCGGAGACGGCACGCGGGATCGGGGCGAAGCCTGTGACCTCGGCGACGACAATCGGCAGATCCCGGCCCTCGAGCTGATCGTCGGGGCCGACGTACGTGCGGTGATGCCCGTCGACACGACGACGGATGCCGTGACGTTTTACGACTACCGGTCGGAGAGTTCACATACCGGCTTCGAAGGGCGGGACCTCGGGGTGTGGATTCTCCAACGCGACGTGACCACGGGGAGCCTCAACCTGGGGGCCCACTTCGGCATCGACGAGGACGAGACCGGAATCACCCTCGAGTCGGGGGCCGCCGACCTCGACCTCGTCGGGGTGCCGGCGGCGGCGGTGGTCGTGGTGGAGGACGAGCCGGGGCAAGACGAGGTGACCCGCGAGGGCGACGTCGTGCGGGGGCGCTGGGAGTTTTTTCGCAACAGCGACGGGGTGATGTTGGAGGGGCTACCCTTTCCCGGGGCGTGGGAGATCACGGCGTCGGTCACGCTCATCGAGGGGGTGACGCAGTGGGCGTTCGTCGGCGCCGAAGGAGAATCGGTTCCCATCGATCCTCGCGCCTTGGCGATCTTGCGCGCCTACGATGTCCCCTCGTCCTGCCGACCGGATTGCACCGTGCCCACGTGCGGCGACGGCATCGTCGATGGCGGTGAAGTCTGCGATGACGGCAACCGGGCCGACGGGGACGGGTGCGCAGGTGATTGCGCCGCCCTCGATGGTCCGTGAGCTTATAGTGTCGGTCAAATCGGTAGATTTGACCGGCCCAAAAAGTAAGGCACCCCCAAGACAATAGAACCGCCTCTGAGGAGCGATGCTCGCCCTCGCCGACTTGTCGGCGAGCATCGCGACACCATCAACGGTTGTGGTCGAGGGTGTAGTGGTCCTCGAGACGGCCGCGCGTCAGCGCGACCACTCAGCGGGTCCACTCAGCGGGTCCACTCAGCGGGTCCATTGGGTGAAGCGAAAGCCGATGCCCTCATGGGTCTGCCTCGGGCCGCGCGCGGAGCAGACGAAGTCCGTCGGCAACGGTGGGAGCGACGTGTCGCAGTCGAAGTCGCCCTCCACCTCGGTGAGGTGGACCACGGTACATCTCGAATCGGCCAGGGCGAGACGGTAGATCTCCGCGCCGCCGATGATGAAGCAGCGGCGGCAACCGCGCGCCGCCGCCACAGCAGCGTCGAGCGACGAGGCGACGGTTACGCCGGGCCCGAAGTCGGGGTCTTCGCGCTGCGACATCACGATGTTGCGGCGCCGTTTCAGGGGTCGAAAACGGGAGGGAATCGAAGCCCAGGTCTTGCGTCCCATGACGACGGCGTTGTCGCCGTCGCCCGTGGTGAGACGGCGAAAGAAGGCCATGTCCTCGGGGAGGCTCCAGGGCAGGCCACCGTCGCGGCCGATCCCCCGCGCTTCGTCCGCCGCCACGACGATGTCGAGCGTGGTGGTCACGTCACACCGCGATCGGAAACTTGATGAAAGGGTGGTGGTCGTACCCCGCGAGGGTGATGTCTTCGAACCGAAGCTGATCGAGGGGCTTGCGCGCGATGTGCACGGCGGGCAGCGGTTTCGCCTCCCGCTCGAGCTGCCGGCGGAGCCCCTCGACGTGGTTTCGGTAGATGTGTGCGTCACCAAAGGTGTGCACCATCACGCCTGGCGTGAGCTCGCATTCCTGCGCGATCATGGTCAACAGCAGGGCGTAGCTCGCGATGTTGAAGGGCACCCCGAGGGCGATGTCGGCGGAGCGCTGGTAGAGCTGAAGGTCGAGGCGCTTCTCGGCGGTCGAGACGTAGAACTGGAACATCATGTGGCAGGGCGGCAGCGCCATTCGGTCGAGGGCACCGACGTTCCAAGCGCTGACGATGATGCGGCGAGAATGCGGCTGCTCTCGGATGGCCGTGATGGCGCGGGCGATCTGATCGATCCCCTCGTCCTCTGCCCCATCGGCCCCCCAAGCGCGCCATTGGGCCCCGTAGATCGGGCCCAGTTCGCCATCCTCGTCCGCCCAGGCGTTCCAGATGGGGGTGTGGGCGGCGAGGTCGTCGTGAATGTTCGTCGCGCCGCGCAGAAACCAGAGGAGCTCGCGCACGACGGCGCTGAACAGGACCTTCTTGGTCGTGATGAGCGGGAAGCCCTCACGCAAGTCGTAGCGGCACTGGTAGCCGAAACAGCTCAGCGTGCCGACGCCGGTGCGATCGTCGCGCGCTTCCCCGTGCTCGAGGACGTGCCGAATCAGGTCGTGATACTGCTTCATGCTGGGACAGGGCCCCGCCGCCGGGACGAAGCCTCCTTCGAGGTACACCCTGACGCTAGAACAGGCGGTGCTCGTCTTCATTACAGAACGTCAGCGGAGTGCAACGGCCTGCGGGACAGGTTACGGCCGTCCGCGGCGCTCGGGGGTTCCCGGCGTCGGTCAACGATTACGGAAAGGCACCAGACATGAAGTTAACCAAGCCAGCGATGTGGCTCCTGAGCGCGGCCCTTTTGATCCTCCCCGGCTGTTCGGATGACGACGACGGCAGCGGGAGTGGAAGCGGAAGCGGCAGCGGCAACGGCAACGGCAGCAGTTCGACGGCGACCTGCTGCATCAACGGGGTCTTCTACGACTGTAACGGAGATGTCGACGCCGCGACCATGTGCCTCGATGCTTCAGGGCCGCCCGCGGCGTGCGTTGAAGACGGGACCTGCTGACGTCGCAACGGGCGGTCGGCGACGAGCTGCGCCCAAGAGGCGAGGCCGGCTCGAGCGCTGAACCGAGGAGAAGGTCCAACCATCGCCCCCGGTGGGTGGTCGAACCCACCTTTCGTCCGTATAGGCCTTGCATGGGCAATGCGGGCGGACTTCGCTCTGACCCCCTGGTTCACGACTGGAGCTCGGTCGGCGACGGGACGACGTTGGCGACGCCGGAGGTCCTCGACGAAACCCTCCGGGACGGACTTCAGAGCCCCGCGGTGACCGACCCGAGCGCGGCCGACAAGGTCGCGCTGCTTCACGCGATGGCGGGCCTCGGTATCGACGGCGCCACGGTGGGTTTTCCCGCCGCGTCGACGCGCGCCTTCGAGCATGCGGTTCGTCTCGCCACCGAGGTCGCGACCGCGCGGCTCGAGCTCGATGTGGTGTGTGCGGCCCGCACGCTCGAAGAGGACGTCGCGGCCGCGCTCGAGGTCGGGCAGCGCTCCGGTCTTCCGGTGGCGGTCTATGCGTTCGTCGGGGTGAGTCCGATTCGTCATCGGGCCGAGGGGTGGGACCTGGCCTCGGTGGCCCGGCGCATCGAACGCGCGGTAGCCCTCGCGGTGCGGGCGGGACACCCCGTCGCGTTCGTGGCGGAGGACGCGACGCGGACGCCCCCGGAGACCCTGCGGATCCTCACCCAGGCGGCGCTGGCCCGGGGGGCATCACGGGTCTGTGTGTGCGACACGGTGGGCCACGCGGCCCCGGAAGGCGTCCGGCGGCTTCTCTCCTATGTGCGCCACGTCATCGACGCGCACGGTCGCGACGGGGTGGGGATCGACTGGCACGGCCATGACGACCGCGGGTTGGCTCTCGCCAACGCGTTGGTCGCGGTGGACCACGGGGCGGACCGTGTCCACGCGACGGCGCTGGGGATGGGCGAGCGCACCGGCAACACCGCGATGGAGCAGTTGCTGCTGAACCTGGCGCTCGAGGGCCGTCTGGGAAACCGTGACCTCTCTACTCTGGCGGACTACGCGGCGACGGCAGCGCGGGCCACCGAGTGGTCGGTGCCGCCGCACCAGCCGGTCGTCGGGCGCGACGCCTTTCGCACCGCCTCGGGCGTACATGCCGCGGCCATCCTGAAGGCGCGCGGTCACGCCGACCGCTCCCTCGTCGAACGGGTCTACTGCGGGACGGCGGCGTCTCGGGTCGGTTGCGTGCAGGAGGTATGCATCAGCCACAACTCTGGGGCCGCGAACGTACGCCACTGGTTGCGCGACCGCGGTATCAAGGCGCCTGAGTCTCTCGTCCGTGCCATCCTGCGCCGCGCCAAGGGGGCGCGCCGCGTGCTCACCGACGTCGAGATCTACGCGGTCGTCGACCGGCCCCCACGCTCCGCCTCCCCGCTCGACGACGATGCCAGCCTCGCCCCCGCCTCCCGGTTCGCCGGCTGATCCTCCCGCCGGGCGGCCGACGCCGGGGGACCGCCCCGGGAAGGAACGCTTCGTCTCGGAGTCTCCGTCGAAGGGAGATCCGGTGGCCGATCCGCTGGCCCATCCTCCGTCGCCACCGTCGCCGCCGGAGTGGTCGCGGCCGATGCGGGTGCTGTCATGGCTGGCCGGCCTGGTGTGCTTGTTCTTCGTCGCGACGCTGAGCGACACGGCGCAGCGGGGGCCGTGGCGCGGGGACGACGCCGCCTCGCGGCCGCGGGTCGACCCGGCCCGGGCGGCGACCCTCATCGTCCGGGTGGTCGACGAGGACGGACACCCCGTGGCCGGGGCGAGGGCCGATGCCTACGCCGTTATGGACACGGGCGCGGTCGCCGTCACGGGCGGCGCGGTCGCGGGCGACGACGGGAGGGCCGAGGTGACTCCTCTGCCCGAGGGCGAGGCGTGGGTCATCGTCCGCGACCGCGACCGCGCGCGGGTCAGCCGGCGCCTCGTGCTCACCCCGGGAGAGCGACGTATCGACGTGACCCTCGGCCCCGCGGCCAGCTTCGAAGTCGTGGTCGTCGACCCGCTGCAGCGGCCCATCCGCGGCATGACGGTGTCGCTCTTCAGCCGCGACCCGCTTCCTTTCGCGATGACGACCGATTCCCGGGGGTTGGCGCGCTTCGAAGGGCTGCCCTCGCCCGGACCCTACGCGGTGGAGGTCCGCGCGGCCGGCTACGACCAGGCGTTTTTTCCCGAGCTCTACGCCGAGGACTCACCTCTGTTCGTGAAGCTCGTGCGCCTCGGCGGACTGGAGGTCACCGTCTTGGAACCGGGCGGGGCTCCGGCGGCGGGGGCGACGGTGATCGTCGCGGGCTCGGGGTTGTGGCCGGCGCGGACGGCGACCGCGGACCCGCAGGGGGAGGTGTCGATTCAAGGCTTGCCCCGAGGGTTTTACGACGTGCGGGCCGAGCGGGGCGACCTCGTCACGGGGACCGAGAGTGGGGTCATGCTCGAGCAAGGGGAGCGGGAAGCCCTGACGCTGACGCTACAGCCCGGGCGTTGGGTCACCGTGCACGTGACGGAAGGCGAGGGTGACGACGCCACGGGCGTCGCCGATGCCGACGTGGCGCTCGTCGAAGATGGGATCTCGTCGTTTCCCCGCTACGGTCGCACCGACGCGAGCGGCCACGTGATCCTCGGACCCACCGTCGGAGACGGCGCCACGGTGTCGGCCCGTGCCGACGGTTACGTCGCACGAAGCGCGGTGGCGCTCGAGCCGGGTCAGCGCGAGGTGACGGTCGCGCTGCAGCGCGGGGGACGCATTGTGGGGCGCGTCGTCGACGCGCAGGGCTTTCCCGTGGGCGGGGCGTCGCTCGAGGTCGTCGGGGTCGACACGGCGGGCATGCCCATCGCCGATTCGAACCAGCTCGCGGCGTTTCGCGACGACCATTTCGCCTCCGCCCTCCCTGGGCCCTCGCCGCTCATCCCGGCCGGGGAGCTCGGGGTGATGCCGATCGTTCCCGCCATTCCCCTCGGCCCCGGGCCCGTCGTCGTCCGGCGCAGCGAGCCGGTCCCCGGCGGGTGGGTCAGCGACGCGAAGGGGGAATTCACTCTCTCCCCGGTCACGCCAGGGCAGGTGCGGATCCTCGCGCGTCACCCCGCCTTCGTCTTGACCACCACCGACACGTTCGAGCTGGTGGCGGGAGGCGAAACGGAGGTCGAGGTCGTCCTCGAAGCCGGCGGGATCCTCGAGGGCCGGGTGGTCGAGGAAGACGGCGCGCCCGTCGCGGGGGCCCGGGTCGAAGTCGACGCGCCGACCCACGCGCTGGGCCGCGTCACCTTCACCGCCGAGGATGGTTCCTTCGCCTTCGCGGCCCTTCCCTCCCTCGTCACCGTCGCCGTCGCGCGCAACGAAGCGGTGCGCCACGTCGTCGCGCGCGAAACGTTCGAGGTGCCCGCCGACGGCCGACGGGAGGTCGACATCGTCCTCCGCGAGCGCCGTGCGACGCTGCGGGTGCGCGTTGTCGACGACCGCGGGTACCCGGTCGAAGACGCGGAGATCAACGTGTCGTCGCTCGTGGCGGACGAAGTACTGATCAAGACCCTGTTCGCCGACGAGGCCGGTGAAGCGACGCTCGACGGGGCGGAGGGTTTGCCGTTGCGGGTGGTCGTTCGTCGTAACGGCTGGGCGCCTCACGTCGAAGAGGTGATGGCGGCGCCGTCCGTCCTCGAGCTTTCGCTGCAGCGGGGACTGACCGTGGTGGGCGCGGTGGAAACGTCCCGTGGCTTCGTCGCCGACGCGGCGCTCACACTGCTGACCGCGGCCGGCGAGCGCGCCGCGCGCACCGACGCCGAGGGCCGCTTTCGCATCGAGGAGCTCGCCCCGGGCTCGGCGCAATTGCTGGTCGTCAAGAAGGGACTGGTGCCCGAAGAGCGGGTCGTCGTCGTCGAAGGCGACGGGCGGCGCGACGTCGACCTCGGAACGATCGACATGGTGGAAGGCGGCACCGTCAGCGGGGTGGTGCGCGACCCCGACGGCGATCCCCTGACCGGCGTACGCGTCGCGGCGGGGCGGGTCCCCACGTTTCTCCCGCTCGGTCGCCTTCCTCTCGGCGTCGTCGAGACCGACGGCGCGGGCCGCTTCACGCTGTCGGACCTCATGCCCGGGCGCTACGAGATCCAAGCCTACAAGGTCGGGTTCGGGCGCAACGGGGTCACCGTCGACGTCGACGCGGGCCGCGAGCGGAGCGGGATCCCCATCGCGCTCGAGGAGGACCCCGATGTCGACCTCACCGCCGTCCGCACCGAGGCGAGCCTCGCGGTGACCCTCGCCTCCGAAGTGGTCGACGGCGGGCGGCACATCGTCTTCGAGCACGTGCCCTACGGGGGCGAAGCGCAACGGGCGGGCATTCTCCCCGGCGACCGGCTCATCGCCCTCGACGGCACCCCGGTTCGGACGCTGGAGGTCGCCCGCCGTCGGCTCAGCGGGCCCCTCACGTCCGACATGGTGCTCACCCTCGCGCGACCCCCTGACTTTCGGTGGCGCGTCCGTGTGCGGCGCGAGCGCCTCCGCCGCTGAACCCGGCTAAATTCAGCGGCGGCGCCCGCATTGGGGCGCCGGCCTTAGCGCCCGCGTTGGGGCGCCAGCGGTGCGACGCCCGGAGGCAGACGGCTTCAGGGGCAGAAGCCGTCGGTGATCACGCTGTCGATGTAGACGCCCTCGGTGCTGTTCGCGATCGAGTCGGTCGTGTCGAACCGGAACTCGAGCTGAATCGTCTGCCCCGCATACGGGGTGAGGTCGACCGACTGGTTGATGAACTGCCCGCCGGTGTCGCCCAATTGACCCTGCGAGAAGTCGTTGCGGTCCCACACCTTCTGGTTCGCGGGCAACACCCAGAGTTCGAGGAGGTCGAAGGCGGTGCCCCCTTCCGTGTCGATGAACACCTCGAACGAAGTGCCGACCGTGCCCGGCTGCAACGTGATCATTTTGCTGCGGGCGGTCCCCGAGTGGGTGCCTCCGGTACACGCATAGGTCTGGGTGACCGCGTCGCCGTAGTAGAGGCTGTGGGTCCCCGCGTGGGAGCGCGTCGTGTCGGGCTGCCACGCGATCTGGGGCGAGCAGGTGCTCGTCACCGTCCAGCCCTGGAGGGTGCCGTCGTCGAAGGTCGATTCGCAGGTGGCGCAATCGAGGTCGTTGGCGACGGTGCACCCGCTGGGGCAGCAGCCGTCCTGCGTTGACGCCCCCGAGCACGCGGTGATGGGCGTGCCGCCCCCGCAGGTACCCGAGGTGCAGATCTCGTTGACGGTGCAGCCGTCGAGGTCGTCACAAACCTGGCCGTCCATGACCGTCTGCGTGGTGCACTGCCCGGTTTGCGCGTCACACACCCCGAGGTCGCAGCCAGCGGTGAGCCCGGAGCAGTTCTTGGGGGTCCCCCCCGAGCAGACGCCGGCGCTGCAGGTGTTGTTTTCGCTGCAGAGGTCGTTGGTGTCGACGCAGGCGGCGCCGTCGTTGCCGGCCACCGGCTCGCACATCCCGTTTGAAGGGTTGCATACCGAGTTGAAGCACTCGTTGGGCACGGGCCCGAAGAAGCAGTCGTTGGGGACGCCGGTGCAGGCCCCGGTGGCGTCGCACGTGGTCCCGGTGAGGCACAAGTCGGTGGAGACGCAGGCCTCGCCCACCGCCTTGTTCTCGACGCCGCAAGAGTCGGTCGCTTCGTCGCAGGTGATGTTCTCGCAGGCGCCCGGGGTGTTGCCGCAATCGTTGGGGCCACCGCCGACGCAGGTGCCCGCCCCGTCGCACGCGTCGTCGACGGTGCAGAAGAGCTCGTCGTCGCATGGAGTGCCCGCGTCGTCGGGCACGACCACGCAGGTTCCGATCACGCCGGGGAGGTCGCCCTCGTTGCACACCGACTTGAGGCACGCCGGGGTGGCGATGGCCGAGCAGTCCTGTTCGCAGGCGCCCGTCGTTCCCCCGCCGGTCCCGGACACGTCGCCACCCGCGCCATTGCCGCCGGTGGCGGTCGGGTTGGTCGTCGTCGTCGTCGCCGATCCGCCGCTCCCGTCGTCGTCTTCACCATCGTCGAAGTCGACCTCGGTGGCCGAACAGGCCGCAAAGGCCAACCCCAAGGCAGCGGAGAGCGCCGCGCCACGCGTCCAGTGAAAGTGCATCTTTCCCTCTTCCCTTCTACGCCCCGATCCAAAGTAAGACCGCGAATGTACCATAAGCGGCCCGTCGTCGCGATGCGTCAAAGCGGGCGTCCGCGACCCTGTCCGGGGGCGGCCAGGCCGTACAGCACGGTGTCGTCGTAGTCGGCGGCAGGGAAAGGGTGGGTTCCGGCGAAGTGTACGAAGGCGTCGGACTGATTGCCGCGGTCGAGTTCGACCACGCGCTCGCAGCCGAGGGCGAGCAGGGCCTCGGTGGGCGCGACGACGTTGTCCGCGACGGCGCGGGCGATGAAAGCGGCGTCGTGCCGCAACCAGCAGGCGGCGGCGCGTCGTCGTCGTTCGCGCAATTTTCTCGCCTCGGGACGAACCACACCGCGCTCGGCCATCAGACGCAGCTCGGTCGCATCCTCGCGCGGCGTGAGACCGGCGACCGTGCGGGCGATCTGCAGCGTACCGTCGGCGCGCGTGAGCAGAAGGCCCAGGTCGGGCCGCAGGGGCAACGCCGCGACCCCGTCGATCACGAGACCCCGTCGGTTTCCCCTTCGGAGGCCCACCCCGAGCCCGATCGCGACGAGCGCGCGCGCGTGCTCCTCAGGACGCAGACGCCCCTCTGCGGCGCGACCGGCGCGCTCGTTCTTGCCCGGCGACAGCGCCCACGAAAAGCGGCTGGGGTCGAACGCGAACACCTCGACGTCGTGCCCGTTGACCTCAGTTTCGGCGCGGTAGACCGCCGGCAACCAGGCGGGTGGCGGATGGCGCACGGCGGGCATCGGAGACCACGGCAGGTCGCCCGCGCGGGGCGTGAGGGGACGACGAACGAGGTAGAAAAAGTCCTTGGGCGAGGCGCGAAGGTACCGTCGCGGCGCGATCGACATGCCGTCGGTGAGCAGCTCGGCGCGTGTCGTTCCGTCGTCTTCGCGACCGTGGAACACGAAGCCCACGTGGCCGGGATTCATGTCCAAGTGCACCGCGTAGTGACAGCCCGCGAGGGTGAGGCCCGCGGCGAGGGTGTCCGCTTCGACCTCCATGCCCCAGCCGTAGATGAGGTGCCGGTCCCGAGTGAGACAGAGCGCCGAGCGCTCGGTCAGGTAGCTCAGACCCTCGAGGGGAAAGCCCCACTGCGCGCGGCCCCTCGGATTGATGACGCCGTCCTCGATCAGGGGGTCGAGGTTTTGCCGCAACGACACGATTTCGGGCGGGAGGGGGTCGTCGTCGGCGGCGTCGTCGGGCCAACTGCCGAGGCGCGGATCGCCGAAGACGTCGGTCGCGATGGTGGCCGCTCCAGGCTGCGGCGGAAGCAGGATCCGATCGTCGACGGCCATGCCGTAGGCCCCGTGTCGGCTCTGAAAAGCGCCATTGAAGGCGGCCGCCAGATGGGGGTGCGCCGCCCGGGGGATCCGTCCGCGCCCGCGGGGACCGGTGGTTGGCCGCGGCTCGTCGAACCCGGCCTCGATCCGAAGCTGAAGCCGCGAGGTGTCGATGGCGACGAGGTGGATCTCCGAGAACGGCAGGGCGGGATCCGGCCGGATCATGGTCCGCAGCAGGGAAGGCGGCGGCGACGTCTCTTCGGTCGAACCCCAGCCCGGCGGTGGCGCCCACGTTCCTTCGCCGTCGTGGGGGTGGGCGAGCGGCGGCGGGATCGGCGCGGGAGGCCAGCTCGAGGTCGGCGCGCGGGCGGCGGGGAGGCCATCGCGGGTCGGCGGGTCGGCGGGGCGTTCGGTCGCGTCGTCAGCCCCTGAGGCCTCGCGCCGGAGCAGCGGACTGCGGAGGCCGAAGAGGAGCGACTTGATTCGATCCGCCCGCTCGGTCCCGAGCACCGCGCGCATGCTGTCCATCGCGAAGTGAAGCCAGGGTTTGTCGCGGGGCGGGACGCGGTACGCCTCGGCCGCGTACGGGTCGTCAGGGCCCGGATTGAGCACCATGTCCCCCAGGCGCAATGCGGCCGGACTCTGCTCTTGGCCCAGCGCGAGGACGAGGGTGTCGCCGCGGATGGCGAGGCGGGCCGCCGACGGGGGGCGCCGGAAGACGACCTCCCGTCGATCGAGACCGTCGGTCGAGCCCGTTTCCAGCCACTGACCGACACCCAGGCGGAGCCGCGCGAGCGGTGACCAACCGTCGAGCGCGGGCCCGTCGAGGCCGTACACGGTGACCCCCTGCACCGCATCGAAGGCGCTCGTACGCCACGCCGCGAAGGCGCCTCGCGCCTGCAGCCCCGACTCATCGCCGAGCGGGGTCTGACTGAGATTGCGCAGGAGGACGACGTCGACCGGCCGGCCTTCACGGGTGACGCGAACCCGGGCGCGGTAGAGGTCGCGCGGTTGGCCTTCGATCCGCCCCGTAAACAGGATGCGCCGCCCCCACAGGGCATCGAGCCATCCGCCCCGGCTGCGCTCCCATACGAAGGCGTCGGCCTCGACGTCGCCGCCGATGGCCGTCCCCAACATCTCCGCGACGCCCGTTTCCGTCGCCTCCGGCGGCGCCGCGACGTGCATGCGGGCGAACACTGCGACCGCCACCAGCGCCCCGACCAAGGGTGCCCGGGCGGACATCGCTTTCGGAACGGACACGCGCACTGCCGCGATGCTCGGGCCGGTCGATGACCGACGTCAACCAGATGCGGGGCGAGGGGTTTCGCGAGGTTGGCGCCCCGGTCCGGCGTCGCCCGAATGTGGAGTTACGATGGAGAATCCCCGGCGGCGCTCGACGGAACCCGGTCCGTCATCGCAGTATCGGACCACCGTGGGACGGACGACCAAGACCCTGATCGCCGCCCGGGGCTTGCCCCGGCACATCGGCATCATCATGGACGGCAACGGCCGGTGGGCCGAGCGGCGGGGAGAAGGCCGGACGGCGGGCCATCGGGCGGGTAGCCGCACGGTACGGCGCATCGTACGCCTCTGTCGCCGCATCGGGGTCGAGGCGCTCACGCTCTACGCGTTCAGCTTTCAAAACTGGAACCGACCGGACGACGAAGTCGCGTCGCTGATGGAGCTGCTGACGGAGTTTCTCGTCGAAGAGCGCGCGTCGATCCTCGACAACGGCATTCGGCTCGAGGCCGTCGGCGAGCTGGAGCAACTCCCGGCGCCCGTCCGGACCGTTCTCGACGCGCTGAGAACGCAGAGCGCCGGCAACGACGACATGGTGCTGACCCTCGCGCTGTCCTACGGGGGCCAAGAAGAAGTCGCGCGCGCGGCCCAGTCGCTCGCTCGCGACGTCGCGGCGGGCACCTTGTCCCCCGACGACATCGATGTGGGGGCCCTGCGCGCCCGCATCCCCAGCATCAACACCGTCGGGGAACCCGATCTGATCGTTCGCACGAGCGGCGAGCGTCGGCTGAGCAACTTTCTCCTCTTCGGCAGCGCCTACGCGGAACTCTACTTCAGCCATCAGCTCTGGCCTGACTTCGACGCCGAAGACCTGTTCGCCGCCATCGCGAGCTTTCAGCGACGGGAGCGCCGCTTCGGGTTGGTCATGGAGCGTGACGCCAGGGCGGCGAGCCGCTAGCCCCCTGTCGGCCCGCCATGGCCGCCAAGTCGAATACGCTCGTCCGCCTCCTGACCGCCCTCGCGGTCGTGCCGGCCATGCTCGCGCTGATGTTCGTGGGGCCGGCGTGGGGCTGGATGCTCTTCGTGCTCGTCGCCTCCGGGATCGGCGCCTTCGAGCTCTTCGGGATGACCCACCCCGGCGACCGCCTCGTCCAGGCCGGGGGCATCGCCCTGACGGCGCTCGTCTACTTGTCGATTTGGTACGGCTTCGCGCGGAACGAGCCGCGCCTGTGGCTCACGGCGGCGCTGCTCGTCCCGATGCTGTCGTTGCTGCTCAACCTCTGGCGTATGCCCGATGAGCTTTCCCAGGCGGCGCTGCGCATGGCGGTGGGCACCTTCGGGCCCGTCTGGCTCGGGACGGGGCTCGGTTCCGTGGCCGCCTTGAGGCTCGCGGGCGGGGAGCGATTCGGGGCCGGATACGTCGTGTTCGCCCTGGTGTTGTCGTGGTTGAGTGATACCGGCGCCTACTTCGCGGGACGCAAGTTCGGTCGGCACAAGCTCGCGGAAAAGATCAGCCCCAAGAAAACGGTCGAGGGCGCGATCGGCGGTATTGCGAGCGCGACCGTCGGGGCCGTGATCGCCCAGTACCTCCTTCTACCGAACCTCCCGCTCCGCGACGCGGTCATTCTCGGGGTTCTCGGCAGCCTCCTCGGGATCTTCGGCGATCTCGGCGAGTCGGTGCTGAAGCGGTCGGTCGGGGTAAAAGACTCCGGGGGCATCGTGCCGGGTCACGGGGGCATTCTCGATCGGGTCGACGCGACCATGATCACGGCCCCCATGCTCCTCCTCTACCTCGTTTGGCTGCGGTAGCGGCGGCGGCCGAGCGTCGATGACGCGGTGCGTGATTGAAGTGGGTGGGGGCGAAGGTGTATGGACGCCGCGGAGCACCACCTGACGTCCCACACCTTTCGTTGGAACCGCCCCGATGCCCGAGACCCAAATCGACGCCCCCGCGCCGAAGGCCAGCGCGGCCGCCGGCCGCCAGGATGATTACAAGTTCTTCGAGGTCGTACAGGAATACCTGCGTCACGCGGCCGAGCTCGTCGGCGTCCCCGACGATGTACTGACCATCCTCAGTCAGCCCAAGCAAGAAATCATCATTCACTTTCCCGTGCGGCTCGACGACGGCAAAGTGCATCTGTTCAAGGGCTACCGAGTCCAGCACAACAACATCCTCGGGCCCTATAAGGGCGGCATTCGCTATCACCAGGGGGTCACGCTCGATGACCTGAAGGCGTTGGCATCGATGATGACGTGGAAGTGTGCCCTCATGGGCCTCCCCCTCGGCGGCGCCAAAGGCGGCATCAAGTTCGACCCGCGCCAGTATTCGCCCGAGTCGCTGGAGAAGATCACCCGGCGCTTCTTTCACGCGTTGGGGTCGAACATCGGGCCAATGTACGACATCCCCGCGCCCGACATGGGGACGAACTCCTCGACGATGGCCTGGGCGATGGACACCTTCGTCAACACGATTGGGACGCGCTCGATGTCGAGCGTCAAAGGCGTGGTGACGGGCAAACCGCTGATGAGCGGCGGCACCGAAGGCCGCGTCAAGGCGACCGGCCAGGGGGTGGTGCATTGCATTCGCTACTGGGCCGAAGACAACGACTTCGACCTCGAAGGCAGCACCTGCACCATTCAGGGCTTCGGGAACGTGGGTTCGTACACCGCCATGCTGCTCGCCAAGCTCGGGGTCAGCACCGTCGCCACCGGCGATCACTCGGGATACCTCTACAATCCCGAGGGATTCAACGCGCACAAGCTTCAGGAGTACGTGCGCAAGACGGGGTCGATCGCGGGCTATCCCGCGGGAGAAGCCATCAGCCGCGAAGACTTCTTCAAAATCAAGGCGGACATTCTCGTTCCGGCCGCGCTCGAGAATCAAATCGGCGAAGCGGAAGCAGCGGCCATCGACGTCAAGCTCGTGGCCGAGGGGGCGAATGGTCCGTGCGCGCCGGTCGGGGAGAAGATCCTTCTCGACCGCGGCATCGACATCGTGCCGGACGTTCTCGCCAACAGCGGCGGCGTCACGGTGTCGTATTACGAATGGATCCAGAACAATCGCTCGGAGCACTGGACCCTCGAAGAGGTCGATTCACGGCTCGAGGTCGCCATGCGCAAGGCTTACCGCAAGACCAAAGAGCTGGCCCGGCAGTGCAAGACCGACCTCCGGCATGCCGCCTACGGCGCGTCGCTGAAGCGCCTCAGTGAAGTCTACGGCGAGCGGAACATCTGGCCCTAGATACGTTCCCGTGGGTTGGCTCCACCCTGGGGTGGCTTCCGGTTGGGGAGCGAGGACGCGCCGCGGCTTTGCGAACGGGGTCAGCGCCCCGCAGGCGGCGGCGCGGGTTCGATGACCCGAGCGGTGACCTCGCCTGCCATCAGCTCGGTACCGGTCTCGGTGTGTTTGGTCTTCACCGTGGCGAGCGCCTGTGGCCCCTCCTCGGGGAAGGTGACCGAGGTGGTGACGGTGCCGACGCGTTTCCCGTCGACGGTGAGGTCGGTCGCGACCGCGACCGGCGCGTCGAGGGCGAGCCGCACCATGCGTCGCGGCGGCGTGCCCCGCTTCTCGAGCATGAAGATGGCTTCTTGGCCCAGGTAGCATCCCTTGTCGAACGACACCGCGAGCGTTTCGAGGCGGGCTTCCTGGGGATGGGCCTTGTCGCCGTAGTCCACGCCAAAGGTGGCGAGCGCATGCGCGACCCGGATTTGTTCCCAGTGCTCCGCGCGGCTCATTGCCGCGCCGGCCGGGGTGAGGAGGGCCGCCTCCAGCGTCTCGTGGTCGACTTCGGCCGAGGTCGCGACGACGACCGCAGTAGGCCAGCGGTTGTACGCGCCCATCGCGGTGACGGCGCCGGCTCCCACGGCCGCGTCGGCCGCGTCCGACGCCCGCGGGCCATGGGCGAGCCACCACGTCCCCGGGCCGGGGCCGATCTCCGCGTCTTCCATGATGAGGTAGTGGTCCAGGGCGGTGACCAGATCTTCCGCGCGCTCGCGCGGCACCCCGAGGAGGATTCGCGACGGCTCGGCCACGACCCACACGTCGGCCTGGACCCGCCCGCGGCGATTGCAGGACAGCGCGTAACTTGCCTGCCCCGGCGCGATCGAAGCGAGATCGTTGGTGAGCATGCCCGCGAGCCAACTCGCCCGGTCGTCGCCGGTCACGACGAGGGTGGCGAGGTCGGGGCGGGGCCGGATGAGCACGCCCTCGTCGAGGGCGGCCTTCTCGTTCGCGAGCGTCATGCCCCTACATGATCGGTGCCGTCCCGGCGGGCAACCCCCGTCGTCACGCGGTGACGGCGGTGGTGTCGATCCACATCGCCGCCTGCTCGCTCTCGTAGGCGACCTCGCCCTCGTGCTCGAATCGAAAGACGTATTTGACGAAGTGACGGTGGGTGCCCCGCCGCACACGGGTCGCGGTGCAGGTGGCGACGATCGTCTCGCCGGGGGGGACGAGCTTTCGGAACGCGACGCGGTTCATCGTGGCGCCGTAGCCGACCCAGCCGTCGCGGTGACGGAGGTGGAGCAGGTGGTAGGCGTGTACGAACCCGAGAATTCCCGTCGCGTGCACCATCAGCGCGCCCGAGACGTGGGCGGGATGTCGGACCGGGTGATTGCGTTGCGCCCGCGTGATGGGTTCGTCGGGCGAGGTCGGCCACCGGCACACGATGCGGCTCGCGTCGGGGTCGAGGGCCAACAACTGGTCGAACAAAAGCGTTTGCTCGGGGTCGTACGGCATGTCCGCCAGGAACTCGGCGTCGAAGGGGCGCGGCGTGTCCATGCGCCGCTTCTACACTCAATCGGCGTAGAGCTGGACCGCGTAACGGCGGCCCCGCGCGGTGCGGACCACCGCGACCCCTACCCGCCGGAAGTTGCGGTCGAGCATGTTCTCGCGGTGGGACGGGCTGTTCCACAGCGCGCGGTGGACGCGGTCGATGGTGGGGGCGCTGGCGACGTTCTCGCCGAGGTGGCGGGCGCGCACGCCGGCGCGCGCGGCCCGGACCCGAGGGGAGCCGGCACCGACATCGTGCGCGGTCCGACCGGTGCGTGCCATGTGCTTGGCGTGACGTCGGGCCACCGCGTCGAGTTGGGGGTCGCGGCGCAGGGCCGACATGCCTTCGCTCCGCCGCGCGCGATTGAGTCGAGCCCAAAGCTCATTTCCGGGCGCATCGGGGTCCGCCTCACCATCCTTCGGCTTCGCCGCCGCGGCTTCGTCGACGTCCGACGCCTCCTCCTCGGTGGGGCCGCCGTGGGGCGCGACGTCGGCGAAGACGAGGGCCTCCAGGACCGGCCGCGGCCCACCTTCGAGGTCGGCGACGACCTGGACCAACCACCGTCCGGGTTGGTCGAGGGTGAATCGAGAGCGCAGGATTTGTCCCGGACCCGCGCCGCTCAACGATGCGAGAACCCGGCGCGGCCGCCCGCGCGGGCCGAGGAGGACGACCTTGGCGCCCGACGCTACGTCGCGGAGGCGGGCCTGAAGGGCAATCCACTGGCCTTGTCGCACGCGCCGAGGGAGCGGCTCCAGGTCGGCCGCGGCCGCCGCGCTGACCGCCGCCAAGACCGAACGCCCGCGCTCGTCGATGGCGCGGGCCACACCGCATCGTCGAGGGCCGGGCGGCGCCCCTTCGGCCCAGCGCGCGAGGCGGGACCCGGCGATGTCGGAACCGCCCTTCAGAGCCCAGGCCCGGGGCCAAAGGTACGGGGCCCCGGCCGCGCGGAGCTGCGTCACGAGCAGGTCGGCCGCGGGGGGAGGCCCCCCCTTGGCCCGGCGAACCGCGAGGTGGGTGGCGACGTCGATCAGCGCGGCGTCGGGGGCTCCGCAGGCGGCGTAGAGGTCGCGCATTCCGGCCGGCCCGCGGACAGGCCGCGGTGATTCCGTCGTCGGGGACCACGCCCTCGCCGGCGCGGCGACCGAAAGGGCCAGCGCCGCCAGCAGCGCCCCGAGGACAAAGGGTGGCCACGTCCATGCCCCCACCGATCGCTGCGTCGTCATCGGGCCCGACGCTACCCGTCGAGGCCGAAAAGGTCCCGAAAACCGCAGTCTCGTCGCGAAAGAGGCGGCCGCCGGGGGCCGTTTGATTCCGTGCTAGGGTCGCCCAAAGCGGATGGCGGAGGTCACCAACGCAGCCAAAGTCGGCGTCATGACCGCCGTTTTGTCCGTCGCCCTGTACGGTGGCTACCAGTTCGTCTCGCGGTCGGCCGGCACCGAGAACGGCTACTCCGTGTACGCCTACCTGCCCGACGTGACGGGGGTGGCGCCGCGCTCTCGCGTGATGATCTCCGGGGTGCAGGTGGGCGTCGTCGAGGACATCTCGCTCGACGGGGGCAAGGCGCGCGTCGACATTCGCATGATGCCGAAGCACCGGCTCTACGACGATGCGGCCATCGGTCGTAAGGCGACGAGCCTCATCGGTGAGAACTACATCGTGCTCGCGCCCGGCACGAAGGGCCGCGAGGAACTCGCCGACGGCGGCCAGATCAAGAACTTCATCCAGGAGCCCTCCCTCGACGTTCTCCAAGGGCAGGTCAGCGAGATCCTCACCGACGTGAAGGCGGTCACCAACAGCCTCAGAGAGACGGTGGGAAGTGAACGCGGCGAGGACCAGCTCGACCGGATCCTCGAAAACCTCGCCCAGACCACCGAGCAGATCAATCTGCTCGTGCGCGAGAATCGGGCGGCGGTGCGCAACAGCCTCAACAACGTCGAGCGGATCACCGCCCGCAGCGAGCCGGAGCTGCTCGCCATCCTCGAGAACGTGCGCGGGCTCACCGAGGAGGTGAAGCGACTGTCGCAGGGGCCGCAGAAACCAGGAGAAGAGCCGGGCGCGATCCGACAGGCGATCGAGCGGACCAACCGCGCCACCGCGAACTTGGAGTCGCTCCTCAAACACGCCGACAACGTCGCCGCCCGCCTCGACCGTGGCGAAGGCACGGTAGGCCGCCTCACCAAAGACGAGCGGCTGATCGACGAGGTCGAAGGCGTCGTCGAGGGGATCGGCGATTTCGTGGGCGGGATCAGTCGGACGCAGACGGTCGTGGGCCTTCGCACCGACTACAATTTCCTCGCCAACACGGTGAAGAGTTACGTGTCGCTGCGGCTCCAGCCGGCAGAAGACAAGTACTACCTCATCCAGCTCGTCAACGATCCCCGGGGGCTCACCAACATCGAGCAGGTCGACGTGCAGACGACCAACCCCAACGACCCGCCGTCGTTCCGGGAGATCCGTACCGTCACCACCAACAGCTTTCGGTTCTCGTTTCAATTCGCCAAACGGTTCGGGCCCTTCACCGGCCGCTTCGGGGTCCTCGAGTCGACGGGGGGCATCGGCCTCGACACCCATTTGTTCGACGACCGCTTCGAGCTGGAGCAAGACCTCTTCGGGTTCGGGGAGCAGAGCGTGCCGCGGTGGCGCGTGTCGCTCTCCTACGAGTTCATCCGCAAGCTGTGGCTGCTCGGCGGGGTCGACAACATTCTCAGCGACGACCGCCGCGACTACTTCGTGGGCCTTCAGCTCCGCTTCAACGATCGCGACCTCAAGAGCCTGCTTCCCTTCGTCCCGGCCGGAGCGCTCTCCAATTGAAGGGGCCATCGGTCGTCATCGCGGGGGCTGCGCTCTTCGCCGCGGCGGGGCTCATCGGGGCCTGCGGCGGGGGGCCCGTGCGGCCCGTTTCGTCGTCGTCGCCCGCGGTCGAGGTCGCGTCCGCGTCTTCGGCGGAAGAGGAAGCCGGTGCGCAGGCGCTCTACGACGCGGACGGGAGGCCTCGCGTCGCGGGGGTGCCGCCGTCCGGGGTCGGGGCGTCGGATGCGGCGCGCGTGGTGTACCTTCGGGATGCGTTCACCCGCGTTCCGACGGCGCGGCAGCGGGCCTTCGACGGGGTGGGACGCGCTCGCCCGCCGCGGGTGGGCCGCCGTGACGTCCGCATTCGGTCGGCCCGGCTCGACAACGCGCTTCGCCTCCTCGCCGAAGAGGGGCGTTTCGACCTCGTGGTCGCCGAGCCGTTGGGCGATGCGGTCGACCTGCGGCTGTCCGACATCGAGCCGTTCGACGCCCTCCAGGTCGTGGCCCGGACCCACGGTCTCGTCGTGCACTACGCCGGCGACATCGTCACCGTGGCCCCGCGCGGCGCGCCTTGAATCGCCTCATCAGGTTCAGCGGAGAAATGGCCCGGGACCGGGCGGCGGGAGGCTCGGCTTTGGAAAGCGGGGGGCGGCCGGGTTGTCGCGTTGTCGGCACTGGAGTTGGCAGAGCCCATCGTCGGGCGCGCACCCGCAGGGTCCCGGGGCGGGCGGGGGCGGAGGGCCCGAGTGGGGCCCTCGCGGGGGAAACTGTGTCGGAATGACCGGCGGCGGAGCGGGGGATGGCGAGGGGGCCACCGTTGGTGGTGGTGGGGGCACGACGGAAGGGGGCGACGGGACGGGGGGCGGCGTCCGAGGGTTCGCCGGGGAGGGCGGCGGCGCCGTCGACCTGGGGGCCGGGGCGGGCGTCGGGGTGGCGTCGGTGCACGCGCGGGCGACGCAGATCCGCGCCCCCTTGCAGTCGATGTCCTTGTCGCAGCCGCCGACCCGGGCGGGCGGGCTGCACCCCGTAGCCAAGACCAACGCCGCCAGCACCAACGCCGCTCGCACCAACGCCGCCCGCACCCACGCCGCCCGCACCCACGCCGCAGTGGTGAAGACGGTCGTTTCCTCGGCTCGTACCCGGGCGGGCGTCACGACGACGTTTCGTCCTTCTCGGCCGCGAGAAGCGCGCCGATGTCGACCCCGTTGATCACCAACCCTTCGACGTTCGCGTCGTCGAATCGGGCTCCGCGCAGGTCGACGTTGGTCCAACGCGTGTCTTTGGCGCAGACGTCGTCCCACGTAGCGCCCGCGAAGTCGACGTCGCGCCAGTGAGCGCAGCGGGCGTTGGCGTCGCGCACCTTCACGCCCTCCAACGTCACGTTGGTCCACGTCCCGTCGGCGAAGCTCGCGTCGTCGATTTCGCTGCTGGCGAGGGTGACGTTGCGAAGCGTCGCCGCGGCGAAGGTTGCATCGTCGATGCGGGCGCCGGCGAACGAGACGTTCGTGAGGGCGCCATCGGCGAAGGTTGCGTCGCTGATACGAATGTTCTCGAGGCTGACGTCGTCGAAGCGGGCCGACTCGAAGGTGACGTCGCGGAGGCGGGCTCGCTTCAGGCTGATGTCGTCGAGGTGGGCGGCTTCGCAGGTAAGGTCGCTCAGACGGGCGTCTCGAAGGCTCCCGCCGGTCCATTGCGCCTGCGTCAGGTCGACGTCTTCGAGGGAGGCTTGGTTCAGCTTCGTACGCTTGACCACCGTCGCTTTGACCGCGACGCGGTCGAGCCGGAGCTCGTCGACGTCTCGTTCCCGCGCGCCGATTCGCTTCGCCATGGGTTTAGTCTACACCGTCGTCGGCGGGCGCCGCTTTTGGGGCTGCGAAGGAAAGCACGTCGGAGACGATTGCGGGCGCGCCCGCGAAGCGGACGTGAACGTGGTCGACGTGCCATGGGCTGGGCCGGAGCAAACCCTGTTCGCCGAGGGCCCCGTAGGCCTCGTCGTGGATCCAACGGCGACGGCGAAGCTCGCCGAGCTCACGTCGAAGGGCTTCGATGTACGCTTCGTCGGTGAAGATGACCTCGACCGAGGCGTGGGGCCCGGGGCGGCGCTCGGGATCGGAGATGAACCGCCCGCCGGGCGTAGGGCCGTCGATGAGGGTGGCCAGGAGGTAGGCGAGGCGTCGGGCGTCGACGTTGCGGACCGAGCCGGGGGCACACCGGAGGACCCGCTCGTCGACCATGACGCCCCGGCACCGGGGCTCGATCAGGCTGCGCCCTTTGGCGGCGGGGAGCGCAAGGTCGACGTCACGGCCGCCGACGTGGCTGATGTGACGGGGCCGGTCGAGGTCGCTGGCGGGGCGGTCGCCGTTCCATTGGCTGATGTCGCCCACCCCGAAGCTGCCTCCGCGGAAGCGCCGGTGGACCTGCCGAAAGGCGGTGCGGAGGGCGCGGGCGACATCGGCGCGAACGAATTGGTAGCGGTGGGGGTACTGGAGAAAGTAGCCCGCGCGCGGCTCGACAGGCGAGGGGAGTCCGACGAGGGCCAGGGCGGCGGTCGCGGCGTCGCCTTGGTCGTCGACACGGGCGGTCGGGACGCTGGTGCGGAGCAGCGTGACCGGTGCGGTCGCCTCCACCACCACGATCAGCTCGAGGACCGAGCCGAGTTCGGACTCGAACGACACGAACCGCGGCAGCCGACCATCTTCGTCTTTGGCGTCGGGACGAAGGCGTCGCAGCGCCGGCGGGGGCGCGAGGGCCAATCGCGAGAGGGCGGTTCGTGGCCCCCGTATCCCCACCGTGACGAAGCGACCCGGCGGGGTTTCTACCACCACCGCCCAGCGACCCGGCGGCACGGTGACTTCGTGGCGATCGAGCGTCAGGTCGGAGGGCGGCGAGGGCCTTTCCGCGGTCGGGGCGAGCCCAGACGAGGAGACATCCGGCCGCGCGGCGGGCGACGTCCATTCCGTAGCCGTCGTCGTTCCTGGGTTCTCCGGCGCGTCCGCGATGCGGCCTGCACGGGCTGCGGATGTCGCCGAAGGAGCCGTCGCGTCGGGCGTCCGAAGAGCGGTCGGCGTTCCGCAGGCCGCGGCGGCAACGTTAAATCCAACGGCCACCAACCCGAGGAAGCGGCGCCCGCCCGCAGGAGCCCGGACTTCAGAGGGCCCAACATGAGAGAGCCCCACGACAGAGAGCCCGATGATGGTGCGCACGGTGGCGATCCCAGCGGGAATCGAACCCGCGTTACCGGCGTGAGAGGCCGGTGTCCTAACCGCTAGACGATGGGACCAACTGAAGCGTGATGCATAAGGTAGGCGGAGGAGCCAAAGGCGACGATCGGCGGCGTTGACCCCGGCTGGGGGACTAGGATTCGAACCTAGATAACAAGAACCAGAATCTTGTGTCCTGCCCTTAGACGACCCCCCAAGGAGGTCCGGCCGGAGGGGCCGGGGCACGGAACCGTATTCGAGCAGGGCGGAATGTCAAGTCCCGTCGGCGCCCCCCCTCGAGGCAACGAAGGGGTCGCGCGGGGACGAAGAAAAACCGTCGACCGAATCGGGGCTTGACGTCCGAAGGCCCGACATTAGGTTCGCCCCCCGAAGCGCCCGCCGCGGACTCCACCCGGCGCGTTTCGACGCACCACCAGCTCACTTCGTCAACTTTGTTGGGCTCAGCTTTTTTGCTGGGCTCTTTTCGCCCAGCTCTATTCGCTGGGTCGTTCGCTGGGCTGCGGAGGCGCTTCGTCCGCGCCTCGAACCTTCACCCGTCGCCCTGACGTCGCACCAAAGGAACCACCCAGATGTCTGCCAAGGAAATCGTATTCAGCCGAAGCGCTCGCGCCGCCGTCCGTCGCGGCGTCGACACCCTCGCCAACACAGTCAAGGTCACCCTCGGGCCTCGAGGCCGCAACGTCGTCCTCGAAAAGAGCTGGGGCTCCCCCACCGTGACGAAGGACGGGGTCACGGTCGCCAAGGAGATCGAGGTCAAAGACAAACTGGAAAACCTCGGCGCCCAGATGGTGCGCGAGGTCGCGTCCCGAACGAGCGACAAGGCCGGCGACGGCACCACCACCGCGACGGTGCTGGCCCAAGCGCTCTACGCGCGGGGCCTGCAGTTGGTCGAGGCCGGCCACAACCCGATGTCGCTGAAGCGTGGCATCGATGCCGGGGTCGAGAAGATGGTGGCCTCGTTGCAGGAGATGAGCATCCCCACCGACGGTCACGAGCAGATCGCCCAGGTCGGGACCATCAGCGCCAACGGTGACGTCACCATCGGCAAGATCCTCGCCGACGCGATGGAGAAGGCCGGAAAAGAGGGCGTCATCACGGTCGAAGAAAACCAGACGTTCGAGACCGAGCTCGACACCGTCGACGGCATGCAGTTCGACCGCGGCTACCTGTCGCCCTACTTCGTGACCAACCAGGAAAAGATGGTGGCCGAGCTCGAGGACCCGCTCATTCTCGTCCACGAGAAGAAGCTCTCGAGCATGAACGACCTCATCCCGGTGCTCGAGCCCGTCGCGAAGAGCGGCCGTTCGCTGCTCATCATCGCCGAGGACGTCGACGGCGAGGCGCTGGCGACGCTGGTGGTGAACCGGCTCCGCGGCGCGCTCAAGGTGGCCGCCGTCAAGGCGCCCGGGTTTGGCGACCGGCGCAAGGAGATGCTGAAGGACATCGCCATCCTGACGGGCGCGACCCCCTTCATGGAGGACCTCGGCCGCAAGCTCGAGAGTGCGACGCTGGAGGACCTGGGCACCTGCAAGCGCGTCGAACTCGACAAGGACAACACGACCATCGTCGACGGCGCCGGAGACAAGAAAGAAATCGAGGGGCGCTGCGACGCCATTCGCAAGCAGGTCGAAGAGACGAACAGCGACTACGACCGCGAGAAGCTCCAGGAGCGTTTGGCGAAGCTGGCGGGCGGCGTCGCCGTGGTCAAGGTGGGCGCCGTGTCCGAAGTCGAGATGAAGGAGAAGAAGGCGCGGGTCGAAGACGCGCTCTACGCGACGCGGGCCGCCGTCGAGGAAGGCATCGTACCCGGAGGGGGCGTGGCATTGCTGCGGGCGGCCACTGCACTCGATGGGCTCACCTTCGACGATGACCGCGACTACGGGGTGAAGCTCCTGCGTAAGGTCGCGGCCGCTCCCCTCTTCCAGATCAGCGAGAACGCGGGCGAAGAGGGCACCGTCGTCGTCGACAAGGTCCTGAAGAGCAAGGGCAATCACGGATTCAACGCGGCCACCGGCACGTACGGCGACCTCGTCAAGGACGGTGTGCTCGACCCCACCAAGGTCGTTCGCACTGCCCTTCAGAACGCGGCGAGCGTCGCCGGCCTCCTCCTTACCACCGAGGCGCTCATCGTCGAGAAGCCCAAGCCCGAGCCCGAAGCGGCTCCCGACATGGGCGGCGGCATGGGGGGCATGGGCGGCATGGGGGGCATGGGAGGTATGGGCGGCATGATGTGAGCCGTCGGGCACCTCGGGCCCGCGTTTCACGAGTCCGTTGGCGGAGGCGTCGTCCCACGAGGGGCGGCGCCTTCGTCGCGTTCGGGAAGCGAGCGTTGGGGCTTTGACGCGTTTTCCGGGGCCCGAGTAGACTGGAGGTCATGCCCGCTGGTCAGGACGCTGCGCGTGCCGATCGAGAATTTGGAGCCGGAGACGTCTTGTTCAGCGAAGGCGAGGAGGGCGACACGATGTTCGTCCTGCAAACCGGCGCGGTGCGCCTGCACAAGGCGATCGACGGCCAAGACACGACGGTGGCGAACCTCGTACCCGGCGACTTTTGCGGGGAGGTGGGGGTGGTGGTCGGGGGGCCCCAGCCGGTCAGTGCGACGGCGACCGAGCCCACCCGCTGCATCACCGTCAAAGCCGACGCGCTCGAACAAATGGTGACGTCGGAGGCCGAGATCGGGGCCACCTTCATCCTCGGGTTGGCCCGCCGCCTCCGCGACGTGCACGAAGTGTTGGGGGTGTTGGCCCGACGCGACGCCGAGACCCGTATCGTGGGCGCCCTCATCCGCCATTGCGCGGCGTCTCAACCGATGGCCGATGGGGGCGTCTGGGTCCCGCATCGCCTTTCGGATCTGGCCCGCGAGACGGCGGTGTCTCTCGCCGAGTTGGGTGAGGTTTCGAAGCGTCTCGTGAAGCTGAAGCTAATCCGAAGCGAACGGAATGGCCTCCTGGTGCCCGACATGGCCCGGTTGCACGAGCACGGCGCGGCGCGATGATCGAGGCGGGATGGAGCTGAGGGTCCTGGGCTGTCACGGTGGCGAAACCCCGCGCCACCGGACGACGTCGTTTCTCATCGACGACCGGATGACCATCGACGCCGGCGCGCTGACCAGCACCCTGGAGCTATCCGACCAGCTGCGGCTCGAAACGGTCCTCGTGAGCCACTCCCATCTCGATCATATTCGGGACTTGGCGACCATCGCAGACAATCGAACGCAGCTCGATGCGCCACCCCTCACCATCGCGGCCTCCGCGGCCACGATTGGCGACCTGAAGCGCCACTTCTTCAACGACCGTCTGTGGCCGGATTTCTCGAAGATCCCGTCGCCCACCGCGCCCTCCATCGTTTACCGGGAGCTGGAGCTCGAGAAACCGACCTTGGTGCATGGCTACACGGTGACCGCGGTGCCGGTGAACCACACGGTCGAGACGGTTGGGTTTATCGTGGCCGACCCACGGGGCGCGCTCGGGTTCTCGGGCGATACCGGCCCGACCGACCGCTTCTGGGAGATGATCAACCGGGAGCCGAGCCTCAAAGCGCTGCTCATCGAAGTGAGCTTTCCCAACGACCAGCAGGATCTGGCCACCGCCAGCGGCCACCACACCCCGAAGACCCTCGCGGCAGACCTGCAAAAGTTCCACGCCCGCCAGGACGTCCCCACGCACCTGTTTCACATCAAGCCGCCCTTTCAGAAGGCGGTTGAAACCGAGTGTGCGCGGGTGAAGGGGCTCAACCTCAGCGTGATGAAGCTCGACGAGAAGATCGACATCTTCTGACGTCGCCTTTCCCGGCCCTTCGTTTCAGAGGCCCCCTCGCGCGGCCACGCCGCTGGCAAACGCTCCCCGGCCAAGGTCAGCGCGAAGCGTCTTCGTCGGGGTCCGCCTCGACGGTATCCTCGTCGGCGAGGGTGTTGTCCGGGTCGGCGGAGGCGTTGTCTTCGCGGCTCGATGCGACGGGGCCATCGGGCGGCGTGTCATCGCCGCCATCGGCGGGGTCCGTATCGTCCTCGTCCTCGTCGTCGTCCGCCCCGCCGCCCATCTC
Organism: Myxococcota bacterium; assembly: GCA_039027095.1. Lineage (GTDB taxonomy): Bacteria > Myxococcota_A > Polyangia > Polyangiales > Polyangiaceae > JAPYTK01. Next base: position 39,586 of record JBCCLB010000013.1, read on the forward strand.
GTCGGCGCCATGCTCGTCGAGGGCACCACCGGGTTCGTCGTCGCCAGTCGCGTCGTCCTCACCTGCGCCGCCTGCGGCGTCCGTGCCCTCATCGTCCCTGTCGTCGTCGCGGCGAGGGATCTCGTCGGGGTCGTCGTGGACCGCCGGGTCGTCGGCGATGGTGTCGTCGTCGCCGTCGAGGTCGCCCGCGGCGGTGTCGACGTCTTCAGCGTTGCTCGCCGGGGCGTCCTCGGCGGTCGGGCGGAGGTCGAGGGAGAGCCCGTCGTCTGCTTCTGGCTCCGCGGCGACGCGAAATGCCTCGCTTCCCTCGATGAGCTCGATCGCCCCTCCGGCGGTTGGCCCGTCGGTGTCGCCCGTGGGGGGGGCATCATCGACGTGCACGGCCACGACGGTGGTGTTGTCGTTGCCGCCGGCGGCGTTGGCGCGGCGAATGAGGGTGCCGCAAAAGCGCTCCAAGTCGTCCCCGTGATCCCCATGGATGGCGAGAATTTCTTCGTCGCTCAGCATTCCGTTCAGACCATCGGAGCACAGGAGGTACGTGTCGTCGGGCCGGGTCTCGGTGGTGAGCAGGTCGACGACCACGTCCGGACCCATGCCGAGGGCGCGGGTGATCACGTTGCTCGGGAGTTGGCTGACCTCTTCTTCGCTGAGCCAAGGGGCGATCTCCGTCACCTCGCTGACGAGCGAGTGGTCGCTGGTGAGTTGGGTGATCTGCCCCTCGCGCAGCCGGTAGCAGCGCGAATCGCCGACGTGCCCGACGATGACCTGGTCTTGTTCAGGGGTGAACATCACCGCCACGATGGTGGTCCCCATGCCCGACTCGTTTTGGGAGGACCGGGCGCGACCGAACACGCTCTGGTTGGCGAGGCGAACCCCAACGACGACACAGTTTTCTTCCGCGGTGAGGTCGTTGTCGTAGGGAAAAGGCCAGGTGCGGTCGGGGCCGACCGTGTTGCGGTAGAATTCGACGAGCGTCGAAATCGCGAGCGAACTCGCCACGTCTCCGGAGAGGTGGCCGCCCATGCCGTCGGCCACGGCGGCGAACCGGTACTGGGGAAACACGAGGTAGGAGTCCTCGTTCCGGTCGCGCAACAGCCCCACGTCAGACTTGCCTGCGAAGCGCGTTCGCATGGCAGTCACGAGGTGCGCGGTCCTCGGAGTGAGTCCAACTCGGGCACGGCGGACGCAGCTTGCCACTAACGCGCCGCCTCGAACACACCTTTGTCGCGGCCGCGGCGGGGACGCGGCCAGCTCATCATTGACTCGACCGACGATGATCGCTAGAGCAGGCGACCCTCGGGAGGGCCGTGGCCACCGCGCAGACCCGGGTGTTTCGCTATCTTTCTCGCGTGACGATTCAAGAGGTGATCCGATGCTGCAGCGGAGCATGAGCATCTTCTCGGGGAACGCCCACCCCGAACTCGCGCGCGAGATCTGCAAAGCGCTCGACTGCCCCCTGGGCCGCTCGCGAGTGAACCAGTTTTCCGACGGCGAGACGTTTTGCGTTATCGAAGAGAACGTGCGCGGGGTCGACACGTACGTGGTTCAGCCCACGTGTTCGCCGGTGAACGACCGCGTGATGGAGCTGTTGATCATGGTCGACAGCCTCCGTCGGGCCTCCGCCGGCGCGATCACGGCGGTGATTCCGTACTACGGCTACGCCCGGCAGGACCGGAAGGTCGCGCCCCGGACCCCCATCTCGGCGAAGCTCATCGCCAACCTGCTCGAGGCGGGAGGCGTGAACCGTGTCGTCGCCGTCGACCTCCACGCGGGCCAAATTCAAGGCTTCTTCCAGATCCCGGTCGATCACCTCTACGCCATGCCGGCGCTGCTGAGTTCGCACCTGCGCGCCCACTACACCGGCGCCGTGATCGTCTCGCCCGACGCGGGCGGCGTCGAGCGGGCGCGGGCTTACTCGAAGCGGCTCGGCGGCACCCTCGCCATCATCGACAAGCGGCGCGAGCAGGCCAACGAGAGCGAGGTCATGAACATCATCGGTGATGTGAAGGGCCAGCGCTGCCTCATCATCGACGACATCATGGATACGGCGGGAACCATGTGCAACGCGGCGCGGGCGCTCATGGATGCGGGGGCGGCCTCGGTGTCGGCCGGCGTGTCCCACGGGGTGCTCTCGGGCCCCGCCCTCGACCGCATCAACGAGTCGCCCCTCGAAGAGGTGATCGTCACCAACTCTTTGCCCATGCAGGTTCAGTCGACCAAGTGCCCGAAGCTCAAGGTCGTCAGCATCGCGCCGCTTCTCGCCGAAGCGATCCGGCGCATCCACCACTCCGATTCGGTGAGCTCACTGTTCGTGTGAGCGTCGCCTCTTTTCCGGGTCGGCCCTCGCGGGCGCGGCCACGACGAGTCAGCCACCATGCACACCACCACCCTCAAGGCCCATTCCCGCAACGAGACCGGCAAGGGCGCGGCCCGGCGCCTTCGCGCGGCGGGCAAGCTGCCGAGCATCGCCTACGGAAAGGGCCGCGATGCCGAGGCGCTCACCGTCGACCGCGACGCGCTCCGCAAGATCCTGCTCAGCGAGCGCGGTCGCAACCACATCATCGCCCTCGAGGTCGAGGGTGGCGAGGCGTACAACGTCATGGTGAAGGACTACCTCGTTCACCCGGTGAGCCGAGGACTGCTCCACGCCGACTTCGTCCGGATCGAGGGCGACCGCCCGGTCGTGTGTGAGGTCCCGTTCGCGACCACCGGCAAAGCCAAGGGGGTGCAAGCGGGCGGGACGCTGCTGTCGAACATGCGCTCGATCAAGGTGCGCACCATCCCGTCGAACATTCCCGTCGTGATCGAGCACGACGTGTCGGACCTCGAGATCGACGACGTGCTGAAGGTGGGCGACCTCAGCCTCCCCGAGGGCGTCGAGGCCCTGCTTCCGGCCGAACGCAAGCTCGCCATGGTCAGCCCGCCGCGCGTGAGCGGGAAAGCGAAGGCGGACGAAGAGGGCGCCGAGGGCGGCGACGAGTCCGCCGGCGACGACGAGGGCTGAGCCGTGTGGCTCGTGGTCGGGCTCGGCAACCCCGGCCGGGAGTACGCCGAACACCGGCACAACGTCGGGTTCATGGTCGTCGACGCCCTCGCCGCGCGGGCCGGGGCGCCGGCGTTCCGCGACAAGTTCTCCGGCGAGATGGCACGGTGCGCGTTGGGCGGTGAGGACGCGCTGCTCTTCAAGCCGCTGACCTACATGAACCGATCGGGCGACGCGGTGCAGCCCTGCGCTGCGTTCTTCAAGATCCCCCGCGAGCGCGTGGTGGTCGTGCACGACGAGCTCGACATCCCCTTCGGCGACATCCGCCTCAAAAAGGGTGGGGGCCACGGCGGCCACAATGGGCTGCGCTCGATCATCGGGCGCCTCGGCGCCGACTTCGGACGCGTCCGCATGGGCATCGGCCGCCCGCCGGCCAGCTTTCGGGGCGACGTGGCCGACTTCGTCCTCTCCGCCTACGACGCGACCGAGAGAGAGAAACTCTCGAACATCGTGAAGGCCGGCGCGGAGAGTGTGCTGAGCATCGCCGCCCACGGCTTCGACGCCGCGATGAAGTCGCGCAACACCCGCAAGAAGCCAAAGAAAAAGCAGACAGAGGAGAAACCGCCGGCTTCCGCCGCCGCCCCCGTCGACGCTCCCGAGCCTCCCCCGACGCCGGAGGAGGATCACCCATCGGACTGACCCCGCCGATCTCGGAGGGAGACATGGCGACCGCCATAACGCCTCGGGCTCGGGGCACTGGTTGACTTAGTCTTCTTGCTTGGTCAACATCTGTCGTGGATGAAGCAGGTGAACGTTCATGAAGCCAAGACGAAGCTGTCTCGGCTTTTGGAGCGCGCCCACTCGGGTGAGGAGATCATCATCGCCAAGAACGGGAAGCCTTATGCGCGGTTGGTCCCGCTCGCTCCTCCCCCACCCCGTCGGCCCGGTCTTCTGTCGGGCACGGTCGAGGCCACCTTTTTTGATCCCTTGCCCGACGAAGAGCTCCAGGCCTGGGAGCGATGAGCTTTCTTCTCGATACCCACGCGCTGCTGTGGTGGCTCTTCGATGACCCGAAGCTCAGCCCCACCGTGCGCACGATTCTCGAGGAACCTACCCATCCCGTGTGGGTTTCGAGTGCCTCGGCCTGGGAGATCGCGACCAAGCACCGTATCGGGAAGCTCCCCTCGGTCGCGGTGCTCGTGACCGACATCGCAGGGTACGTGCGCAAAGCGGGGTTCCGCGAACTCCCCGTGCGCCTTGCCCATGCGCAGCTAGCGGGCGGTTGGAAGCAACCGCACCGGGACCCGTTCGACCGCATGCTCGCCGCCCAGGCGCATCTCGAAAACCTCACGCTGCTGAGCATGGACCCCGCTCTCGCCGGATTCGGCGTGCGAGTGACCTGGTAGCCACGTTCCCTAAGGGCCGACGTCGACGCAGCGGTCGCCGATGCATTCGCCGCCCCTCACCTCGGGGCACTCGGCGTCGTCGCAGGGGAGCTCGAAACACCCGAGGTCGGCGTAGGGCAGGAGCAGGCTCTCGAAGACATCGATGACCGACTCATCCTCGACGAAGGTGGAACACGGGCATCGGAGTTCGCTCGGGGCCGAAAAGAGGCATTGGTCGATGTCGAGGCGCTCGTCGCAGGCTCGCGCCGCCTCGAGCGCTTGGCGATAAGCCGCTTCGATCTCTTCACACGTGCCCGGCCTAAAGCCACCCGTGCTCGTGATCGAGGTCACCGCTGTGTTGGAGACGACCGACACGCCCGTAGCCGGCCCTCTGCTCGCGGTTGTCGGCGTCCCCCCGCCGGCGGCGGGTCCGTCGATGATGGCCTCGCCCCCGCAGTTCAACCCCAGGGCGACCACAGTACCCACCACGGCCATCAGACCTGCACGCGTCATAGGGGGCGAGGCTAACGCAAGGCCAGCCGCAGGCACCAGGGCCCTGAGCGGGGTCAGCCTTGGGGCGATGGAGTTTCCAGCGCGACGATCTCGGAACCTTGCCCTCGCACGTGCCATGGCGTGTCGCCCTCAAGGGAGAGGCGCTTCAAGATGAAGCGGCCGTCTCGCATCTCTAGCTCCAAGGCCCACGATGCCTTCGACGTCGGTCCCTGGTCGGCGACGAACCGGTTCCGCAGGCTCAGGTACGTCGGGTCGACCGCGGTCTTGCCTTGGTTGTGGATGGGGATGTCATCGGCGAGCTCCACCTCGTCGCCATCGGTCGGCCGCCAGGTTGCGGTGAGCTCGGCCGACAGCGAGTAGCGGGTCCCCGGCCCGATCTGGGGACAGGAGGGCATCGCCTCTGCCGGTCGGACCCAGCTTACGGGGCCCGGCGGCTGCGCCATTCCCGTCGGTCGGAAGAAGACGCCGTCGATCTCGACCTCGAGGGAACCCGTTTCGTGGGTCAAACGGTACGTCTGCTCGAGGCGCGGCGCGAGCTCCGCTCGTCGTGGGTCGACGGGGCAGCGCAAAAAGCACCCCTGGAACAGGTGCGGACCGACCAGGAAGAACGAAAACGCACACGACAGCGACGCCAAGCGAACCCGTGCGGCCCCAGATAGGCGACCTAGCCCCATGCCTCCCAACCTAACCTCTATCCCCCGCACGGCCGAGGGCCGAAAACCCGGGGCGGCGAAGATCGTGGAAGGCGGCGCCGAGAGTGTGCTAAGCAGCTCGGCCCGCGGCGTCGAAGCCGCACCTTCTCGCTCCCGCGTCGTCGACTCGGGGGCCACGCGTCCACGAGGAGCTTCCCATGAGTCGAGCGCAATTGGCGCCTGGTCACGCCAGGGAATACGAGACCATCTACATCCTTCGGCCCAATCTCGACAAAGAGCAGGCCAACGACGTCGCGACGCGGGTTGCCGACGCGATCAAAGGCACCGAAGGCGTGCTGACCGAGGCGGAGTTCTGGGGGCAGCGCCGTCTGGCCTACCCCATCGAGCGTCACCATCGCGGTACCTACGTGTACCTCAAGTACCTCGGGCGCGGCGGTACGGTCGACGAGATCGAGCGGCAGTTGCGCCTCGTCGACACTGTGATCCGCTACCAGACGGTGCAACTCCAGGCGAACGTGCCGATGGAGGGGCGCGCTTCGAGCGAAGACGACGTCAGCATCGACTACGAGCTCGACTTTCAGCCCGACGAGCCGGAGATGAGCCGCGAACGCGAGCTCGGTCTCGACGCCCCGCCCCCCGAGCGACGGCGACGTGACGACCGCGACCGCAGCGAAGCACGAAGCGAAGACAAGGGCGGCGACGGCGACGCGGCCAAGGCCGACGAGAAGAACGAGGGCGGCGGCGACGACGCCAAGGCCGAAGCGCCGGCGGCCGAGGCCGACGGCGACGCCTGAGCGTCACCCCGTCTGTCGACGACCACCATCGTTCGAGCCCTCACCCCCTAGCTGCTGAGCATCGAAGACCATGTCGCGAACCTTACGTGTCGTCCTCAAAGAGGACCTGCCCAATCTCGGAGACACCGGCGAGCTGGTGAATGTACGCCCCGGCTACGCCCGCAACTTTCTCATCCCCCGCGGCCTCGCTGCCGTCGCCACCCGCGACAACGTCAAGCGGATCGAGCACGAGAAGCGCTCGGCCGAGGCTCGGGCGGCCAAGGCCCGCGCGGCGGCGGAAGCGCTGGCCAAGAAGGTCGACGGAACCCGCGTCACCATCGAGGTGAAGGTGGGCGAGGAGAACAAGATGTACGGCTCCGTCACGTCGCGCGACGTGGAGGAGGCGCTCGAGAAGAAGGGCCACACCGTCGACCGTCGCAAGATCGTGATGGACCCGATCAAGGCCATCGGCGACTACCGCTTCTCGATCAAGCTCGCGCAGAGCGCTGAAGCCGAGATCGTGGTGTCCGTCGTGCCGGCCGAAGCATCCGACTGAAGCCGCCGAGCGTCGGCTCACCTCAACGGTGACCGCGTCGGCGTCGTCGCTGCGACGTCCGCTGGCGCCGCGGCCAACATCATCGGACACCCCGTGAGGCGACTACCTCGCGGGGTGTCGCCGTTTGTGGCGCCGAGCGGCGTAGGCCCAGTAAGGGAAGGCCAGTCAGGGAAGCCCAGTCAGGGAAGCCCGACCGCCGTAGCCAAACCACAGCCTGGCGCGCCCCCACCGGCAGGCCTGTATTCGTTGTCCCCCATGACGTGCCAAAAGGTATCAAACCGATGGCATGTGCTCGGTGGACATTCGCAGCGTCAACGCTCAAGATGTGCTCGTGAGTGTGGGGAGGGAGTCAGACACGCTGCTCTACCGAATGACCCTTCAGGGGCGCTGTGTGAAGCGGGTGTCGCGGGCGCAGAGCGACGTGCGAGCGCGGCGGGCGCCCTGGAGCCAAGACCGCGGCGCGGTGATCTCCGTCGACGATGGCCCCAACGACCCGTGGCTCGAGGTGGTCGCTTGGTCTGACTTCGCATCGACGACCAAGACGCAGATCGCCATTCATGATCCGTCGGACGGCGTATGTCTGCACTACTGACGTCAGGGCCGAACGCGAGCATGCTCGCGCCCATCGCCGCGACGGTGGCGCTCATTGGCGGCTGCTCGTGCGGGTCGTCGGGCGGTGATGCGTCGTCGACGATGTCGTCGGGCTCGGGCGGAACCGGAGGGTCGGGAAGCGGGACGACGACGCCGGCTTCGGGGGTGACGGTCACGGCGACGTCATCGGGCTCCGGCGGCGGGGGCGTGGCGGCAGGCTGGTCGGAGTTTGGCGAGGAGGTGACCCCGTGCGCGCTCCATCGCCCCGACGACCCGCGGGCAGCGCCGCAAATGGAGCTGGTCGGCTGCGCGCTCGCGGGCTGGTCGGGATGCCAAAAGTGGGAGCCCTCGTGGGAACGAAGCGGCTACTCTGCGGTTCTAGGGACGGTATTCGACACGAGCCAAACGCCGACGCGGCTGGGCGTTCTGCTCTTCCCCAACGACGAAAACGTGGCGGCGGTCTACGACTTGCCGGGGGGGCCGCCGCGGGTCGCGGTGCGCAGTACCGCCCGTTGTTTCCTTTCGCGTGCGATCCCCGCCGGCATCGGCGAGTCATGGCTGGTGGTGGGCGACATCGAGACGGGGGGCGAGTGGGGCCACTTCGCGCTGACGGACGACTACACCATGGACCCCGTGCCGTTTACCGGCGTGGACCTGTCGGTGAGCTCGGCCGACGGCAATGCGAACTTCTTCGGCGGCACTCCGTCTGGAAGCGGGGCGGCGTACGTGTGGGACCGCGCCACCGCTACCGAGCGGTCCGTCAAGCCAGGAATTGGTTCCGCGGTTTTTGGATTCGACTATCTCGACGATGGTGTCCTCTTTACGGTGATGGAGCCGGATCAGTCGACGCGGATCGTTTTCCAAAAACAGGGCGGTGCGCTGATTTCCTCGGTGGTGGCGACGCCCGCGGGGCGCTCGGTGGTTCAAGCGTCTGTTGTCGGCGGCACCACGCTGGTGTGGGCCGAGGTCGACGATGCCGCGACCGACGGGGAGCCGGGCTTCATTTTCACGGCACCCTGGTCGAGCGAGGGCCCCTTTCCCGTAAGCGGAACCCAGGTGGCGGCGGTAGACCCAACGACCCTGTTCGTGGCGTCACCGGCTCACGTCGTCATGTTCGACCTCGACCAGGGAATACTGAACGTCGTCAGGCTCTCGGACGGTACCGTGACTCCCAAACCATCTCCGGCGACGGGTGGGTTTTTCAGCGGAATGAAGTTCGTGGGCCAAGAAGGGCTTGGGGGGGAAGCGCTCTGGGTCAACACGTACGACGCCCTGTACCGACTCTCCCTCGACTGATGCTTATCGGGGCCGCCTTTGGTCGCGGCGGCCTTGGCCCTGGGTCATCGGCCACGAGCTGCATTGGCTCGATGGCCCGCCCTCCGCGCCGAGGCGTTCGAGCTGTTGCGTGAGGCCGCTACACCATCGCGAGCAACGTTCGCGTGGTGTTCCAGTTGCGGACGGTAACCTTCTGGTAGATCGGCAGGGAGGCGAGCTTGCTCAAGCGGCTCTTCGAGGCACGGCTCTTCACGCGGGAGAAGTACAGGACGCCCGGCCCGGGCCAGGCTTCGTCGACCCCGGGCCGCCGGGGAAGGACGTCCATGGCCGCGGCGGGCGTCTCATCACGGAGAAAGATCACGTCGTAGCGGTGGCGGTCGGTACGGTCTCCGTAGCCATCGGGCGCTTGGGCGACGACGGCCCGCAGCTGGGCCCGATTGCGGAGGAGGACCCAACCGTCGTAGCCGAAGCGGCGGCGCAACAGGTCCTCGACCCTTGTCGTGAGCGCGCGGGCGCCGCCAGCGCCACGGAACGCCACGTTGCCGCTTTGAATGTACGTGGCGACGTCGGCGAGTCCCCCCTCGGTGAGACACGCCCGCAGGTCGGCCATCTTGATGATGTTCTTGCCCCCGACGTTGATCCCCCGCAGCAGCGCCACGTATCTGGCCACGCCCGCAAGGTACACGACGCGAACTCCCGCGAGCGCGTCGACAGGGTTTGCGACGACGTTCGTCCGCGACGTGGTAGGGTGCGGGCCCGACACCCCGAGAGGAGACCCCTCTCGGGGTGTCTCCGTTTCAGAGCCCTGGGGATAACCCGTTGAGGGGCTGTTGGCCGTCAGAGGACAAACTGGGGTGGCGGGGATGGGTGGCGATGAGCAGAGGCAGCACCAGGGCGCGACACGGGCGACGAAGCGCCGGGGGGCCACGGGAAGTAACGCAGGGATGAGGGCGAATTCATGTCGATGAGGTCGTTCCGGGGGAAGGGAAGGGGGTTCGAGGGGCCGTCGGAGCCGCCGGTGGTGTCGGGGCGGGTGCCGCCGCACGACCTCGACGCGGAGGCGGCGGTGCTGGCGGCATGCATGCTCGACACCGACGCGCTCGACCGCGTGCTCGAGACGCTGCAGGCCGACCACTTCTACTCGGACGCGAACCGGCTGATCTACGAGGCGTGCATCAAGCTCGCGACGAGCGGTACCCCCATTGACGTGGTCTCGGTCGCGTCGTGGTTGCGGAGCCGGGAGCAGATTCAACGGGTCGGGGGCACGGCCTATCTGGGGCAACTGGTGGATGCTACGCCGGCGCCGGGCAACGTCGTGCACCACGCGCGGGTGGTGCGCGAGAAGTGGCGGGTGCGCCGGGTGATCGCGGTCTGTCAAAAGTTCGCGGCCGAGGGCTACGGCGACGTCGGCGAGGCGCAGGAGTTCATCGATGGCGCTGAGCAGCAGCTCTACGAGCTGGCGCGCTCGCCCGAGACCTCGAGTGTGCACGCGCTGAAAGACGTGCTGACGACGACCTTTCAGCAGATCAGCGCCGCGGCCGAGCGCGGCGACCAAATCACCGGGGTGCCCACGAAGTACACCGATCTCGACAAGAAGACGGCGGGGCTGCACCGCGGCGACCTCATGATCGTGGCCGCGCGCCCCGGCATGGGAAAGACCTCGTTCGTCCTGAACCTCGCCATCAACGTCGCGTCCCCCGAGACGGTCCTCGTCCCTGGCCCCGGCGACGATGGCTACGGGGGTCAGGAGGTGCAGAAGCCCGGCTACGGCGTGGCCGTATTCTCCCTCGAGATGCCCAAAGAGCAGGTCGCCGCGCGCATGGTCTGCAGCGAAGCCCGCGTCGACCTCGGCAAACTCCGTCAGGGCTTTCTCACCCAGGAGGACTGGGCGAGCCTCACCAACTCCGCCTCGTTCCTCGCCAATCTTCCCGTCTGGATCGACGACACCCCCGGCCTCGGCATCCTCGAGCTCCGCGCCAAAGTGCGCCGCCTCCAGGCCGAGTACGCCCGCGCCCACGGCCCCACCGACGAACCCGGCGGGGGGATCGGCCTGGTGGTGATCGACTATCTCCAGCTCATGTCGGGCCGCAAAGGGGCCGCGTCCCGCGAACAGGAGATCAGCGAGATCTCCCGCGGCCTGAAAACGCTCAGCAAGGAACTCAAGGTCCCCGTGATCGCGCTGTCCCAGTTGAACCGCGGCGTCGAAACCCGGGGCGGCAAAGACAAGCGCCCGATGCTGAGCGACCTCCGAGAATCCGGCGCCATCGAGCAAGACGCCGACATCATCGTCTTCATCTACCGCGACGAGTACTACAACCGCGAAACCACCGAAGAGCGGGGCATCGCCGAACTGATCATCGCCAAACAACGCAACGGCCCCACCGGCACCGTCCGCGTCCGCTTCATCTCGAGCTGCACCAAATTCGAAAACCTCGCCCCCGGCGAATACGAGGAATTCGAGGAGCTGTAGCTCGGCCGAGGGGAAACGCGCGGCGCCTCGCCATCGAGGTCAAGGCTGCGACTCGTCGTCGGACGCATCGAGCGACCCAAAGCGGGTCTCGTAAGCGGCCAGTCTCGCGGCCATCTTGTCGGCGCGCTGGGCTTCGGCGTCGGCGCGCTGGGTCGCGGCTTCGGCGCGCTGGGCTGCGGCGTCGGCGCGCTGGGTTGCAGCTTCGGCCTTCGTCGGAACGACGCCTCCGGTCGCGGTAAACATTCGGAGCCAATCCGCTTCGATGCCTTGGTACCGGCCCGACCAGACGCCGAGTTCGAGCCCGAGGATGGTCGAAGGAAGGCGGCCTCCGGGCGTGCGAGGGATTTCCTGGTAGGTCGTCGGCGCGAGCCGAAAGCCCCAGAGTTCGCCGCTGAAGGGGTCGAAGACAAAGTATTCGGGGACTTTCAGCACCCGCTCGTAGATTCGCTTCTTTTCTCCGAAGTCCGCGTCGCGGGTGCTTTCGCTGAGAAGCTCGACGATGACCTCGGGCGTACGCCCGCCCTCGTCCCACACGATCCAAGACTTGCGCTCACCCCGCGCCACGTCGGTGACGACGAAGAAGTCCGGCCCCCGAAAGTCGTTGTTCTTCGCCTGCAGCGAGCTGAAGTAGACGAACATGTTCCCCCCGGCGAAAAAGTCGTCCCGGTCGGCCCAGTGGTGCTCGATCGAGTCGATGAGGAGGTTCATCTGCCGGCGATGGCGATCGCTCTCCAAAGGCTGTCCGTCGCAGCAAGGGAGGTCGTCGGCCCGAGGTGGATCCACCCAACCCTCCGGGCGTGTCGGCTGCGACATGCGGCGAGCATAGCGGCTCCGTTCCTTCCGGGCACGGCGTTCGTCTCCGCCGGGCTCGGTCGTCACGGTGGCTGTTGACGCCACGGTCTCGAGCATCGCGGTATCGCGACCGTCTTGACGCTGACGTCCATCAATTGTCTGAATCGCCAATCATGCAGCTGCCCGCTGGGTTCACGCCTCTGGGTTTTGCCGGCCTCTTCGCGCTGAGCCGAGTGACCCACGCTTGCGTCGCCCATACGAACACCGACCCAGGCTCTTCGCGCGATAGACCACACCGCGAAGCTCCCTCCGCGGTCATGGTTATCGACTGCGAGCGCCGCCACGGAGATGAACCGACGTGTCGGTTTCCCAAGGAGGCAAACCTCAAGGGGATCTCGATGGCGACCGTCATCTTGCGCGTGAAGGTCGCGAGCGACGGCAGAGCCGAGCGCGTCTGGGTGATGTCGGACCCCGGCCAAGGGTTCGGCCGGATGGCCGCGATGTGCTCGTGTGTAAAGCACTACCGTCCGGCGAAAAGCGCGACGGGAAAGCCCGTGGCGGCCACTGCAACGTACCGTTTCAAGTTTCAGCGGCCAGCCGACCCCGCGTTGCGTCAATAGCGCAGAGCCGTACGTCACGTCTTAAGGTGATGCCCCTCCTGCGGGGTCGGGATGGAGGCGGCTGTCGGCGCCCCGTACCACTCGGGTCGGGATGCGGAGAAAGGAGACATCGTCCTGCTCGATCGCCCCCTGGCTGGTTTGAGCATCTCTGCTTCAGCGCTCGAGGGGATTCGTCGGCGGGTGGCGCTCGGTCCCGAAGAGGATGACCACGCCGATCAATCCTCCGTAGAAGAGAAACGGGGCCCACGCCCCCTGGCTCAATCGTGCCATGCATCCCCACCCCGTGAGGCCGACGACGTTGGCCGCGAGGTACGCCGCGGCGCGGCGGGCGGACACGGGCCGGCCGAAACGCCACCATGTCGCGGCCATCAGCGGTAGTAGAAAGGCCAGCTTCAGGAACGCCATCGCACGGAGCAGCCGTGCCAGTTCGGCATCCGCCATGACCGCGACGCTGGGCGCGCCGGCTCCGGTCACGAACACCAAGGTGAGCCCCGCCGTCGCGCCCAGGAGCCCGCGACGAACGGTCGATCGCCTCACGAGCCGGAGCCGCTCGCCGAAGGGCGACCACGCTGACCCTCGGGAATTCATCGGTGAAGACAACCACGGACGCCGTGAGAATGCAGCCGCGATGAGTTATTGGTAGGTGGCCGTCAGCGCGTCCGCAGGAGCATGAGGGGGGGCGCCGTGAACGAGGGTGATGGGGGACTATCCCACCTCATTCGCGATTGCGAGCAGTTCATGATTGACAATTAGGGTCGGATTGGGTAAGTAACGAGACATGAACGCAACGCGCTTCTCAATCATCTCTTCGCCGGCGGGCTCGTGTCTCGCCGGACGAGGTGCGAAGCGTGACGAGGCTGACCATCATCATCGGTTGGCGACCGACCTGCGGGGAGATCCCTAGCGGCCGAAGCTGTAGGCACTGCGTCTGGCAGTAAAACGACTTCGACAAGGCCGCTCTGGGAAACCAGCAGCGGCCTTCACCGTTTTTGCATGTGGACCCACGGCCTCACCTCATGCGAGAGCAGCAGAAAATCTGAACCTTTCCTGATTTTGGCGCGTCCAAGATCGTCAACGACGGTCTGAACCCATGTGTATACAACGACATAGCCCGAGTCTCGGGCACTGGTGCGACACCGGGTCACCGTCCGCGATGCCGTTTGGCGGCGCGGCGACCCGCTCGGTCAATCCAACCCAAGATACGACTCCCGTCGGCCACCTCTACGACCTCGAGGAGGCCGATCTCTAGGGCGAAGCGTTTCTCAAGGTGAACACGCACTTTGCGTGGCATCCGAAGGGCCGCCCGGGGAAGTCTCCTGGCGGCCCTTTTCGTTCTAGTACATATGGGTGTCTATAAAGACGCCCAATGGCCTACGTGCGCCTTGTGCGGGCGGGGTACCCGATGGTCCCTCCGGGGCCTGCCGGCAGGGCCTACACCCTCGGCCACAACCGTTGATGGTGTCGCGATGCTCGCCCTCGCCGACAAGTCGGCGAGGGCGAGCATCGCTCCTCAGAGTCGGTTCTATTGCCTTGGGGGTGCCTCATTGTTTGCGCCGGTCAAATCTACCGATTTGACCGGCGGTATAACCACGTACGTGGCGAGCCCTTGGCGGCTCACCTCTCTTCGCAAGGGGGGAGGTGGCATTGACAACATGACGAGACTTGGAAGCCTCTCCGATGACGGACGGGGCGCTCCTCTCTCGCGGGAAGCGCGACCTCGCCGAGGATGCACCTCGAGGACGCCGGGAGGCGATCACCCCTCGTGCGCAGACATTGACTCAGGCGCAACGTCAGGGGCCGCCCAAGGTGTTCTCACCGCGACCGTCGGTGAGGTCGACGCTTCAGACTTTTGCACGGTAGCCAAGTGGTAAGGCAACCGACTGTTCATCGGTACATCGCAGGTTCGATCCCTGCCCGTGCAGCCACGTGTCCGGGAGGGCCAATGGCTTCGGAAGCTCATCTGGTGAAAGCATCCGTTTGAAAGGCGGAGGAGGCTGGTTCGATTCCAGCCCGAAGCACCCTGGGACCATGAGGTCCTGGTGACGTGAGAGTACGCATGGCGCGAAGGACGGCTGTGACCCGTTCTGAGGAGTTCGATTCTCCGCTCTCACCCGCACCGCGCGTCAATCCGCGGTGTTACGGGATCGTAGGCATCTGGAGAGGCCGGCACGTTGTCAGCGTGCGTCGAGTCGGGTTCGATTCCCGTCGGTCCCGCCGTGGCGGCGAAGGCTGCTCTGCCCACCGAGCGTCGGTACACCCCATCCCGGTCGGAGCGGGTGTTCATGCGACGGTTCGACCTCGGGGGGGCTCCCGGCTTTCGACGGTACGCCATCTCCTCGCGGGGGTCCGTTGGGATCCCTCGCGAGACCGACGCGCGACTGGCGACGCGGGCCGCGCTCTATCCCCCGAGTCTCGACCATCGTTGCGGCGACCGTCGATGGCTTCGGTGATGGGGCCCCCTCGCGTCCATCGCGCGCGGTCCGCAACGTCTCCGCCACGTCGGAGGTTCCGCCTCGGTGCCCGCAGCGCCGGGGAGGATCCCCTTCACCCGCGGAGGCCGAGATGGCGGCCGTCGCGGGCCCCCTTTTCTCCCTCGCGCCAACGCGCGAGCGGCTCGAGCAAAACCCACCATGCGCCCTCCCGGGCGCCCGATGGCCGACGGTATCGGCCGGAGGCATGAATCCCATGCGACACGTTTTCGAAGTTGCGCTCAGCGAGCGCGTAGTCGTCCTGCGCGACGGTCTTCCGGTCCGGGCCCTCGCGCCCGGACGTCACATCCTGTGGGGATGGGGCCGTTACCGGGCGTTGCGTTTCGAGCTGCGCGACCTCCTCGTCGATGCGCGGCCCGAGGTCAGGGCCGTACTGCAGAAGGGTTGGTTCGAGGAGGTCTCGCTTCGCCCGCACGAGCGCGGCGTGATCTACCGCGACGGTACGCCCGTCGCGTGGCTTCGACCGGGCGTTCACCGCTACTGGACCCTCGCGCCAGGCCTCGGCGTCGTCAGGTTCTCCGTCGAGGAGGCCATGCCCACGCTGACCGACGAGCTTCGTGCCGTGATTCCGCCTCAGGAGTATATCGACGTGACCATTCTCGCCCACGAGCGGGGTGTTCTCTATCGACAGGGTCACATCGAGGATCTCCTGGGCCCGGGGCGATACACCCTGTGGACCTACCCGGAGTCGACGGTGGCCATCGCGAAGGTGGACACCCGCCGGCAGGAGCTGTCGCTCGCGAGCCAAGAGCTCATGACCCGCGATAAGGTCACGCTGCGACTCAACCTCACGGCAGCTTATAGCGTCGGTCAAATCGGTAGATTTGACCGACCCAAGAAGTAAGGCACCCCCAAGACAATAGAACCGGCTCTGAGGAGCGATGCTCGCCCTCGCCGACTTGTCGGCGAGCATCGCGACACCATCAACGGTTGTGGTCGAGGGTGTATGTGGTTTCCGACCCGTTGCGGATGGCGCAGCGCGTTTCGACCCCGCGTGACGCCGTGTACCTCATGGTCCAGCTCGCGGCCCGGGCATACGTCGCCGGGGTCACCCTCGACGAGCTGCTCGAGGGACGCGAGGCGTTGAACGCCTACTTGGCGCAGGCGACCGCGATGCCGGCCGAGGAGATCGGCGTGCGGATCGAAACCGTGGGGGTCAAGGACGTGATCCTCCCCGGCGAAATGAAAGACCTGATGAACCGGGTCATCGCCGCCGAGAAGGAAGCGGCGGCCAACGTCATTCTCCGGCGGGAGGAGACGGCGGCCACGCGGTCGCTCGCCAATACCGCGAAGGTGATGGCGAACAATCCGGTCCTGCTCCGGCTCAAGGAGCTCGAGGCGGTCAAAGAGATCGCGGGTCAGGTCGGAGAAGTTCGCCTCGTCGTCGGCGCCGACGGTCTCGACACCCTCATCCCCGCGGGGCTGCTCCGTGGCGACCGTTAACGAAGGGGCCCTTCCCTCCTCGGGGGGGAGGGCCCGCACGAGCACGTCCTGCTTCGAGCACCAGGAGAAAACCCATGAAGCAAAGAAAGAGAACCGGGGGGAGGGGGTGCCCTTCCCCACTTCGAGGTGTGTGATGACGACCCAGAGAACGCTGCTGCTCACGTCTTGGTTTTTTCCCCACATGACCATCCGCTGGGAAGACGCGGTCACCCTCGTCTACCTCGGTAAAGCCGATACGGTGGTTGAATATGCAGAAGAGATCTCGTCGCCGTCGGTGACGATAAGGCTCCCGGCGGTCGTACGCCTTCGTCAGCGCTTCGTGTGGCGCAAGCGAGGCGTGCGTTTCTCTCGGGTGAACGTGTTCACCCGCGACGGGTTTCGGTGTCAGTACTGCGGCCGGCGCTTCGCGATGAGCAAGCTCACGTTCGACCACGTCGTGCCCCGTGCGGCCGGCGGACGAACGGAGTGGACCAACATCGTTACCGCTTGCCGCCCCTGCAACAGCATCAAGGGTGACAAGTTGCCGGATCGGTCGGGCATGTTCCCGCGCCGAGCGCCGGTACAGCCCAAGATGCTGCCGCACACCGGACCGGTCGTGGATGTCGCGCAGGCTCCCGTGGAGTGGCGTGACTTCCTCGTGGTGACCATGTGATCGGGCCTCGCCCTCTCGGCCTCCCAAAATGAGAGGGCACTTTTTCAAGCCTTGGTTTTTCCGAGGCTAGGCGGGTGCCATGGTGTGCCACCGATGTCTCGCGGGTCCGAACCGCGGCTTGGGGGCGGGGTTCGGCAACGTGATTTCGGTCGATTGCCGCGTTGGCACGCGACTTGGTTATCCACTTGCCATGATGCGAAAGGTCACCGTGAAGAACGTTGCTCTGCTCTCCACCATCGCCGCCTTCGGCCTTGCCGCCTGCGCGGGCGAAGACATCGAGCCGCCGCCGGGCGGGGACGGTCCCGTCGCCGGCGAAGACTATGAAGTCAACCGGAGCGACCTCGCCTACGACACGGCCCCCGACGTCTCGGTCGAGGCGCTGCTCGCCGACAGCGACGCGATGAACACCTTCGGCTTCGAGCTGCTGGCGCACATGAACGCCAAGGCGGTCGAGGCCGGCGGGGCCGACAACCTGCTCATTTCGCCCCTCAGCATTCGCTCGGCTTTCGGCATGCTGTACGCAGGAACGGCGGGAACGGGACAAGCGGCGCTCGCGTCGGTGATGGGGTTCGATCCGGCGGGCGACCCGCACGCCGCGGCCAATGCCCGATACCTGGGGTTGATGGGTCGCGTGGGGGCGAACGACGAGGGGGACTTCCTCGACTTTTCGCTGGCGAACAGCCTCTGGGGCGCCCCCGACTTTCCCGTGAAGGCGAGCTTTCTCGACACGATGGCCGTCAATTACGACGCCGGCCTGAACCTCCTCGACTTCGCCGCCGATCCCGAAAAGGCCCGGGGGGTCATCAACGGTTGGGTCGAGCACGAGACCAATGACCTGATCAAAGAGTTGTTTCCCCAGGGGAGCATTCACGGGGGGACGAAGCTCGCGCTCGTCAACGCGCTCTACATCAAGACCACCTGGTCGGAGCAGTTCCTCCCCGAAGCGACGCGCGAGGAGGACTTTACCCTCGCCGACGGTACCGTCGTGCAGACCGACACCATGAACGGGACGATGGGCGGGTACTACGTCACGCACGCCTACGGCGACGACGAGACCATGATCGTCGCGGAGCTTCCGACCTATCAAGACAGCATCCGGTTCGGCGTGGCCATGGCCGCGTCGCCGGGGGCCGCCCTGACGTTCGACAAGGCGGACCTGGATGGGGCGCTCGGCGGGCTGCGGTCGCAGCTCTTGCGGGTCTCGCTGCCTAAGTTCAAGGGGGAACTTTCCGAGCCCGACATCAAAGACGACCTCGCCGAGCTCGGGCTTGCCGAGTTCTTCGCGGCCCCAGACCTGAGCGCGCTCACCGACAGCCTAAAAGGCTACGAGATCGACGCCGTCGTTCACAAGACGGTGCTCGACGTACGGGAAGAGGGCTTCGAAGGGGCCGCGGCCACCGGCATCACGGTGGGAGAGACCTCGGCACCGGAATTCGTCGAAGTCGATGTCGACCAGCCGTTCGTCTACTGGGTGCGCGACGTCAGCTCGGGCGCGTTCATCTTTCTCGGCACTTTCGAAGCCCCGACGAGCCCCTGAGGCGCGGAGCGTCAGCTAGCCATCAGCTGGCCGAAGTCGGGCGCCCAGCCCTGTTCCGCCCGTTTCTGCAGCACCGGGAATGCGGCCGCGCTCAACACGTCGAGCAGTTGGGTCGCGAGGAGGCTGTCGACTTGCTCGAGCGGTCCCGATGGGGTGACGAGCTGAAACCCCGTCCCCACGTCGGTGGCGCCGAGCAAAACGCGCAGTTGGGTCACGGGCTTGCGCCCGGCCGCGGCGGCGACCAGCATTTTCGCCGGGCTGAAGCCGACCCCCAGGGTCAAGAACGAAGCGACGCCGAGCGCGCGCGCGGCCCCGCCGACCGGGTCCTGCCCGGGAGGTAGGTAGAAGTCGATCGCTTGGACCTCGGGCGCCACCTGCGCGTGACCGACAGGCGGCCCGAGGATGCGCACCAGGTTGTGGCCAAAGTCGTCGCGCGAGAGCGGCGACAGCCATCGACCGTCACGCATCATCATGGGGGCGGCCGCCCCCGCCCGGTGGGCAACCACGGTGCGGCGGAGCAGGTCGGCCGCCATCTCGTCGGGCATGCCGGCCCCGTGGGAAGCGCGGAGCGCACCGACGATCCGCCGCGTACGTTCGTCGCCGTACCATAGCCCGGCCTCCACGGCGTCGAAGCCCATGGGGTCGGCCTCCGAGGTCGCGACGAGCGGTTGGCGGGGCTCGGCGCGCATCTGCGGCGCGATGTGGGTGAGCCCGGCGTAGAAGGCGCCCATCGCGTCGATGTCGAGGTCGAGACAGGGCAACGTAACCATCTGGGCGCCGACCTGGATCTCGATGCGGGCGGGCTTGGAAAAGCTCGGCTTCTTGGGCGTCGCCCCCACGACATGGTGATGCTCGAGGTTGAACCGCCGCTCGTTCGTCGGCCCGCCCGGGCTTCGGCCCATGAAGTTCGACCACCCGGCGACCACGGTCCGGCGGTCGGTGATCGCACACGCGACGCGACGCTCGTATCCCCCCGGTCGCATCACCGAGCGGGTCGCGGCGAGGAGCCGCTCGCCGGCGATGAGGTCGAGTCCGGTGGCGGTGCCGACCAACGCTTCGGTGCCGACCGGACCCGCCTGAGCAAAGGTCGCCACCTCTGGCCCGCCGGTCCGAGGCCGAAAGCACTGAGCGACGAGCTGCCTGAGGGGAGTGTCCATGCTCCGAGGGGTTGGTACGAAGCCGGTCGTCGCAGCTTTTCCGTGATCGCAGCCTGGGCGCCGCTTACCTTCGCGCCATGCATGCTCTTCCCGAGCGTTGGATCGCGAGTTCGGTCGTGTTGTTTCCCGGGCCGTCTCACTCCGGCGCGCACCTCATCGAGGCCACCCGCGATCGGGTCGCAGGTCATCAGTGGGAGGTGAAGCATGGGTCCTCCGGGGAAGAGACTTCGCCGGACGCGCGAGGAACGTTGTGTGATGGCCCATGGGCTTGTGAGCTCGTCGTGGCCGCGGCTCCGTTGTCCGGGGCCTTGCGGCGAGAAGCCGACGATTACGTCTCGCGTGAAGTACGCCAGGTGCTCGCACGCCACCGTCACCACGCGCGGCTGTTGCTCACGCGAGCGGCGCCGTCGTGCGCCCTGATGGATCCCTTCCGTCGCCTCGCGGGGTTGACTTGGGCGGCGCTCGACCTCGGCGCCACGGCCGTCTTGTGGCCCGATGGCCGCCGCGCAGGAACCGCTCGCGACTTGCTTCGCTTCGCCCCCAACGCGCTCGGACCCGCTGACGTTCATCGTTTCGTGGGCGTCGATCGGTGCGCCGAGGAACCACGAGGTCGGGTTTGGTTCCATACGAGAGGATACGCGCAGTTTGGTCTCCCCGAAGTAGCCTGTGCGTTGCCCGGTCCGATCGGAGACGCGGAGCAGGACGCCGTCCGCGCGCTATTCACCGCGCTGGCGCCTTACTTCCTCGAGTTGGGGAGTGCGCTGGAGAACGGTCATACGATCGAGGTCGGAGGCTGCCTGTGGCGGGTCGATAACCAGGTTCCTGTGTTTCTCCCCATCGGACCCAACGGCGTTCAGACCTATGAACTCGTGGAGGCTTTGCCAACGTGAGGCCGTTATCCTTGGTGTTTACGGCGACGGCCCAGATTCGTGGCTTGCGCCACCCATGCCGCTGAACCTCTGAATGGATCGTATGCCCCGCGGGAAGCCCATCGTCGGTTGGCGCATCGTCGGGATGCGGTGGGCCACGCTCGTCGCCGCGCCGCTGGTCATGATCTCGTTGGCGTCGGATCTCGCGAGGGCCTACGAAACGCCGAGCGCGCCGCCGCCGACGTCGCTTCGCCTCGACGAAGGGTTGCCGCTGCTTTCGGCATTTCGCCACGGAGCCGGTCAGACGGAAGCTGCAGCGTACGGCACCAGTGCCTACGGAACGTGGACGACGGAGAGCTGGTTCGTGCTCGACTGGGCGGCTGCGCTCGAAGACGCCGCGCCTTTTGCGCCGCCGGCGGAAGCGCCGGTCTGGTCCCCGCCGCCGGTCGGGGGTACCCGCGCCTTTGCCCCCGGGGGACGGCGAGGGGGCGGTCAACCAGGGTTTCCGTTCGCGTTCGGCGAGGCGCCGTGGCTGTCGCGACCGGTGACCCCTGGTCTGACCTTGTCGTCGCGGTACTGGCCCGCCGGCCTCACGGGGGTGTCGCCGGAGTATCTCCAGGTGTTGTGGTTGCTGGGCGCGTGTGGGCGGGGAGGTGACTGCTCCTACGGGACCGCATTTCCCGCGCCACTCTATGCCGCCCTCGCGACCGCCCTGCGTCCGCCGCCGCCCGAGACGCCCCCGTGGCCGTGTCGCGAACGGCCCGTGCGGGTGATGAGCCACGGCGGGGAGCGCGAGGTGTTCATCCCGCAGCGGTGCGACGGGTCGATTCCGCCGCGGGCCTTGGAGCGGTTGTCGCGGCTGGCGCGGCCCACCGGGGTGCCACGACCCGAGGCGTGGCCCGACGAGCCGCTACCCGAGGCTGGGCGTGGCGAGTGGCTCCCCGGGGTGCGGCTGCTGCATCCGCGGCTCTTGTGGGTGCTGGCGCGGATCGCGGCCGCCTACCCGTGGCGCGAGATCTACATCTACAGCGGTTACCGAAAGCCTACGGCCAACGCCTCGTTCGGCCCCGGCAGTCACCGCAGCCAACATCACGAGGGACGTGCGCTCGACCTTTCGGTGCGGGGGGTCTCGAATGAAGCGCTGTTGGCGTTGTGTTGGGATCTCGGAGGACTGGCCTGCGGCTACTACCCCAACAACCGGTTCGTCCACATCGACGTCCGCCACGCGGTGGCCTTGCGCCGCGGGGCCCGTACGGTGTGGGTCGACACGTCGGCGCCGGGGCAGCCGAGTCAGTATGTCGCGTCGTGGCCGGGCGTCGTCGAAGATGGAGTGGTCGTGTACGCGCCGACGACCCCCTGACGGCGGGCGCTCATTCGTTGGCGGCGCGTGGCTTGGGGATCGCCTTGAGCGACACCACCACGGGCCAGCTTTCGTGGTGGCCGTCGTCGACGACCCAACGATTACGGCCTCCGGCCTTGGCGCGATAGAGCGCCGCATCTGCCCGGGCGATGGTCTTCTCTACGCTGTCGTCGGCGGTATTCGCCGCCGCCACCCCGAGGCTACAGGTGGCCTGCACCACGGTGCCTTCGTCGAGGCACAGCGAGCTCGATTCGAGGCGTCGGCGCACGCGCTCGGCGAGGACGGTGGCGCCGGCATAATCCGTGTCGCGGAGGAGGACGGCGAACTCCTCGCCGCCGATGCGACCCAGAACATCGGTCGGTCGACGGAGCGCTCCTTCCAGCACCCCGGCGACGTGTTTCAGGACCGCGTCGCCGACCGCATGGCCGTGGCGGTCGTTGATGCCCTTGAAGTGGTCGATGTCGATCAGCACGAGGGACAGCTGCGACGCGTACCGTTCGTGGTGGGCAAAGGCGGCACGGGCTTCCTCCATGAAGGCGCGACGGTTGGGAATGCCGGTGAGCGCGTCGCGGGTGGCCGCCCGTCGCAGCTCTTCGTGCAGGGCGGCGCGGGTGGCGGCTTCTTTTTCGAGCGCACGGCGGACTTCGGATTCGCGTGTCGCGAGCCACTCGAGCTCGTCTTTCTGACGCTGGAGTCGGAACACCGCCTCTTTGAGCTGTTTGCTCCGCTTCGTCAGCGCCTCACGGGCCTCGACCTGGTCGGTGATGTCGGTCTCGATCGCGATGTATTCCTGGACCACCCCGCGCTCGTCGCGGCGCGGGTGAATGGCGAGGTGGATCCAGAAGGGCTCCCCCGATTTCTTGTAGTTCAGAATCTCAGTACTGACCGCCTCGCCGCGGTGCAGCGCGTCGGAGATCCGTCGTATTGTGTCGCCGTCGGTCTCGGGGCCTTGAAGGAGGCGGCCCGGTTTTCGCCCCACGATCTCGTCACTGGCGAAGCCGGTGAGCGCCTCGAAGCCCCGGTTGGCCCATACCGTCACGCCGTCGCGGTCGGCCACGAGCACCCCGTTGGCGGTATGTTCGACGGCGTGGCGAAGGCGCTCGAGATGAAGCGCCCGCTCCCCATCTTCGGTCGTCTCTTGAATGACCCCGAAGACCCCGACAACCTCGCCTTGCTTGTCGAATTGGGGTTCGCCCTTGGCGCGCACCCGCCGTCCGCTCTCGAGGGTACCCGAGAAGTCGTAGGCCTCGCCCTCGGAGACGGCGCGCGCCACGAGACCCTGGAGACGCTCCCCATCTTCGCGGGTGTACGCGTTCAGCACCCGACCGAAGTCGGGGGCGTCTTCGTCCCGGTCAAAGCCGAAGATTCGGTAGACTTCGTCGGACCAGTAGACCCGGTCGCTCGCCACGTCCCAGTGCCAATGCCCAACCCGGGCCATCGCTTCCGCTTGCCGAAGCAGCCGCGACAGCTCTTCGAGGCGCCCTTCGCGGCGGCTGACTTCGGTCACGTCTTGAACCGACCCCACCACCGTGGGCACGCCGTGGGCGTCGTGACGGGGGACACCCCGAAACTCGAGCCACACGGGGCTCCCGTTGCGCCCCGAGATTTGCGCCCGGTGGCGGAACGCGTCGCCATGTTCGTGGGCCGTGCGTACGAGCCGCCGAAACACGTCGGAGGATTGCGGCAGGCATGCTGCGAGCGCGTTCAGGGTCTTCGGGTTTCCGCCGACGAGGACCCGGGCCCCCCGGGACAGGAACACCCGGCCTTCGCCTTCGGCGACGTACGTCCAGGTGCCGAGCTCGGCGACGCTTTCCATCAACTCGAGCGTGATGTCGGTGCGCACGGACCAGGGAACGACCCCTTCGCCCGAAACTTGAGCCATCGACCACGCGGGCCGAGGGCTCGACCGAACCGTCGTGCTTTGATACCGAGATCGGAGGAAGGATGCGGCGTCAGTGGAAAACCGTGGCCGCGGTGGGCGTGCTGGTGGCGGGCTGCAAGGACCCCACGCAGTTGAGCCTGGAGTTCACCACCGAAGGAGCATGTCCCGACCGCGCGTCGTCGGACGACGGCGAGGCGTTCGCCGGGCTCGGAATCGTGCTCACGGGACTGGGGGACCCATTGGTCGCGGCGGACAGCGCGATGTGCCGGGCGTCGTCGTCGGGTCGGAGCGAGCTCGGGAGCCTGACGTTGACGCCGGGGGACTCGGGAGACTTTCGCGTCACGGCGGCCATGTCGGTGGATCCCGCGCAATCGGGGCCCGACTGCGCGGTGGCCTGTAGCGAGGGGTGCATCGTCGCGCATCGTCGGGGCCGCTTCATCGATGGGATCCCGCTGCGCCTGCCGATTCATTTCGGGCTCAAGTGCCTCGGGCGCTGCTGCGACGAGGGGGAGACGTGTTCCGACGGGGTGTGCACCGCGGAGACGGACTTCGAAGCCTGCGAGAACCCTCCTTGTGATGACGAGCCACCGGGGGCGGTAGGGCGGTGCGGTGACTTCGAGCGCAACGGCGACGAGGCATGCGACGACGGCAACGACCGGGACGGCGACGGGTGCAGCGCGGACTGTCGCGTCGAGTGTGGGCCGACTGCCAATACGCCCGAGGCCAACCAGGCCCTGGGGTATTACCTCGAGCCCTCGGACGGCCATTGTTACTTCTTCCCGCCGGACCCGCCGGGGCCAGGCGAACTTGGCGTCGATTGGGAGGCCGCCGACGCTGCGTGCGCGTCGTTGGATGGAGGTGGCTTCGGGCTCGCGGCGCTCTCGTCCCGAGACGAGCTCGGGCGACTTCTCGACCTCATCTCTCCCCTGCCGACTTTTCTGGACCTGGGAGCGCCCCGCGCGGTTTGGCTGGGAGGCATACGGGTCGGGGACCTCAGTCCGAACGCCGCGCGACTCGAATTCGCGTGGCTCAACGGGGAGCCCCTTCCCGACGACCTGTGGGCCGAGCTTGAACCAAACGACTCGGCGGGCACCTTGACCGAAGACCGGGTGGCGCTGAGGAGGCAGCCCTTTCCGCCCAATGAACCCGACGACGAGACGGCGGTTTACGGTCTCAATGACGAGCCAGCGAGTTTCGGGGGCGAGAAGCACCTCCTGTGCGAGCGCATTCCCGCGGGGACGCCGCTCAACCCGTGATCGGGTGAACGACGGGTTCACCCGTCGCGGGGTGCACCATCTGCGGTAGGGTCATCCGGTCATGGCGACGATGACCGCGGTGCGCATGCATGGCTACGGCCCGCCGGAGGTCCTGCACGTGGAGGAGGTGCCGCGTCCGGGGGCGCTGGGACCGCGCGACCTCCGGGTGGCCGTGCACGCGGCAGCGATCAACCCGGTGGACTTCAAGATCCGAAAGGGCGCCCAGCGAGCCTTCATCTGGCTCGATCTGCCCGCCATCCTCGGCATGGACGTCTCGGGGGTCGTGACCGAAGTCGGAGCCCGGGTCACCGACTTCGCGGTGGGCGACGCCGTCATCGCTTCCCCGTCGCACCGTCGCATGGGCGGCTACGCCGAGGAGGTGGTGATTCGAGCGGATGAGTGCGCCGCCAAGCCCGCCGGTCTCGACCATCCCGAGGCGGCCGCGCTGCCGCTGGTGGGGCTGACCGCGTACGACGCCCTCGTCGGGTCGGCGTGCGTCCAGGAGGGAGAGCGCGTCTTCGTGCAGGCGGGCGCGGGAGGGGTCGGCAGCATCGCGATCCAGCTCGCGAAACACCTCGGGGCGGAAGTGTTCACCACCTGCAGTCCGCGCAACGCCGACGTGGTGCGGTCCTTGGGCGCCGACCGGGTCATCAACTACCGGACGGAGGACTACGAGAAGGTCGCGGCGGGGTGCGACGTCATCCTCGAGTCGATGGGGGGCGATCACCTCGAGCGGGCCATTCGTACCGTCCGCGATGGGGGGCGGGTGGCGTCGATCACCCCGGGCCTGCTCGACTGGACCGGACGCTACGGGGCCGTGCTGGGGGTGATCGGGTTCGGGTTGTACTTTGCTTGGCGCGCCGGGGGCGCCCGCCTCCGCCGCGGGGTGCGGGTGGCGCTCGTCACGCGACGGCCACGGGGCCAAAACCTCACGCGGCTCGGCGCCCTCGTCGACGAAGGCGCCCTGAGGCCGCTGGTCGACCGAACCTACCCCCTCGCCGAGGTCCGCGAAGCGCACCGCTACCTCGAGACCGGCCACGCCCGCGGCAAAGTCGTCCTTCTCCCGTAGCTCAGCGGCAGCTCAGCGGCGGAGCTCAGCGGCCGAGATCGATTGCAGGTCGATAGCAGAGCTCAGCGGCGGCGTTCGGCGGCGCGAGCGTGGGCTTCCAAACCTTCGAGCCGGGCGAGGTCGGCGGCGTCGGAGGCGAGGCCCGCGGCGGTCTGGAGCCGCAGAAACGTGCGCGCGCGGATGAAGGTATAGACGCTGAGGCCCGCGCTGAAGCGAGCCGTTCCGCCTGTGGGCAGGGTGTGGTTGGGACCGGCCCCGTAGTCGCCGAGGACTTCGGCCGACGTCTCGCCGACGAACAGCCCCCCGTAGGCCTGCAGGCGCGGGGCGAGCGCGACGGCGCCCTCGCCGCTGAGCTGGAGGTGCTCGGGCGCGAGCCGATCACAGACGGTGACGGCCGCTTCGTCGTCGTCGACCACCACCGCAAAGCCCGAGCGCAGCGACGTACGGGCGATATCGGCCGACGGCAGCGTCCGCAGCTGCGCCACCAGTTCTTTCTCCACGCGAGGGACCAGCGCCGCGTCGAGGGTGACGAGCACAGGAAGCGCATCGGGGTCGTGCTCGGCCTGGGCCAAAAGATCCGCCGCGACGGTGGCGGGGTCGGCATCGCCACTCGCGAGGACCAGCAGCTCGCTGGGCCCGGCGAGCATGTCGATCCCCACCTCACCCACCACGAGCTGTTTGGCCGCGGTGACCCAGCGGTTGCCGGGCCCCGCGATCACATCGGCCTTCGGCACGGTCTCGGTTCCGTAGGCAAAGGCGGCGATGGCATGCGCGCCGCCCACTGAGAGCAGCGCGTCGGCCCCGGCCACGGCGGCCGCGGCGAGGGTGACGGGGCTCGGCTTGGGACTGGCCACCCACACCTGCGCGACGCCGGCGGACCGCGCGGTGACGGCGGTCATCAACACGCTGGAGGGCAGCGGGTAGCGGCCACCAGGGGCGTAGCAGCCGGCCCGCGCCACCGGGAGGACCCGATGGCCGGCGTGACCCCCGTCGACCTCGATCTCGACGTCGCGCATCGCATCTCGCTGCGCGCGGGCAAAGCGCTCGATGCGGGCGGCGGTTCGCTCCAAGAGGGCCAGCGTGTCGGCGTCGACGTCTTCGCGGGCCCGCGCCAGGGCTTCGCGATCGTAGACCAGCGGGTGATCCTTCAGCTCGCCGAATGCTTCGCCAAATCGATGCAGCGCGGCATCGCCTTCCGTCTGCACCGCACGCACGATCCGCCCCGCACCCTCGAGGGTGCTGCGGTCGATGACGTCGCGCGCCAACGTGGTCACCGCGTCGGGGGAGAGCCGGCCGAGCTCGATGGCGTCTTCCGTGACCCGGCTCCGCGATGGCGCCGTCTTGGCGTCGCCCCGGCGGCGGCTGACCTTCATCGCCCGTCGGTCGAGCTCGGCCTCGACCTCGGGCAGCGTCACGCCGGCCCGCGCCATCGCGACCATGGCGAAGTAGAGGACGTCGGCCGTCTCGTGGACCACGTCGTCGTGGGCGCGAGCTTCGGACAGCTCGCCCGCCTCTTCGACGAGCTTGCTCTTCAGCAGCTCGGGGTCTTCGTAGAGCCGGCGGGTGTACGAGCCTGCCGGCGCATCGCTTTTTCTCGCCACGAGGGTCGCGGCCAAGTCGGGGAGCCCTCTGAGCGGACCCCAACAGCTCTCGGTGTCGAGGTGGCAGAACCCCGGGCCCTCCTGCGCCACGGTGAACCGAAGACTGTCGCGGTCGCAATCGGCATCGATCCGGAGGAGTCGTTGCGTATGGCCGCTGCTCGCGCCTTTGCGCCACAGGCCTCGTCGTCGTGACCAGTACACGCCGGTGCGCGATTCGAGGGCGGTGCGGAGGCTCTCGAGATTCGAAAAGCACTGCCCCAGCGCCCTCCCGTGCGCGTCGACCACGATGGTGCGCCAGAGGCCATCGTCGCGATCGGTCTTCAGACAGGCCGCGATGGCTTCGGCGAGGCCGAGCTTGCCCGTGTAGAGGGCCATCCCCACCTGCGCGTCGACCCCCATCGCGTCGAGCGCGGCGATCTCTTCGGGGGTGGTCACCCCGCCGGCGATGGTCAACCGCGCGTCGCCGGCCGCCTCGAGCAGCGGCGCCACCCGGTCCATCGCGGTACCGCCCATGCGACCTTCTTTTTCGACGAAGGTGACGAGAAACCCGCCGACGACGTCCCGCAGCTCGGCCATGCGATCCTCGATGCGGGCGCCCGTCTTCGTCTTCCAGCCGTCGACGACCACCTCACCTTCGACCGCGTCGAGGGCGGCGATGACCCTCGCCCGGGGCAGCTCCGACAAG
Organism: Myxococcota bacterium; assembly: GCA_039027095.1. Taxonomy (GTDB): domain Bacteria; phylum Myxococcota_A; class Polyangia; order Polyangiales; family Polyangiaceae; genus JAPYTK01. The sequence continues at coordinate 68,197 of JBCCLB010000013.1, forward strand.
AGCTCGCGCGAGGCGGCGGTACCGATGACGATGCGATCGGCGCCGAGGTCGAGCCACGCGCGCGCGGCGTCCAGCGAGCGGATCCCGCCCCCAACCCGGACTTGGGCGAGGCGGCACACCTCGGCGATCTGGTCGCGGTTGTTCCCTTGGGCCATCGCCGCGTCCAGGTCGACCACCGCCACTTCGCCCACCAGGCCGAAGCGTCGCGCCCAATCGCGCGGGTCTCCGGCCGAGAGCGCGTGCTCGGCGCCACCGATGAGCTGCACCGTCTGCCCGTCTTGAATGTCGATCGACGGAATGATCATCGTCGTACCTCCAGCCCCGCCTCGGCCAAGGCGTCTTTCAGGGCCCCGACCGTCGTGTCGCCGTCGTGGAGGATCGACGCCACCAAGAGGGCACTCGCACCCGCGCGGGCCGCTTCCACCAAGTGTTGCGCGTGGGCGGCTCCTCCGGAAGCCACCACCGGGATGGCGACCGCCTGACGCACGGCCGCGAGGAGGGCGAGGTCGTAGCCCGAGCGCGTGCCGTCGCGGTCCCAGCTCGTCAGCACGATCTCGCCGGCACCCAGCGCCGCCGCCTCTTTGGCCCAGGCCACCGCGTCTTGGCCGGTCCGCTCGCGGCCGCTCTTGATCACCAGCTCCCAGCCTTTCCCGTCTTCGCGCGCGGCCGCGTCGAGCGACAGCACGGTGCATTGGCTCCCGTAACGGGCGGCCATGCGGGAGAGAAAACTCGGGTCGAGCACGGCGGCGGTGTTGACCGCCACCTTGTCGGCCCCCGCCTTCAGCAGCGCCTCGGCATCAGCGTCGGTGCGGACGCCCCCGCCTACGGTGAGGGGGATGCGAAGGTCGGCGCGGACCCGCGCGACGGTGTCGGTCGCGTTGCCGCGGCCTTCGGGCGTGGCCGAGACGTCGAGGATCACCAGCTCGTCGGCCCCCTGCGCCTCGTAGGCGACGGCGCGCTCCACCGGGTCGCCGGCGTCGCGGAGCCCCTGAAACTTCACCCCTTTGACGACGCGACCGGCGTCGACGTCGAGGCAAGGCAAGATGCGGGTGGTCAGCATATCAGGTTGCGGCCCCCCAGGCGGCGAGCAGGTCGTGGCCCCACGCCCCGCTGAGCTCGGGGTGAAACTGAGTCGCGAGGATTGGACCGCGCTCGACGGCGGCGACGAAGCGCTCGCCGTGGGTCGTGAACGCGGCGTGCCATCCCGCGGGGGCTCGCGTGAGGCGGTACGAGTTGGCGAAGTAGGCGTAGCCGTCGCGGAGGAGCGCGCACTCGGGCGACGGCGCCACGTGGTTCCAGCCGAGTTGGGGCACGATGGCCGCGGTCGCGAAGCGCTCGACCGGGACGGGGAGCACCCCGAGGCCGGTCACCCCCGGCGACTCGGTGCTGGTCTCGCACAACAATTGAAGCCCGAGGCACACCGCGAGCAGCGGCCGGCCGGCGGCGATGCGCGCCCGCAACGGGTCGGAGAAGCCCCGTTCGTCGAGGCGACGCATGCCTGCCCCGAAGGCGCCCACGCCCGGGAGGACCACCCGGGTGGCGTCGGCGATCCCGTCGGCCTGGGTGACCGGCTCGGGCTCGAGATCGAGACGTCGCAACGCCGCCATCATCGAGGCGAGGTTGGTGGTGCCGGTGTCGATGACGAGGGTCACAAGACCCCCTTGGTGCTGGGGATGTCGTCGCCGTCGCGGGCCACCGCGGTCCGCAGGGCCAGGGCCGTCGCCTTGAACGCGGCCTCGACCCGGTGGTGATCGTTGTCGCCGCGGATGACGTCGACGTGGAGCGACGCCCGGGCGGCGAACGCCAGCGACTGAAACACGTGCGTGAGCATTTCGGTCGCGATCGTTCCGATCATCTCGCGCTTCAAGCCGAGGTGGATTTCGGGCCAGGGGCGCCCGGAGAGGTCGACCACGGTCCGCGCCAGCGCCTCGTCGAGGGGGGCGTAGGCGAATCCGAAGCGTCGAATTCCCCGTCGCTCGCCGAGGGCCTCGGTGAGCCCCTGACCGAGCGCGAGGGCGCAGTCCTCGGCCGTGTGGTGGTCGTCGATATGGAGGTCGCCATCGCACCGGAGGGACAGGTCGAAGCGGGCGTGTTTGCCGAGGGTGACGAGCATGTGGTCGAGAAACCCGATCCCGGTCGCGATGTCGGTCTTCCCCTCGCCGTCGAGGTCGAGCGAGAGCGTGATGTCCGTCTCTCGCGTCTTCCGTGCGAGCTGCACGCGGCGGGGAGGAAGCGCGGTGCGCGTCATGCCCACCCCTGTAGCGCATCGAGAGAGGTCATGACCCGGGCCGCGCCTGCTTCGACGAGGCTGGTCGCGCCCCAGCCGATGGGCACGACGCCGGCGGCGCGGGCGGCCGCCATGTCTTCAGGGGTATCGCCCACCATCCAGGCGCGCGTCACCCCGAGCGAGGCGAGGGTGCCGGAAATGCCCGTTTCTGGCCCGACCACGGCGGCGCGGGCGGTGAACACCGCGCCTTCAAGCTCGGGTCGGGAAAACAAGATCGCTTCGGGCCGCAGAGTCGCCGCGATCCCGTGGACGAGTCGCTCGTAGTCGGCGGCCACCCCGGGGACCGTGATGCGCATCGCGTCGGCGAGCTCGGGGTGCCCCGGCCAGCGGCGGACAGCGATCCCCAAGCCCGCGAGGCCGTCGCCGAGCCAATCGGTGCGGCGGTCGCGAACGAACACAAAGTTGCCCTGAGAACGAGGGGGATCGAAGTCGTAGTCTCGGAGGCGCGCGAGCAAATCGTCGCGCTCCCGCTTCACCTCGGCCACGTAGTGCGTCATGCCCTCGGTGTCGTCGAGGCGCCGCGCGGCGAGGGCGAGCGACACCGACGATACGGCGTAGGGGTTGCCCGTGCGCCGCAGCCACGCCACGTGTTGCCCGACCGCGTAGCCGACCCGGAGGCCGGCCACCCCGTACGCCTTCGAAAGGGTGCGCGTGAGGAGCGCGTTGGGAAGGGTGAGGGCGACCTCGGTCAGCCGCTCCTCGGCAAACTCGTCGTAGGCCCCGTCGATGAGGATGAGTGCGTGGGGCGCGGCGGCGGCGAGGGCGCGCACGTCGTCGGCCGTCGCCACCGCCCCGGTGGGGTTGTTGGGGCTCACCACCGCGACGACGGCGGTGCGTTCGTTGATCGCCTCCAGCACGGCGGCTCTTGGGTAAGGACCCGAGGGCGACCAAGGGACGCGGCGAACATCGGCTCCCGTCAGCGACGCGTACCGGTCCAGCATTTCGAAGGTGGGTACCGGCAGCACCATCTCGCGGCCGGGGGCGAGCATCGCGCGGCACGTGCGGTCGAGGGCGTCGTCCGCACCGGCGGTCACGAGCACCCACGTCGGATCGACGTCGAGGCGGGCGGCGAGGCGCGCTTCGAGGGCCCCTGCCGACGGATATCGCCGCAGCAGCTCGGGGCTCTCGTCGCTCAGGGCGGTCAGGACTTCGCGGGCGGGAGCGCGTCCCTCGTTGCCCGCCAACCATAAGTCCACCGGCGCCGGGTGCCGCGCCACACGGTACGCGTCGTGGCCCTGAATGGCCGCGACCGGCCGCAGCTGCCGATCGTGCGGGGATTCGCCCATCGTCACACCACGATCTGAGCGATCTTCGTCACGACGATGTCGCTGCCCCCGCGCTCTTTGAGAAGAGGGATCAGGGTCGGCAGGGCCGCCCGGGGCACGGCCGCCTTCACGGCGTAGCCTTCTTCGCCGAACAGGGTGGCGATCGTGGGTTTCCTCATGCAAGGAAGTGCCTCGACCACGGCGTCGAGCTGGTTGCGCCCCACGTTGACCTCGATCATCAGCCGCTCCCGCGCGTCGAGCACCGATTGCAGCAGCAACACCATCGTCTCGATCCGGGCGCGCTTGCCCGGTTGCGTCAGCGCGCCCGCGTGGGCGAAGAGCCGGGTGGAGCTGCGCATGAGGTCGTCGAGGATGACGAGGCCGTTGTTGCGGAGGGTGGTCCCCGTGGCCGTGTTGTCGACGATGAGGTCGGCGTCTTCGGGCGGAAAGACCTCGGTCGCCCCGTAGGAGCGCACGCAGAGCGCGTCGCGCCCGGTCCGCTCGATCCAGGCGTTGGTGAGCCGCACGTACTCCGAGGCGATGACGAGGCGTCGGTCGGGAAGCGCGCCATCGGCGTCGAGCAACTCCTTGGGGGCCGCGGCCACGATCCGGACGGGGTCGAGGCGGGTGTCGAGCAGCTCCACGACCGAGCCGTCGGACAGCCCGAGCTCGTCGACCCAGTCGGCGCCGGCGAACCCCACGTCGCGCGAGCCGAGGTGCAACATCTCGATGATGTTCTGCGGTTTCAGCGTCTTGGTGTCGCAATCCTCCAGCGATACCGAGGGCCGGTAACTGCGCGACGTGTTGGTGACGTGAATCCCCGCGTCGCGCAGGAGGGCGAGCACCCCTTCTTGCATGCGGCCTTTGGGGAGCGCGAGGTTGAGGGTCGAATCCGACAAAGCCTTGGGAAACATGCCGAAGTCCCCTCGACGAGGCAAACTGGCGCGCTGCGGAAGTGATTTCGTCGCCCGTCGCTGCTACCCGTCGCGGGATGGCGGCTCCGGACGAACCCGACGACGCCTCGGCGGACCCGTCCGAAGCGGGCGCGGCGCCCGGAGCGGGAGGCGCGGGCTTTGGGGACCCGGAGAGGGCCCACGAGGAGGTCGCCAAGCCCGGCGACCGCCTCGCTGTCGTCGCCGTCGTGGCGGCGGTCGTCGGTGCCGTCGGCGGGGCGCTTCTCGAGCTGAGCTACACGCTGTTTCGCTGGTGAGCGGCGATGTCTGCGCGGGTGATCTGGGACCTACGAGGGCGTCTCGGGGGCGAGCCAGCTACAGCGACACCGCGCCCCGCGCCGGGGCGGGGGGCGCGCGCTCGAGCATGGCCCGGTCGTGACCCGCGCGGCGCAGTACCGCCGGGGAAGCGTAGACCGGGGCGCCGTGGCCGATCGCGATGGCCACGGCATCCGACGGTCGCGCGTCGAAGGGAAGCAGTGCCCCGTTTCGTTCGAGGATGAGCTTCGCGTGGTACGCGCCGTCGACCAGCCGGTCGACTTGAGCGCGCATCACCTTGGCGCCGAGCTGACCGACCACGCGGTCCATGAGGTCGTGGGTCAGCGGGCGACGGTACCGTTTGCCTTCGAGGCGCAACTTGAGGCTGTACCCCTCCGTTCCGTTGATGAACACGGGAAGCACCGTCTCACCCCCCGGGGCCACCAACAGCATGAGCGGCCCGGCCTCGCTTTCCTCGAGCCGAACCTCCATCTCGCGGTACCCGGCGGGAAGGGCGCCCGCAGCGTGAAGGTCGGCTGGGGCCCGCGGAAAGGCTCGCGGGAAAGCAGAGCCGGCGCCGGAAGGGTGCTCGCCCGGAGCCGACGCGCCGTCGACGTGCGCCGTCACCGCGCGGACCGCGAACACCGGGGTGACGACCGGCCGCTCCTCCCCCGAGGGAGGCCGCTGGGGCGACCCGTGGCATGCCATCAAGCCCATCGCCACCATCTGGAGGGCCCATCCGCGCATGGGGAACACCTAAGGGTCGCGACGCGTCCTGGCGACTGGAGGGAGAATGGTGGCGCTCCCCGTCGGACACGAGCTTGAATCTTGTCACCAGCGCCGCCGGACGGTACCCGAAAACGTGCGCCCGCAGGCGGAGCCTCAGGAACGCCCGGCGAGCAAGTCACGGGTTCGACGAGGCGTTTCGTTTGCCGGTGCGACCGTCTCCTTGGCGCTCAGCTGCACGGGAGAGATCCACTCGACGGCGCCGGAGAAGCCGGCACGGGTGAGGCCGGGTCCCGCTCCTCAGGGCCGACCCGACGCCGTCTCCAACGCCTCGTGCGTTCGTTGTCATGCCGACATCGCGGCTGAGTGGTCCGGCTCGCTGCACCAACGGGCTTGGGACGACCCGACGTTTCTCGCCGCCTACGCGGTCGAGCCGCTCCCCTTCTGTCGCAACTGCCACGCACCGGAGGCTTCCGACGACGAGGCAGATCCACGGCGTCACGAAGGCGTCAGTTGCGTGACCTGTCACGTGCTGTCCCGACGTGTCGTCGGTCCCCGTCCGTCGAGGAACGGTCCTCATCCCGTCTTGGCCGCGCCGGACATGGCGACGTCCGAATGGTGCGGAGGGTGCCACGAGTTCGACTTTCCTCGGCCCCAGGCCGCGAAGATGCAGCGCACCGTCAGCGAGCACGCGGCGTCGCAACACGCCGAACGTCCCTGCCAGACGTGCCACATGCCCGTGGCCACGGACCGCCTGGGCCGAACGTACCGACGCCACGACTTTCGCGTGCAGGGAAACCCGGCCTTCATCGGGAAGGCGCTCTCGGTCACCGGCCGGACCATCGACGACAGGAGGGTCGAAGTCTCTCTGCGCGCGGCGGCGGTCGGACACGCCGTACCCACCGGCGATCTCTATCGACGCCTCGTCGTCCGCGCCGTCGATGCAGAAGGCCAGGCGGCGCGACCCGTGGTGCTCAGCCGGCGCTTCGTTCGGGTCGATCACGCCGATGGCCCGGAACGGCGCGAGGTCGCGGATGAGCGGGTGCCGGCGAGCGGGGCGCCCCGCCACGCCGAGCTGTTCTTTTTTTCGCCCTTCGTACTCCCGGTGCATTGGGAAGTCGCTTACCAGCGGATGGGGCCGGTCGAGGCAGCCGTCTTCGGGTTCGACCTCGAAGCGGACGAGTCCGTGGTCGCGAAAGGAGTGTTGACGGAGGAAGACCCGTGACGCCTGACGCGTTACCAACGACGGCGTGAGGCTCGAAACAAGAATGAAGATTCAATCGATCGCCTTGGCCGCGCTCGTGGCCGCCTGTAGCGGAGGCTCCCCGAGCCCGAGGGTGGGGACGGACGGGAACACCGCGGGCACATCGTCGTCGCCCATCGCCCTCGACGAGGGCGCCGAGAAGAGCGCGAACCTCGCAGAAGGTACGCCCATCGGAGTGAACGCCACGGCGATGCCTGAGCGTCTCGTCGTCGACGGTTCGTTCGAAGACTGGGGGCCGGGAACCGAGGCGCCGGTGCGCTTGGCCATCGACGAGCGTCACATCGCGCTGGCTGTCGATATCCCCGAACCGGCGAATGCGGTCTCCCTCGCGTTGACGACCGAGTTCTTGGACTATCCGGACATCGGATGGATCGCGCGTTCGGGGCACACCATTTCTCTGAACGAACACAGTTGCCGGGTGGAGCAGCGTCCCGCCGGTGAGGGGATGTGGAAAGACGGGGCGAAACACCCGCCCGAGGTCGTGGAGGCATGTCTCTCTATTCTTCGTCGTCACGAACGGGATGCCGCGGCGTACCGCGAGAAATTCGTGGCCCGCTTTCGGCTGACCCGGTCGGGCGTGACCACGTCCGACGGCGTGACGATTCCGGGCGCGAGGCATGCCGCTCGCGGGCGCGCGGTCGAGGTCGCACTCCCCATCGCAGTGGCCCCCGCCTTCATGGTGGCTCCGGTGACCGAGCTTCTGGTGCACGCGACCGCGGGACCACGGCCTCGTCGTCTCCCGCCTCCGCTCTTGTCACCCGATCCGACGGAAGAGCCCGACCCCCGCTGGTCCCGATTGATTTTGGGGCAGCCCCTCGCCTTTTCGACCCTTTCGGATTTACGAGCGGAAGAGTTTCAGCCCTGGGAATTTGGGTCCTTCGGATGGATGGCACAGCGGCATTACCTCCCCGGGGCACCCGATACGATTCAGCTGCTCAGCACGCCGATCTCGAAGACGACCATTGCGTTTGGTGACCATCCTCCGCCCCGGTTGACGGTCGTGAAGGAAGAAATACCGCTTTATCGACACGTCGAGAGCTTAGAGGGTGAGGTCGAGGTCGGCATCGTGGCGGGGTACAGAGTGATGGTGAAGAAGGGGGGGCGTGTGATGAGCGACAGGAACCGCCTTTCGGAGCTCCGCGGCGTCGTACGTCGCAACCAAGCCCTCCACCTCATCAGCTACGAGGCTCCGTATTTCGATACCTCGCGGGGCGCCCGAGGCCTCCCTTCGTGGAAGGTGCTCGAGGTGACGCACGACGGAAAAGTAAACCCCGGCCTCGCCGAAGAATTGAACGATGGCTGGTACCTCTGGCACGCCTGGGACGACCCGCCGACTCCTTTCTCGGACGATGACTTTCACATGTTTGGCATGAAGGGGACGCGGCGGGGAAAGCCGCGAACCGTGCGCTACGTTTGGTATCCGGAGGAGAGGCGATACAAGTTCACGATTGAGCCGCCGAGCCAGCGCGTCGACCCCATGAAACTATGAGCCCGAAGCCCGGTCGCGGTCGCTCGGTTTTTTGGGGCGGTCGCCCGATTTTTGGGGGCGGTCGCCCGGTTTTTTTGGGGCGGTCGCCGGGCTTTTTTGGGGCGGTTGCCCGGGTAGATGCGGCAAGATGAGGGCCATGGGTGACGTCGAGCGGTGGCGCGAGGTGTTGGCGGGGGTCGAGCTGTTTGCCGACCTCGGCGACGAGGCGCGTGCGCGCTTGGCGGGGCTGTTTCGGCCGCTACCGTTTGTGGCGGGTGAGATCCTGGCCACCTCGGGGGTCCCCGCGGGGGGATTCACGGTGGTGTCGGAGGGCACGGTGGCGGTTGTGACCCGAGCCTTCGGCGCAGTCGACACCGAGGAGCGCGTGGTCGGTCCGGGCGCGGTCACGGGGGTGAGTGCTCTGCTTCGAGGCGTGGGGGCCTCGGTACCGTGCTTCGAGTCCGCCCGAGCGGTGGGCGCGGGGACGCGGTTGTCGCTCTCGGCGGATGATTTTGCCACGTGGTCCCGGGGACAACCGGCGGCAGCGCTGGCGGTGATGTTGCGCCTCGGACGTCGCGTCGCCGACGTCGTGCGCCGGGTCGAGGTGCAATTGGCCGACGCGTCGCTCGAAACGGACGGCCGGGCGCCCACCCCGTTGGTGGCGACGGATGCCCTTCCCGAGTGGCCTCGACGCCGGCTCGACGCTTCTTCCCTCGACGATGTGCCCCCGATGGCGGCGCTTTCGGCACTGACGCCCGAAGAGCGCGATGTCGTGGCGGAGGTGCTGCGGGAAGGGAGTATCGCCTCGGGGCTGCCGCTCTATGCCCAAGGCCAAACGGGCGCCACGTGCATGCTGCTCGTCGAAGGCGGCGTCGAAATGAGCGTCCGCCGAGGGCCCCGCGTGCAACACCTCGGCGTTCACGGACCCGGGAAGGTTTTGGGCGCGCTTTCGTTCATCGACGGGAAGCGTCGTACCTTCACGGCCGCCGCGCGGCCGGCGGCCCGCGTGCTGGAGCTGGAACGGCGTTCTTTCGACCGTCTCGCTGCGCACCACCCCCGTGCGGCCGGAAAGCTACTCGCGGCTGTCCTGAGCGATTTGTTGCAGCGACTCGCCCAGGCCGACGCCCGGCTCGTGGGCCTCGCCGGCGCGGTACCGATGGGATCGGCGTCGACGCGCCCCGAGACGGTGGCCCAGCGGACCTTCGACCGCGGGTCCTTGGTGGCGCGCATTCGTCAGGGCGTCATCGGCGACAACTTGGTCCTCGACGGCCCTTTCGGTCGACGACGCATGGTCTACGCGGACTACACCGCGTCGGGTCGATCGCTGTCGTTCATCGAAGACTTCATTCGGGCCGAAGTACTTCCGCTCTACGCCAACACCCATAGCGAGTCGTCCGGGACGGGTCTGCAGACGACCCAGCTCCGCGAAGATGCCCGACGCATCATTGCCCGCGCGACGGGGTGCTCGAGCGAGGACTGCGTGATCTTCGCGGGGGCGGGCGCGACCGGGGCCATCGACAAGCTCCAAGGCGTACTCAACCTCAAGGTGCCTCCTGACCTCGACCGAGAGCACGGGCTCAGCGCCCAGATCCCGCCCGAAAAGCGCCCGGTCGTCTTCGTCGGACCGTACGAGCATCACGCCAACGACGTCTCGTGGCGGATGACGATCGCCGACGTGGTGATGATCGATGAAGACGCGGACGGCCACATCGATCAACGGCAGCTCGAGGCGAAACTCATCGCCTACGCGGATCGACCGCTGAAAATCGGGAGCTTTTCCGCCGCCTCCAACGTTACCGGGGTCATTACCGATACCTACGCGATCGCGAAGCTCCTCCACCGGCACGGGGCGCTCTCTTTTTGGGACTTCGCTGCGGCGGGACCGTACCTGGACATCGAAATGAATCCGCCCGAGCCGGGAACCCATAAGGACGCTGTGTTTCTCTCCCCGCATAAGTTTATCGGCGGGCCGGGGACGCCGGGGGTACTCGTCGCGAAGAAGTCCCTTTTTCGCAATACGGTACCCACCATTCCGGCGGGCGGTACGGTGGCGTACGTGTCGGCGTCGGACCAACGCTTCCTCGACGATCCGGTGCATCGCGAGGAGGGCGGGACCCCGGCCATCATCGAATCGATTCGGGCCGGCTTGGTCTTTCAGCTCAAAGAGGCCGTGGGGGTCGAGGTGATCCGCGAGCGCGAGCACCAGTTCGTGCGCCGGGCCATCGCGCGCTGGCGTGAGAACGACAACCTCTGGATCCTCGGCAATCCTGATCTCGACCGGCTTTCGATCGTGTCGTTCGTGGTGCGTCACGGCGAGCGGTACCTCCATTGGAACTACGTAGTCGCGCTTCTGAACGACCTGTTTGGCCTTCAGGCGCGGGGCGGGTGCTCGTGCGCCGGGCCCTACGGACACATCCTCTTCGACATCGGAGAGGCGCTCTCGGAGGCGTATTCGTGCCAAATCCAAGCCGGAAACGAAGGCATTAAGCCGGGTTGGGTACGCGTCAACTTCAACTATTTCATCAGCGACGCCGTCTTCTCGTACATCGTCGATGCCGTCGACCTGGTGGCACGACACGGCTGGAAACTGCTTCCGCACTACCGTTTCGACATGACGACGGCGCTGTGGTCGCATCGACAGGGCGCTCCCCGACCCCAGCTGCGACTCGATGACCTTCGGTACGTCGGAGGCCAACTCACGTACGAAACGGAACGAACCGAAGAGTCGGACGGGGCGTTGATGACGTACCTCGACCGCGCCCGAGAGATCTTCGAACGGGCCGGCGACGACGTCCCCCCCGGTGATGACGTCGTTCCCCGCCGCGCGGAGGTCGAGCGGCTCCGTTGGTTCCCGCTCCCCGCCGAAGTACGCGCGACCCTCGTGGATCAGCGCGACACCACCTACGCGGAGGGCGCGGAATGAGCGCGCCGTAGCGTTCGCCTACGTCGGCGGTGGCGCGCCGAGCCAGACCGCGAGGGCGAAAACCGCGGTGCCGCCGGCGAACCATGCCCAGCTGCGCCAGCCCCGGGCGGGGAGGAGGCCGGCCAGGATCAACGCGGCCCACACGGGGAGAAACAGCATCACGGTGACGGTGATGGCCGCATCGGGGGCGACGGGAAGCCAGCGGACGCCGGCCGCGCTGGCGAGCGCGGTCAGTCCGAGGGAGCCGAAGGTCGCGCCGGTGATACGGAGCGCGGTGTCGCCGCGGCCGCGCCAAGCGGGCTCACGCATGGGTTGTCTCCGCCAACCACCGCACGAGCGCAACGAGGAGGGCGAGCGCCATGAACACGCTCCCGGCGAGGTCGGCAAGGCGCGGTCGGTAGGCGCGGGCAACGATGGCGCCCACCAAGCCGGTCGCGAGCCAGGCGGGCGCGGTGACCAACATCACCAATGCATCGCCGGTGGCGGCGGCGAAGGCGATGGTGAGCGCCAGCGCGACCCCGGCGCCGAGGAGCCACGCGCGAGCCGACGACGACGGAGCGCAACGGGCGCGGTGGAATTGCAGCGCGGCCGCGAGGCCCGAAGCGGCGAGTCCGATCTCGTCAACCACGCGAGGGCGCTTCCTTCATGGCCCGCGCGGCGCGGCGCTCCGCGGTGGGCGAGGTGGCCCGCTGGTGCATGCGGACGCTGACGAAACCGCACAGTGCGCTCATGGTCAGCCAACCGAGTTCGACCGCGAGAAGGCTCACCGGGCCCCCCCCGACGAGTCCCCCCGGGCGCCAGAAGGGGAGGGTGGCGAAGAGCAGCGCGGCGAGACCCATCTGGTGGGCCGCCGTGCGCCAACGGTTGTTGGCTTGGCTCGCCCACACGACGGCGGCGACCAGCGCGCCGAGAAAGCCGAGCTCGAGCACCGCCACCCGAGCCTCGAGGTCGAAGGGGAGCACCTGCGTGCCCAGCAGGATGAGCGCGGTGGCGAGGGGAAGGCCGGTGCCCACGCCATACGTACACGATTCGAGAAACGCCGTGCCCCGACCGGCGAGGCCCTTTTTCCGGCGCCGGAGCAACCACATGGCGTTGCCACTGATGAACGACGCGGCCGCGACCAGCGCCATCAGGGCGTAAACGACCTTGTTGCCCCACCCTCCGGCGGTCCCGAAGTGGAGCGCGTAGATGAGGTTGGTCGCCGCCTCGGCCGGTCGGCGGTCGTCGGGATCTTCGGCCTCGAGGACCCGGCCCGACGTTCCGTCGAGATGGGCTTCGATGAAGCCGCGTTGGCCGGCGACACTTCCGCCCACCCGTACCCGGGACGAGCCGACCCATTGCTCGACCAACATGACGTCGAGGCCGGGGACCGCGGCCTCGCCGGCGGCGACCCAATCGGCGACGGGCCGGACGACCGCCCCCTTCACGAGCGGCTCGGGGTCGGGGAGGGCGGGACCGGTGACGATCTCGCGAATGCGCGCGTCGTCGGCGCCGTACACCGGGGCCGCCACGAGCCCCATGAGAGCGGTGGCAAAAATGATGAGCGCACCGGTGTACGCCATCAAATAGGAGAACGGCAGACTGAGCACGCCCGTCACCTTGTGGAGATCGGTCCAGGTCACCAACGGCGGCCGGGCCGGTCGAAACTGGCGCCATTGCGCCACCAGGTCGCGCACGTGAATCACCACGCCACTCGTGATCGCGACCAGCAGGGCGACCGAGATGAGCCCCGCCACGACCATCAGCCACGCCGCTCGCTCGTGCCAGAGGAAGTGCAGGTGGTTGAGAAATTCCGCCGCTCCCGACCGGCGAGGTGACCACGCGTCAGCGACCCAGTTGTACTCCTGAAAGGAGCCGGCCGGATGCTCGATGTATCCCGACGGGCCGTGCAGACCCTCCTCGGGCTCGGGAAAGGTGATGATGATGCGTTTCGCGTCGGGCGGGGCCACCCTCAGCAGGCCGTCGACCCACGCCTGCTCCGTGGCCGGCCCCGGCCGATGGAGCGCGGGGTCTTCCCACCCCGCGATCGGATGATGAAAGAGCGCCACCACCCCGGTGAAGAACATCAGGTAGAGCGCCAGCCCCACCGTGACGCCCACCCAGCTGTGGGCGTCGTACATCACGCGATGGCGACGATCTTTGCGTGAGAACAACGGCATGGCGGACCCGACCTCCGAGCCTATCTCGGGCCCGGGGCCCCGGGCTACTCGCCGCGGAGGGAGACGAGACGGTTGAAGAAGCCCTCGACCACAAAGGCCAGACGGGCCTGATTGGTGTTGGGATCGACCTCATACACGTCGCTCGTGGGGCCTTGGTTGATGGGTTCGCCGGTGTACACGAAGCCGTCGACGCCGCTGCCCGAGAAGCCGACGGCGGTCAGCGGAAGGCCGTCGACGGGCGCCGCCGTCACCTGGGCCCGGAGGTCGAAGCGCCATAGGCGATGCGCCGGCTCGTCCCAGAGGCCGAAGTCGACGGGCTCGACGTTGCTCGGCAGCTCTTCTTCGTAAAAGACCTTGGCGAACGCCACGCCGCTGTCGACGCGAGCGGTCTCGAACTCGGTCGAGGTCTGCCGACCGTCGGCGAGCGACGGGATGCTGACGTAGAAGTCCTCTTCGAAGTCGGTGCCCCCGGGGGGGATGCGGAGAATGCAATTGTCGTCTGCCTCGGCGCCGCCCGCGTTTTCGATCATGTGGGTGCCATAATTTCGGCCGTCTCCCATCAAGTACCCGTAGCCGGCCTCGTCGAACACCATGTGGCCGCCACTGGCGCAACGGTCGTCTTCGGCGGTGCCCACGAGCGTCAGGGTGTACGGATCGATGATGGCGACGGTGAGGTTGCGAACGACCTCCCCGGTCACGAGGTTGCCCCATCGAGCCGGCACGTACACGAGCCCGTCGTGGGCGACGGTGGTCCACGTTTCGAGCGTGAAGCCCGGACGGGTCAACCCCAGGTCGACCTCCCCGACGATGGTCATGGTGGTGGGGTTCCAAACGACGGCGATGCCTTGGCTATCGATGATGCTCACCGCACGCTCGGCGTCGACGATGACGTTGCCGAACCCGACGCGCGTGTCGCCGTAGTTTCCGAGGCTGAGGCGCTCGTCTTTGACGAGTCGGTCTTGCTCGTCGACCACGTAACGCTGCCACACCGGCAACTCCGCCTCGCCCACGTAGAGGAAGGGCCCTCGGGCGTACACGACGGCGTTACCCGCCGTCTCGACCCCGGTGCTGAGGTCAAAGGTGCCGCCCAGAGAGCGGGTCGCTTGGACGAACGTCGTACGGTCCCCGCTCCCGGGATTGATGACGACCGAGGACACGGCGAAAATTTCTTCTCCTGGCTCGAGCGCTCCGCCGAGGGGAAGCGCTCCGGTTCCCCCGCCGTCGGTGTCGCCACATCCGATGATGGCGCTGGCGGCGAAGAGAAGGGTAACGGGGGCAATTGATTTCGATAGCAGCATGGTGCGGCTCACTCTCGTTTTCGTCAGGCGAAGGGTCGGTCCGGCCACGGCCGGAAGATTCATCATTCGGCGCCGACCGCCGAGGGGCGCGGCGAAGCCACGCGAGGGGGGAGGGGGTTGACCAGGGTTCCGGCGAACTGGAGCTTTTCGACCGGCTCGTCGAGGTCCACCATTTGGCGGCGATTACGGAGCTGTAAACGGTTGAGACACGACAGCTCGAATTCCTCGATAAACATGTCGTAGCGCTCAAAGCGCGCCTGCAACGAGGGAAACGCTCGCTCGTACTCGTGAATGCACGTGGCGACCGCCGCCCAGAAGTCGTCCTCCCCGAAGTCGAGGGACTCGGCCATGAGGGGTGCGAGGTGCCGAAAGAACCCGTCGAAGACGTCGATGAAGATCGAGAGCAGTTTCTTTTCGTCCGGCACTTCCACGTAGAGCCGGCCCAGGCCCTCGGGGAGCTCGAGTTCGGATTCGAGGGTCGCGACCTCTTCGGTAATGTCCTTGATGAACATCCGGGTTACCGTTTGGTCCTTCAGGGCGAGAATGACGTTTTCTCCGTGGGGCATGAACACGATGCCGTAGCGGTAGAAACAGTGCAGGATCGGCTCCAGGTACGCCCGCAGGTACGACGCGAGCCATGCGCCGGGCTCGCGCTGCGACGCGCGGACGACCGCCCCCACGAGCGGCCTCCCCTCGCCATCGCGGTGGAGCAGCGCCGCCATCGTCATCGGTCGCTCGCCCGCCCTCAGGTGGGGCATCGGACTCTCCCGCCACAAGGATGCGATCAGTTTGTTGTAGTCGTTGTGGGGTCCCCATTCTTCGAAGGCCTCGTTGGTGAAGCTTACCGACGCGACCTCACTCAGCATGCGAAAGCCCCGTTCGTCGAGGTAAGGGTCCCGGTACAGCAGGTCTTCGAGCCACGCCGCGATCGCGGGGGCGCTCCCCAGGTAGTAGTGAGGCAGGCCGCGCATGAAGCCCATGTTCAGGATGGTGAGCGCGGACTTCACGTAGCGCCGCTCCGGGTGATCGACGTTGTACATCGTCCGGATCGACTGCTGGGCGGCGTAACGGTCCTTTCCGTAGCCGAGGCAGATGAGGCGTCGATGGGCGATGTCGGCGGCGAGGGTCACCGAGATCTTGTTGAACCACTGCCACGGGTGGACCGGAAAGAAGATGTACTGCTCGGGGTCGAGCCCGGCGTGGGTGATCTTGGCTTCGAAAGCCGCGACTTGGTCGCGGCCGAGTTCTTCGTGGAGGAGCCGGTCGTAGCTGAGCTCTTCGCCCCCCGAGTAACGGGCGAGGGAATGGTGTCCGGCCAGCCACACGAGCGAGAACGGCTCGAAACGCTCGGGCGCATAGCGGGCGTGGTCGAGGGTGCTGAAGCCGATGCGCCCGTGGTTGGCGATGAAGCCCGGGTGGCCTTCGTACATCGCCGCCTCGATCTCCTGGAACGATGCCGACACGAGCGCTTCGCTCGAGGGAGCGCGTTCGGTGAGGCGGTACGTCGTGCTGGCGACCGTGGCGACCAGCTCTTCCAGGTAGCCGGGGAGGTCAGCTTCGGCGATGGGCAAGAGCTCGCGGATCGACTTGATGAAACGACGGGCATCGAGGGGAAGAGATGCCCCGTCGCGCTCGAGCTCGAGGGTGGCTGGGTCGACGTCGAGGTGGCTCAGTCGATAGGCGCGGGCGCGAAAGCGGTACTGGTCTCCGTCGGGGGTTTCGAGGCAATAGGCCCCCTCCGCCACGTTGGTGCATTGCACGCGGAGAAGGCGCTCATGACAGAGTTCTCGGATGGCCTTGGCCACCAGCCACGCCTCGGCGCGCTGCCACGCCTTGGCCTCGAGGTGGGGCACCACGTCGACCTCCGGCCGACCGGCGGGACCGAGGGAATCGAGCTTCGAAACGATGTCCATGCGTGCACCTAGGGTTTGAAGTCGCGGCGGTCGAGAAACATCAGCCGGGCTTGCTTGTCGGGAAGGGTGACGATGCGCCCCGCGTCGAAGCCCAAACGACGACAGAGCTGCACCATTTTCTCGTTGCGGTGGTCGGGCTCGACGAGAACCCGCTCGATGCCCGGTCGTTCGAAGGCGAGCGCGAGCACGACGGAGAGCGCCCGGCCGGTGAAGCCCGACTGGGGCGGTCCGGTTCGCGGCGCGGCGATGAAGTGAATTCCGCGGTCGGTGTCGCGCGGGTCGTAGACCTCCCCCACGGGGTCGGTACGCGGGTCGTAGAGTTCCCCCACGAAGCGCGGTGTGCCGTCGGTACGGCCCACCACCACCTCGTAGCCCGGACGCGCGAGCAGTCGGTCGTATTCAGCCGCCACCGCCTCGGGCGACTTTTCCGTCATGCCCCAGAACTTGGCGTAGTCCCGTCGCACCCAGTCGTGAAACCACGCAATGTCGTCGCGCGGCGAAAAGCCGCGCACGTCGAGGGCGCCGAAGGGAAAGTCCCGGCACAGCGCGGCGGAGGTCTGGGCGGAGGCGGACACGGGAGGCGTCGAATCAGGCGGAGGGTTTCACCTCGAGGGCGAGGTAGACGAGGCCGTAGTCATCCTCGACGCGGCGGGCGATCGTCGTCCGGGTGAGGCGGTTGGCGGCGAGTATGGTGTCGAGCTGTTCGTGGTTGCCGAAGCTCGCGAAACTGCAGCGAATGGCGCCGCCCGACTTCAGGTAGCGGGGCGCCGTGGCGAAAAAGCGGCCGATCATCGCGTAGCCGAGGTCGACGAAAGCGCTCTGCTCGGGCATGGCGGCCGCGAGTTCTTCCGGAGGTGAGAGCGCCTCCTCGAGCCGGTTCGGGTCCACGTAAAAGAACGGCATGTTGAAATAGATCAAGTCGAACCGACGGTCTTCGTCGAGGGCGGCGAAGAGGTCGGACCGGACGACGTCGACCCGATCGTCGAGGTCGTTGCGGGTGACGTTGTCGCGGGCGTTCTCCACCGCCGCTTCGCTGATGTCGGCCATCACGACGGGCTGCGCGCCTCGGAGCGCGGCAAACACGCCGAGCACGCCGCACCCACATCCCATGTCCAGCAGGGCGCGGCCCTCGACGTCGCGGATCGTGGAGAGCATGGCGGCGGTCGTCGAGGCGCTTTCGGCGCGGTACACCCGAGGGTGCATGACGAGCGAGACCCCGTCGATGTCGACCGTGGTGCGCTCGGTCGAATACGTGGCGCAGTAGGCTCGGTAGCGCGCTTCGAAGCCCTCGGGATCGAAGGCCGTATCGTCGGCAGGCGTGGTCTGATTCATGGCGAATGAAGGGGGTTGTCGAGGTCGGTTCCGTACTGAAAGCTCGCCACCGGCGCGCTCAGCTCCAGCATTTGACGGGCGTTCTTGAGTTGCAGCCGATTGAGGCACAGCCGCTGCCACTTCGGGCGGAAGAGGTCGAAGCGGGCGAAGCGCGCGCTCAGCTCGGGATGCTGGCTTTGGTACCGACGGATGGTGTCTCCCACGAGGCCCCAGAACCCGCCGGTCGTGATGATGCCGTCGGCCTCGAGAAGGGCGCCGAGGTGGCGAAAGAACGAATCGAACACGTCAGCGGTGAGGTGGAGCAGCCGCACGTCGTCGCTGCATTCGAGGTAGAGACGACGGGCCGGCTCGGGGAGGCGGTCGGTCTGGCCGAAGACGAGGGTCTCTTCGCCGATGTCCTTCACCAACATCCGGGCGGGGACGTGGTCGCGGAGCACCACCAACACGTTCTCTCCGTGGGGCATGAACGCGAGCTCGTGGGCGTAAAAACAGTGGAGCAGTGGGGTCAGGTAGGCTTCGAGGTAACGGCGGAGCCACGCCCCCGCAGCGTGACCGCTCTCGCGGATCAGGGCGCCCACCACGCTTTGGCCCTCGGCATCGCGATGAAGCAGCGCGGCCATCGTCATCACCCGCTCGCCCGGGTGAAGGCGGGTCTCGGGGCTCTCACGCCACAACGCCGAGAGCATCTTGCGCTCGGGGCAATTCTCGGTTCGGTCGTCGAACAAGGGGTGCCGATAGCCGACGGTCACCGTTTCCTGGAGAATGTCGAAGCCCATCTCGCGGAGGTCGGCGTCGCCCCGCACGAGGCCGCCGACCCAATCGTTGATGGCGGGCGTCACCGCCATGTACCCCGGGGAGAGACCACGGACGAACCCCATGTTGCGGATCGAGAGCGCGAGCTTGACGTAGGGCCGCTCGGGTCGGCTTCGATTGAAGAGGGTTCGAATGCTCTGTTGCGGCTGGTAGCGATCCTCGCCCTCGAACAGCCACACCAGACGCCCGGCCGCGAGCTCCTCGGCGTAATCGACCTGGAGCACGCGCTGCCATTGCCAGGGGTGGACCGGGAGCAGCTCGTACGCCGCGGGGTCGTGGCCGCGCTCGGTGAGGATCGCGTCGGCGCGCGCGCGACCTTGGGGGCCGATCTCGGCCTCGAGGTGGCTCGCGTAGTCGAGACCGGCGACGCAACGGGTGGTCAGGTGCGCGCGGCGAGCCGCGAGCCAACCCACGTGCAGCGTGGCGCGACTTTCGGGGGCGTAGCGGGCGTGGTCTTCCCGCGAGAATCCGATGCGCCCCGCGTTGGCGATGAAGCAGGGGTGACCGTCGCGCATGGTCGACTCCACCTCCTGAAAGTCGGCGGTGGCGAGCGTCCCCGCCGCAGGGCGTTTGCGTTTGGTCTCGGCGTGGTGGGCCAGCGCGTACAACGTGCCCAGCAGCTCTTCCGTGTAGAGAGGGAGCATGTCGGCGCCGATCCCCAGCCCCGGCGCGAGGTCGAGAAACATCTCGACCGCGTGGGTGGGATCGCCGTGGCCCGTCGTCACCGAGCCGATGGCGACGTCCCAATGGTCGAGGGCGGTGCGCCGCGCCCGGAATCGGTAGTCGGCCCGTTCGGTCGCGAGGCGGTACGCCCCGTCGGCCAATGCCTCGGGAGAGAGCAGCTCCTCGTGCAGCAGCTCGGAGAGCATTTTGGCGCTCAATCGCGCGTGGGCCTCCGCGAAGGGCGTGGCCCCCGCCTCGGGCCCCTTGGTCGTCCGGCTCACGGCGACGGGCTCCTCTGCATGGCGGCGACCGCGGCCTCCCGGGTGCAGAACGACAACATGGCGCGCTTCGCCGGAGCGCCCCCAAACGCGGGCAGCTCGATGGGACCGTGCTCGACAAACCCCAAACGGACGTTGAGGCGACGGATCTTGTCGTTGCGGATGTCAGGCTCGACGACGACGCGTGCCGCCTCGGCCTCGGCGAAGATGAACTCGAGGACCGCCGCCATGACGGCGGGCGAAAACCCGTGGATGGGAGGATCGGGCGGTCCCAACAAGAGGTGCATCCCCCGGTCGCCATCCCGCGCGTCGTACAGGTCGGCCACCGGGTGGCGCTGCGGGTCGTAGACCTCCATCAAAAACGCGGGCGTGCCGCGATGAATCCCCATGAAGGTCCGGGTGGCGGCGATTTGATGGATGTTTCGGTACGCTTCGGTGACCTGAGCCACCGACAATCCCTCCATCCCCCAATAGCGCGCGTAGGGGCGCTGGACCCAATCGTGGATCAGGGGCCCGTCCTCGTCGGGAACGAGGGGGCGAAACGTCATCGGACCCACGTCAACGGGGGCCGAGGAAGGGGCCGACTCGCTCACGACGACGCCTCCGGAAGGCCGGAAGGGGCCGAGACCTCGGGCGCGCGAGGACGGAAGAGCCATTCAAACACGAGCACCGACAGCAGGAGCGTGACGATGGCGAGCACGAAGGGAGCGCGGAACCCGTAGACCGTGGTCGCGAAGCCGGCGAGCATGAAGCCCGCGAGCGCGCCGAGTTGTTGCGAGATGTGCGCGAGGCTGAAGTCCACGGCGTAGTCGCTCGGGGGACGGTTTTCGAAGATCAGCGTGTCGAGCTTCACCAGGCTCTCGAACGCGCCCCAGCCAAAGATGGCCAGGCCCGCAATGATGGCGACGGGGTGGCCGGTGAGAATGACCAACAGCCCGAACCCGGCGAGCGGCAACGACCGTCGGGGCGCCGCCATGGGGCGCCCGGTGCGGTGATAGAACAGAAGCGCGGCGATCGAAGCGCCCGCAGGGGTCGCGAACACCAGGCCCGCCAGGAGCTCGCTCGTCGAACCTGTCGCTTCGCGCCAAAACGCGACGAAGAACGGTCGTAGCGAGAACACCGCCAGGTAGGCGAGGAGCATCACCGCCGCCAGGCGAAGTAGGCGCCGGCCGGCCGCGCCTCGGGCTGCCACCGCCGCGGCGCCGAGGGTATCGACATCCGGAGCGGCGCGCCCATGCTCCGCGTTCTCGACGTCGAGGATCCGCGGGGCCCGTCGATAGAGCGATGCGCACGCGACCATTTGAATGAAGTCGCCCGCGGCCATACCGAGAAAGGTGGACTCGGGCCCGAAACGCCCCACCAAGCCGCCGCCGACGGTCGCGCCGGCGATCCCCCCGAGGTGCACGAGGACCGTGAGCAGGCCAATGGTGGTGGCGTGTGTCTCCGGCGTCTCGAGCCGGAGGAGAAACGGGTAGACGAGCAGATAGCTCGCCTTGAAGGCGATCATGGTCAGCGACACCGCCCAGAACTGGGTGACGTCGGTGCAGAAGTGACAGGCGATGGCCAGCAGCCCCGCCGCCGCCTGCGCCCCCACCAAAAGCGGAAGGGCGCCGATACGACGCTCGATCCGAGCCCACCCTGGGAGCACCACCACGACCATGAGGCAGGTGGCGGCGAGGTAGAGCCCGACGTGGCTCGAACTTTCGACCCCGAACCGAAGGGCGAACAGGTCGGGGTAGAAGGGGATCAGGAGGGCGTCGCTCACCACGGCGACCGCGGTGGTGAAGAGGAGGAGTCGCCGCGCCAGGGCGCGGGACTGCCCGGCGTTCACAACCCTGACTCCAGCCGGGCGTCGGCGGTGGGGGCGGTGGCGCTCGGCGCGGGATCGACCTCGAAGTCGGAAAACGCGGTGTTCTCCGGGAGTTTGAATCGAGGGCGGCCGGTGATGCGATTGAGGACGAGGGCGCTGCGATAGGCACAGATCCCGAGGTCTGGGGCGGCGGCCCCATGGGTGTGGATGTCGGCGTGAGCGACGAAGAGGCGGCCCGCGAGGGGCCCGTCGGCAACGATGGCGTGCCCGAGGTCGATCACCGGCCGACCCTGGTCGTCGAACGACAGCCGCTCGCGCAGGGGCTCGATCACGTCGAGGGCCCGGGGCCGGTATCCCGTGGCCAAGATCACCATGCCCGTCTGGTGGGCGAAGTTCTGGTCGAGGTCGCGATGAAATGACGTCAGGGCGACACCGCCCTCGTGGGCCACGGCCTCTTTGACCTCGACGCCGAACCGAAGGGTCGGCATCGGCCGCGTGCCATCGATGCGGCGCTGGTACAGCAGGTCGAAGATCTCTTCGAGCGTCGAGGTGCTGATCCCCTTGTAGTGGCGCCATTGCTCGGCCATCAGCGCGTCGCGCCGGCGTCGGGACAGGCCGTGAAAGTACTTCATGTACTCTGGCGTCGTCATCTCGAGCACCAATTTGGTGTAATCGAGCGGGGCAAACGACTCCGTCCGGGTGAACCAGGCGATGCGCTTGTTCGGGTAGCGTCGGAGCAGGTTGAGGAACACCTCCGCCCCGGACTGCCCGCTTCCGACGACGGTGACCGACGGCGCGGCGCTCAGGTCGTCCTGCCGAAAAAGGTACTGCGACGTGTGCAGCCACGTGTCACCCGGCAACCCTCGAAAGGGCTCGGGGATCCGGGGCTCGGATCCGAGTCCGAGCATGGCGTGGCGGGTCAGGACGCGTCGCGAGGACCCCTTGGACGTCACGGTGAGGGCCAGGGCGTCGCGGGCCTCGTCCCATTCGACGGCCTCAACGCGGTGGTCGAAGTCGACCGTATCGAGGCGGTTGACCGCCCACTTGAGGTAGGCCTCGTGCTCGAGCCGGCGGCAGTGAAATTGCTCGCGGATGTAGAAGGCGTACATCCGGTCTTCTTCCTTGAGGTAATTGAGGAAGGAGAACGGACTCGTCGGTTCGACGAGGCTCACGAGATCGGCGAGAAAACTCGTCTGCATCATCGAGTCCTCGAGCATCAGCCCGGGGTGCCATTTGAATGCGGGCGAGGCGTCGAAGGCGCGAAAGCGCACGTCGGACACGCCGTCGGCGAGCGCCGCGAGGCTCAAATTGAACGGGCCGCACCCGATGGCGGTGAGGTCGTAATCGACCGAGCGGGGGGCGCCGTTGGTCGGCGCGGGGCTCACGATGCGCTCCGCTGACGGCGGATCGCCGGCTCCGCTTCGAGGTCACGTCCGGTCGCCACCACCAGGTCGAGAAGGCTCTCTACCTCGGCGGGGCCGATGTCCGGGTTGGTGATCGTCAGCTTGAGGCAGGTCACGGGTGCCCCGTCGTGCGAGACGGTGGTGCGGCCAATGAGCGCTTGCCCCCGCTCGAGCAGGCAGCGGCGAAGGCGACCATTCAGCTCGTCCTCGTCCTGCTCGCTCTCGGGGCGGTATCGAAAGACCACCGTGGTGAGGTCGGCCGGATGCACGAGCTCGAGGCTCGGGTCGCGTCGGACCATCTTCTCGCCGTGACGGGCGGCGTCGTGGCAACGGTCGATCCGTGCGCCGAGCCCCCGCTCGCCGAGCGCCAAGAACGAAGCGATCGCCTTGATGGCGTCACCGCGGCGCGTGGTCTGCAGCGATTGGCCGAGCAGACCATCGAAGCCTTCTTCCGCGTCATCGCTGGGGTTCAGGTAGGCGACGGTGCGGTGCAGGCTGCGGAAGAGGTCGGCGTCGCGGGTCATCAACACGCTGCACGCCGCCGGCTGCCAGCCGAGCTTGTGGAGGTCGAGCGTGATCGAATCGGCCTCGGCGAGGCCCTCGAGCTTGGTGCGGAGGCGCTGCGACCACTTGGCCCCGAAACCGTAGGCGGCATCGACGTGGAACCAGAGCCCGCGTTCGCGGCAGAGCGCGCCGATCTCAGGCAACGGGTCGACGCTGCCGAAGTCGGTCGTCCCCGCCGTGGCGACCACCGCGATGGCCTCGTCGTGGGGACCGAGGTTGGCGAGCTTGTCGCGGAGGTCACCGAGCGACATTCGACGGCGGTCGTCGACCTCGACGGGGATGACGGCCGCTTCCCCCAGCCCGAGCACCGCACAGGCGCGCTGGATCGAGAAGTGGGCGAGCTTGGAACAGAAGACGACCTTTCGCTTTGGCGCCTCGTTTTCATTGCGGTGGCCGGTACGCGCGTTCGCGGAGTCGCGTGCGAGCATGAGGCCCAGCAGGTTCGACATCGATCCCCCGGGGGTGAGCACTCCTGCGGCGCGCTCCCCGAGGCCGGCGGCGTGGGCGAGCGTGTGGATCAACCACCGCTCCATCGCGACCGAGCAGGGGCCGGAGTCGTACGTGTCGACGGAGGCGTTGGTCAGGCTCGCGAGCATGTCGGCGGCCACGCCCACGGCGAGGGGGGGCGGCTGAAGGTGCGCCGCGGCCTTGGGGTGGGAAAGGTCGATGCCGTAGCGTCGAACCAGGCCCGAGAGCAGGTCGAGGGCGGCGTCGTCGCCCATGCCGTCGGCCGGGATCTCGGCCGGGCCCAGACAGCTCTGGACGCGGTTCATGACGTCGACCGGCCGCCCGGCGGGCAGCGGTCGTCCGGTGGGTCGGCGCAGCGCCGTGAGCGCCCGGTCGATGAGTCCCGGGAGCATCTTACGGCCGCGCATCGACCCCGCGAGGGGAGACGATAGGGGGCGCTTCCTGTTCTGGGGGAAGAAGTTCATGGTGCCCTCTCGGTGTGCCGTTACGACTTGCAGTTGAAAGTCGTTTTCAGCACACGCGTACCCACATACGACCCCATCGACGCCATCGTCAACTAGACCGGTGACGATCCAGACGATGGACTTATTTTCCTCCACGGGGACAAAGATGAGTGATTTCGAAGCGAAAGAATCAACTCGAGCGTCAGAAAGATCTTTGGACCCCGAGGTCGAATCTGAGGCGTGGCTCTTGCTCGACCACGTGAATGCGGCGCATCCTGACGCGGTGGCGTTCGTCGTGGCGCACCTCGGAGGGAACGGCGACGCCACCGGGGCGGCGTGGACCGGGCTCGATGCCGGGGGTCTCGAGGCCACGGTGGAGGGAACGAACGTGAGGATGCGGTTCGCCTTTGCGAGCCCCCTGACGGACGGTGCCGCCGTTTACGCGGAGGTGGTGCGGATGGTGTTGGAGGCGCGGGGGCGGGCGCCGGAGGGGGCGCCACCCACCAGCTTGGAGCAGGAACTCGCGCGGCACGGGGAGCAAGCAGCCTACGCGGCGCGCCTCGTCGCCCGGCGGGACCTCTGTCCGGGGCTGTTCGAAGTAACCCTGAGCACGACGTCGCCGATGCCTCGGAGCGGCGTCGATGCCTTCTTTCTCGCCGCGGTGCCCGCCCCGGGTGCGCCGGATCTCGACCCGACGCTGAAGAAGGCCGCCGTTTCCGCCCTCGTCGCCCAGGACGAGGCCCATGCCGCCTACTACACGGTGCGCCGGGCCGAGGGGCTTTCGCTGACGGTTTGGGTGGTGCGTCACGCGGACCAGGGGGTGGGCGGATGGTTCGACCGCGCCCCGCTCGGGGCGTCGCTGCTGCTCTTTGGGACGCGCCACGCCTACCGACCGCCGCCAGATCCGCAACGCGTGTTCGTCCTGGCCGACCCTTCGGCGTTCGGGGCGGCGGCGGCGATTCTGGCGGATCTGCCGCCCCGCGTCCCCGCGACGCTGCTGTTGCAGGGTCCCCGCCCCGACGACGCGGCGATGGGGACCCGCGCCCAGGACGTCACCTTCGCGTCCCGCGACGATGCGACCCAGCTCCAGCAGTTGGCGGGTCTCGACATCACGCCGCGCGACTACGTCTACGGCGGCGGGCAAGACGTGCAGGTCAAGGCATGGCGCCACCATCTCCGCCGCGAGCGACGGCTTCCGGGGGCCGCGGTGGGGCTGCTCACGTACTGGCGGCGTTAGTGTCGGTCAAATCGGTAGATTTGACCGGCCCAGAAAGTAAGGCACCCCCAAGACAATAGAACCGGCTCTGAGGAGCGATGCTCGCCCTCGCCGACTTGTCGGCGAGCATCGCGACACCATCAACGGTTGTGGTCGAGGGTGTAGGCTCTGGCGACCGCGGGGGAAGGGTGTAAAGGCATGGGTCCGATGCCGCCGCCCGCCCCCGACGGTCCTCAGCGCGAGCTCGAGCAACTCGCGGTGCAGATCCGCCACCACGAAGCCGCCTATCGCGCCGGGGCACCCGAGATCACCGACGGGGCCTTCGACGATCTGTTCGAGCGGTACCGCGCGTTGGCCGACGCACTCGGCGTGCCCGAAGGCAACCGCCTCGATCAGACGCCGGGTGCGGATCACACCGACGGCTTCGTCCAGGTCGCGCACCGGGTGCCGATGCTCTCGCTCGACAAGCTCTCCCCCAATCGTCGGGGGAGCAACGGCGAACCGATGCCGCTGTCGGAGCAGCTCGACAATTGGTACGCGCGACGGCGCCAAGACCTCGGCGAGCCCGCGTCCCTCGGGCTCATCGTCGAGCCGAAGGTCGACGGGATCGGGATCTCGCTCAAGTACGACGACGGACGCTTTGTGCAGGCGGTGACCCGGGGCGACGGACGCAAGGGCGACGACGTCACGCTTCAAGTCCGGCAGGCTCGAGCGGTGCCCGAGCGCTTGAAGCTTACGGGCCAACTGGAGATCCGTGGCGAGCTCTACTGGCCCCTCGAACGCTTCGCCGCGTACAACGAGCGGCTCCGTGCTCGGGGCGAAACCCCCATCAAGAACCCCCGCAACGGGTGCGCAGGCCTGATGAAGCGCAAAGAGCCCCAGGGCATCGAGGAGGCGGGCATCACCGCGTTTCTCTACCAAGTGCCCATCGCCGAGAACGTGACGTTGCCGCCCACGCAAGAGGCGGTGCTCTCGTGGCTCGCCGCGGCGGGGGCTCCGGTTTACCTCGACGAGACGGCCCGATTCGATACGCCCGAGGCGGCGCTCGCGCATTGCGAGGCGTTCGGAGCCCGACGCGATGGGCTGGGTTACGAGATCGACGGGCTCGTGATCAAGCTCGACGAGCTGCGCCATTACGATCAACTCGGCGGGACCGACCACCATCCCCACTGGGCCATCGCGTACAAGTTTCCTCCTGAGCGCAAGCCGACGCGGTTGATCAAAATATCGGTGCAGGTCGGCAAGAGCGGCAAGCTCACCCCCGTCGCCGAGCTCGCGCCGGTGACCCTCGCGGGGACCACCGTGACCCGCGCCTCGCTCCACAACTTCGTCGAGCTCGCCCGCAAGGACGTACGCGAGGGTGACGTGGTCTACGCCGAGAAGGCAGGAGAAGTGATCCCCCAGGTCGTGGGGGTGGATCCGACCCAGCGACCCCCGGAGGCCGCGCCGTTTCCTCGCCCCGAGACCTGTCCCGTCTGCGCCACCCCGGTGATGGCCGAAGAGATCTTTCTCTACTGCCCCAGCCCCGCGTGCCCGGCCCAGATCCGCGAGCGCCTCATTCACTTCGCCTCGCGCGGCGCGATGGACATCGATGGACTCGGCGCTTCCACCGTCGACCAGGTCATCGACAAGCTCGGGGTGCGCTCTCCCGAGGACCTGTGGAGCCTCACCCACGACCAGCTCGTCAGCCTCGAGCGCATGGGAAAGAAATCGGCCCAGAACCTCCTCGACGGCCTCGACCGCGCCCGCGGCCGGGGTCTCTCCCGCGTGCTCGTGGGCCTCGCGGTCCGGCACGTGGGCGCCACCATGGCCGAAGACCTCGCACGGTACTTTGGCGACGCGGAACGTCTCCTTGCGTTCTCGTCCCGCTACGTCAGCGGCGACGAGGAGGCCATCACGAAGGTCGCCCCCGAGACCGGGAGCGGGGCCATCGACGGCATGGCGCGCAAAACCGCCGACGCCATCTTTACCGCCCTCGACCGCCGCGCCGTGCGCGATGTGATCCATGGTCTGGGCGCGCGCGGCGTCCGTCTCTCGGCGGTGCTCCCGGTCACCACCGAGGTCGAAGGCGTGGCCGGCAAGACCTTCGTGCTCACCGGCACCCTGCCCACCCTCAAGCGCAGCGAGGCGGGCGAGCGCATCAAACAGGCCGGCGGCAAAGTCACCGGCAGCGTCTCCAAAAAGACGGACTACCTCGTCGCCGGCGCCGACGCGGGCAGCAAACTCGCCAAAGCAGAAAAACTCGAGGTCACGGTCATCGATGAAGCCACCCTCCTCGGGATGCTCCAGCGACAGTAGCCCGGGCGAGCCAGAGCGTGAGGGGCAGATGCCATCCAAATCAAGCCCCACGCGATGGCCGGGGCTTGTTTGGGCCGACGCCGGGCAGGAGGTAGACGCTCGGCACCACCGAGGGTCCCATCGAGCCCGCGACTTGATAGGATCCGGAACGCCATGGACGAGCCGGAAATGCCTGTGTCGGTCCGGCGCTTGTTCTGGGAGTTCGATGCGGGGGACATCGACCCGGAGCAGCACGCGGACTACGTCATCGAGCGGGTGATGACGCGGGGGACGTGGGCCGCGATGCGGTGGCTCAGAAATCAGTACTCGCGGGCCCGCCTGGCCGATTTCATCCGGCGTCGGGGCGACCGGCTCGCGCCTCGTGACCTGGCCTACTGGGGCCTCATCGCCGGCGTCGAGGTGGCGCCAAAGCCAGGCGGAGGGCGCCCCCGGTGGGCGGGTTGAAGACGGCGCCTGCCGTCCTGAGTCCTGCGCAGCGACATGCGCTGGCCCTGGCGCCCGAGCTGCTTCCGCCCGACGCGTACCTCGCAGGAGGCGTGGCGGTCGCCTTGTCGCTGGCGCACCGCACGTCTCACGACCTCGACTTTTTCGTGCCCCACACGTTCGATGAATTGCAGCTTGCGGAGCGCATGTCCGTATCGGCGCCGGGCATTCGAATCACGGGACGCGCCCCGTCGACCGTTTACCTGGAGGTGGAGGACGTCCCGGTCAGCATCATCGCTTACCGATACCCCATGCTCGTCCCGCCGACGCCTACGGGGGGGGTCGACGTCGCGGTGGCGGCACCTGAGGACCTGATTAGCATGAAGTTTTCGGCCATCGCTTCTCGTGGAGCTGCCCGCGACTTTTGGGACGCGCACGCCCTGATGGGGTTGTTGAGTTACGACGACCTGCAGATGGCGCTTACGCTCTATCGCCGAAAGTATGCGACCGAGGATGTGGGCCACGTCGTGCGAAGCGTCGTGTACTTTGCCGACGCCGAAGCTGGACCCTGGCCCCGTGGCCTCGAGTCCGCGGCGTGGGACCGCATCAAGGCCGACTTCCGAGCTTGGGTTCTGCGACTGGCGTGAGCGAGGCGGACCGTCGCCGTTGATTAAAGGCTATGCCGACGACAGCAGGTCTGAGCGAACCGTCGAGAGCCATCGAGCCCTCGATCACGCGGGGGAGAGAAAGCTCAGCTTGATGCGCTTGTCGCCCCAACCGTCGAAGCGGACGACGCAGACGGGGTCGCCGCCGCCGGCGATCTGCTGGACCTGACCGACGCCGAACTTGGGGTGGCGCACGTTCATCCCGACGCGGGCCGAGAAGCGGTCGAGGGAATCGAAGTCGTCGTCGTATTCGACGTCGGCGTCGCGCTCGACGTAGCGCTCGCCGGCTTTACGGGCGGGGACGCGAGGGCGGGAGACGTCGGGTTGGAGGGAGCGACGGCGGCCGAGCGCGTTTTGCCGCGACTCGTCGCGTCCGATGCCCGCGCGGATGTGGTCGCGATGGCTCACCGAGCCGGTGCGGGTGAATTGGCGGGACAGGTCGTGGAGGGCGGGGGTGGCGATGCGCTCTTGGTGGGCAGGTGGGATCTGGTCGAGGAAACGCGCCGGCTGGTTGTAGCGCATCTGCCCGTAGATGGTCCGCGTGTTGGTGTGCACGAGGTAGAGCTGCTGCCGGGCGCGGGTGACGGCGACGTAGGCGAGCCGTCGCTCTTCCTCGAGCTCTTCTTCTTCCCCGGGCTGCTGTCCCCGCAGAGGAAAGAGTTTTTCCTCCAGGCCGGTGACGAACACCACGTCGAATTCGAGACCCTTCGCCGCGTGCACCGTCATCATCGCCACCCGCTCCACGTCGGCCATCGTGTCGGCCCCGGCGAGCAACGAGACCCGGGTGAGGTAATCGGCCACCGTCGCCGGCTCGTCGGCGTAGCTCGCCTCTTCTTCGTACTCGGCGATGGATCCCAAGAGCTCGTCGAGGTTGTCGAGGCGGGCGTCGGCCTCGGCGTTGTCTTGTTTCTTCAGGTAGTCGACGTAGCCGCTGTCGGCGATGACGGCGTCGGCAACGTCTTTCGGGCCCCCGGTCGCCGCCTGGCGGACCAGGTCGTCCATGAGCTTCTTGAAGGCCCGGAGGTTCTTCTTCGCGGCGCTTCCGAGGCGGTCGGTTTGGCAAAGAGGCTCGATCGATTCGAACAGCGAGCCGCCCCGTTGGGACGCCAATTCGGTGAGACGACCGATGGTGGTTTTGCCGATTTTCCGGGGGGGCTTGTTGATGATGCGGAGGAGATCGACGTCGCTCGCGGGGTTGGCCGCGACGCGCAAATACGACAGGACGTCCTTAATCTCGGCCCGGTCGAAGAACTTCGTCCCCCCCACGATTTGGTAGGGGATGTTCGCCTGCCGCATCACCTCTTCGAGAACACGGGATTGGGCGTGCACGCGGTAGAAAATGGCGATCTCGCGGGGGGAGATGCCATCTTCGATGCTCTTTTTCACCCCGCCCACCACGAAGGCGGCCTCGTCGCGTTCGTTGGCCGAATGCACGATGCGCACCGGGTCGCCCGCGTCGTTGTCGGTCCAGAGCTCTTTGGGTTGACGCTCGCTGGCGTGGCGAATGATGCCGAGGGCGGCGCCGACCACGTTTTGGCTCGACCGGTAGTTCTGCTCGAGCTTGACCAGCTCGGCGTCGGGATAGTCGGTGGTGAAGTTGCGGATGTTGCGCACGTCGGCCCCGCGCCACCGGTAGATGCTCTGGTCGTCGTCGCCGACCACGCAGATGTTCTTCCGGGTCCCGGCGAGGGCGCGGACCAATCGATACTGGACGAGGTTCACGTCTTGAAACTCGTCGACGAGCACGTAGCCGAAGCGCGAGGTGAGGTGTTCGGCCGCGCTGGCGCGCGTGGGGTCGGGCGGCGCGGCGGCGCCCGGGTCGTATTCGGCCAAGCGAAGCACCAGCAAAAGCAAATCGGTAAAGTCGACCGCGTTCGCCTCGACCAGTCGCTTTTGGTAGGCCTCGAAACACTTCAGCGTCATCTCGTCGAAGTAGTTGTCGACGACGAAGTCCTCGGGGCCGCGGGCTTCTTGCTTCTCTCGCGCGATGCGGCCGAGGACTTGGGCCGGCGGAAACCGGCGATCGTCGAGCTGAAGCTCGTTGAGCACCCGCTTCATCACCGCCTTCTGGTCGCTGTCGTCGTAAATCGAGAAGTTCGGCGTCATGCCGATGGCCTCGTGGTAGCGACGAATGAGCCGCACGCAGACCGCGTGAAACGTTCCGATCCAAAGCTCGCGCGTGATCTCCGGTCCGAGGATCTTGTCGAGGCGCTCCCGCATCTCGCCGGCCGCCTTGTTGGTGAAGGTGACGGCGAGGATCCGATACGGCGGGACTTCGTGGGTGGCGACGAGGTTGGCGATTCGATAGGTGATGACCCGCGTTTTTCCCGAGCCTGCCCCCGCGAACACGATGAGGGGGCCGTACGCGTGGGCGACGGCACGAGCCTGGGGTTCGTTGAGCCGCGAGAGCCCGAGGTCACCGGGGTCGGCGAGCGGTTCGGTCACGAGGCCTCGGTCTTCGCCGTCCCCTCGCGTTTGGCGACCATACGAACGGCCCGCGCCTCTTCGCCCCACGGGGCGATGTTGGTCATCTGCAGGACGAGCTCGTCGGTCGGGGTCCGATGGGCGATCCCGATCCGCCACCCCCACGTCTCCTGGTACGAACCTTCGACCGCCACCACCCCGCGCGAACCGGGGATGGAGCAGCAGTGCATCGTGCTCGCCGAATGAAATGTGTCGGTGAAGTTGGCGCCGTCGCTCGTCGGGACGAGGGAGCCCTTCTGCTCGGCGCCGTCGTGGTGCCAGGTGTAGTTGACGCCGGTGGCCTCGACCTCGAGCCGGCACGGGCTCGTCTGCCCGGTGTCCCCCAGAGGGTCGAGCCACAACTCGCACGTCCCAACCCACGTTCCTTGCAGCGCATCCAGCTTCATGGTGACCACGGCCTAGCGTGGCCCTTCGCGGACGAAAAGCCGCGGCCGTCCATCCGCGGACGAGGCCGGTCCCGGCACGCGCTGCGCCCCGGGGAAGAAGGGTCTCGGCGGAAACGTGCTCGTCGTGTCGTGCTCGCCGAACCGATTACCTTTCGGCCATGACGGAACCGACGCAGCCTCCTGACAAGGTCACCAAGTGGCTCGTTCCCGTGGGGCGGTCGCCCTGGGCGATCGCCGCGGGTTACGCCGGGCTCTGCTCGCTGATCATCTATCCCGCTCCGGTGGCGCTCGTCCTGGGCCTCTTGGCCTGGCGGGACCTGAAGCGACATCCCGAGCTGGGGGGAAAAGGCCGCGCGCTTTTCGGCACCGCCATGGGGCTGCTCGGTACGGCGCTGCTCGTCTACATGTATCTTTCGCGCTAACGGCCGCCTCGGCGGGAGAACGATCGCCTGGGGGACCGCGGCTCAGGCGAAGGAGGTGATGTGAGCGGGGTCGTGATCGCAGCGGAGCGGCTGGCTCCAGAGCGGGGAGGGCTTGCGCGGGCGACGGCGCGTATCGCCGAGATGGCCGCGGCGCGCGGCGAGGAGGTTCACGTCGTGCGGCAGGTGGGCGATCACGTTCCGGGCGCGCGCCGACAGATCGCGAGGCAGGGGTACCTCGAGCACGCCCTCGGACGACGCGACGGCGACGAAGCGAACGCGCGATCCTTCGTCGATCACATCGTCGATGTGGTCGAGAGCTGCGGCGCCGACTTGGTGCACGGGATTTACGGCACGACGGCCGGCTACGCGGCCACGGTCGCCGGGGCCTTTGCCAACGTCGCGAGCGTGGTCAGCCTCCGGGGCAACGACGTGGACCGCGGGTTGTTCCGCGCGGAGATGCCCCGGCTCATGCTCGCGGTCGAGCGCGCCTCGGTCGTGACCGCGGTCACGCGCGAGATGGCGCGGCGAGTCGGCCGCCTCGCCCGTCGTGAGGTGCAGTTCGTCCCGAATGCGGTCGATACGCAGGCGTTCGTCCGGCGCACGCCCGACAACACCCTGAGGGTGTCCCTCGGTCTCGGCGATGGGCCGGTCATCGGCTTTTCCGGCGAGCTCCGGGAAAAGAAGGGGCTCCGGTTCTTGCTCCCCGCCTTTGCGGCGCTTCGTCGCGACATGCCCCTCTCGCTGTGTCTCATCGGCGGCGTTCGACCGGACGCGGAGGAGGCCTTTGACGCCTTCACCCGCGCGGAGCCCGACGCCGCGGCGGCCATCCGTACCCTGCGCTACGCCTCGGAGCCCGACGTGCTGGGCCAACGCCTGGCGCTTTGCGACGTGATGGTGTTCCCTTCGCTTTACGAGGGGATGCCGAACGCGGTGCTCGAAGCCATGGCGGCGGAGTGCGCCATCCTCGCCACCGACGTCGGCGGGCACGGCGAGCTCATCGAGCACGGCGTCAGCGGCGCGCTCTTGTCGCTGCGCGACTTGGACCGGCTTCCGGAGGCGATTCGAGAGGCCCTCGACCTTCCGGTAGCGACGCGGCGCGCGTGGGGCCGCGCCGCACGCGCTCGGGTGCAGGAAGGCCATCGCCCCGAAGACGAGACCCGTGCGTGGGCGCAGGTCTACGCCCAGGCACGGAGCCTGGTAGCTTAGTTCGTTGTCGCCTCGGCGGGCCGGGCCGTTACTGGACCTCGATGACCGCCTCGTCCTGGCTGAGGTCGGCGGTGAAGGTCACCTCGAACGTGGTGCCAGTGCATCCGACGGACCCCTGAAAGCCGCCGTTGATCGAGGGGATGCAGAGGGTGAGGATGCCCTCGGTGCGCTCTGGGGGGGCGGCTCGGGGAAAGGCACACGGGGTTCCATCGGGGACCTCGTCGGGGGTGCACGCGGGGTTGGCGGTCACCAGCGTGTAGGTGAGACGATCCCAGGCGATGGCGACGGTGTCTCCCGGCAAGAGGTCGTCGTTGCTTCCCGGGCCCCCGAGGGCACAACCTCCCGGAAACCCGTCGAAGGTCGCGCGACACGAGGTACCGCATTCGGGCTCGGCCCACGACGAGGTCTCGGCAAAGCCACGGTTCGTGAGCAGCTGAATCGGCCAGTCCCCGCCCCAACCGTAGTTGAGTTGCAGCCGGCGCGGTCCGACGTTGGAGATGCGAAAGGTGAACGTCGAGCCCGGCGGCGCAAGGTCACACTGCGGTGCGGGACCCGGAACCGATCCCCGTCCTCCCGAACCGATGTCGTCGTCGTCGTTGTCGTCGAAAAAGCTTACCTCGCCGCCGCACCCCGTCGCGGCGACCAGCGTGAGGGAGACCAGCGTGAGTAGGACCAGCGGGCCAAAGAGC
Source organism: Myxococcota bacterium (assembly GCA_039027095.1). GTDB lineage: Bacteria > Myxococcota_A > Polyangia > Polyangiales > Polyangiaceae > JAPYTK01. The sequence continues at coordinate 102,271 of JBCCLB010000013.1, forward strand.
CGCGTCGCGTTCCGCACCATGTCCCCGAACCTTGTCCGAAAATGGCCGACGTGGCACGTCGCGAGCAAGATGCGGGGAGTTCACTCGACTTCGATGACGACGTCATTCAGGCCGAGGTCGGCGGCGAAGGGGACGTCGAAGGTGTCGCCGCCGCTGCACCAACCCGGGTCGTCGTCGCCGAAGTCGGGGTTGGGAATGCAGACGGACAGAATGCCTTCGGTCACTTCGAACGGGGTCGCTCGAGGCAGCGCGCATTCAACCCATTCGGGGACCTCGTCAGAGGTGATGCACCTGGGGTTCGGCGTCTCGAGGGTGTAGGTCAAGCGGTCCCACGCGATGGTGGCGGTGTCTCCGGGGGCGAGGTTCTCACCGCTTCCCGGGCCGCCGAAGCCACAACCTCCGGGAAACCCATCGTAGGTTTCCCGACACGAAGTGCCGCAGCCCGGCTCGGCCCACGACGAGATCTCGGCGAAGCCGCGGTCCGTCAGCAGTCGGATGGGGGTGTCGCCCCCCCAGCCGTAGTTGAGCTGGAGCCATCGTGGACCCACGTTGCGGATTCTAAAGGTAAAGGTCGGCCCCGGCTCCGGGAGGTCACACGAAGGCGTCGGGTCTGGACCCGGACCTGGACCCGGAACCGGGTCTTGTCCTCCTGCGCCTCCGTCATCGTCCGCGTCGAAGAGACTTACCTCGCCGCCGCATCCTCCCGCGGCGAACAGCATGGTCAGACACAACAGCGCATTCCTCGTCATGACCGCCCCTGGTGCACGAAGTAGGCCGCGAGGATGTCATTGAATTTAGGTCAAAGCCGTCCTTGGACGGCAGCGGCCACGTGCCAACCTGTGCCAGGTTGCGGCGCGAGGGCGCTTCAGGAGGCGATGAGAGGGAGGCGGCGCGGCGACGACCCCGTGCTCCTGGGCGCCACGGGTTGGGGCAGAACCTCGGCGAGCCGACGGTTTTCGTCGGTGTACATGTCGCATCGATGGCACGAGGGCAGGCGGCGATGGGCCATGCGCGCGCGGATGGCGGCGAACCGAGCGCCGCGAAACACCTCCGCGACGCTCTGGTGTGATAGGTCGCCGAGGGGATCGATCCGGCCGTTGGTCATGCAGCACAAGAACACGTGCCCGTTCCACGCCACGAACATGTGGAGGTAGGGCGCGTAACATGCCTTGCGCTCGTAATAGCCGCCGGCGTAGTGGCCGCGGGCCGCCGCCTGAAACGTACCGTGGGCGCCGAAGGGATGAATGCGTTGGGGGTCCAGGGAGAATCCCGCCGCCCGCCGGCGGGCCTCCACCAACGGCGCCACCTGTTCCTCGTAGCGACGAATCAGCGGCTTGTTGAGTCGCAGCGCGCGCTGGCTCGAATCGACGGGCATGGGGATCACGTCGATGGCCCCGTGCGCGGCCGCGAGGTCGACCACGGCGGGGTACTCGTGCATGTTCTCCCGCATCATCACGAAATTGATGCGGGTGCGTGGTCGGTGGTCGCGTCGGTAGCGCTCGAGCCGGCGGAGGGCCCGCAGGGTCCGCTTGTGACTGCCTTCAATGCCCCGCACGCGGTCGTGGGTCTTCGCGCGCGCGCCGTCGAGCGACGTCGAGAGGCCGCTGGGCCGCAGTTTCATGATGGCCTTGGCCCGGTCCTTCGTGAGCAGCGTCAAGTTGCTGGTCAGCGTTACCTTCATGCGCCGCGCGCGGGCCCGCGCCATCAAAACTTCGAGGTCCCGGCGCATCATGACTTCCCCGCCGGACCAATGAATCTTGCGACACCCGAGCGCGGCGAGTTCGTCGATGATCGTCAGCCACCGCTCCGTCGCTAACTCGGGCGGCTTTTCTCCGCGCCCGTAGCGGCACATCTTGCACTTGAGGTTGCACCGCGCCGTCAGCTTGATCTTCACCGAGCGTAGGTACGCGGGCGCCTCCCCGTCGACCGCCCGCCGCAGCGGGGCCAACAACTCGGGCTCCGCGATGATCCGACCCACGTCGTACACCGGCGCAGCCTATCAGACGAGCAGACACCCACCACGAGACCGCACGCTTAGCCGGACGCAATGGAGTCGCCGCGTCGCGACATGGATGGCACGCGAGGCCATGCGTAAGGATGACGCGGGCCACGGAGCGCCTCGCTCGCGAGGGCGCGTCGCGTTCGCGGCGTTCGAAGCGTTTCCCAATCGCAAGGGCGCGGGCCGCCGCATCACCGAGACGACGCGGGCGCTCGCCGACGCGGGGTGGGAGGTGCACCTCATCACGCTGCCGCCCCGGGCCGGACGGCAGGCAAGCGAGGTGGATCCCCGCGTGACGCACCACCCGCTGCGCGCTTACGCGCAAAACTACCTCGAGCGGGCCTTGTTCTTTCGGGCGCAGGTCGCGCGACGGCTGCGGACGCTCGCGCCGGATGTCGTTCACGTCCGGGGGATTTTCGAGGGACAGGCGGCGGCGGAGGAGGCCGCTCGCCGAGGTATTCCCTACGTGTTCGAGGCCAATGGTCTTCCTTCGGTCGAGCTTCGTTACCACTATCCCGCCGTCGGCCAAGACGTCGCGTTCGAGGCGCGGCTGCGGCGTATGGAGGCCGAGCAGCTCGAGCGGGCGACCCACGTGGTCACCCAGAGCCGCCATACCCTCGCGTTCCTGCGGGGACGGGGCTTGCCGGCGGCGACCCCAACGGCGGTGATCCCCAACGGCGCCGACCCCGAGGTGTGGCCGCCGGGCGTGACCCGCCCGGGACTCGGAACCCGGGTGCTCTACGCGGGCACGTTGTCGTCGTGGCAGGGGGTGGCCGAGCTGTTCATGGCGCTGCGTCGGGCGCGCCGGGTCGTCCCGCTCGAGCTCACGGTGGCCGGCCATGCATCGCGGCGGCGGCACAAACAGGTCGTGCGCATGCTTCGACGCCTGAAGATCACCGACGCCGTGTCGCTCACGGGGGCGCTCTCTCCCTCAGAGCTGGTAGCGCGGGTTCGCGAGGCGGACATCTGTGTGGCGCCCCTTCGGCGCGACGGACGCAATGGGGGTCAGGGTTGCAGCCCCATCAAGCTCTACGAATACATGGCGGCCGAACGCGCCATCATCACCACCGACCTCGCGTGCATTCGTGAGATCGTCACCCCCGAGAAGACAGCGGTCGTGGTGCACGCGCCTCGTCCGGCCCGCCTCGCCGAGCAGCTCGTGCGGCTCGCCCAAGACCCAGAGCTTCGCACGTCGCTCGGTCGGAGGGCCCGCCAGGCGGTCATCGCCGCCGCCACCTGGAGTCATCGCCGAAGAAGGATGGCGTCGTTCTACGCCGGCCTTTTCGATCGACATGGTTAGACTTCAGGCGTGTCGGTCGAACCGCTCACCATTCGCGACCCGCACCTGTGTTTGAGCTGCCGGACGCTGTTGGGGCCCGATCAGGTTTGTGACCACGCCCCCGCGCACCGCGTCGCCGCGCTTCGCGACCAAGCCGGGTACGCCGCCGCGATGGCTGAGGTGTGGGGACCGCCCTCGCGCCGCCGGCAGGCGAAGGCTCTTGCGGCCGCCGGCGGAAGTGGTGCCGGCTTTGCCGCAATCTGGCAGAGCCTGTCGGGGTCGTGCGGCGGCGGCGCCACCATGCCGTCTTTCGACGGGATCATCATTGGGGTGATCTTGTTGGTGGTGGCCGCGATCCCGGCGTCGGGGTGGTGGCTGTTTACGGCGACACGCAACCGCTGGCGGGCCTACCGAAATCGACTGAAGCCCCGGGGCGCGGTCCACCGCCCCGCCCCGATGCGGCTCGCGTCAGCAAAGCGCGGCCGCCTCGTCGACGGAGACTTCATGCTGAGCCCCGTCACGGGCGCGCCTTGTCGCGGCTATGCGCTCGAGCTCTCACGTCGCTCCCGTTGGGGCGGCCGCGACGTGATGCTGCGCATGGCGCGGACGCACGGATTCACAGTTGCGCTCGACGACGGCGACACCCTCGTCGTTCCCGAGGGGCGCATTCGATTGCGCGGGCCAACCGCTCGGGTCGCGGCGCCTCCGCTCCCGTGGCTCGACGAACTCGCTCCGCGGGAAGCCGAGGACCGAGCGTCATTTCCCCTCGTGCCGCATACCGAGGCTGAGGAGACCCTACTCCGGCGCGACGACATCGTGGCGGTGGCTGGCGATTTCGAGACGATGGCAACCGAGGGAGGTGCCGCCGACTACCGCCGCCAGGGGCCCCGTCGACTTCGGGCCCGCGGGGTCGTGGACGTGGTCGTGCTCACCGCCGCCGATGCCGCAGATACCCCTCCGGCTCAGCTCAGCAGCCACGCGGCCACATCGTCGTAGCGACCGGTGCATCGTCGTCGTGGTGGACCTGGATCGGGATCCAGAGCGAGCTGTATGATGCGGGCTTCCATGGCTTCGGGGTCGGCGGGGGCCTCGGCGATGGCGCGCGCCCGACGCCGCTGGTCGTCGAAGGGGCGAGCCCGAGGGATGGCGAGGTGGTGAATGCCCGCCCGCGCTAGCTCGTAGGTGAGGTTGTAGCCGGCCGCCCCTACGACCACCCGCGGGCGACGGTCGAACATGAGCGGCGGGCTCGCCGGTGCGCGTCGTAACACCGACAGACCCACGGCTCGGAGCCGGGGCCCGAGCTTGTCGAAAAAGGCATCCAGCGCGGGGTCGCCGCCCGACAAGAGACAGACCGAGCCGTCGTCGCGTGCGTCGGGGTCGGCGAGAACGTTCCGCGCGACGGGATCGAGGGCCGTGACATCGGCGTGTTCCAGCCATCTCAGATTGCACTCGAGGTCAACGGCGGCCTCGCACGCGGCCACCTCGCCGAGAAAGGCGGGCGTTTCAGCGTCACGGCGGAGCCGCAACATCGCCCACCGAGGCGTCGAGAGGCCCTGAAGCTCGCCGCGGACGCCGCCGGGAAACGTATCGACCACCAGACGGTCGGCCGCGAGGAGCTCACGGGTCACGTCGCCGGGGAGCCGCGTGTGGTCTCTTCCTGCGACGACGAGAAGCGGCACCTCGGGCGCGAGCGCCTCGACGAGGTGTTGCTGCGCCTCCAGGACGACGAGCGAAGTGGCGACCCCGCGACGGACCAGCGCCGACGCCACCCCCGCGCCCCGAACCGCGTGGCCGTGGCCGCCGCCGACGGCGTAGACCACGACGTCGTGGCAGCTCAGGTCCCCTCCCAGCCCCCGTAATCGTCGGCCCCGAAGTCCGCGCCTCCGGCGTCATCGAACAGGCGGTAGTCGCTGGCGCCGTACGCTTCCTCGTTCCACGGCGTGTCGACGTAATACCAATAGAAGTAAGGATCGTCGCGAAGGTGCGCTTGACTTTGCTTTTGCTGAGGCTGGCCCTCGATCAACCCCCGGAGGCAGGAGACGCACGCGATGCTCTGCCAGTAGTCGCGACTGTGGGTCTTGCAGATGGGTTTCTTGCATTGCGAGCAAGCGCCCACCGCCGGCTCCCCGCACTTCTTGGGAAAGAGAATGCCCGCCGTCTCGCGGCACCGACTCACCGCGCGACCTCGGTCGCGTAAACGACGAGCGCCAGGCGCTCGGCGGCCGACAATTCGGTGAGGCCGAGCATGGCGGCGACGGTGGCGGGAAGGCCCGGCGCGGTGCCGACCTCGGTGCCAGCGCGACGAACCGCATCGCCTTCGACCGTGATGGCCTCGCCGCTCACGGTACCGCCGCCTTTTTCGATGCGCCCCATCTCCTCGTCGGAGGGCTTCTTGGTCAGCTTGAAGCCGTCGCCGCGCCGCTTTCCCCTCAGGAACGCGTCGTCGGCCCCGTTGCGGTACGCCTTGAAGCCATCGTCCTTCTTCTTCACCTTGCAGAGTTCGCGACCGTCGGCGCCCTTCACCTTCACGCGGTCGGCCTCCACCTTGAACCGCAGTCCGGTGGAGGTGACGTAGCCATCGTCTTTCGGGTCGAAGCGGTGCGTCTCCTCCCCGAGGGTGACCGTGGTGCCCGCGAGCACCCGCCCCGACGCCACGTCGGCGGGCGCCGCATCCGGAGGCGTGGTATCCGGAGGCGTGGCATCGTCACTCTTTCCGCAGGATACGGCGAGGGCGGGGAGCAACAGAAACGGCGCAATCAGGGTTCGATTCATGAATGGGCTCGATTGGCGGTGGCGGTGGCGCGGTAGCTCTGAATGAGGGCTGCTACGAGCTTGTCGCCGTCGAGAAGGTCGCCCGGCATGACGATGCTCCAGCCGTAGCGGCCTTTCAAACGGCGCAGGGGCGCATAGCTGCGGTACACGAAGGTCGCGCGGCGGGGTTTCAGCTCGGCTCGCATCAGGGTGAGGCCACGGACCAGGGGGCGCGGCGGAGACCCCTGCGCGGGGTGGCTCTTTCCTTTGGGCGGGATGAGCTGCACGGTGAGCTGCTCGGTCAGCTGGTCCTTGTGCTTGGTGTACTTCCTCTTCTGGCGGCTCTTCCGCTTGAGCGCGCTCCGCGCCACGACGACGGCCCGCGTTCCGTCGGCGAGAGGTAGGTCGAGGTGCATCCAGTCGCAGGTGTAGGTCCTACGGTCGCCATCGCGTTCTGCCGGCATCTTCGTCAACCCGCTCAGGTTGGCCTCGAGGCGCACCGGGCGACCGCGACGAAGCTCGGAAGCAAAGGTCGACAAGAGCGTGCACATGGCCTCGAGCTTGCGGTCGCTCACGTCGGCGCGGCTGAAAACAGACCCGGCGATGAAGCAAGCCAAGGCCACGACGGCGACCCCGAGCCAAACGGGCAAGGGAGCCTTGTTACTTATCGCGATGATGGTGCCCACGCCGGCGACCACACCCGCGCCGTTCAGTATAGGCTTGACCCTTTCGGCACGCCGGTCGCGCACTTCGACGTTCGCCAACGCTTCCAGGACCTCGGGCACCGCGCCGGTCGCTTCGAGGCGCACCTTCGCATCGAGGGGCTGTTTCTCCTCGTCGTTCCCGTCGACCGAGCCCCGCGCCGGGAGCCGTGACAACAGCGCTTCGTCGAGCGGATGATGCGGTCCCATCGCCTGAGCCACCCTGCCATGAGCGCCAGCTCAGCGTCGAGCCCCCAGGCACAGACGCGCCGGTCGCCCGCGAGGTCGAGGTCGCGTTCGCGGCGTTCGGCCGGCTCGTTGCGTCGTCAGGACACGGGGGTAGGAGCAGCACCGCCGCGTGGTTTCCGCTCGCATTGCGGCCATGAACCGGCCGTGAGCGCGCGCCGTTAGCCTGCAGTCGCGTCCTTTGCGGCGCGATGGCTCTGCCTGAAAGCCGAGAGGAGCGTCTCGCCGTCGAGGAGCTCCCCTGGTTTCACAAGGGCCCAGCCACCATGGACGCGTTGCCGTCGCAGGGGGACCCGGGTCCGGAACACGAACGATGCCCGTCGCGCCTTCACCTCGCTTCGCACCAATTTGAGCCCCGCGACTCGGGGGACCTTCGGTTCGGTTTGGATGGCGAAGGTAGCGCCCTGGGGCGGTGTGAACGTTATCGTGAGCCGTTCGGTCAGCTGGTCGGTGTGCTTCACATGCTTCCGGAGGAGCCGTGTTTTGCGTTTGACCACCCCTCGAATCGCGACCGACGCTTGGGTCCCGTCGGCGAGCGGCAGGCGAAGCTTCAGCCAGTCACGGGCGTAGATCTTCCGCCCCTCGCTTCGTCGCGGAAAGGTTCTGGTCCACCCGCTGAAGTTGATCTTCATCGATACGGGTTCGCCGGCACGCAGCTCCGACGCCAGCGTCGTCAACAGGGTGCAGGTCGCGGCCAACTGGCGGTCGCTCACGTCGTTGTCCCCCATCAAATATCGGGCGAGGAAAAACGTCACCGCAACGCCCCGGCCGCGAAACCGAGGTTTACGTTCGTCTTCGACGTGAACGCCCATAACGCGCCGGCAAGCGCGATGAGCGCGGCGCCGAGCAGGAGGGGCCGCAAGCTTTCGGCGCGTTGGTCCCGCGCTTCGATGCCCGCCAACGCCTCGAGGACTTCGGGCACCGAGCCCTTGCGGGCGACGACGACCTTCGCGGCGATTGGCTTTGCTTCCTCTTCGGCGTTTTGTCCCGTTCGCGGCGCCGGGAGCTTCGCCAAAAGCGCGTCGTCTATCGGAACGTGCTTCTGTCCCATTTGACCTTCGCCGGTCGCGACTCCGCCTCCGAGTCCTCCGTCGTATCGGCGGCGCGACATGCCCAGGCGTAGCCGAGCTGCGCGCGCGCCGCCGTCAGTAGACGTCTTCGCGGTAGCGGCCTTCGGCCTGGAGGGCGGCGAAGCGGGCGGCGGCGGCGTCGGGGGTGAGGTTGCCGCCCGCCTCGAGAATTTTCACCAGGGTGCGGCGGACGTCGGGGGCCATGCTGACGGCATCGCCGCAGAGGTAGATGACGGCGCCCGATTCGATCCACTGGTAGAGGTCTTTGCCCTGCTGCCACATGCGGTGCTGCACGTAGACGCGCTCGGCCTGGTCGCGGGAAAACGCCATGTCCATGCGGGCGAGCTGGCCCTGGTCGTGAAAGTGCTTCCAGTCCGCCTCGTAGTAGAAGTCGGTGGCGCGGTTGCGAGCACCGAAGAAGAGCCAGTGGGCGCCGGTTGCGCGTCGGCTGGCGCGCTCTTGGAGAAAGGCGCGGTAGGGGGCGACGCCGGTGCCGGCGCCGATCATGACCATCGGGGTCGCGTCGTTCTCGGGGAGGCGAAAGCCCGGGGTGGGGCGAAGGTAGGTCGCGACCTTGGTGCCGACCGGCCAGCGGTGCGCCACGGCGTGGGAGACGACGCCCCAGCGGGGTCGCCGGTGGAGTTCGTAGTTCACCAGCGCGATCATGAGGTCGACGCGGTCGGGCCCCACCGCCGGCGATGACGTCACCGAGTAGAGGCGCGGCTGGAGCCGGCGCAGGCAACCCACCAGGGTTTGCGCGTCCCAGGCGCGGGGCTTGGCCTGGAGCACGTCGATGACGTGGTGCGACAGGCCCCACCCCGACGTGGTGATCTGTGATGCGTCGAAGCCGGCCTCCGCGGTGAGGCGTGGGTCGACCTGAACGATGTCGAGCGACGTCGACAGCACGTCGCGGAAGGGTCGGGTGGCGCCGTCGAAGTTCACCGGAGCCTGGGGGTCGACCCGGGCGACGTCGGCGATGGCCGCGACCAGCTCGGGGTCGTTCTCGACCGTCACCCCGAACGAGTCGCCGGGGTTGAAGGGCAGGTGGCGGCTCAGCGCCAGCGTGACGTGGCGCACGTCTTTGGTCGAACCCTCGCCGCAGAGCTTGCGGTGCACCACCACCTCGGCGGGGATGGGGTGCTTTTTCGACATGCCCTCGCCCTTCGCGGCGGGCGCGGGGCCGGGCGCGGTGGCGACGGCCGTTCCCACGGTGGGCGCCGGCGCGGCTGTGGGGGCAGGCGCCGCGGCCGCAGGAGACGCCGCCGGAGCCGCGTCGAGGGTCGGGAGCGTCTCCTGAACCTTCGCGATCCACCCGAGGTAGGGGTCTTCGAAGTCCACGTCGCAGTCGACGCGATCCATAAAGCGCGTCGCCCCCAGCTCGCCGAGGCGGCGGTCGAAGTCCTTGCCGCACTGGGCGAAGTGCTCGTAGGTCGTGTCGCCCAGGGCGAGCACCGCGAAGCGGACCTCGGGGAGTTGCTCCTCCGAGGTCATGAGGTACTTGTGCAGGTCCTCGGCGTTGTAGGGCGCGTCGCCGTGACCGTGGGTGCTCGTGATCACGAGCAGCGTGCGCATGGACGGGAGGTCGTCGGGGTCGACATCCTCCATGTCCATCACGTCGACGTCGAACCCCGCGCCGCCGAGCTGCTCGCCCGCCCGTTGGGCCAGCTCCTCGGCGTTACCAGACTCGCTCCCGAAGAGGATCTGCACTCTCATCTTACCGCCACTTGACCGGACACGGCGCTCTCGTCAAACAAGCGCCGTCGGCATGGACCCCTGAAACTACGGCGCAACCAGACACGAGTCCGGGCTCATCGGACTTGGACTAATACAACTCAACCCGGTGGGGCAGGTCGCAGGCGCCCCGAACATTGGGTCGCAGATGAGGATGCACTGATCCGGGCCGAAACATGTGCCCGGGTTCATGCCCGAAAAGCCCGCGACGCATGCCGGATCGGGGGTCCCCGGCTGTGCGGGCGGTGTACAGGGCGGTGCGCAGTAGCCGACAGACATGCTCGACACGTTGGGGATGGCGATGATGACGCACTCCAGACCGGTCTCACAGTCAGGCTGGCCGTCCCCGCAGAGTTCGTAGATTCCGCTCGTCGCACCACCACCGGCGCCCATCCCACCGGCGCCCATCCCACCGGCGCTCGTCGTGGTCGTCGTGGTACTGCTGCCGCCGTCGCTCATGCCCGTCGACGTCGTGGTGGTGGTGGTTCCGGCGCCTCCGCTGGCGCTCGACGTTTCCTCTTCGTCGTCGCCACAGGCAACGACGAGCGGGACCATCAACATCAGCGTGGGGTAGAGCAGGTACTTCATGGCCGTCTGATATTGACATTCATTTTCACGGTCAACGAAAACCGACCCCTCGCCCTTGCACGCACGCTCCCCCGCGGCCGAGCCCGCGCCGCCTCTTCTCAGTCCGTCGAGCGTCGCGCCTACGCCACCGCGGGTTGACCTGAAACTGAATTTCGTTATCAGTCCCCGCGTAGTTACGACGCGTTTCCGGGGTGGCGTCTCGCGGTACCATGACCGCCCGTCGGCGCTTCGGCGGGCGTGGTCATTGCCCCCGAGAGGTTCTTCCGTGCCAGCCCCCTCCGCTCGTCTTCGATCCGCCAGCCTCGCGCTGCGCGCCTCGCTCCTCCTGCTCGCCCCGCTCTTCCTGCTCGCCGGTTGCGGCGAGAGCACCTCGTCTTCGGCCGCCCCCACCGCCACTGGTACCGCGGCGGCTTCGGCGTCTGCTTCGGCAGAGCCGGGCCCCGACTTGAGCCGGATCGTGTCGGTCGGCGGGACGGTGTCGGAGATCCTCGCCGGGCTTGGGGTTCAAGACCAGATCGTGGGGGTCGACATCACCAGCCTGCACCCGCCCGATGTGTTCGCCGACAAGAAGAAGGTGGGGTACTTCCGCAAGCTCTCTTCGGAAGGGATCCTCTCGCTCGACCCCTCGGCGGTGGTCTACACGCAGGGCTCGGGGCCCCCGCCGGTGCTCGCGCAGTTGAAGAGCACGGGCACCGAGATGATCGAGGTCGACGGGGCCTTGACGCTCGAGGCGGCGCGGCAGCGGATCACGACCCTCGGCAAGCTGTTCAAAAAGCCCGACGAGGCGGCGAAGCTGCTGAAAAAGCTGGACGAAGACGTGGCGAAGGCGCGCGAGATCGCCGACACCGCCGCCACCAAGCCTCGGGTCATGTTCATCTACGCGCGGGGCAACCGCGTGCTGAACGTGGCCGGCAAAGAAGAGGGGCTGGAGGCGATGTTGGAGCTGGTCCACGCGCAGAACGCGATGACCCAATTCGATGGCTACAAGCCCATGTCGTCCGAGTCGGTGGCGGCGGCGGACCCGGATGTGATCCTCATGACCACCCGCGGCGCCGAGAGTGTCGGCGGCACCGACGGGGTCTTGAAGCTGCCGGGGGTCGCGCTCACCAAGGCGGGCAAGGCCGGGAAGATCGTGGCCATCGACGACCTCGCGCTGCTCGGATTCGGACCCCGACTCGGGGAGGCGATGAAGGAGCTCGCCACGGCACTTCACAAGAGCCCCGCTAAAGAAGCAGCAGAGGATGGCGGAGGCAGCTAAACGCGCGGCGACCGGGGGCCTCCGGCACGAGGACACCTCCGCGCCGGCCGACGCCGCGCCGGCCTCCGCCCCGCCGGCCACCACCGCGCCCGCCGCCACTGCCCCCGCCGCCCCCGGGGTGCGTCCCTACGTGCGCGCGAGCTACGTGGTGCTCGCCATCGCGCTCCCGGTCGCGGCCATCGTGGCCCTCGGCATTGGACCCGTCGCCATCCCGGCCGCGGAGGTGGTCGACGTGGTGCTCGCGTGGGTCGGGCTCGGGGGGGCGGAGGTGTCCCGCGCCTCTCAGGTGCTGGTGCTCGACGTGCGCATGCCGCGGGTGCTGCTCGCGCTCGTCGTCGGCAGCGCGCTGGCCGTCTCGGGCGCGACCATGCAGGGGATCTTCCGCAATCCGCTCGCCGACCCCGGGTTGATCGGCGTGTCGGCCGGGGCGGCGTGCGCGGCGGCCTGTTACATCGTGCTCGCCAAGTACTTCACCGATTCCGTCTCGGAGTGGGGGCTGCCCTTCGCGGCCTTCGTGGGGGCGCTGCTCGTCACGACCATCGTGTGGCGGGTAGGCAAACAGGGCGGGCAGGTGTCGATCGCCACGGTCCTGCTCGCCGGCATCGCCATCAACGCGCTGACCATGGCCGGGGTGGGGGTGCTGATGCTCATCGCGACCGACGCCGAGCTTCGGGACCTCACGTTTTGGAATTTGGGCAGCCTCGGCGGGGCCAACTGGACGGTGCTGGGGGTCGCGGCCGTCGTGGTGATCCCGCCGACGCTGTTGTTGCCCCGACTCGCCCCCGCGCTGAACACGTGGCTGCTCGGCGACGCCGAGGTGCGCCACCTGGGGATCGATCCCCAACGCCTCAAGCGGATCGCCTTCGCGCTGACGGCGCTCGCGGTCGGCGGCGCGGTGTCGATGACGGGGGTGATCGGATTTTTGGGGCTCGTGATCCCGCACCTCGTGCGGCTTCTGGTGGGCCCCGATCACCGAACGCTCATGCCCCTGTCGGCGTTGCTGGGCGCGGTGCTGATGTTGGTGGCCGACACCGCCGCCCGCACCGTGGCCGCCCCCATCGAAGTGCCGATCGGCATCATGACGGCGTTCGCCGGTGCCCCCTTCTTTCTGTGGCTGATGCGGCGTCGCCTTCACCTCGACGGGATGTCATGACCGCGGTCGTCGCGGCCGAGGGGGTGACGGTGGTGCGCGGGGGCGCCCCGATCGTGTGCGACGTGGGTCTCGAGCTGGCGCCGGGGGAGCTGGTGAGCATCGTGGGCCCGAGCGGGGCGGGCAAAACCACATTTCTTCGCGCCTTGGCCGGAGAAATCGAGCCCGAGGGGGGGTCGGTGGTGCTCTTCGGCGAGGCTCCGGCCCGGGCGCTCGAGCATGCGACGCGGCGCGCGGTGCTTCCCCAGAGCTCGATGCTCAACTTTGCCTTCACGGCCTTCGAAGTGGTGATGATGGGGCGGGCGCCGCATGGCCGCGGACCCCATCGTGATGCGGCGATCGCCCAGGAAGCGTTGCGCCGCGCGGGGATCGGTCGGCTCGCTTCGCGCACCTACACGTCGCTGTCTGGGGGCGAGAAGCAGCGGGTTCACTTCGCCCGGGCGCTCGCCCAGATCTGGAAGCCGCCGGCCGACGGTCGACGGCTCCTCCTGCTCGACGAACCCACCGCGAGCCTCGACATCGCGCACGCCCATTCGCTGCTCGAGCAGGCGCGACGGCTCACCCGTGAGGGGGCCAGCGCCATCGCCGTCCTCCACGACCTCAACCTCGCGGCGCAGTACGCCGACCGGGTGATGCTGATGGCCAAGGGTCGCACCGTCGCCATCGGGCCTCCCGCCGAAGTCCTCGAGCCCGATACGCTCCGCGCGGTCTTCGACATCGAGGTCGTCGTCGTGCACGACGACCGCCTCCGCGTTCCGATTATCGCCGCCCGCACCGCGACCCTTTAGCGCGCACACCGTAGCGCACCATCGGCTCCGATAGGTGACGATGACGCCTGCGGGTGGTCACGGGCGACCGCGCGGCGTCGACCTTGCGATCTATCGAATGCGATGGACGGATCGCTTACTTTGGGGGTCACCGCGCGAGCAGCGCATTTCCGAGGGCTCCGATGAATCGGCGCAGGTTGGGATCACGTGGCGCGTGCCGCGCCTGCCAGTCCGCGAAGTGAACGATGATGAAGCCCAGGACCCTGAGGGTGAGGATGAGGTCCCTGGGTTCGAGCCCCAAGTGCGCCGCCGCCCCTTCCGCCAGCGCGTAGCCCTCGAAGAGCGCGGGGGTGATGCGAGGACTCATCATGCGCGAGGCGGTATCTTCGTGCCGCAGGCGAGTCACCGCACTGATCTCGACATGCAGCCCATAAATCTCCCCGAGGGTATCCCGAATCACCTCGGACGAAGCGGCCCCGGCCGTGAGCCGTCGCACCCCCGTCGCCACGCATGCGAGCTGGGCTCGGTCGTGGTCATCGATGATGCCGTGAATCAAGGCGTCGCGCGTCGGAAAGTAGTGCCGCACCCCGCTCACGGTCATTCCGAGTCGCTCCGCCACCAGCGATAGCTTTAGGTTCTCCGTCGTGGCGAGCACGTCGCGCGCGGTCGCGAGGATCGCGGCGGCTGGGTCATCGGCGGTGGTCGTCGATGGTACCGAGGGTGCAGAGGGGGATGGGGAGAGAAAAGAGGAGGCGCTTGACGGATCTCCCCACACGAGATCCCATCGCCGGAGGTGCCGGCGTCGCACTTCCTTCGCCCGCCGCACGCACGCCTCGTTGCACAGCGTCGCCAACGTCTCGCCGTCCGCCGAGTACAGCCGCGTCACGGCGACGGTCCACGCCGCGATGAAGGTCATCCGATGGGGCTCCGGGATGCCGCCCGAAAGCCCGCGAAGGGGTTGGTGCAGAAGCGACGCGGCCGTGGCGATCGTCTCTTCGAGCAGTTCCGGTTCTCGGGCCGCCAGCTGGACCCGCCAAGACTCCCGGGTCGCGACGCTGATGACGCGGGCCAGCGGCAACGCGGGAGTGGTCGATTCGGCTTCACACGCGTGGGCCAAGCGTCGAACCAACGAAAGACTTCGATGGCTCAGCTTCTCCACACACGTACGAACCAGCGCCTCGTGCGTGGGGAAGTAATATTGGATCGTACCCAACGAGAGTCCCGCTTCCTGCGCCGTCGCCCGGAGACTGAGCGCACGCCGCGAGGTCACGACGCGCGCGGCCGCCCTGACGATGGCCTCGAACGTCGCCCCCGAATCTGCATCCTTGGGACGAGACACCCCGCACCGAGACTACCCGAATCGAGGCCGGTTCAAATGTAGGAGACCGTGCGCGCAAGCCGCGGCCACCGCGCGACCGATTCGAGGGCTGGCCGCGTGGCCGCCGGCTTTGAGACCTTGGGTCCATGAGGACAAGAGAAGAGCAACGTGAGGCGTCCCGGGGATCCCGGCGCCTCGAATGGTGGGCGCTCGCGCTCGGTTCGATGGCGTGGTGTGTCGGCGCGTGCGGCAGCTCGGATGCGACGGATGCGGGCGCCGGCGCGTCGGACGGGGCGGGGGGATCCATCGGTGCTGCGGGTTCCAGCGACGGAGGCAACGGACAAGCCGGGCCCGGCGGGGTCGGCGCGGGTGCGCCAGGAGGAGGAGGCGGCGTCGGCGGCGGCGAAGGGCCCGTGGTCCCGACGGTGTGCGCCGGAGGCAAGTTGCCCATCATCGAAGGGGCGCCCTGTACCTACGGGATGTGCACGTTGGGCGCGTCCCGTCGGGGGGACGCCCCCAACGCACCACCGGTGGTCGGCTCGTCCGCCGCGGCCGACTTTTACATCGTCGACTCACTCGACGACTCAGGTCCGGGGACCTTGCGCCACGGGGTCGAGACGGCCGATGACCCCCGATTCATCCTCTTCGACGTCGCGGGCGAAATCGAGCTGACGTCGCGCCTGAGCATCAAGGACAAGGCAAACCTCCACATCGCGGGCCAGACCGCACCCGGACTCGTCCGGGTGGTGGGTTACGACATCATGATCACCGACAGCTCCGACATCGTGATCGAGCACATCGAAGTCGTCCCCCAAGTGGGAGAGGTGACGCAAGCCATCAGCTCCAATGAAGGTAGAGACGCCATCACGATCAATCGCGGCAACCAGAACGTCGTCGTGAGCAATGTCGGTCTCTTTCTCGGGAGCGACGAGATCTATGACGTTCTGGAATATGAACCCGAATCGGCGGATCCCGACCGGCGGCACACCGGCATCCTCACGCCCACGCTCGAAGCCACGCTGCACCGGGCCGTCGTGGGCTACGGGGTGGCCGGGCACGAGGGCGTTCCCGGCGCGGTCAGCCGTCTGAGCAAGGCGTCGCTCGCGGGCGGAAACAACCGCGTGGCCTTTTCCGATGTTTTCTTTACGCACGTCGTCGACCGAAATCCGAAAACACAGGCGCTCAATACCCTCATCCTGAACGTGGCCTGGTACAACACGGGCCTGAAGCTGGTGGACATCGGCGCAGCCGAGAAGTTCAGTCCGAATACCCCAGGCCCTACCCACACGGCGGCGGCGGCGGTGATGAGCGGACTGTATCGGGAGGGTCAACTCGCCCAGTTTCATCCTGGAGCAACGGGCAACCGACGGATCTACACCCGCGGGGACATGGGCCCCGGCGATGCTCTGTTCGTAAATGACGCCTCGTTTTTCGCCATCGAAGGCTACCTCGACGCAGAGGAACCGGAAGATCTGGTGGAGAATCTTCCGGGACCGAACGTGTTCACGACATCCCTCGACACCTATCGCGACCGCGGCGGCTTCTCGGGAGACTGCGTTGCCCCCGAGACGTTCAACGTCCGCGGGCCGGAGGGCATCGAAACACTGGTCATGGAGCGTATGGGCGCGCGCCCGGGCGAAAATCACCCCTCGATGGTTCAGGTGCGTGAAGACTTCATCAATCGAACCCACACCCCGATCAAGAACCGTACGGGGAATGAAGCGTACGACTTCAACGCGCACTTTGGTGCCGCGCCCACGATCACCGCGCCCACGAGCATCGCGACGCAACTCCCCGCGGATCCGTACGCCGTCGACCCCAACGGCTACACGAGGATGGAGAACTTTCTCCGCCAGCTTTCCCGAAACGTCGGCGGCAGCTGAAGCCGCTACTTTTCCCGCGCGCCGCCACGACCGCCCCGCTCTGAAGGCAACCCATCGAGGTCTGCCACGGGTCGTGGTGCGGTCTCGACGGCGGTCTTGAGCACCACCCCAGGGTGATGCTCGGCGTGAAAACTCAGCGTCGCTGAAATCAGAACGGACGGAACCGGAGGGCTACGCCGAGACGCCAACCGCGGGCAGCGCCAACGTTGCTCGAGCAGGACGACCGACGCTCCGTCGTTGAGGCCGTCGGGATTTCGTGGTCGTTGATTCCTCGTGGGTGCTTCCACGTCACAGGTGCCATCGAGCCGGGCCCGCAAGTCGCGAAAGCGGGCCCGAAAGTCGGCCACGACCCTCTCATCTGCGTCCCAGAATTCCGATACGGCGACGCTCTGGGTGATGACATCACCATCGACCTGAGCGGAAAGCCTGGTCGGTTCGAGGCTTCCGGGCTGCTGCCATTGACACGGGGAGGAAGACGCATGGCTACACTCTGGCTGAGCGGCGATGAGCGCTGCGGCCGAGGTGCCAGGAATCTTCAGTCCGAGATCGTCGATGACGGTACGCCAGTCTCCCGAACTTCGCGACGTGACGGCTGCACGGTTCGGCGTATCAGGCAAAAACCCAGGCCCACGCCACGTGCGTCCGCCGTCTTCGCTTACGAAGCGATGACGCCCGTGTCCGGCTTTCAGCGCTATCGCTACCTGCTTGTCTGTCGGCTCCGTCGGCCGAGATGGCATCTCTTGCGGGGCAAGCGGGGCCGCATGACATGCGGTCAAAACAGCGAGGAACCCCAGCCCCAACCTATCCACAGGTCCCGAGGTACCACGGCGTTCACCGTGATGCGAAAGAACGGGACCTGCGCGCTCGCACCGTGACAGACGCCTTCGAAGAGGCGCGCTACGCATGACGGCATGGACCTCATCGAGCTGCGACTTTTGTTGGCGGTTGCCGAAACTGGGTCGGTGGCGGCGGCGGCGAAAGAGACGGGGTACCCTCGCGCCACGCTCCAGCGGCGTCTCGACGAGCTCGAAACTCGTGCCGGCGTACCGCTTCTGCAGCGTCGTCGGGGAGGCACGGACCTCACTCCGGCGGGGCAACGCCTCGCCGAGAAGGCCGGTCCTGTCATCGATCAGGCCAAGGCCCTCCTCCGGTCGGCCGCCGAATTCGTCCCCGAGGGGTTGCCGCCCCTCCGCCTCGCGGTGTCGGCCGGTGTCGCCCCCATCATTCTCGTCGACGGCTACAGCGCGTTTCGCCGCGAGTTTCGTGACCTTCGCTTTGAGCTCAGCATCATCAATGCTCCGTCGGAGCTCTCGGTCGACCGTGTCGATATGGCGTTTTACTTCGGCGAGATGCACGACGACCCACGCTGGGTCTCGGGACCCCTCACGCAGCTCCGTGAGCTGCTGCTGGCCAGTCCCGCCTACCTCGAGGAGCGCGGCAAGCCGACGTCGCTTGCCGATCTTGCCGACCACGACCTTCTCAGCTGGGTCAACCCTAGCGCGTCCCCTGATGCATGGCCCACGATCGATGGCGAGACGTTCGCGATAAAGCCCAATCTCGTCCATACCGACGTGCACGTCGTGAGGCACCTCGCCGCGGCCGGTCAAGGCATTGCCCTCGTTCCCGAGGCCGACCTCGCCGACCCTGCCGTCGGTTCCGACAAGCTCGAGCCGGTCCTTTCCGACCTGGTAGGCCGGGTGGTCCCGGTGTCCTACTCAGTGCTCCGCACGCTGAGCGACACCCCCCGCATCGCCGCACTCTCCAAGGTCATGCAGGCGTTCGCCTCGCGAATTTAGGCAGAAACGTCCGAGAACACGGTGCGGGCGCGAGCTTCACCGCGAGGTCTCCGAACCTCGTCGAGGTCCACGAAGAGCGTCTGCGCGTTCCGATCATCGCCGCCCGCACGGCGAGCTTCTGAGGTCGGCTCAGTTCGACCCGACCCTTGCGATTCGGCCTCGCCCGTCAACCTATCGATGTCATCAGGCTCGATGTCGGCAACATGCGCGAGAACAGCATCAAACTGCGACGAGCTCGCTCTTCGAGGTACTCGGCCGTCATCAGCGCCGCGATTTTCTCCGCGACGGCCGAGTTGATCAGTTGGTTGATGGAGACGCCTTCCCGCTTGGCGAGGGCACTGAGCTGACGATGCACGGACTGCGGCAGGCGGAGGCTGAGCGTGCTCATGAATCTCTCGAAGGAAGAGCTGCGGCGATATGACGCGCAGCCCGAGGGAACTGACGCCGATGAAGTCGCGCTGTTTGTGGGTCACGATCGCGTCGGCTCCCGCAGCGACCGCCAACTCGGCGAGCATGTCGTCGCGGGGGTCGCGGGCGATGGGGCGCCATAGAAAGAAGATGGGCTGGTGTCGCGCCACCGAACATAGGAAGTGGAGAACGACGCCGATGTCTTCCGGGTTCAGTCCGAGCTTCGCTGCGATGTCTCCGTACTTTGTCGAGCGCCTGCGCGCTCCGATCATCGCCGCCCGCTCCGCGACCCTGTAAGAAGTCCATATGGCCCAGCCCGCAGCACCCACATCCGACGCTTCCGCCCCCAACGCCCCCGCGCCGCGCGATCCGGCCGAACTGCGCCAACGTCACGAGGCGCTGCAGAAGGAAAAAGGCCCGCTTCGTGCGCGCGACGCGGCGGCCGCCCTCGGGGTGACCGAGGCGGAGCTCGTGGCCTCTCGGGTCGGCGATGGCGGCGTGACGCGTCTCAGCGACGACTGGGACGACTTCTGCCACGGGCTCGAAGCGCTCGGCGAAGTCATGGCGCTCACGCGCAACCCGCACGCCGTGATCGAGAAGACAGGGATCTTTCGCAACGTGCAGCTCTTCGACCACGGGGGCAACGTGCTCGACGAGGGCCTCGACCTACGGATCTTTCGCCACAAGTGGGGCACGGCGTTCGCCGTCCGCGATGTCGAGAACCAGCGCCGCAGCATTCAGATCTTCGGGCCGGAGGGCCTCGCCTACCACAAGCTGTTCAAATTCGGCGCCGAGGGCGAAGAGGCGTTCGAAGCCTTCGCAACGAAGTTCGCAGCCGAAGACCAGAGCCCGGGCTTCGTCCCGGTGCCCGCGGCCGAGCCGCCGCCGGAGAAACCCGACGAAGAGATCGACCAAGCGGGGCTGCTCGAAGCCTGGAGCAAAATCCAAGACACCCACGAGTTCTTCTTTCTGTTCCGCCGCTTCAAGGTCTCGCGCATGCAGGCGCTGCGGCTCGGGGGCGAGTTCACGCGCCGCGTCGACCTCCACAGCCATCGTCAGATCCTCGAATGGGCCCGGGATGCATCGTTCGAGATCATGGTCTTCGTCAGCAGCCCTGGCGTGATCGAGATCCACACCGGGACGGTGAAGAAACTCAAGCTGATGGGCGACTGGTACAACGTGCTCGACAAGGGGTTCAACCTGCACCTGTTCGAGCCCGGGGTGGCCCACGCCTGGGTGTCGAAAAAGCCCACCGCCGACGGCATCGTCACCAGCCTCGAGCTTTACGACGAGGCGGGAAAAACGGTCGCGCTGTTCTTCGGCAAGCGAAAGCCGGGTCAGGTCGAACAAGAGGCATGGCGCGAAGCCCTCGCCGCGCTCCCCGACGCGCCCGCGGAGGGGTGAGGCGTTCCGCCCCGGTATGGGCGCCTTTCGGCCCCATGGAGGGGCGTTTCGCCACGCGACGGACATGTCTCGGCCCGCGCGACCGGCGCGTTTCGCCTCGCGACCGGTGTGTTTCGCCCCGCGACCCGCGTGTTTCGCTTCGATAACGGGGCATTTCGCCTCGGGGGGCCCAAGCAAAAAAACCCGAACGCGGCCGATGCGTTCGGGTTTCTCTGTCTTGCCCCTTCGGCGAGCTACCGTAGGCCAGCGATGGAGCGCCAGCGATGGCGCACGAGCGCGGCTCAGTTCTTCTTTTTGGTGCCGCCCTGGCGGGCCTTGAACCGCGGGTTGGACTTGCAGATCACGTAGACCTTGCCGCGGCGACGGACGACACGGCAGTCGGGGTGGCGCTTCTTGGCGCTGCGCAACGAGTTCGTAACCTTCACTGTTCTACTCCGAGAGGCGGAGGTATGGGCCCTCGTCGCCGAGAACGCAAGCCGCGTCTCGAGTTTTCTCGCGGGCGCCCATCGTCTGCTTTGACCGCCTGCTAAGCTGGCGCTGCATGTCGCAGTCGGCGCACCATCGTTTCACTTACGCCGACTACCTCCGGCGAGAGCGCGAGACGGGGCTCAAGCACGAGTTCCTCGACGGGCAGGTGTTCGCGATGACGGGCGGCACCCCGGAGCACGCCCGCCTCATCGCCGCGCTCATGGTCGCCGTGGCGCCGCGGCTGAAACCCGGGTGTCGTCTCTTTTCGGCGGACCTCAAGATCCGTATTCCAGAGACGGGGCTGGCCACCTACCCCGACGGCGCTGTGGTCTGCGGCGAGCTCGAGCATCCGTCCGACGACGAGCTCGCCGTGACCAACCCTACCGTGCTCTTCGAAGTGCTTTCGCCCCAGCACCGAAGGCCCGGTACTGAAGCCTACGACCGAGGGGAGAAGTGGGCGCACTACCGCCGCCTTGCGTCGCTGCGGGCCTACGTCCTCGTCGACCCGCCGACGACCCAGCTCGAATGCTTCGGCCGCTCCGATGTACGCGACACATTTACGCGACGACGGGCGACCGCAGGAGACGCGCTCGCGATCCCGGGCCTCGACGGCGCGCTCGAGGTTGATGCGCTTTTTGCGCAACGTCTGTGAGCACGACGCCGGAGCCCCGTGAGCCGGAGCCAGCCACGCAAGTTCCTCAAGACTCGGCGGCACCCCACCAGGGCGACCAACGCCTCGGCGTTGTCGCGGCTCGACCACAGTTTGTACCTACCCGGCAGATCTAAGTGGCCGAAATCACGCGCTCGTACGGGCGGGGGGGGGCAACTTTTGGTTTCCGGGTGTCGAGGTTTCCGGGTTCGGGGTTTCCGGGATTCCGGGTGTCGGGATTCCGGGATTCCGGGTGTCTTGGTTTCCGGGATTCCGGGTCTCCGGGTGTCGGGATTTCGGGGCTCCGGGCTGCGGGGCTAAGTGTGTCGGTCAGACGGAGGGGTGCGATCGGCGAGGAGTGCTCGCATTTTAGGCGCCTAGGGTGACTCAGCGGCCCCAAATGCGAGCGAAACTCGCCGATTCGGCTTCTCTGTCGTGCGCCCGGGCTCGGGCTCCGGTCGGTGCAGATTTGGCTCGCGGTTCTCGGGGAAAGAGCTCTCCTCGGCTTGGTTCAGCGTGCCCTCGTGCTCGAGGGGCTCGCAAGCTCGCCCGCGCTGCGCGCGGCTTCGCCGCTTGAGCGACCCTGCGTGCGAGGGCGGGGGGGAAGCCTCAAAGGAGGCTCAGATGAGCGGAGTTGAAAACGTAGTGGTGACTGGTTCGAAGTTGGTGCGGGGGCGTGGCGAGGGTCACGAGGGGCGCCGCGGTGGCGGTGGTGGCGGCGGTAGTGGCGGCAGCGGCGGCGGGTGCTCGACGACATCGTGGCGATGGCGGCGCGGGTGCATCGCATCATCGAGCGGCTGAAGCGGAAGGGCCGGGACTTAGCGAACCAATTGCGTCGGGCGGTGATGAGCGTGGGGCTCAATGCGGCAGAGGCGGCGCGGTCACGCGGGGCGAAGCGCGGGGCGATGTTCGACATCGCGATGGCGTCCGGCCGCGAAGCCATCATGGCGGTTGCGTCTCGCGGGCGCCGTGGGCCACGTCGACACGGAGTCGGTGTCGGCCGAGGTGGACCGCATCGACCGCATCGTCGCGATTCTCTACAAGGTCGCGCATCGCTGAGACGACGGCCGTGGGGCGCCC